>NZ_JBQZGF010000023.1:0-461 GCF_052692095.1 Delftia sp. NA_296.1 | reverse complement strand
GGCCTGGCCTACGTGCCCCCGGGCCTGCTCGGCCGCGGCTGGCTGCTCAGCTACGAGGCCCGCCTGTACGACCACCCCACCAACCTGCAGATCGTGCAGGCCGACGGCACCCGCATCATCTTCAGCAAGCTGCGCGAGCACCCCAGCCTGTGCGCCAGCGAGCAGCCGGGCAACGGCATCGTGCGCATCGAAGGCCCGGATACAAAGGGCACCAAGGAAACCAAGCCCGGCCAGGAACGGCACTACACCTGGCAATGGATGGACGGGCGCGAATTGCGCTTCAACCACCGGGGGCGCCTGACCCGCATCAGCCTGCCCTCGGGCGAACAGGTCCGACTGGACTACAACGCCAAGGGCAACCGCCTGCTCAAGGTCACCGACCCGCAGGGCCGCAGCCTGCGCCTGCACTACGCCCAATCTTCGGGCGAGGGCAGCTTCACCGGCGTGCAGGCCATCGACAC
>NZ_JBQZGF010000022.1:2500-5518 GCF_052692095.1 Delftia sp. NA_296.1 | reverse complement strand
GGTTTCTTGGGCTGTAAGAGCCTGACGATGACCTACTTTCACACGGGAACCCGCACTATCATCGGCGCAAAGTCGTTTCACTGTCCTGTTCGGGATGGGAAGGAGTGGTACCAACTTGCTATGGTCATCAGGCATAACTTGTTGTCATGCTGCTCACGGAGCAACACAACGAATTCATAGAGTCTGTAAATCAGCTTTGTATTTTGACTGCGCCTTACTTGGCATAACCACCTTGATGATCACGTCATCAAAGTTATAGGGTCAAGCCTCACGAGCAATTAGTACTGGTTAGCTTAACGCATTACTGCGCTTCCACACCCAGCCTATCAACGTCCTGGTCTTGAACGACTCTTCAGGGGGCTCAAGGCCCCGGCAGATCTCATCTTGAAACGAGTTTCCCGCTTAGATGCTTTCAGCGGTTATCTCTTCCACACTTAGCTACTCGGCAATGCCACTGGCGTGACAACCGATACACCAGAGGTGTGTCCACTCCGGTCCTCTCGTACTAGGAGCAGGCTTCCTCAAATCTGCAGCGCCCACGGAAGATAGGGACCAAACTGTCTCACGACGTTTTAAACCCAGCTCACGTACCTCTTTAAATGGCGAACAGCCATACCCTTGGGACCGACTACAGCCCCAGGATGAGATGAGCCGACATCGAGGTGCCAAACACCGCCGTCGATATGAACTCTTGGGCGGTATCAGCCTGTTATCCCCAGAGTACCTTTTATCCGTTGAGCGATGGCCCTTCCATACAGAACCACCGGATCACTATGTCCTGCTTTCGCATCTGCTCGACTTGTCAGTCTCGCAGTTAAGCACGCTTATGCCATTGCACTATCGTCACGATGTCCGACCGTAACTAGCGTACCTTCGAACTCCTCCGTTACGCTTTGGGAGGAGACCGCCCCAGTCAAACTGCCTACCATGCACTGTCCCCGATCCCGATAAGGGACCTGGGTTAGAACCTCAAACGCACCAGGGTGGTATTTCAACGTCGGCTCCATGAGAACTAGCGTCCTCACTTCAAAGCCTCCCACCTATCCTACACAGATCCGTTCAAAATCCAATACAAAGCTACAGTAAAGGTTCATGGGGTCTTTCCGTCTTTCCGCGGGGAGATTGCATCATCACAAACATTTCAACTTCGCTGAGTCTCTGGAGGAGACAGTGTGGCCATCGTTACGCCATTCGTGCAGGTCGGAACTTACCCGACAAGGAATTTCGCTACCTTAGGACCGTTATAGTTACGGCCGCCGTTTACTGGGACTTCAATCAAGAGCTTGCACCCCATCATTTAATCTTCCAGCACCGGGCAGGCGTCACACCCTATACGTCCACTTTCGTGTTTGCAGAGTGCTGTGTTTTTATTAAACAGTCGCAGCCACCGATTTTTTGCAACCGCTTTGGGCTCCCTTTGTTCAAGTTCACCTACTTGCGGCATACCTTCTCCCGAAGTTACGGTATCAATTTGCCGAGTTCCTTCTCCAGAGTTCTCTCAAGCGCCTTAGAATACTCATCTCGCGCACCAGTGTCGGTTTGCGGTACGGTCGTGTGTAGCTGAAGCTTAGTGGCTTTTCCTGGAAGCAGGGTATCACTCACTTCGTCTGCAAGCAGACTCGTTATCACCCCTCATCTAAGCCCGGCGGATTTGCCTACCAGGCACGACTACAGGCTTGAACCAACATATCCAACAGTTGGCTGAGCTAACCTTCTCCGTCCCCACATCGCACTACACATCGGTACAGGAATATTGACCTGTTTCCCATCAGCTACGCATCTCTGCCTCGCCTTAGGGGCCGACTCACCCTACGCCGATGAACGTTGCGTAGGAAACCTTGCGCTTACGGCGAGGGGGCTTTTCACCCCCTTTAACGCTACTCATGTCAGCATTCGCACTTCTGATACCTCCAGCACCCGTTACCAGGCACCTTCACAGGCTTACAGAACGCTCTCCTACCACTTGCAATAAATTGCAAATCCGCAGCTTCGGTAACTGGCTTAGCCCCGTTACATCTTCCGCGCAGGACGACTCGATCAGTGAGCTATTACGCTTTCTTTAAATGATGGCTGCTTCTAAGCCAACATCCTGACTGTTTTAGCCTTCCCACTTCGTTTCCCACTTAGCCAATTTTAGGGACCTTAGCTGGCGGTCTGGGTTGTTTCCCTCTTGAGTCCGGACGTTAGCACCCGGTGCTCTGTCTCCCAAGCTGTACTCTGCGGTATTCGGAGTTTGCATAGGTTTGGTAAGTCGCCATGACCCCCTAGCCTAAACAGTGCTCTACCCCCGCAGGTAATACTTGAGGCACTACCTAAATAGTTTTCGGAGAGAACCAGCTATTTCCAAGTTTGTTTAGCCTTTCACCCCTATCCACAGCTCATCCGCTAGTTTTGCAACACTAGTCGGTTCGGACCTCCAGTACCTGTTACGGCACCTTCATCCTGGCCATGGATAGATCACTTGGTTTCGGGTCTACACCCAGCGACTGGACGCCCTATTCGGACTCGATTTCTCTACGGCTCCCCTATTCGGTTAACCTTGCCACTGAATGTAAGTCGCTGACCCATTATACAAAAGGTACGCAGTCACCCTTGCGGGCTCCTACTTTTTGTAAGCATGCGGTTTCAGGATCTATTTCACTCCCCTCCCGGGGTTCTTTTCGCCTTTCCCTCACGGTACTGGTTCACTATCGGTCGATGATGAGTATTTAGCCTTGGAGGATGGTCCCCCCATATTCAGACAGGGTTTCTCGTGCCCCGCCCTACTTTTCTCTAGCTCAGTACCACCAGTCGGTTTTCACATACAGGGCTATCACCTACTATGGCCGGACTTTCCATTCCGTTTTGTTAACCGTCTGACTATCACTAGAAGGCTCTTCCGATTTCGCTCGCCACTACTTTCGGAATCTCGGTTGATGTCTTTTCCTCTGGGTACTTAGATGTTTCAGTTCTCCAGGTTCGCCTCGCATACCTATGTATTCAGTATGCGATACCCTTGCGGGTGGGTTTCCCCATTCA
>NZ_JBQZGF010000021.1:0-35572 GCF_052692095.1 Delftia sp. NA_296.1 | reverse complement strand
GGGTCGTCTTGCCGTGGTCCACGTGACCGATGGTGCCAACGTTGACGTGCGGCTTGGTACGCTCGAATTTTGCTTTAGCCATTTTTCCGACTCCGAAAAAAATCTAAATCACTACAACAGGATTTGGCGCAACCCCATCTAGCGAGCGCACCAGAGATAATGGTGCCCATGGGCAGGATCGAACTGCCGACCTCTCCCTTACCAAGGGAGTGCTCTACCACTGAGCCACATGGGCCTTGAGGCTGCCGAAGCAATCTCAAAAAACTTTGCTCGCCAACTGGAGCGGGAGACGGGAATCGAACCCGCGTCATTAGCTTGGAAGGCTAGGGTTCTACCATTGAACTACTCCCGCACAGATTGACTGCACGTCGCCATCTTTTCAGATGACTTCTCTTCTTCACCATTACTGGTGGAGGGGACTGGATTCGAACCAGTGTAGGCGTAAGCCAACAGATTTACAGTCTGCCCCCTTTAGCCACTCGGGCACCCCTCCGAAGAGATTTGAATTCTAGCACCGTTTTTTTCGTCAGAAAAATTTCAGTGCATTTTTTTCTCAGGCCACCTGGGCGATCCAAGAAAAATTGTGGTGCGGCTGGCGGGGATCGAACCCACGACCCTTGGCTTCGGAGGCCAATACTCTATCCACTGAGCTACAGCCGCTCAGGGCATCGCTGCCCTGCACAAGCCGAGCATTGTCGCATGACTTTGCCCCGGCACGTCCAAGCCCCCAGGACCCGGCGCTATTGCGCCTGCGGCACCGTGAAGCCCAACCCCCGCAGGCAGACATCCACCGCCTGCGCGCCCACCTGCTTGAGATCGAAGGCCCTTCCCAGCAGCCAGCTCTGCAGCAGGCCATCGAACATGGCGCACAGCGCGATCGAGGCCTGGGGAGCCGGCATGGACATGGTCACCGCATGGCTTTCGGCAGCCGCACGCAGCGCCAGCTCCAGTTGCGCGGAAAAAGAGTCCAGTGCGGCACGGTTGCGCTCCTGCACGGGCATGAGCTCGCCCACGTATTCCACCTTGAGCAGCAGGATCTCGAAGACGCGCCGCGTGCTGTCGTCATCGGCGATGCGCCCGAAGACCACCGCCATCAGGCGCCGCACATATTCCAGCGCATCGCATTCGGAGTCATCTTCGCAGTCGCCCTGAGCGGCCTGCTCCAGCGGGAGCGTGACGCGGTCCAGCATGGCATAGAAGAGATCCAGCTTGTCCTTGAAATGCCAGTAGACCGCACCGCGCGTGGCGCCGGCTCGCTGGGCAATCTCGTTGAGCGAGGCCCGGGCGACACCCTGTTCGTAGAACACTTGCTCCGCAGCGTCCAGCAGACTGTTGCGCGTTGCAAACGCATCTTCTTTCGTTCGTCGTGCCAAGATGTATTTCCTTCCATCGTTGAGCCCGGCCATGCCACGCTACGCCATGCTTCGCGCCGCCTTGCAGCAACAGCGGTCATTATACATTCATGTATGTATGTATAATCCGCGACTTGCCCGTGGACACGGGCGTTCCGGATAGCGCTGACCGGAACGTCAACATCGTTATTTGATTCAGCACAAGGACCCATCATGCCCAGCACACGCAGCAATGTGTCAGCCGCTCCGTCCCCTTACAGCAGTCTGCGCCTCACCACCGTGGCCCTGGCCGTCACTGCCGCAATGGCCATGGCGGCCTGCGGGAAAAAGCCCGAAGAACAAGCTGCCGCGCAGCAGCAGATGCCCGCCGTGCCGGTGGGCGTGGTGGTCGCCACCCCCGCCGACGTGGGCCTTGTGACCGAACTCCCTGGCCGCGTGGATGCGCGCCGCGTGGCCCAGATCCGCGCCCGCAGCGCCGGCATCGTGCAGGAGCGCCTGTTCAAGGAAGGCAGCGACGTGAAGGCCGGCCAGGTGCTGTACCGCATCGATCCGGCGCCCTACCAGGCGACGCTGCAAAGTGCCAAGGCCACGCAGTCCCGTGCCGAGGCCAACCAGGCCCAGGCACTGGCGCAACTGGAACGCTATCGCCCGCTGGTTGCCGCCAACGCGATAAGCAAGCAGGACTTCGTCAATGCAGAGGCGGCCTACAAGCAGGCCCAGGCTGACGTCGCGGTCGGCAAGGCCTCCGTGCGGACCGCCGAGATCAATCTTGGCTATACCAGCGTCACCGCCCCCATTTCTGGCCGCATCGGCCAGTCTCTGGTGACCGAAGGCGCGCTGGTCGGCCAGGGCGAGGCGACTCCGCTGGCCGTGGTCCAGCAGATCAATCCTGTCTATGTGAACTTCACCCAGTCGTCCAGCGAGGCCTTCCGGCTGCGCCGCGCGATGGAGCAGGGCAAGCTCAAGAAGGCCGATGGCGCCGAGGCTGCCAGCGTCGAGGTGCGCCTGGACGACGGCACGGCCTATGAGCTCAAGGGCAAGCTGCTGTTCACCGACCTGACCGTGGACAGCTCCACCGGCCAGGTCACGCTGCGTGCCGAGGTGCCCAACCCCAAGGGATTGCTGCTGCCCGGCATGTATGTGCGCGTGCGCATGGAGCAGGCCCAGGCGTCCAACGCCATTGCCGTGCCACAGCAGGCGGTGACACGTACCGAAACCGGCGACACCGTGAGCGTGGTCAGCGACGACGGCAAGATCACCAAGCGGCAGGTGAAGGTGACCACGGCCCAGAACAACCAATGGCTGGTCAGCGAAGGCCTGCAGGCGGGTGAGAAGGTCATGGTCGACGGCTTCCAGAAGCTGCAGATGCTGCCGCCCGGCACGCCGGTCAAGCCCGTGCCCTGGCAGCCAGAGGCCGCAGGTGCCCAGAAGCCGGCCGGCGCGGCAGCGCCAGCCCCGCAAGCCGCAGCCGACGCCAAGCCTGCGGACCAGGCAGACAAGAAGTAATCAAGGGGCTCAGCAATGGCCAAGTTCTTTATCGACAGACCGATCTTTGCATGGGTCGTCGCGCTATTCATCATCGTCCTCGGTGGTATTGCGCTGACCAAGCTTCCGATCGCTCAATACCCCAAGGTGGCTCCTCCAGCCATCGTCATCAACACCGCCTATCCAGGCGCGTCCGCGAAGGTGCTCGAAGACAGCGTGCTGTCCGTGATCGAGCGCGAGATGAACGGCTCGCCCGGTCTGGTCTACATGGAGTCGGTGGCCCAGGCCGATGGCACGGGCAGCATCACCATCAGCTTCGAGGCTGGCACCAACGTGGACCTGGCGCAGGTGGACGTGCAAAACCGCCTGTCGCGCGCCACGCCGCGCCTGCCTGCGTCCGTGACGCAGCAGGGTGTGCGCGTGGACAAGGCGTCGTCCAACTTCCTGCTGTTCATCATGCTGTCGTCCGAGGACGCCAAGGCCTATGACACGGTGGCCCTGGGTGACTACGCCTCGCGCAACATCGTTCCCGAAATCCAGCGGGTGGCCGGCGTGGGCCAGGCACAGCTGTTCGGCACCGAAAAGGCGATGCGCATCTGGTTCGATCCCGCCAAGCTGCAGGGCTACAAGCTCTCGGCCGAGGACGTGACGGCCGCCATCCGCAGTCAGAACGCCCAGGTGGCCAGCGGCGCCATCGGTGACCTGCCCAACATCACGGGCCAGAAGATCGCCGCCACGGTGACGGTGATGGGCCAGCTGTCTTCGATCGGCCAGTTCGAGAACATCGTGCTGCGCGCCAATCCCGATGGCTCCACCGTGCGCCTCAAGGACGTGGCCACCATCGAGATCGGCGGCCAGGCCTACGCGACCTCCGCCCGCCTGAACGGCAAGGATGCCGTGGGTATCGGCGTCCAGCTGACGCCCAGCGGCAATGCGCTGGCGACCGCCAAGGCCGTGCATGCGCGCATGGAAGAGCTGCAGAAGTTCTTCCCCAAGGGCGTGAAGTACTCCATTCCCTACGACAGCTCCAAGTTCGTGAGCATCTCCATTGAGAAGGTCGCCCACACGCTGCTGGAAGCCATCGTGCTGGTGTTCCTGGTGATGTACCTGTTCCTGCAGAACTGGCGCTACACGCTGATCCCGACCATCGTGGTGCCCATTGCACTGCTGGGCACCTTCGCGGTCATGCAGGCCGTGGGCTTCTCGATCAACGTGCTGGCCATGTTCGGCATGGTGCTGGTCATCGGCATCGTGGTGGATGACGCCATCGTGGTGGTGGAGAACGTCGAGCGCATCATGAGCGAGGAAGGCCTGCCGCCGCGCGAAGCCGCGATCAAGGCCATGGGCCAGATCTCGGGCGCCATCGTGGGCATTACGCTGGTGCTGATCGCGGTGTTCATACCGCTGGCCTTCTTCGCGGGGTCCACCGGCAATATCTACCGGCAGTTCTCCATCGTGATGGTCGCCTCCATCAGCTTCTCGGCCTTCATGGCGCTGACGCTGACACCGGCCCTGTGCGCAACGCTGCTCAAGCCTGTGGAAGCCGGTCACAACCACGAGAAGAAGGGCTTCTTCGGCTGGTTCAACCGCACGTTCGCACGCTCGGCCAAGTCCTATGAAGGCTGGGTGGCCCGACTGCTCAAGCGCTCGGTGCTGATGATCGGCGTGTACCTGGCCGTGATCGCGGGCGCCGTGGTGGTGTTCCGTGGCCTGCCGACCTCCTTCCTGCCGACCGAGGACCAGGGCTACTTCATCGTCAACGTGCAACTGCCCCCTGGCGCCGCCAAGGAGCGCACGCTGGAGGTGATGAAGCAGGTGGAAGAAGCCGTGCTGCCGCAGCCCGAAGTGGCCAACATGGTCAGCGTGCTGGGCTTCAGCTTCTCCGGCCAGGGCCAGAATGCCGCCCTCGCCTTCGTGCCGCTCAAGGACTGGTCCGAGCGCAAGGGAGCGAACTCCACGGTGGACGCCATGACGGGCCGCATCATGGGCATGACGTCGGGCATCCGCGATGCCTTCGTGTTCGCCGTGAACCCGCCGCCCATTCCCGAACTGGGCAACGCCGTGGGCTTCTCGTTCCGCCTGCAGGACCGTGCCGGCCACGGACACGATGCGCTGATCAATGCCCGCAACATGATGCTGGGCATGGCCGGGCAGAGCAAGGTGCTGGCGGGCGTGCGTCCCGATGGTCTGGAGGACGCGCCCCAGCTGCGCATCGAGATCGACCGCGACAAGGCCAACGCCCTGGGCGTGGACTTCACCTCGATCAATGCCGCGCTGTCCACGGCGCTGGGCTCGTCCTACGTCAATGACTTCCCCAACCAGGGTCGTCTGCAGCGCGTGATCGTGCAGGCCGATGCTCCGGCCCGCATGCAGCCCGACGACCTGCTGCGCCTGAACGCGCGCAACGCCAAGGGCGATCCGGTGCCGCTGTCCACCTTCGCGACCACCAAGTGGGTCAAGGGCGCCCAGCAGACGGTGCGCTACAACGGCTACCCTGCCGTGCGCATCGAAGGCTCGGCCGCACCGGGCTTCAGCTCGGGCGATGCCATGGACGAGATGGAAAAGCTGGCTGCCAAGCTGCCCGAAGGCTTCGGCTTCGAGTGGACCGGCCAGTCGCGTGAGGAAAAGCTGGCGGGCTCGCAAGCCATCTTCCTGTACGCCTTCGCCATCCTGGCCGTGTTCCTGTGTCTGGCCGCCCTGTATGAAAGCTGGTCCATCCCGCTGTCGGTGATTCTGGTCGTGCCGCTGGGTCTGCTGGGCGTGGTGCTTGCCACCTTGCTGCGCAACTACTCCAACGACGTGTACTTCCAGATCGGACTGGTGACGGTGATCGGCCTGTCGGCGAAGAACGCGATCTTGATCGTGGAGTTCGCCAAGGACCTGCAGGCCGAAGGCAAGGGACTGATCGAAGCTGCGCTGGAAGCCGCCCACCTGCGCTTCCGCCCCATCATCATGACCTCGCTGGCCTTCGGCCTGGGCGTGGTGCCTCTGGTGATCGCCACGGGCGCGAGCTCGGCCAGCCAGCGTGCCATCGGCACCGGCGTGCTCGGCGGCATGATCACCGGCACCGTGCTGGCCGTGCTGTTCGTGCCCACCTTCTTCGTCGTGGTGCGCAAGCTGTTCAAGGGCAAGATCAAATCGCACAACCCGCCGTCCACACCGGCCGGCAAGGAGGCCTTGAGCCATGATTAATCGCAGTACCCCGGTGGCCATCGCCACCGCCCTGCTCCTGGCGGGATGCTCGCTCATCCCCACCTACGAGCGCCCTGCCGCTCCGGTCGCGGCGCAGTACACCCGCGCGAACGCCACCGCTGCGGCGGAAGGCGGCACGGCTGCAGCGCAGCTGCCCTGGCAGGATTTCTTCCAGGACGCACGCCTGCAGCAGCTGGTTCGCACCGCGCTGGACAACAACCGTGACCTGCGCGTGGCCGCGCTCAACATCGAGCGCGCCCAGGCCCAGTACCGGATCACGCGCGCCGACCAGTTCCCGACGGTCGGTGCAGGCGTCAACGCCAGCCGCGCCCCGAACACCACGGGCTCGGGCACCAAGTACGTCAACAGCTACCAGGTCGGCCTGGCCGTCACCTCGTGGGAGCTGGACTTCTTCGGCCGCATCGGCAGCCTGAAGGAAGCGGCCCTGGCACAGTATCTGGCGACCGAGGAAGCACGCCGCGCCGCGCAGACCAGCCTGGTGGCCGCTGTGGCCAGCGGCTGGTACACGCTGCTGGCCGACGAGCAGCTGCTGAAGATCTCGCGCGACACGCTGCAGACCCGTGAAGAGTCGATCAAGCTGACCAAGCTGCGCTTCGACACGGGCGTGGCGTCCGAGCTGGACTACCGCCAAGCCGTCTCGCTGACCGAGGCTGCGCGCGCCACGCTGGCGCAGCAGCAGCGCCAGCGCGCCCTGGACGAGAACGCCCTGGTGCTGCTGCTGGGCCAGTCCCTGCCAGCGGACGTGCTCGCCAGCCTGGGCTCCAGCCAGGGACTGCGCGACACAGCCGACCTGCCCGCCGTGCCGGCCGGCCTGCCGTCGGATCTGCTGACGCAGCGGCCCGACATTCGCCAGGCCGAGCAGCAGTTGATCAGCACCAACGCCAACATCGGTGCCGCGCGTGCCGCCTTCTTCCCGCGCATCACGCTGACGGGGCAGTTCGGCACGGCCAGCAACGAGCTGTCGGGCCTGTTCAAGAGCGGCAGCTGGGGCTTCACCCTCGCGCCATCCGCCCTCCTGCCCATCTTCGATGCGGGTCGCAATTCGGCCAATCTGGCTGCGGCCAAGGTCGAGCGCGAAGTGGCCATCGCCCAGTACGAGAAGTCCATCCAGAGCGCCTTCCGCGAGGTCTCCGACGCACTGGACAGCCAGGGCACGCTGCGTGACCAGATCATGGCCCAGCGCGCCCAGCTCGAAGCCGAGCAGGCACGCCTGAAGCTGTCCGACCTGCGCTACAGCAACGGCGTGGCCAGCTACCTGGACCTGCTGGATGCACAGCGCACCCTGTTCGCGCTGGAGCAGTCCACCGTGAGCGTGCGTCTGGCGCAGCTGCTCAACCAGATCGAGCTGTACAAGGCGCTTGGCGGAGGCTGGACCGACAGGACAGCGACAGCAGCGGCAGCCACGCCGGCTCCCGCGCCCGCGCAGTAAGACCCAAGGCCGGTATCTGCCGCGCCAACCGCACAGAGGTGTTCTCCGCAAGGTGAACACCTCTTTTTCATGGCGCGCGGAAAGCATTTGCCATTTGCTTGATCCATCTCATGGCATATGTGCACCCCAGGTCAACCCGGGTCTGCGCGCAGTGTCTGCAAGAGGCCCGTCGATATAATTTGTTGTTGACTCACGCCCCCACAACACAAGAGGACTTCATGAGCGCAACCCACACCGAAGAAGCCCATACGGGCCCGATCAAGAACCCCAAGCAGCTGCTGATGGCGGTGTTTTTCTCTTTCGTGGTTCCGGTGTTCGTGATCATCGGCCTCGTGCAATACGTGAGCTCGGCCGACAAGGCCGGCGCCGGCGCTTCCCAGACCGAAATGGCCAAGGCCCAGCGGCTGCAGAAAATCGGCCTCGTGGAAATCCGGGATGCCAATCGCCCGCTGCGCTCGGGTGAAGAAGTCTTCAAGGGTCAATGCGCGGCCTGCCATGCCACAGGTGCCGCAGGTGCTCCCAAGTTCGCGGATGCCGCGGCCTGGGGCCCGCGCCTGGCACAAGGTCTGGAAGGTCTGGTGCACTCGGCCCTCAAGGGCAAGGGAGCGATGGCGCCTCAAGGCGGCGGCGATTTCAACGACACCGAAATTGCCCGCGGCGTGGTCTACATGGCCAATGCCGCAGGTGGCAAGTTTGAAGAGCCCAAGGCCCCGGCCGCAGAAGGCGCTGCAGCAGAAGGTGCAGCGGCACCCGCCAACTGAGCAAGGCCCAGGATGTCTGGCACCAACCGGCTTCGGCCGGTTTTTTCATGCCCGGGCCGGACTGCGCACAAAACCGTAGCGTTGCGGCAACGTCTGTGCCGGCACCTCTTCACAGGCAGGCAGCATGCCGGCGTCCAGCGCGGCAGCGGCATCGACCATGTCCTGCGTATGGACCAGGCCCAGGCCGGAGGGCATGGCCAGATACAGGCGCCCTGTCTCATCCATCAAAACCTCCTTGATGTCTGCGGCCTGCAGCTCTGCCCCTGTGTGGCTGTGCATCTGCAGGCGCTCGCCATCCCAGCGCAGCCGCCATATCCAGGGTGTGCTTTCCAGTTCCACATACACGCGCTGGGGACCATTCTGGAAAAACCACCGACCATCAGGCTCGGCAAGATAGTTGCGGGCGATGAAGTCCGCCAGCTTTTCGTTGCGCACCTCCGCGCCCTTGGCTCCCGGGGTGCCGCTGTCGAAAGCGCCGCAGGCCTGTGCCTCTTCATCGCGCAGATACCAGCGCCCGCGCTCGTCCAGCCCCAGCCAGCCGCTGCAGGCGGGCACATGGGGCCATTTGGCCATGGCCTGCTTCACGATATCGTCCATTGCATTCATCCTTGTTCGCTGTCTGCCAGCCACTGCGTGACGGCCTGCGGCATGCCCAGTACATGCCCTGGCCAATGTCCCTGTGCAAAACCCACATGACCGCCATGCGGCGGTTGCCACAGCGTAACCCGTGGGCCGACCTCGCCTGGCCCTGGCAGGCTGCATGCAGGGACAAAAGGATCGTCCAGCGCATTGAGCAGCAGCGCGGGCACGGCAATGCTGCCCAGCACAGGCTTGGCTGCCGCCCGGCGCCAATAGTCGTGCGCATCGAGAAAGCCATGCACGGGTGCCGTGAACGCGTCATCGAACTCCTTCAGATCGCGCGCGCGCACCGCGGCATCGCGGTCGAAGAGCCCGGGAAATTGCGCCCATTTGACCCGCGCCTTGGGCACCAGCGTGCGCAGGAACATGCGTGTGTAGATCCAGCGGTTCAGACCCTGCCCCAGCGCCATGCCGCCAGCCGCCAGATCCAGCGGCGCACTCACCGCCGCAAGGGCCTGGACCACCTCGGCGGCCTTGTCTGCCTGCAGACCGGCCCAGCGCGCAAGCGCATTGCCGCCCAGGGAAACACCCACCACATGGAGCGGGCGGGAAGACCGTGCGCGCAGGCGGCGCAGTATCCAGTCCACCTCCTGCACATCGCCCGAGTGATAGGCGCGCGGGCCCCGGTTGACCTCGCCGCTGCAGCCGCGAAAGTGCGGCACGGCCATGTGCCAGCCACGCTGCGCGGCCACCCAGGCCATGGCCTGGGCATAGTGGCTGTTCGCCGAGCCTTCAAGGCCATGGAAAAGCACCAGCCATGGCGCATCGGCAGGCAGGGTGGGAGCACCGCCGAAGGCGACATCGATGAAGTCGCCATCCGGGGTATCCCAGCGCTCCCAGCGCCAGGCGGGCGCCGCCTGGCCCGCCGGCCAGCGGCGCGCGAACAGTGCCGGCCAGATGGTCTGGGCATGGCCCCCCGGCAACCAGCGCGCCGCCGTGAATTCGTGCATAAAAGCCCTGTTAGCAGTCCTTGCCACACCGCTGCGCAATGGCCTTTGCCCTACAGGGCAGCAGGCCGGGCGCGCAGCACAATCGCCAGCATTGCGCATGCATCGTGCGCGATACTGTTTTCCATTGTCGCTTTCAGGTTGCCATCTTATGAAACGTCTACTCGCCACGCTTGCCACCGTCCTGGCATTGACCGGCTGCGGCTACAACGACTTCCAGCGTCTTGACGAACAGACCAAGTCGGCCTGGAGCGAAGTGCTCAACCAGTACCAGCGCCGTGCCGATCTGGTGCCCAACATCGTGGCCTCGGTCAAGGGCGAGGCCAATTTCGAGCAGGAAACCCTGACCAAGGTGGTGGAGGCACGCGCGAAGGCCACCTCCATCCAGGCCACGCCCGAGCTGGTCAACAACCCCGAGGCCTTCAACAAGTTCCAACAGGCGCAGGGCGAGCTGTCCAGTGCCCTGTCGCGGCTGATGGTGGTGGCCGAGCGCTATCCCCAGCTGCAGGCCAACCAGGGCTTCCGCGACCTGCGCGTGACGCTGGAGGGCACGGAGAACCGCATCACCGTGGCGCGCAACCAGTACATCCAGGCCGTGCAGTCCTACAACGTGCTGGCGCGCAGCTTTCCGACCAATCTGACGGCCAAGGTTTTCAGCTACGAACCCAAGCCCAGCTTCAGCGTGCAGAACGAGGCCGAAATCTCCCGTCCGCCCACGGTGGACTTCGGCAACAAGTAAGCCGTGACCATGTCCCTGGTGCCACTGTGGCGCATGCTTTGCGCCCTTGTCCTGACCATGCTGCTGCTGCCCGGGAGCACGCTGGCGCAGGCGCCGCAGCCCGTGCCGGCCCTCTCGGCGCGGCTCATCGACCAGACGGGCACGCTGTCGGCCGATGAGGCACGCGCCATTGAAGACAGGCTGCGTGGCATCGAACAGAAGTCGGGCTCGCAGGTCGTCGTGCTGATGGTGGCCACCACCGCGCCCGAGGACATTGCCGCCTATGCCTGGCGCGTGGCCAGTGACTGGAAGATCGGCCGCCGCGACGTGGGCGACGGCCTGTTGGTGGTGATTGCCAAGAACGACAGGCGCATGCGCATGGAAGTAGCCCGCGCGCTGGAAGGCGCGATCCCCGACCTGGCAGCCGCGCGCATCATCGACCAGCAGATGGCACCACGCTTTCGCCAGGGGGACTATGCGGGCGGCATCACCGCTGCGCTGGACCAGGTGGCAGCACGCATTGCGGGCGAGCAACTGCCGGCGCCCTCCTCCAGCCCCCATTCTTCCAAAAGCCCGGACAGGGGCTTCGACATGGAAGACCTGATGCTGTTCTTCTTCTTCGGCGTGGCCGTGGTCGGCCCCATCCTGCGCTCGGTGCTGGGCCGGCCACTGGCCTCCGTGCTGGCGGGGGCAGGCGCCGGCATTGCCGCCTATGTGGTGACGGCCAGCCTGCTCGTCGCCGCAGGAGCGGGAGTCGTCGCGCTGCTGTTCACCCTGCTGGGAAGCGGCCGCTCCGGCAGGGGTGGCGGCGGTGGATGGGGCGGTGGTGGCGGCTTTGGCGGGGGCGGCGGCCGCAGCGGTGGCGGGGGCTTCAGCTCTGGCAGAGGCGGCAGTTTCGGGGGCGGCGGCGCCTCGGGGAGTTGGTGAGATGGCGGCTGCAATCACAGGCTTTGTACAGCGTCTGCTCCGGCTGCTGCGCCACCATTGGGCCGAAGGGCAGTTGCGCCGTGCACTCCCGCCTGAAAGCCTGGCGGAGCTGGAGCGCCTGATCACCATGAGCGAGGAGCGCCATACAGGCCAGATTCGCATCTGCGTCGAACCCGGACTGCCGCCCAGCTACCTGTGGCGCGACGCCACGCCGCGCGAGCGCGCCATCACGCTGTTCGGCAAGCTGCGCGTCTGGGATACCGAACACAACAACGGTGCCCTGATCTATCTGCTGCTGGCCGACCACGCCATCGAAATCGTCGCCGACCGCGCCCTGGCGCGCACCCTGCCGGCGGAACAATGGCAAACGCTGATCAGCGACATGGGTGCCGCCTTTCAGGGCGGCCATTACGCCATGGGCATGACAGCAGCCCTGGAGCGCGTGAGCCTGCTGCTTGAAACCAACTTTCCGCGTGACCCGCTGCAGCCTGTGCACGATGGCAGCGACAATCTTCCCAATGCTGTCGTGATACAGCACCACTGAAAGGCAGGCAGGCTGCGCAGGCCGGGCCGAGCCACCCCCTTCATCAAGCTATCGCGGGCACGGAGGCTGTGATAGCGTCACGCCATTTCATCAAGGAGCATCCACACCATGAAGAACACCCTGGCCCGCCTGGGCCTGCTGGCCGCCGTGCTGACCCTGAGCGCCTGCGCAAGCCCCATCCTCGACGACTCGCAGGAATATGACTATGTGCTCAGCTGCAAGCTGCGCGAAGACGACCCCAAGCGCTGCGAGCAACAGATCCGCGCCCTGTGCCCCGTGCCCGCCAAGGCCGTGACGCACAAGTCGCGCACGGTGGACCCCAAGGACAATGCCGTGACCTACGTGTACCAGGCCCGCTGCGGCGACTGAGCCATGGGGCCGGTGACCGGCCTTCCAGCCTTTCGCACCAAAGAAAAAGCCGCCCGAGGGCGGCTTTCTTGCAGCTGGAGCCCGAATGGGGCTCAGCGCTTTTGGCGGAACTTGCGCAGGGCCGCGATCTGAGCGGCCATGACGGCCAGCTCGGACTGGGCACGCGCCAGATCGACTTCGCTCTTGGCGTTCTTCAGTGCTTCCTCGGCTTCGAGCTTGGCCTTCTCGGCCTTCTCGGCGTCCAGGTCGGCACCGCGGATGGCGGTGTCGGACAGTACGGTCACACAGTTGGGCTGCACTTCCAGGATGCCGCCGGCCACGAAGACGAACTCTTCGCTGCCGTCCGCCATCTCGATACGCACCGAGCCAGGCTTGATGCGCGTGATCAGCGGAGTGTGGCGGGGAAAAATGCCCAGTTCGCCGGATTCACCGGGCAGGGCGACAAAGCGCGCTTCACCGGAGAAGATGGACTCTTCGGCACTGACCACATCAACGTGGATGGTGTTCATCTTTGCTCCTCAGAAAAGGTTGACTGGAACTTGGAACCGGCAGGGCCCAGATCGGGGACACCGAGCAAGGGCCGCCCCGCAGCGAGGGTGTCGTCCCCCTCCCCGCGAAGCGGGTAGAGAGGGGGAAGCGACGCAGTCGCTCAGGGGGTGCCGCAGGCTCAAGCCGCCAGTTTCTTGGCCTTCTCGAAGGCTTCGTCGATGGTGCCAACCATGTAGAAGGCCTGCTCGGGCAGGTGATCGCACTCGCCAGCGCAGATCATCTTGAAACCACGGATGGTTTCAGCCAGCGACACGTACTTGCCGGGAGCGCCAGTGAACACTTCGGCCACGTGGAAAGGCTGCGACAGGAAACGCTGGATCTTGCGGGCGCGGGCCACGGTCAGCTTGTCTTCGGGAGCCAGCTCGTCCATGCCCAGAATGGCGATGATGTCGCGCAGTTCCTTGTAGCGCTGCAGCGTGCCCTGCACTTCGCGGGCCACCTTGTAGTGCTCTTCACCCACGACTTGGGGGTCCAGCTGGCGGCTGGTGGAGTCCAGCGGATCGACGGCGGGGTAGATACCCAGCGAAGCGATGTCACGCGACAGCACCACGGTCGAGTCCAAGTGGGCGAACGTCGTGGCAGGCGAGGGGTCGGTCAAGTCATCGGCAGGCACGTAAACGGCCTGGATGGAAGTGATCGAACCGACCTTGGTCGAGGTGATGCGCTCTTGCAGGCGGCCCATTTCCTCGGCCAGCGTGGGCTGGTAGCCCACGGCGGAAGGCATGCGACCCAGCAGAGCGGACACTTCGGTACCGGCCAGCGTGTAGCGGTAGATGTTGTCCACGAAGAACAGCACGTCCTTGCCTTCGTCACGGAAGGCTTCGGCCATGGTCAGGCCGGTCAGCGCCACGCGCAGACGGTTGCCCGGGGGTTCGTTCATCTGGCCGTAGACCATGGCCACCTTGGAGTCGTTCAGCGACTCCTGGTTGACCACGCCGGCGTCCGACATTTCGTGATAGAAGTCATTGCCTTCGCGGGTACGTTCACCCACACCGGCGAACACCGACAGACCACCGTGGCCCTTGGCGATGTTGTTGATGAGTTCCATCATGTTCACGGTCTTGCCCACACCGGCGCCACCGAACAGACCCACCTTGCCGCCCTTGGCGAAGGGCGAGATCAGGTCGATCACCTTGATGCCGGTTTCCAGCAGTTCCTGCGAAGGCGACAGCTCGTCATAAGCCGGTGCCTTGCGGTGGATGGGAGCCGTCAGCGCCTGATCCACGGGACCGCGTTCGTCGATGGGGTTGCCCAGCACGTCCATGATGCGACCCAGCGTCGCCTTGCCCACGGGCACGGTGATGGGGTTGCCGGTGTTGGACACCATCAGGCCGCGACGCAGACCGTCGGACGAACCCAGGGCGATGGTACGCACAACGCCGTCACCCAGCAGTTGCTGCACTTCCAGCGTCAGGGCCGAGCCGTCGAGCTTCAGGGCATCGAACACCTTGGGCATTGCGTTGCGGGGGAACTCGACGTCCACCACAGCGCCAATACATTGAACAATCTTGCCTTGCACTTGAGCCATTTTTTGCTCCAATTAGTTTGTCTGTTGAGCTGCTTTACACAGCAGCGGCGCCAGCCACGATTTCCGACAGTTCGGTCGTGATGGCTGCCTGACGCGTCTTGTTGTAGACCAGCTTCAACTCGCTGATGACGTTGCCGGCGTTGTCGGTAGCGGCCTTCATGGCCACCATGCGCGCCGATTGCTCGGACGCCATGTTTTCCGCGACAGCTTGGTAGACCAGGGACTCTGCGTAGCGCACGAGCAGTTCGTCGATCACGGACTGCGCGTCGGGTTCGTAGATGTAGTCCCAGCTATGGCCAGACGTCTTCTCGGCCTGCATGCTCTCGGACGACAGGGGCAGCAACTGCTCCACCACCGATTCCTGCTTCATGGTGTTGATGAACTTGGTGTAGCTCAGGTACACCGCGCTCAGCTTGCCCGCTGCATATGCATCGAGCAGCACCTTCACAGGGCCGATCAGCTTTTCCAGATGGGGCGTATCGCCCAGACCCGTCGCGTGCGAAACCACCTTGGCGCCGACACGGTTCAGAAAGCCCAGACCCTTGTTGCCAATGGCCACTGCTTCTGCCGACACGCCTTGATCCTGCAGCTCCCGCAGCTTGGCCGTGACAGCACGCAACACGTTGGTGTTCATGCCGCCGCACAACCCCTTGTCCGTCGTCACCACGATGACGCCGGCTGTCTTTGCATCACCGTTCACTTGCATGAACGGGTGCACGTACTCAGGGTTGGCTTGGCCAAGATGGACTGCAATGTTGCGGATCTTTTCGCTGTACGGGCGTGCAGCCAGCATCCGTTCCTGCGCCTTGCGCATCTTGGATGCGGCCACCATTTCCATGGCTTTGGTGATCTTCTTGGTGTTTTCCACCGATTTGATCTTGCCGCGAATTTCCTTACCTGCTGCCATGATGGCTCCTCGTCCGGTTTAAGCGAACGACTTCTTGAACGCAGCGATGGCGGCGTTCAATTCGGCTTCGGAATCCTTGTCCATGGCCTTGGAAGCGTTCAGCTTGTCGATCAGGGCGCCGTGGCTGGTCTTCAGGAACTGGTGCAGACCAGACTCGAAAGCCAGCACTTGCTTGACCTGGATGTCGTCCATGTAGCCCTTGTTCACTGCGAACAGCGAAGCGCCCATCAAAGCGGTGGACAGGGGGCTGTACTGGGCCTGCTTGAGCAGTTCGGTCACGCGGGCACCGCGGTCCAGCTGCTTGCGGGTGGCTTCGTCCAGGTCGGAGGCGAACTGCGCGAAGGCAGCCAGTTCACGGTATTGCGCCAGGTCGGTACGGATACCGCCGGACTGGCCCTTGACCAGCTTGGTCTGTGCAGCACCACCGACGCGCGACACCGAGATACCGGCGTTGATGGCGGGGCGGATACCGGCGTTGAACAGGCTGGTTTCCAGGAAGATCTGGCCGTCCGTGATCGAGATCACGTTCGTGGGCACGAAGGCCGACACGTCACCGGCCTGGGTTTCGATGATGGGCAGTGCCGTCAGCGAACCCGTCTTGCCCTTGACTTCACCCTTGGTGAAGGCTTCGACGTAGTCGGCATTCACGCGGGCTGCACGTTCGAGCAGGCGGCTGTGGAGATAGAACACGTCGCCGGGGAAGGCTTCGCGGCCCGGGGGACGGCGCAGCAGCAGCGAAACCTGGCGGTAGGCCACGGCTTGCTTGGACAGGTCGTCATAGACGATCAGGGCGTCTTCGCCGCGGTCGCGGAAGTACTCGCCCATCGTGCAGCCGGAGTAGGCCGACACGTACTGCATGGCAGCGGATTCGGAAGCGGTGGCAGCCACGACGATGGTGTATTCCATCGCGCCGGCCTGCTCCAGGGCACGCACCACGTTCTTGATCGAGGAAGCCTTCTGGCCGATCGCAACGTAGATGCAGGTAACGCCCTGACCCTTCTGGTTGATGATGGCGTCGATGGCCACGGCGGTCTTGCCGGTCTGGCGGTCACCGATGATCAGTTCGCGCTGGCCACGGCCGACGGGCACCATCGAGTCGATGGACTTGATGCCGGTCTGCAGGGGCTGGTCCACGGACTGGCGTGCGATCACGCCGGGAGCGACCTTCTCGATCACGTCCGTCATCTTGGCGTTGATCGGGCCCTTGCCGTCAATCGGCTGACCCAGGGCGTTGACCACGCGGCCGATGAGTTCGGGGCCGACGGGCACTTCCAGAATGCGGCCCGTGCACTTGACGGTGTCGCCTTCGGAGATGTGCTCGTACTCGCCCAGAATCACGGCGCCGACGGAGTCGCGCTCGAGGTTCAGCGCCAGGCCGAAGGAGGGCTGGCCATCCTTGCCTGCGGGGAATTCCAGCATTTCGCCTTGCATCACGTCCGACAGGCCGTGCACGCGCACGATACCGTCGGTCACCGAAACCACGGTGCCTTCGTTACGGATGTCGCTGCTGCCAGCCAGACCCTCGATGCGGCTCTTGATCAGTTCAGAAATTTCTGCGGGATTGAGTTGCATGACTCTTTCCTTCTTTAGCTTTGGTTAGCCGAGACCTCAGTCGCGTTGTTACGCAATGAGGGCCGCTTTCATTTGTTCCAGGCGGGCCTTGACGGACGTGTCAAGAACTTCATCACCCACCACGACGCGGATGCCACCGATCAGGGACTGATCTTGCTGCACCGACAGGTTCAGCTTTCGGCCGAAACGCTTCTCCAGCGAAGTCCCGAGGGCAGCCAGAGCGGCAGCATCTATGGGAAAAGCGCTTTGAACCACGGCGTCGGACGAGCCACCGGCGCGGTTCACGAGGCTGCGAAACTGGGCCGCCACTTCTGGCAGGGCTTGCAGTCGGCCGTTTTCAATGATGACGCGCAGAAAGTTGCGAGCGGCATCGGGCAATGCCGAGCCGGCCACGCCGCTGATGACGTCGAACAGTTGTTCGTCGGTCACCTTGGGGTCGTCGGCCAGCTGGCGCAATTGCGGATTGGCGGCAATCGCCGCCAATTCCTCCGCCCAGGCAACAGTGCCGGACAGGTCAGCACCCTGCTGGGTGCTGGCCTTGAACAGGGCATCTGCGTAAGGACGGGCAATGGTGGCGAGTTCTGCCATGTTTGCTCTTCCTTACAGCTCGGTCTTCAGGCGGTTCAGCAGGTCGGCATGGACGCCGGCATCCACTTCCTTGCGCAGGATCTGCTCGGCGCCCTTGACGGCCAGCGCAGCCACTTGCTCGCGCAGGGCTTCACGGGCCTGGACTGTCTGCTGCTCGGCCTCGGCGCGGGCAGCAGCAACAATCTTGTTGCCTTCTTCGGAGGCACGGGCCTTGGCTTCTTCGATGATGGCCTGGGCACGGCGTTCGGCGTCCGCAAGCCGCGATGCCGTTTCGTTGCGCGTCTGGGCCAGTTCCTGCTCGACGCGCTTGTTGGCGGCGGCCAGGTCAGTCTTGGCCTTGTCGGCAGCAGCGAGGCCATCGGCGATTTTCAGAGCTCGTTCATCCAGCGCCTTCGCGATCGGGGGCCACACGAACTTCATCGTGAACAGCACCAGGATCAGGAAAACGATGGCCTGGACGAACAGGGTCGCGTTGATACTCACGGCAACACCTTTCTATCTAGGGCGTTGATCGGAGCTTAGGCCAGGACGAAGGGGTTGGCGAAAGCGAACAGCAGAGCGATAGCAACACCGATCAGGAAGGCAGCGTCGATCAGACCGGCCAAGATGAACATCTTGGTTTGCAGTTCGTTGATCAGCTCAGGCTGACGTGCCGACGATTCCAGGAACTTGCCACCCATCAGGGCGATACCGATCGAAGCGCCGATAGCGCCCAGACCAACGATCAGACCACAAGCCAGAGCGACGAGACCGAGAATGTTTTCCATGATGACTCCTGAGATTAAAGAAAGAGAAAGGTTGAGAGGGAAAGGAAATGGTCAGTGGGCTTCATGTGCCTGGCCGAGATAGATCAGCGTCAGCATCATGAAAATGAAGGCCTGAAGGGTGATGATCAGAATGTGGAAGATCGCCCAGATAGAGCCTGCAATGATGTGCCCCAAGGGGAGCAACACACCGGAAAGCGACATGGCAGCCGCACCGCCCATCAGAGCGATCAGACAGAACACCAACTCACCAGCGTACATGTTGCCGAACAGTCGCATGCCATGCGAAACCGTCTTGGCGACATATTCAATGATCTGCATGGCCAGGTTGATAACACCCAGGATCAGTGCAAACACGGGATTCTTGCTGGTGCCGAACGGAGCGGTCACCAGTTCGTGGGCCCAGCCGCCCATGCCCTTGATCTTGATGCTGTAGAAGAAGCACAGGATCAGCACGGCCGAGGACAGGCCCAGCGTGGTCGAGAGGTCAGCCGTGGGAACGACACGCAGGTAGGCGTGCGAGTCACCCTGGACGCCCTGCCACAGTACCGGCAGCAGGTCCACGGGCAGCATGTCCATGGCGTTCATCATGAAGATCCAGACGAACACGGTCAGTGCCAGCGGAGCGATGAACTTGCGGCTTTGCGCGTTGTGGATGTTGGCCTTGGCCTGGTTGTCCACCATCTCGACCAGCAGCTCTACAGCCGCCTGGAAGCGGCCCGGAACGCCCGATGTGGCCTTGCGCGCGGCAAGCCACAGCACGAACAGGCTCAGCACGCCCAGCGTGGCGCTGACGACGATCGAGTCCAGGTTGATGACCGAAAAGTCGATGATCGACTTTTGCTTGATGTTCTGGAGGTGCTGCAGGTGGTGAACGATGTATTCACTTGCAGTAGGTGCGTGCGCGTCTGCGGCCATCGGTCAACTTCTCTTCAAATATCAATCGGTTTTTCGGACATTGGCCCGCACTATCAGCGCGACCCAATACGTTTTCATGACGATCACCAAGCCCGCCAGCAGCGCCAGCCAACTCAGCCCCGGGACCAGCTTGGGTGCAGCCGCCAGCATGGCAATGCACAGCACCAGCTTCACCAGTTCCCAGCCAAAAATTCCCACCATGGCGGCTGCAGCGCCGCCAGGCCTCTTGCGCACGACGGCGCGCGCAAACAGCGCAGCCGGCAGCACCACCGACAAGGCGCCATAGGCAGCCGACCATCCGACCTCGGCGCGCCCCGTCACCAGCCACGCGACCAGTGCCACCAGCACGCCAACCACCGCCTGGACCACCACGAAGCGCCACACAGACATCTGCGGGTTTCGCGTGCGCCACTCCTGAGCCTCCTCGGAGGTCAGGGGCTTGAAGTCGGAATCCTCGCCCTCAAGTTCCCTGTCAGCGTCTGTGTCAGCGGCGTAGTTTTTCATTGAGTTCTCGAAGGCCGCAGACCAGACAAGACTTTTTCACAAAGCCTCTGATTATAAGTAAAAACCCCTGCCGAACGATAGGGGTTGTTACGGGCATGTCCAAAACGGCGGCGGCAGCCTGGCTGTGTGGCAGCAGGCCAACAACGCCAGCCTCGCACCGCAGGCAGCTTGTTTGTTGTGTGTGGAGTTTTCGTGACCGGCGGCGCGGCAGCCCCAGGCTGCGACATGGCCGCGAACGATAGCGCACAATCGCCTCCAACGCCAAGCGATTAACCTTGATTCACCTATGACCGACGCCCCCACCCCCTCCTCCGCACCAGCAGCCGCGCCGGGCGCGGACCCGCGCAAGGACTCGTTGATCGAGTACCCGTCGCAGTTTCCCATCAAAGTCATGGGCATCAAGGCCGAGCATCTGGTGCATGAAATCACCCAGATCGCCGAGCGCTTCGACCCCGCCTTTGACCCCAGCACCATCGAGTTGCGCCCCAGCAGCAGCGGCAAATACCTGGGCGTCACCGTCACGGTGACGGCCACCAGCCGCGAGCAGCTCGACGACCTGTACCGGGCATTCACCTCGCACCCGCTTGTGAAAGTGGTGCTTTGAGCGCCCCAGCCGCCGAGCTTGCGCGGACGCTGGACTTGCGCCTGCTGGGCCGCACCGACTACGAAGCCACGGTGCAGGCCATGCAGGCATTCACGAGCGGCCGCGATGCCGGCACGCGCGACGAGCTCTGGATCTGCGAGCACGCCCCGCATTTCACGCAAGGCCTTGCCGGGAAAAGTGACCACTTGCTGAGCCCTGGCAACATTCCCGTGGTCGCAACCAACCGCGGCGGGCAGGTCACCTACCACGGCCCGGGCCAGGTGGTCGCCTATCCGTTGCTGGATCTGCAGCGCCTGGGCTACTTCGTCAAGGAATACGTGTTCCGCATCGAAGATGCGGTCATTCGCACGCTGGAGCATTTCGGCATCACCGGCCACCGCGTGGAAGGCGCCCCCGGCATCTACGTGCGTCTTGACGATCCTCGCAGCCACGCCATGCTGGCCCAGCGCCCGCAACTGCGCGCACCCGGCTCGCCTGCGCCCCAGCCTGATTTTTCGGGGCTGGGCAAGATTGCAGCCCTGGGCATCAAGGTCAGCCGGCATTGCACCTATCACGGCGTTGCCCTGAATGCCGCCATGGACCTGGAACCCTACGACCGGATCAACCCTTGCGGCTATGCAGGACTGCAAACGGTGGACCTTTCTACAATCGGCGTTCAGACAACCTGGGACGAAGCCGCGCGCGTGCTGGGACGACAGTTGCAGCGCCGCCTAGCCCCCTGAATCCAGAACCATGACCACCAACACCGTCGTGCGCGAAGCGCAGTCCCAAGCCGAGTACAACCCGCTGGCCAAGCAGAAGGCGGCAGCGAAGCTTTCGCGCATCCCGATCAAGGTCGAGCATGGCGAGGCCCTCAAGAAGCCCGAGTGGATCCGCGTCAAGGCGGGCAGCCCCACCACGCGCTTCTACGAGATCAAGGACATCCTGCGCGCCAACAAGCTGCACACGGTCTGCGAGGAAGCCTCCTGCCCCAACATCGGCGAATGTTTCGGCAAGGGCACGGCCACCTTCATGATCATGGGCGACAAGTGCACGCGCCGCTGCCCGTTCTGCGACGTGGGCCACGGCCGCCCCGACCCGCTGGACACCAACGAGCCGCTCAATCTTGCCAAGACGATTGCCGAGTTGCGCCTGAAGTACGTGGTGATCACCAGCGTGGACCGCGACGACCTGCGCGATGGCGGCTCGGGCCATTTCGTGGAGTGCATCAAGAACATCCGCGAGCTCTCGCCGCTGACCCAGATCGAGATCCTGGTGCCCGACTTCCGTGGCCGCGACGACCGTGCGCTGGAAATCCTCAAGGCCGCACCTCCCGATGTGATGAACCACAACCTGGAGACCGCACCGCGCCTGTACAAGGAAGCGCGTCCCGGCTCGGACTACCAGTTCTCGCTGAACCTGCTCAAGAAGTTCAAGGCATTGCACCCCAAGGTTCCGACCAAGAGCGGCATCATGGTGGGCCTGGGCGAGACCGACGAGGAAATCCTGCAGGTGATGCGCGACATGCGCGCACATGACATCGACATGCTGACCATCGGCCAGTACCTGGCGCCCAGCAACAGCCACCTGCCGGTGCGCCGATACGTGCACCCCGACACCTTCAAGATGTTTGAGGAAGAAGCCTACAAGATGGGCTTCACGCACGCCGCCGTGGGCGCCATGGTGCGCTCCAGCTACCACGCGGATCAGCAGGCACACGCCGCAGGCGTTTGAGTTCGCCACACCCAGGCGGCCCTCAATACCCAGCCCTCGCCAGCCCTGCTGCCGAGGGTTTTTTCATGGCTGCATGAACACACCTCAAGACGCGCAGGCAACAAAAAAGCAGAGCCGCTGACGCATGCTCTGCTTGAATTGGAGGCGATGTTGCCTCTTCTGACATCGTAGAAAAAAAGCCTGGCTAACCGGCAGACCGCTGGCTGGCAAACCGACTTGCTGCAGGCTGAACAGGCCTGGCGAGTCGCCCCACGATGAAACTGAAAAAGGCTTGCAGCTCGAATTCCCCACCAGAGAGTTTCTTGCTGCATTGGGGCTGATCATAGCATCGAATGAGAATCAATCGCAACTAAAGTTGCAAATCTTTTTCTGCGCATCCCCGCCTGCATGAATTCATGGTCCCAGCAGCGCTGCGGGACTGTCCGAGCGGAGGACTTCCTGCGCCCAGGCAGTCAGCTTGCGTGTGTCGGCACGCAAGATTTCCTGCTTGACGACCAGTATCTGCGCCGGATGCATGGAAAAGCTGCGCAGACCCAGGCCGAGCAACAGGCGCGTCATGCCCACATCCCCGGCGGTCTCCCCGCAGACACAGACGCTCTTGCCCTGCGCCCTTCCTTCGGCGATCACGTCCGCCACCAGCTTGAGCACGGCGGGATGCAAGGGGTCATAGAGATGGGCCACGGTCTCGTCGGCGCGGTCGATGGCCAGCGTGTACTGGATGAGGTCGTTGGTGCCGATCGACAGGAAGTCGAAGTAACGCAAAAAGGTGCGCACGATCAGCGCGGCCGCAGGCACTTCGATCATGGCGCCCAGCTTGACCGGGCCATGGGCCACGCCTCGCGCGTCGAGTTCGCTTTGCGCCAGCCGCACCTGGGCCAGGGTCTGCTCGATCTCGCTTTGGTGGGCCAGCATGGGAAACAGCAGATGGATCTGCCCATGCGCCGCCGCACGCAGGATGGCGCGCAACTGGGTGCGGAACATGGCCGGGTCAGCCAGGCTCCAGCGGATGGCGCGCAGACCCAGCGCGGGGTTCAGGTAGTAATCCTTGGGCTGCGCCTTGTCCAGCGGCTTGTCGGCGCCCACGTCCAGCGTGCGAATGGTCACGGGCATGCCCTGCATGCCGTCCACCGCTTCGCGGTAGGCGCGGTACTGCTCTTCCTCACCGGGCAGGTTGCCGCCGCGCCCCATGAACAGGAATTCCGTGCGGAACAGCCCCACGCCCACGGCGCCTGCATGCACGGCCGCAGGCCCGTCGCCGGGTTGCTCGATATTGGCCAGCAACTCGATGCGCTCTCCGTCCAGCGTCAGCGCGGGCGTGTGGCGCAGGCGTGAGAGGCGCTCGCGCTCCAGCTCGTTCTGGCGCTGGCGAAAGCCATATTCGGCCAGGATGATGGGAGAAGGATCGACGATGACGACGCCTGCGTTGCCATCGATGATGATCCAGTCGTCCTGGCGGATCAGCTGGCTGGCCGCGCGCGCGCCGACCACGGCCGGGATGTCCATGCTGCGCGCCACGATGGCCGTGTGCGAGGTCCGCCCGCCCACGGCCGTGATGAAGCCGGCAAACAGCCGGCTCTTGAACTGCAGCATGTCCACCGGCGACAGGTCCTGCGCCACCAGGACCAGGGGCACATCGGTGACTTCGTCGAGCAGCAGCGGCTGCTGCGGCGCGCCCTCCCCCGTTGCATCGGCTCGCGGCAGTGCGGCAGGCGCGGGCACGGGGCTGGCCATGCCCTTCATGTAGCGCAGGATGCGCTCGACCACCTGCTCCAGGTCGGCCTTGCGCTCGCGCAGATACTCGTCCTCCATCTCGTCGAACTGGCGCGAGACGACCTCGAGCTGCGTGGTCAGCGCCCATTCGGCGTTGTAGAGACGATCGGAAATCCAGTGCTTGATGGCGGCGGCCAGGGCCTCGTCCTGCAACAGCAGCAGGTGGACGTCGAGCAGGGCATCGAGCTCGCCCGGCGCATCCTGGGGCATTTCATCCTGCAGACGGCGCAGCTCGTCGATGACGGCGTTGCGTGCACTGCGGGCGCGGTCGATTTCCGCGTCCACCTGGTCGGGCCGGATGAAGTAGTGCACCACCTCCATGCGGCTGGAGGCCACCACCACCGCGCGTCCTATCGCAATGCCCCGTGAAACGGCCAGTCCGTGGATTGCAAACGTCATTGCGCCTGTCCTTTGCCTGCTGCTGCGCAGGCCCCGGGCCGTCGCAATGCGGCAGCGTCCGGGCCCGGCGCGTGTTGCTCTTTTGCGCTCACCGTCTGCCAGCGCAGCGGAGGCCCATCACTGGCCTTCGCCAAATTTGTCGTTGATCAGGGCCGTCAGCGCATCCATGGCTTCCTGCTCCTGCGGTCCTTCGGTTTCCAGCAGCACCTCGGAGCCCATGCCGGCAGCCAGCATCATCACGCCCATGATGCTCTTGGCGTTGATGCGCCGCTCGCCCTTGCTCATCCAGACTTCGCAGGGAAAGCTGCCTGCAAGCTTGGTGAGCTTGGCGGAGGCGCGGGCATGCAGGCCCAGTTTATTGCTGATGGTTATAGGGGTCTTGATCATTGGATGGTCGCGGACTCTGGTTCTGAGGCGTGTTCACGCCCACCTGCATCACCCCATGGCTGCCGCCCGCCAAGGCACGCTCGGCCACGGCTTCCAGCGCCTCGTGGCGATAGCCTATGGAGCGCAGCAGCATGGGCAAGTTCACTCCGGCCACCAGTCTTCCCGCAGGCAGCTGCGCCACAAGGCGCTGCGCCACGTTGCAGGGCGTCGCGCCAAAGAGGTCGGTCAGCACCAGCGTGGGCAGCGCCACCAGGCCGCCATGGTCCTCCAGCAACTGCTCGGCACGCATCAGGGTGGCCTCGGGCGGCTCCTGAGCGGGCACATCCAGGGCAAGGACGTCCTCGGCACTGTCGGCGAACACATGCAAGGCGCATTCGCGCAGTGCATGGGCCAAAGGTGCGTGGGTGAACAAAAGGATGCGCGTGGTCATGAAGTCACAGGGTTCGGAGTCGATTATGGCGTGCGCAGGCGCATGCAGGGCAACCGGCGCGCCTGCACTGCGTTCCATGCCACAGCTGCCTCCCGCATCCGTGGCTCCGAAACCTGTTGCCGTTGCTATTGCAGTTGCAGGCTGGCGAAGAAGTTGTTGGCCTCGTCTGTGCGCGGCTTGTCGCTGTAGATCACGGCATGGTAGAGGCGTGCGCCTGCCGGCTCCATTCGTGCAAACCACACGCCATGGGCGGTGAGCTTCCAGCCCTGGGGCCCCACGCCTTCAAACGTGGTGCGCAGCGACTGCGGCAGATTCAGTGCGCCCGCAGGCAGGAAAGGGCCATCTTCCTTGGAGCGCAGTTGCTTGGCGCCCGCCGGTGCCTGCCCCGGAGCACCCGGGTTCATCTGGCCGAGCACGGCTGCCTGCCAGTACGACAGCATCTCGGCGGCTCTGGACGGCTCGCTGACCAGGAAGTGGGACACCGCGTAGGTCGACGCATCGGCATCGCATCCCATCATGGACATCTGCACCGTGCCCATGCCCTGGCCCAGCTCCACCGGCCGTGTTGCGGATTGCGGATCGCAGGGCAAGAGCACGCGCAGCGGCGTGCCTTCGACCGCGACCTGCCGCCAATCCAGCCTGGGACTGCAGGCGGCCAGGGGCGCCAACACCAGCAGCGCGGCGCCGAGCCGCAGGGCCAGAGCGCGGCCCTTTGCTTTCGAAAAGCTTTCCATCAATGTCATGCCGGCATTATCGGCATGGCCCGACCTGTCCGAGCCCCGAACTTTTGCCCTTGCCGCGCATCGAAAGGCGGTGCACGGCATGCGTGCAGGCCTTCGGGCGCAACTTTGGGCACAATCGTCGCTATGGCAAGCAAACATTGGATCGCAGGCGTGATGATCGCCGCAGCCGCCGGCATGGGCGCATGGGTGTATTCGGGTGCCGGCCAGACGGCGGCGCCGCAGTCCACCTTCGTGCTGCTGGACGGCAGCAAGCAGACCACGGCCGACCTCAAGGGCAAGGTGACCTTGGTGAACTTCTGGGCCACCAGCTGCACCACCTGCGTGGCCGAGATGCCCGAGATCGTTGCCACCCACCGGAAATTCCAGAGCCAGGGGTTCGAGACCCTGGCCGTGGCCATGAGCTACGACCCGCCCAGCTATGTGGTGAACTTCGCCGATTCGCGCAAGCTGCCTTTCAAGGTCGCGCTGGACAACACCGGCGCCGTGGCCCGGGCCTGGGGCGATGTGCAACTGACTCCCACCACCTACATCGTCAACAAGCGTGGCGACATCGTGAAGCGCTATGTGGGCGCACCTGACTTCGCGGAGTTGCATCGGCTGATCGAGAAGCTGCTGGCCGAGGCCTGATACAGCGCAGACCAGGGCACAAAAAAACCGGCACCAGGCCGGTTTTTCATTGGGGCATCCTCCGCCCGCCGCTCAACGGCTGCGGAAGCTGTCGTGGCACGCCTTGCAGCTGGCGGCAGCCGGGCCGAAGGAGGCCTTGAGCTGGTCCAGGTTGCCGGACTTGGCCGCAGCCGCGAGCTTGACCGTCTCGGCCTGCATCTTCTCCGACAGGTCCTGGAACTTGGCCTGCTCCTTCCAGATTTCAGGCTTGGCCTTTCCACCTTCCGTGCCCGCGCCGAACGCGGCCCAAGGCAGCTTGGCCATGAAGGCCACCACCTCGGCGTTTTCCTGGGCCGCCTTGGCATCGAAGGGGATCTTTCCGTTCGCCATGGCGCCCAGGCGCCCGAAGTGCTGGCCCAGCACGGCGAGCGCGCCCTGGCGGTACTTGATGGCGTCTTCGGACTTGGCGAACTGTGCGGACGCGGGCAGCGCCGTGGCGGCCACCAGGGCGGCCAGCGCCCATGCAGAAACTTTCTTCATCGTGGTTTTCCTTTGGGAGTGTGGGGAAATCTGCCGGGCCAGTATGGCAGCGGCGTCTTGCCGGCACCGCTTTGATTGACCACGGCCAGGGTGCATTCCTGGTCCTCGCAGGAATGCGGGGCGGCACAATGCCCTATCCCCATCCCAGCTTTCATGCCATGGCACAAGAATCGACCGCACAAGGCGCCGCCAAGCACAAGGTCCGCATCTGGGACCTGCCCACCCGGCTGTTTCACTGGCTGCTGGCCGCAACGGTGGTCGGCCTGGTCGTGACGGCCAAGCTGGGCGGCAATGCCATGAACTGGCATCTGCTGCTGGGCCATGCCATGCTGGCCCTGCTGCTGTTCCGCCTGCTTTGGGGCCTGGTGGGCGGCCGCTGGTCGCGCTTTGCCAGCTTCATCCACGCGCCCGCCACCGTGCTGCGCCATGTGCGGGGAAAAGGAACGGAAAGCGACAGCGCAGGCCACAGCCCGCTGGGCGCCCTGTCCGTGTTTGCCATGCTGGCCGTGCTGATCGCCCAGGTGGGCAGCGGGTTGCTCAGCGACGACGAGATTGCGTTCTCCGGGCCGCTGAGCCGCTTTGTATCGGGCGACACCGTGGCACAGGCCACCGCCTACCACGCGCACTGGGGGCAGTATCTGCTGTACGCGCTGGTGGCCCTGCACCTGTTGGCGATCATGTTCTATGCCTGGCGCGGACGGGGTCTGGTGCACGCCATGGTGACGGGAGACAAGCATTTGCCCGAACCCCTGCCCCCTTCACGCGACACGGCAGCCAGCCGCCTGTTGGCCTTGGTCCTGGCGTTGGTGGCGGGGGCCGCCGCATGGTGGGTGCAGCAGCTGGGGGGTGCTTTCTGACGGCGTGGCCAGATGTTGCCAGCTTGCCGCTACACTGCGTTTTCCGTCGTTTTAGCCAAGTGCCCGTGGACAAGCCTGCTGTCGCCTTGCTGGCGCCGAATCCCCTGGAAGACATGGACGAAGTCCGCCAGATCTTCCAGGAGTACGCCGCAAGCCTGGATGTCGATCTGCAATTTCAAGATTTCGAGGCCGAGATCGCCGATCTGCCTGGCGACTACGCATCGCCGCGCGGCCACATCCTGCTGGCCAAGGTCGATGGCGCCGTGGCCGGCTGCTGCGCCTTGCGCCCGCTGGACAACTGCGATTACGCCAACGCCGCCGAGATGAAGCGCCTGTTCGTGCGCAAGGCCTTTCGCGGTTTCGGCCTGGGCCGCCAGCTCGCCGAGGCCATGCTCGATGTGGCGCGCCAGGCCGGCTATGACCATGTGCTGCTGGACACGCTGGACGACATGGAGTCGGCACGCGCCCTCTACACGGACCTGGGCTTCCAGGAAATCCCGCCCTACTATCACAACCCCATCGCAGGGGCGCATTACCTCAAGGCCGATATCTTCTAGGGCCCGGCTGAAGCGGCCCCCTGAAATACAAAAAGGCATTGCAACTGGGTGCAATGCCTTTTTTCGCAAAAGCGCGGTGCCCAGGCCCGGCAGGCCTGCAGCCTGATCAGGATCAGGCCTTGGCCTGGCCCAGCAGGGTGGCTGCGTCGCTGACTTCGAACTTGCCAGGGCCTTCCACGTTCAGCGTGGCGACCTTGCCGTCCTTGACCAGCATGGAGTAGCGGTTGCTGCGCAGGCCCAGGCCCTTGCCGTTCAGGTCCAGCGTCAGGCCGGTGGCCTTGGCGAAGGCGGCATCGCCGTCGGCCAGCATGCGCACCTTGCCGTCGGTCTTCTGGTCACGGGCCCACGCGCCCATCACGAAGGCGTCGTTGACCGACAGGCACCAGATCTCGTCCACGCCGGCAGCCTTGAAGGCTTCGGCCTGCTCCACGAAGCCGGGCACATGCTTGGCCGAGCAGGTGGGAGTGAATGCGCCGGGCACGGCGAAGACCGCGATGGTCTTGCCGGCAGCGGCTTCGGGCAGCTTCACGGGGTTGGGGCCGATGCTGCAGCCATTGCCTTCGACTTCCACGTATTCCATCAGGGTGGCAGCGGGCAGGGCATCTCCGACTTTGATCATCTCTATCTCCTTTGTGGTGCAAAACCGGGGGCCGCCGAAATGGCGGTCCCCAAACGAAAAAACGACCCACATTGTGGGTCGTTTCCTGTGGCCTTGCAGCCGGTGGGCCTGTGTAGGCTTACACCAGAGCAGCCTTTTGCACCAAGCGGGTAGCAACCCAGTTCTTGGTCTTGGACAGCGGGCGGCTTTCCGTGATTTCAACCACGTCGCCCAGCTTGTATTCACCTTGCTCGTCGTGAGCGTGGTACTTGCTGGACTTGATCATGATCTTGTCATAGATCGGGTGCTTGACGCGGCGTTCAACCATGACCGTCACGGTCTTGGCACGCTTGTCGCTGACCACCTTGCCAATCAAGGTGCGCTTGAGGGATTTTTTAGCTTCCGTCATGTCGGCTTCCTGATTACTTGGCAGCTTGCTTTTCAGCAAGGATGGTCTTGGCGCGGGCGATGTCACGGCGCGTGGTGCGCAGCGTGTTCGTGTTACCCAGCTGTTGCGTAGCCTTTTGCATACGCAGGCCAAAGTGAGCCTTTTGCAGGGACTTCACTTCGGCTTCCAGGCCGGCAACGTCTTTTTGGCGGAGTTCAGCAGCTTTCGTCATGTTGTTCTCCTTAGGCACCAATTTGACGGGACACGAAGGTCGTACGCAGCGGCAGCTTTGCAGCGGCCAGGCGGAACGCTTCACGAGCCAGCTCTTCAGGGACGCCCACGATTTCGTAGAGCACCTTGCCGGGCTGGATTTCGGCCACGTAGTACTCGGGGTTGCCCTTACCGTTACCCATACGCACTTCTGCGGGCTTGGTAGAGATTGGCTTGTCCGGGAACACGCGGATCCAGATACGACCGCCACGCTTGACGTGACGCGAGATCGCGCGGCGAGCCGCTTCGATCTGACGCGCCGTCAGGCGACCACGGTCAGTGGACTTCAGGCCGAAGTCACCGAAAGCAACGGAGTTACCACGCGTTGCGATACCGGTGTTGCGACCCTTTTGCTCCTTGCGGTATTTGCGGCGAGCAGGTTGCAGCATCTTTATTCTCCTTTACCGTCCGCTGCTGTAGCGGGCGCGTCAGTCTTGCGAACGCGCTTAACGGAATCAGCGCCAGCGCCGGCGGGCTTATCGCTGCCGTCAGCAGGTGCTGCGTTAGCGCCTGCGGGGCGGCGGGCACCACGGCCAGCACCGTCACGACGACCATCGCCGCGACCTTCACGGCGGGGGCCGCGAGGACGACGTTCTTCTTCGGGGCGGGGGGTCTCGGCTGCCGGCAGGTCGTTACGACCCAGCGTGTCACCCTTGTAGACCCAGACCTTCACACCGATCACACCGTAGGTCGTCTTGGCTTCGGAGAAGCCATAGTCGATGTCGGCGCGCAGTGTGTGAAGTGGCACACGGCCTTCGCGATACCACTCGCAACGTGCAATTTCGATACCGTTCAGACGGCCCGAAGACATGATCTTGATGCCTTGGGCACCCAGACGCATGGCGTTTTGCATTGCACGCTTCATGGCGCGGCGGAACATGATGCGCTTTTCGAGCTGCTGGCAGATCGAATCGGCGATCAGCTTGGCATCGATTTCAGGCTTGCGCACTTCTTCGATGTTCACAGCCACGGGCACGCCCAGACGGGTTGCGAGTTCCTTCTTCAGGTTCTCGATGTCCTCGCCCTTCTTGCCGATCACGACACCAGGACGTGCCGAGAAGATCGTGATGCGGGCGTTCTTTGCAGGACGCTCGATCAGGATGCGCGACACGGCGGCATTCTTCAGCTTGGCCTTCAGGAACTCGCGCACCTTGATGTCTTCGGCCAGCATGCCGGCGAAGTCACGGTTGCTTGCGTACCAACGGCTGGCCCAGTTGCGGCTAACAGCCAGGCGGAAGCCGGTAGGATGGATTTTCTGTCCCATATTCTTCCCAGGCCTTTCAGTTGCCAACCGTCACGTACACGTGGCACGTGGGCTTGCTGATGCGATTGCCGCGGCCCTTTGCACGCGCGGTGAAGCGCTTGAGCGTGGTGCCTTGTTCGACGAAGATGGTCTTGACCTTCAGTTCGTCGATGTCGGCGCCGTCGTTGTGCTCGGCGTTGGCGATGGCGGACTCGAGCACCTTCTTGATGATCACGGCAGCTTTTTTCTGCGTGAACGTCAGGATGTTCAGGGCTTGGTCCACTTTCTTGCCGCGGATCAGGTCCGCGACCAGGCGACCCTTGTCCACAGACAGGCGGACGCCACGGAGAACAGCACGTGTTTCAGACATGTTCTATTCCTTACTTCTTGGCTTTTTTGTCCGCCGGGTGACCCTTGAAGGTACGGGTCAGCGCGAATTCGCCGAGCTTGTGGCCGACCATCTGGTCAGTCACATACACGGGCACGTGCTGCTTGCCGTTGTGCACGGCGATGGTCAGACCGATGAACTCGGGCAGAACCATGGAGCGACGCGACCAGGTCTTGACGGGCTTCTTGTCCTTGGTGGCGACGGCCTTTTCGGCCTTTGCCAGCAAGTGATGGTCAACAAACGGACCCTTTTTAAGAGAACGAGTCATTTGCTACCCTTTACTTCTTGCGACGCGACACAATCATCGACTGCGTGCGCTTGTTGTTACGGGTACGGTAGCCCTTCGTCAGGTTGCCCCATGGGTCAACAGCGTGACGACCTTCACCGGTCTTGCCTTCACCACCACCGTGCGGGTGATCGACAGGGTTCATCACCACGCCGCGAACGGTCGGGCGAATACCCATCCAACGCTTCACACCGGCCTTGCCCAGACGGCGCAGGCTGTGTTCTTCGTTGGCGACTTCACCGATGGTCGCGCGGCATTCGATGTGCACCTTGCGCACTTCGCCGGAACGCATACGCACTTGGGCGTAGATGCCTTCACGGGCCAGCAGCGTAGCCGACGTACCTGCCGAACGGGCGATCTGCGCGCCAGCGCCGATCTTCAGTTCGATGCAGTGGATGGTCGAACCCACGGGGATGTTGCGGATCGGCAGGGTGTTGCCCACGCGGATCGGGGCTTCCGAACCGCTGACGATCGTTGCGCCGACTTCCAGGTTGCGCGGAGCAATGATGTAGCGACGCTCGCCGTCGGCATAGCACACCAGAGCGATGTGGGCCGTACGGTTGGGGTCGTACTCAATGCGCTCGACCTTGGCGGGGATGCCGTCCTTGGTGCGCTTGAAGTCCACCACGCGATAGTGGTGCTTGTGGCCACCGCCCTTGTGACGGGTGGTGATGTGACCGTTGTTGTTACGGCCCGACTTCTGGTGCTGAGGCTCCAGCAGGGGGGCGAAACCTGCACCCTTGTGCAGATGGTCACGCGTGACCTTGACCGTGCCGCGTTGGCCGGGGGTCGTCGGTTTGAGCTTGATAACAGCCATGATTACGCAGCCTCCCCGGACAGGTTCAGCTCTTGACCGGGCTTGAGCATCACGTAGGCCTTGCGAACGTGGTCGCGGCGGCCAGTGGTCTTGCCAAAGCGCTTGGTCTTGCCCTTGATGTTCACCACGGAGACACCAGCAACTTCCACCTTGAACATCAGTTCCACGGCGGCCTTGATTTCATGCTTGGTGGCGCTCTGCAGCACCTTGAACGTCACGGCGTTGGACTTCTCGGCAACCATGGTGGCCTTTTCGGACACGATGGGAGCAACCAACACCTGCATCAGACGACCTTCGTCAAACTTGAGCGTGCTCATTCGAACATCTCCTTGAGTTTGTCGATCGCACCCTTGGTGACGAGCACTTTCTTGTAGTGCACCAGCGACACGGGGTCGGCGTAGCGCGGCTCGACCACGAACACGTTCTTCAGATTGCGGGAAGCCAGGTACAGGTTCTCGTCGACTTCTTCAGCGATCACCATGACCGATTCCAGGTTCATGGCCTTGAACTTGTCGGCCAGCACCTTGGTCTTGGGGCTTTCGAGCTTCAGCGAGTCCACCACGGCCAGACGGCCTTCGCGGGCCAGCTGCGACAGGATGGCAACCATACCGGCGCGGTACATCTTCTTGTTGATCTTCTGCGTGAAGTTTTCTTCAGGCAGATTCGGGAAGATGCGGCCGCCGCCACGCCACAGAGGCGAGGAAGACATACCAGCACGAGCACGGCCGGTGCCCTTTTGCTTGAACGGCTTGGCAGTCGTGTGACGAACCTGCTCGCGGTCCTTCTGAGCGCGAGTGCCCTGACGTGCGTTGGCACGGTAGGCGATCACGATCTGGTGGACGAGGTCTTCGTTGAATTCACGACCGAAAACAGTCTCGGGCGCATCGAACTTGGATGCGGCCTGGCCTTGTTCATTCAGGAGTTCGAGCTGCATTAGTTCGCTCCCTTGGAAGCTTTGGCCTTGATGGCGGGGCGCACCGTCACGAAGCCACCCTTGGAGCCCGGAACAGCGCCCTTGATCAAGAGCAGTTGGCGTGCTTCGTCAATGCGAACCACGTCGAGATTTTGGGTGGTGATGGTTTCATCGCCCATGTGACCGGTCATCTTCTTGCCCGGGAACACGCGACCTGGATCCTGGGCCATCGAGATGGAGCCGGGAACATTGTGCGAACGGCTGTTGCCGTGCGAGGCGCGCTGCGAGCGGAAGTTGTGACGCTTGATGGTGCCGGCGAAGCCCTTACCGATGGAAGTGCCTTGCACGTCCACCTTCTGGCCCACCGAGAACAGCTCGGCGACGGGCAGGACGGAGCCTGCGGCGTACTTGCCAGCGGTTTCTTCGGTCACGCGGAATTCACCCATCACTTCACCGGCTTCGACACCTGCCTTGGCGAGGTGGCCGGCTTCTGGCTTGGTCACGCGAGATGCCTTGCGCGAACCGAAAGTGACCTGCAGGGCCACGTAGCCATCGTTCTCTTGGGTTTTGACCTGAGTCACACGGTTGTTGGACACATCCACCACCGTGACGGGCACTGCGTCCCCGTCATCGGTGAACAGACGCATCATGCCCACCTTGCGACCCAGCAACCCGAGGGAGTTGCTCAGACTCATTTGTTTGCTCCAAAACTTTCGCCGCTGAAACTGCAATTGGCCCAGCGTTGCGCTCCCGCCCCAGATGTCCAAGGCCTTGCGCACGAAAGAAGGTTGATAAAACTTCGCTCAAGAAAGGCGAAGCCCCAAATTTTAACGCGAACTGCCTTTTCAAGCAAGTTCGCGTTAAATCAAAGCCCTTCAACGGCACCGCAAGGGGCCGTGAAGTTCTTATTGCAGCTTGATCTCGACGTCCACGCCTGCGGGCAGGTCCAGCTTCATCAGAGCGTCAACCGTCTTGTCAGTCGGGTCAACGATGTCCATCAGGCGCTGGTGAGTGCGGATTTCGAACTGGTCGCGGCTGGTCTTGTTGACGTGCGGCGAGCGCAGGATGTCGAAACGCTTCATGCGTGTCGGCAGGGGCACGGGGCCCTTGACGATCGCGCCGGTGCGCTTGGCAGTGTCAACGATTTCAGCAGCCGACTGGTCGATCAGCTTGTAGTCAAACGCCTTCAGGCGGATTCGGATTTTTTGCTTGGACATTGTGTATTCCTAGTTTTCCAAGAATTACGCAATGATCTTTGCAACCACGCCAGCGCCCACGGTACGGCCACCTTCGCGGATAGCGAAGCGCAGACCTTCTTCCATGGCGATGGGGGCGATCAGCTTGACGGTGATCGACACGTTGTCGCCAGGCATCACCATTTCCTTGTCGGCGGGCAGCTCGATGGAGCCGGTCACGTCGGTCGTACGGAAATAGAACTGGGGACGGTAGTTGTTGAAGAACGGAGTGTGGCGACCACCTTCGTCCTTGGACAGCACGTACACCTCAGCCGTGAAGTGGGTGTGGGGCTTGATGGAGCCGGGCTTGCACAGCACTTGGCCGCGTTCCACGTCTTCACGCTTGGTGCCGCGCAGCAGCAGACCCACGTTGTCGCCAGCTTGACCTTGGTCCAGCAGCTTGCGGAACATTTCCACGCCGGTGACGATGGTCTTCTGGGTGTCGCGGATACCGACGATTTCGATTTCTTCGCCGACCTTGATGATGCCGCGCTCGATACGGCCAGTCACCACGGTGCCACGGCCAGAGATCGAGAACACGTCTTCCACGGGCATTGCGAAGGCACCGTCCACAGCGCGCTCGGGCGTGGGGATGTAGGAGTCCAGTGCTTCAGCCAGGCGCAGGATGGCAGGTTCGCCCTTGTCGGACTGGTCGCCTTCCAGGGCCAGCTTGGCCGAGCCGCGGATGATGGGGGTGTCGTCGCCGGGGAAGTCGTACTTGGCAAGCAGCTCGCGCACTTCCATTTCGACCAGTTCCAGCAGCTCTTCGTCGTCCACCATGTCGCACTTGTTCAGGAACACGATGATGTAGGGCACGCCCACCTGACGGGCCAGCAGGATGTGCTCGCGGGTCTGGGGCATGGGGCCGTCAGCGGCCGAGCACACCAGGATGGCGCCGTCCATTTGAGCAGCGCCGGTGATCATGTTCTTGACGTAGTCGGCGTGGCCGGGGCAGTCAACGTGAGCGTAGTGGCGACCGGCCGTTTCGTACTCGACGTGGGCGGTGTTGATCGTGATGCCGCGAGCCTTTTCTTCAGGTGCTGCGTCGATCTGGTCGTAAGCCTTGGCTTCGCCGCCGAACTTCTTGGACAGAACGGTAGCGATAGCAGCCGTC
>NZ_JBQZGF010000020.1:0-44797 GCF_052692095.1 Delftia sp. NA_296.1 | reverse complement strand
CTGCGCTTCGCTATCCGCGAAGGTGGCCGTACCGTGGGCGCTGGCGTGGTTGCCAAGATCATTGCCTAATTGATTCGTAGGGGTATAGCTCAATTGGCAGAGCGTCGGTCTCCAAAACCGAAGGTTGTAGGTTCGATTCCTACTGCCCCTGCCACCTGATGGTGGAATCGCAACGAGCCCGCCCCAAAGCGGGCTTCGGTGTCTTGGCGTTGCGCAAAAGATGCGCATTAGAAATGGATTATGGCCACTACTCAGGTTGAAACGGTCAGCTCCGGAGCTGACAAAGCCAAGCTTGCCGCAGTCGCGGCTTTAGTCGTTGCTGCGATCGCAGGTTTCTATCTGCTGAGCAAGCAAGGGCCCATCATCCAGTGGCTGGTGCTGCTGGTTGGCCTGGCTGCAGCTGCGGGCACGTTCCTTGTTTCCGAGCCCGGAAAGCGTTTCGTGAGCTTTGCCCAGGATGCCTGGCGCGAAGTCAAGAAGGTCGTCTGGCCGACGCGCAAGGAAACCATGCAGATGACCTTGTACGTCTTCGGCTTTGTCGTCATCATGGCCTTGTTCCTGTGGTTCACGGACAAGACGCTTGAGTGGGTCTTGTACGACCTGATTTTGGGCTGGAGGAAGTAATGGATGCTGTCGAAACGGGTGTGAACGACGGAGGGGCAGCGCCTGCCAATCCGGATCTGCGCTGGTACATCGTCCATGCCTACTCCGGCATGGAAAAGGCGGTTGAGCGCAACATCATCGAGCGCATCGCGCGCTCTGACATGCAGTCCAAGTTCGGTCGCATTCTTGTCCCTACTGAAGAAGTGGTGGAAATGAAGAATGGCCAGCGCCGCACTACCGAGCGCCGTCTGTTTCCTGGCTACGTGTTCGTCGAGATGGTTATGGACGACGACACCTGGCACTTGGTCAAGCACACCAGCAAGGTGACGGGTTTCGTGGGCGGTGCCAAGAACCGTCCTGCGCCCATTTCCGAAGAGGAAGTGCGCAAGATCGTCAGCCAGATGCAGGAAGGCACGGAAAAGCCGCGCCACAAGGTCGAGTTCATGCCCGGCGAGCTGGTGCGTGTCAAGGAAGGTCCGTTCACGGACTTCAATGGCTCTGTCGAAGAGGTCAACTACGAGAAGAGCCGTCTGCGCGTCTCCGTGATGATCTTCGGTCGCTCCACGCCAGTCGAGCTTGAATTTGCCCAGGTTGAAAAAACCTGAGTTACCGCTTACAATCTCTGGCTCTGCATTTTTAGGCTTGGTGCAGAGCGTTTTCACAAGAGTCTTTCAACCCCCGGGGAGCTGCCGGCTGCAACTGTTGTTGGTTGGGCCGGCGGCGCTATACCCGCAAGGAGCATTCAATGGCGAAGAAAATCGTCGGCTTCATCAAGCTGCAAGTGCCAGCTGGTAAGGCCAATCCCTCTCCCCCGATCGGTCCTGCGCTGGGTCAGCGCGGCCTCAACATCATGGAATTCTGCAAGGCGTTCAACGCCCAGACCCAAGGTGTCGAGCCCGGACTGCCCCTGCCCGTGGTCATCACGGCCTTCGCGGACAAGAGCTTCACCTTCATCATCAAGACGCCTCCGGCGACTGTGCTGATCAAGAAGGCCATCAAGCTGGACAAGGGTTCTTCCAACCCCCTGAAGAACAAGGTCGGCAAGATCACCCGCGCTCAGCTGGAAGAGATCGCCAACACCAAGCTGAAGGACATGAACGCTGCTGACGTGGACGCCGCCGTGCGTACGCTGGCTGGTTCGGCTCGCTCGATGGGCGTGATTGTGGAGGGCGTGTAAATGGCCAAGTTGACCAAGAAGCAAAAGGCTCTCCAGGGCAAGGTGGAGTCCACCAAGCTGTACGCTTTCGCTGACGCAGTTGCGCTGGTGAAGGATGCTGCCACCGCCAAGTTCGATGAATCCATCGACGTGGCCGTGCAACTGGGCGTGGACGCCAAGAAGTCTGACCAAGTGGTTCGCGGCGCTGTCGTGCTGCCCCATGGCACCGGCAAGATTGCCCGCGTGGCTGTGTTCGCCCAAGGCGCCAAGGCTGAAGAAGCCAAGGCTGCCGGCGCCGACGTGGTCGGCATGGACGACCTGGCTGCCCGCGTGAAGGCTGGCGACATGCCCTTCGACGTGGTCATCGCTGCCCCCGACGCCATGCGCGTCGTCGGTACGCTGGGCCAGATCCTGGGCCCGCGCGGCCTGATGCCCAACCCCAAGGTTGGCACGGTGACTCCCGATGTGGCCACGGCTGTGAAGAACGCCAAGGCTGGTCAGGTGCAATATCGCGTCGACAAGGCCGGCATCATCCACGCCACCATCGGCCGCCGCTCGTTCGACAACGAGAAGCTGCAAGGCAACCTGGCTGCGCTGATCGACGCGCTGAACAAGTCCAAGCCCGCTTCGAGCAAGGGCCTGTACCTGCGCAAGGTCGCTGTTTCGTCGACCATGGGTGTGGGCGTTCGCGTCGACACGCAAACCATCTCGGCCTGATAGCCAAGAAATCTTGAGACACCTTTCGGGGTGCCTCAGTGGTGGGCCGGTGCAGCGATGCGCCGGGTCATCCAAGACCGTTGGTGTGCCTTGCGGCACTTAAACCCCCGGGGCCAACGCAGATGGCGATCCCGCTGCAGATGGATGCATTTCCAAAACAGTTGGTCGCTGCAACAAGAGCGCGCATGAGGGGCTTGCCCCGAGTGCGCATTTGAAGGAGTAGACCTTGAGTCTTAATCGCAGTGAGAAAGAAGCGGTCATCAATGAAGTGACCAGCCTCGCCGCAAAAGCTCAAACGCTTGTGATCGCGGAATACCGCGGCATCACGGTCGCCGACATGACCAAACTGCGTTCTGATGCTCGCAGCAAGGGTGTGAGCCTGAGCGTGTTGAAGAACACGCTGGCCCGCCGTGCTGTGGCTGGCAGCCAGTTTGACGTTGTCGCCGACCAGATGACCGGCCCTCTGATCTATGGCTTCTCTGAAGACGCAGTGGCCGCCGCCAAGGTGGTGGCCGACTTCGCGAAAACCAACGACAAGCTGGTGATCCGCGGTGGTGCGTTTGCAGGCAAGGCCCTGGACGTGAACGGTGTGAAGCAACTGGCGAACATCCCCTCGAAGGAAGTTCTGCTGGCACAACTGTGTGGCTTGCTGATGTCGCCTATCTCGCGTACGGCCGTTGTGCTGGGCGCCCTGGCGGCAAAGAAGAGCGAAGGCTCTGCCGAAGAACCGGCAGCCGAAGCAGTCGCAGCCTGAGCGCGCGGCAGTTAACCAATATTGTTAGGAAATCAAAATGGCATTCGATAAAGACGCATTTCTGACCGCGCTCGACGGCATGACGGTCCTGGAACTCAATGACCTGGTGAAGGCCATTGAAGAGAAGTTTGGCGTGAGCGCTGCCGCTATGGCTGCTCCCGCTGCTGGCGGCGCTGCTGGCGGCGCTGCTGCTGCAGAAGAAAAGACCGAGTTCAACGTTGTGCTGACCGAAGCCGGCGCGAACAAGGTTTCCGTCATCAAGGCCGTGCGTGAAATCACCGGCCTGGGTCTGAAGGAAGCCAAGGACCTGGTCGACGGCGCTCCCAAGAACGTCAAGGAAGGCGTTGCCAAGGCTGACGCTGAAGCCGCTGTGAAGAAGCTGGTGGAAGCCGGTGCCAAGGCTGAACTGAAGTAATTCAGTCCCCTCAAGGGCTGGAGGCTCCGAAAAAGGGCCTCCAGCCTTTGGCGCTTGTGGAGCGCTGATCCATAGAGCACACTAAAAAGCAGTCAGCACAGTCTGTTTTTTAGTGTCTTCTGACAACCCGACAGCAGAAGATGCCTTGGTTCGGGCGATGTGCAACGCATCGCCGTCAGCCATGGTTGGTAGTGGCCAACCGCCAAGCCCGCAGGGAGCTTTCCATGTGGGGCAGTCGTCGCAGACCCAGGACTCATGTCTTTGCCCGGAGATCTCATGGCCTATTCTTACACCGAACGCAAGCGAATCCGCAAAAGCTTCGGGAGCCGCGACAGCGTGCTCGAAGTGCCTTACCTGCTGCAGATGCAAAAAGATGCATATACCGCATTCTTGCAGTCAGATGTAGCCCCCAAAAAACGCACCATCGAAGGCCTGCAAGCGGCCTTCAACTCCGCCTTCCCCATCGTCTCCCACAACGGTTTTGTGGAGATGAAGTTCGTCGAGTACAACCTCGCCAAGCCTGCTTTCGATGTGCGCGAGTGCCAGACCCGTGGTCTGACGTTCGCCTCCGCCGTGCGCGCCAAGGTCCAGTTGATCATCTATGACCGTGAGTCTTCGACCTCGCAGTCCAAGGTGGTCAAGGAAGTCAAGGAGCAAGAGGTCTACATGGGCGAAGTGCCCCTGATGACCGAAAAGGGCTCGTTCATCATCAACGGCACCGAGCGTGTCATCGTCTCGCAGCTGCACCGCTCGCCTGGCGTGTTCTTCGAGCACGACAAGGGCAAGACCCACAGCTCGGGCAAGCTGCTGTTCTCGGCACGCATCATTCCTTACCGCGGCTCGTGGCTGGACTTCGAGTTCGACCCCAAGGACCTGCTGTTCTTCCGCGTCGACCGTCGCCGCAAGATGCCCGTGTCCATTCTGCTGAAGGCCATCGGCCTGACGCCGGAATCGATCCTGGCCAACTTCTTCGTCAACGACAACTTCCGCCTCATGGATTCGGGCGCGCAGATGGAGTTCGTCTCCGAGCGCCTGCGCGGCGAAGTCGCGCGCTTCGACATCACCGACAAGTCGGGCAAGGTCGTGGTCGCCAAGGACAAGCGCGTCACCGCTCGCCACACGCGTGAGCTGGAGCAGTCGGGCACCAAGTTCATCAGCGTCCCCGAAGATTTCCTGATCGGCCGCGTGGTCGCCAAGAACATCGTCGATCCGGACACGGGCGAGATCATCGCCAAGGCCAATGAAGAGCTGACCGAGTCCCTGCTCAAGAAGCTGCGCAGCGCCGGCATCCAGGATCTGCAGTGCATCTACACGAATGAGCTGGACCAGGGCGCCTACATCTCGCAGACCCTGCGCACCGACGAAACCGTCGATGAGTTCGCTGCACGCGTGGCCATCTACCGCATGATGCGCCCCGGCGAGCCGCCGACCGAAGACGCCGTGCAGGCTCTGTTCCAGCGCCTGTTCTACAACCCCGACACCTACGACCTTTCGCGCGTGGGCCGGATGAAGTTCAACGCCAAGGTCGGCCGCGATGGCGCCACCGGCCCCATGGTGCTGTCCAACGAGGACATCCTGGCCGTGGTCAAGATCCTGGTGGATCTGCGCAACGGCAAGGGCGAAGTCGACGATATCGACCACCTGGGCAACCGCCGCGTGCGTTGCGTGGGCGAACTGGCCGAAAACCAGTACCGCACGGGCCTGGCACGTATCGAGAAGGCTGTGAAGGAGCGTCTGGGCCAGGCCGAGCAAGAGCCGCTGATGCCCCATGACCTGATCAACAGCAAGCCGATTTCGGCCGCCCTGAAGGAATTCTTCGGTGCGTCGCAGCTGTCGCAGTTCATGGACCAGACCAACCCTCTGGCCGAAATCACGCACAAGCGTCGCGTCTCGGCCCTGGGCCCGGGCGGTCTGACCCGCGAGCGTGCAGGCTTCGAAGTGCGCGACGTGCACGTGACCCACTACGGCCGCGTCTGCCCTATCGAAACGCCTGAAGGCCCGAACATCGGCCTGATCAACTCGCTGGCCCTGTACGCCCGCCTGAACGAGTACGGCTTCATCGAGACGCCGTACCGTCGCGTGGCCGACGGCAAGGTCACGATGGAGATCGACTACCTGTCGGCCATCGAGGAAGGCAAGTACATCATCGCCCAGGCCAATGCCGACCTGGATGCCGAAGGCCGCCTGATCGGCGACCTGGTGTCGGCACGCGAAAAGGGTGATTCGACCCTGGTGTCGGCCGAGCGCGTTCAGTACATGGACGTGTCGCCCGCACAGATCGTGTCGGTGGCTGCCTCGCTGATTCCGTTCCTGGAACACGATGACGCGAACCGCGCATTGATGGGCGCCAACATGTCGCGTCAGGCCGTGCCTGTGCTGCGTCCCGAAAAGCCCATGGTGGGCACGGGCATCGAGCGCGTGGCGGCAGTGGACTCCGGCACCGTGGTGACGGCAACCCGCGGCGGTATCGTGGACTATGTCGATGCAACGCGCATCGTGGTCCGCGTGAACGATGCGGAAGCCGTGGCCGGCGAAGTCGGCGTGGACATCTACAACCTCATCAAGTACCAGCGTTCCAACCAGAACACCAACATCCACCAGCGTCCCATCGTCAAGCGTGGCGACAAGCTGGCCAAGGGTGACGTGGTGGCCGACGGCGCATCGACCGACCTGGGCGAAATCGCCATCGGTCAGAACATGCTGATCGCCTTCATGCCCTGGAACGGCTACAACTTCGAGGATTCGATCCTGATCAACGAGCGCGTGGTGGCCGAAGACCGCTACACCTCGATCCACATCGAAGAACTCGTGGTGATGGCCCGCGACACCAAGCTCGGTGCCGAGGAAATCACGCGCGACATCCCGAACCTGTCCGAGCAGCAGCTCAACCGCCTGGACGAGTCCGGCATCATCTACGTGGGTGCGGAAGTGCAGCCCGGCGATGTGCTGGTCGGCAAGGTAACGCCCAAGGGCGAGACCACGCTGACGCCTGAAGAGAAGCTGCTGCGCGCCATCTTCGGCGAGAAGGCTTCCGACGTGAAGGACACCTCGCTGCGCGTGGACCAGGGCTCGCAAGGCACCGTGATCGACGTGCAGGTCTTCACCCGTGAAGGCATCCAGCGTGACAAGCGCGCCCAGCAGATCATCGACGATGAACTCAAGCGCTACCGCCTGGACCTGAACGACCAGCTGCGCATCGTCGAGGCCGACGCCTTCGACCGTATCGAAAAGCTGCTCAATGGCCGCGTGGCCAACGGCGGCCCGCAAAAGCTGGCCAAGGGCGCCAAGATCGACAAGGCCTACCTGGATGGCGTGGAGAAGTTCCACTGGTTCGACATCCGTCCTGCAGAGGACGAAGTCGCCACCCAGCTCGAGTCCATCAAGAACTCGCTGGAGCAGACGCGCCACAGCTTCGACCTGGCTTTTGAAGAAAAGCGCAAGAAGCTCACCCAGGGCGACGAGCTGCCCGCTGGCGTGCTCAAGATGGTCAAGGTCTACCTGGCCGTCAAGCGCCGCCTGCAACCCGGTGACAAGATGGCCGGCCGCCACGGCAACAAGGGTGTGGTCTCCAAGATCGTTCCGGTCGAGGACATGCCCTACATGGCCGACGGCTCCACTGCCGACATCGTGCTGAACCCGCTGGGCGTGCCTTCGCGTATGAACATCGGCCAGGTGCTGGAAGTGCATCTGGGCTGGGCCGGCAAGGGCCTGGGCCAGCGCATCGGCGACATGCTGCAGCAGGAAGCCCGCGCCGCCGAGATCCGCACCTTCATGGAAGAGATCTACAACTCGCGCGGCCGCAAGGAAGACCTGACGCAGCTCGACGACAAGGAGATCGTGTCCATGGCGCAGGCGCTGACCACGGGCGTGCCGTTTGCCACGCCGGTGTTCGACGGTGCGTCCGAGCAGGAAATCCAGGACATGCTGCATCTGGCATATCCGGAGGAACTGGCCCAGCGCAAGGGACTGACGGAGTCGCGCACGCAGGCCTACCTGTATGACGGCCGCACCGGCGACCGCTTCGAGCGTCCGACCACCATCGGCTACATGCACTACCTGAAGCTGCACCACTTGGTCGACGACAAGATGCACGCCCGCTCCACGGGTCCGTACTCTCTGGTGACGCAGCAGCCGCTGGGCGGCAAGGCCCAGTTCGGTGGCCAGCGTTTCGGGGAAATGGAAGTGTGGGCGCTGGAAGCTTACGGCGCCGCCTATGTGCTGCAGGAAATGCTGACCGTGAAGTCCGACGACGTGGTGGGCCGTACCAAGGTGTACGAATCCATCGTCAAGGGCGAGCACGCCATCGAGGCAGGCATGCCCGAGTCGTTCAACGTGCTGGTCAAGGAAATCCGCTCCCTGGGCCTCGACATCGAGCTTGAGCGTTCTTAAATATTGAAAAGGGAAAGAGTCTTATGAAATCTCTACTCGACCTGTTCAAGCAATTCACGCCTGATGAGCATTTCGATGCCATCAAGATCGGTCTGGCTTCTCCCGAGAAGATCCGTTCCTGGTCCTTCGGCGAGGTGAAGAAGCCCGAGACCATCAACTACCGCACGTTCAAGCCCGAGCGCGATGGTCTGTTCTGCGCCAAGATCTTTGGCCCCATCAAGGACTACGAGTGCCTGTGCGGCAAGTACAAGCGCCTCAAGCACCGCGGTGTGATCTGCGAGAAGTGCGGTGTCGAAGTGACCCAGACCAAGGTGCGCCGCGAGCGCATGGGCCACATCGACCTGGCTGCGCCCTGCGCCCACATCTGGTTCCTGAAGTCGCTGCCGTCGCGTCTGGGCCTGGTGCTCGACATGACGCTGCGCGACATCGAGCGCGTGCTGTACTTCGAAGCCTACGTGGTGACCGACCCCGGCATGACCCCGCTGAAGAAGTTCAGCATCATGACCGAGGACGACTACGAGGCCAAGCGCACCGAATACGGTGACGAGTTCGAAGCCAAGATGGGCGCCGAAGGCATCAAGGACCTGCTCGAAGGCATCGACATCGATGTCGAGACCGAGCGTCTGCGCGGCGATCTGACCGGCTCCGAAGTCAAGGTCAAGAAGAACGCCAAGCGCCTGAAGCTGCTGGAAGCGTTCAAGAAGTCCGGCATCAAGCCGGGCTGGATGGTCATGGAAGTGCTGCCCGTGCTGCCCCCGGACCTGCGTCCGCTGGTGCCGCTGGACGGCGGCCGCTTCGCAACGTCCGACCTGAACGACCTGTATCGCCGCGTCATCAACCGCAACTCGCGTCTGCGCCGCCTGCTGGAGCTGAAGGCTCCGGAAATCATCGCGCGCAACGAAAAGCGCATGCTGCAGGAAGCAGTGGACTCGCTGCTGGACAACGGCCGCCGTGGCAAGGCCATGACGGGCGCCAACAAGCGTGCCCTGAAGTCGCTGGCCGACATGATCAAGGGCAAGAGCGGTCGTTTCCGCCAGAACTTGCTGGGCAAGCGCGTGGACTATTCGGGCCGTTCCGTGATCACGGTGGGTCCGTACCTCAAGCTGCACCAGTGCGGTCTGCCCAAGCTGATGGCGCTGGAACTGTTCAAGCCCTTCATCTTCGCGCAGCTCGAGCAGCGCGGCATCGCCACCACCATCAAGGCGGCGAAGAAGGAAGTCGAATCCGGCACGCCCGTGGTGTGGGACATCCTCGAAGAGGTCATCAAGGAGCACCCGGTCATGCTGAACCGTGCTCCCACGCTGCACCGACTGGGCATCCAGGCCTTCGAACCCATCCTGATCGAAGGCAAGGCCATCCAGCTGCACCCGCTCGTCTGCGCGGCCTTCAACGCCGACTTCGACGGTGACCAGATGGCTGTCCACGTTCCGCTGTCGGTAGAAGCACAGATGGAAGCCCGCACGCTGATGCTGGCCTCCAACAACGTGCTGTTCCCCGCATCGGGCGAGCCCTCCATCGTTCCTTCGCAGGACGTGGTGCTGGGTCTGTACCACGCAACGCGCGAGCGCATCAACGGCAAGGGCGAAGGCATGATCTTCGCCGACATCGGTGAAGTGCAGCGCGCGCTGGACTCCGACCAGGTCGAACTGGCCGCCAAGATCAGCGTGCGTCTGACCGAGTGGACCAAGAACAAGGACTCTGGCGAGTTCGAGCCTTCGACCAGCCTGGTGGAAACCACCGTGGGCCGCGCCCTGATGTCCGAGATCCTTCCCAAGGGCCTGCCGTTCAGCCACATGAACAAGGCGCTCAAGAAGAAGGAAATCTCCAAGCTCATCAACGCCTCGTTCCGCAAGTGCGGTCTCAAGGCCACGGTGGTGTTTGCCGACAAGCTGCTGCAAAACGGCTTCCGCCTGTCCACGCACGCCGGTATCTCGATCGCCATCGGCGACATGCTGGTGCCGCCGCAAAAGGCCGAGATCATCGGCCGTGCCGAAGCCGAGGTGAAGGAGATCGAACAGCAGTACGTCTCCGGTCTCGTGACCGCTGGCGAGCGCTACAACAAGGTGGTGGACATCTGGGGCAAGGCCGGCGACGAAGTCTCCAAGGTCATGATGGCCCAGCTTGCCAAGGAAAAGGTCATCGACCGCCACGGCAACGAAGTCGAGCAGGAATCGTTCAACGCCATTTACATGATGGCCGACTCCGGCGCCCGCGGCTCGGCCGCGCAGATCCGCCAGCTGGCCGGCATGCGTGGCCTGATGGCCAAGCCTGACGGCTCCATCATCGAGACGCCCATTACGGCGAACTTCCGTGAAGGCCTGAACGTTCTGCAGTACTTTATCTCCACCCACGGCGCCCGAAAGGGTCTGGCCGACACGGCGTTGAAGACGGCCAACTCCGGCTACCTGACGCGTCGTCTGGTGGACGTGACGCAGGATCTGGTGGTCAACGAGGACGATTGCGGCACGACCAATGGCGCACTGATGCGCGCCATCGTCGAAGGCGGTGAAGTGATCGAATCGCTGCGTGACCGCGTGCTGGGCCGTACCACGGCCGAGGACGTCGTGCACCCCGAGACGCTGGCCGTCCTGCTGCCCGCAGGCACGCTGCTCAACGAAGACGGGATCGATGAACTCGAGTTGCAAGGCGTGGACGAAATCAAGGTCCGCACCGCGCTGAACTGCGAAACCCGCTACGGCCTGTGCGCCAAGTGCTACGGCCGCGACCTGGGCCGCGGCGGCCAGATCAACCTCGGCGAAGCCGTGGGTGTGATCGCCGCACAGTCCATCGGCGAGCCCGGCACGCAGCTGACCATGCGTACCTTCCACATCGGTGGTGCCGCTTCGCGCGCTGCCATCGCATCGAGCGTGGAAGCCAAGTCCAACGGCGCCATCAGCTTCAACAGCACGATGCGTTACGTCAGCAACACCAAGGGTGAGCTGGTCGTGATTTCGCGTTCGGGCGAAATCGTCATCAGCGACAACGGCCGCGAGCGTGAGCGCCACAAGGTGCCTTACGGTGCCGTGCTGACCGTCAGGCCCGACCAGCAGGTCAAGGCCGGTCTGATCCTGGCCAACTGGGATCCGCTGACCCGACCCATCATTACCGAGTACGCCGGCCAGGTGCGCTTCGAGAATGTGGAAGAGGGCCTGACCGTGGCCAAGCAGGTCGACGAAGTGACCGGCCTGTCCACGCTGGTGGTGATCGATCCCAAGCGCCGTGGCTCTGCCAAGGTCGTGCGTCCTCAGGTCAAGCTGATCGATGCCAACAACCAGGAAGTCAAGATCCCCGGCACCGACCACTCGGTGACGATCGGCTTCCAGGTCGGCGCTCTGATCCAGGTGCGTGACGGCCAGGACGTGGGCCCCGGCGAAGTGCTGGCCCGTATCCCTGTCGAAGGCCAGAAGACCCGCGACATTACCGGCGGTCTGCCCCGTGTGGCCGAGCTGTTTGAAGCCCGTACGCCCAAGGACAAGGGCACGCTGGCCGAGATGACCGGCACCATCTCCTTCGGCAAGGAAACCAAGGGCAAGGTGCGCATGCAGATCACCGATCTGGATGGCAAGGTCTGGGAAGAGCTCGTGCCCAAGGAAAAGAACATCCTGGTGCACGAAGGCCAGGTGGTCAACAAGGGCGAGTCCATCGTCGACGGTCCCGCCGATCCGCAGGACATCCTGCGCCTGCTGGGCATCGAGGAGCTGTCGCGCTACATCGTTGATGAAGTGCAGGACGTCTACCGTCTGCAGGGTGTGAAGATCAATGACAAGCACATCGAGGTGATCGTTCGCCAGATGCTGCGCCGCGTCGTGGTCGAGAACACCGGCGATTCGACCTACATCGCTGGCGAGCAGGTCGAGCGTTCGGAAATCCTCAATACCAACGAGGCCCTGCAGCGCGAAGGCAAGATCCCCGCCACGTACTCCAACGTGCTGCTGGGTATTACCAAGGCTTCGCTGTCGACCGACTCCTTCATCTCCGCCGCGTCGTTCCAGGAAACGACCCGCGTGCTCACCGAGGCTGCCATCATGGGCAAGCGCGACGAGCTGCGTGGCCTGAAGGAAAACGTCATCGTGGGTCGCCTGATCCCCGCTGGTACGGGTCTGGCCTACCACCAGGCACGCAAGGCCAAGGACGCCATGGACGACGCAGAGCGCCGCGCCATCGCCGACGCCGAAGCGGCCGAACTGGCCGGTGTGATGGCTGACGACGACGCTGGCGTGGCTGCCGTCGCCGGTGACGCTTCCGCTGACTGATAGGCGGTGTCACCCCCTGAGCGGCTGTGCCGCTTCCCCCTCTCTCGCTACGCGGGAGGGGGACGACGCCCTCGCTGCGGGGCGGCCCTTGCTCGGCGTCCCCCTTGTTGGGACATGCTGTCTCCTAGAGCAGTGCATGGCGCAAGTGCTTGATGATGTGACGCTCCCGGCCTGCCCTGCGCAGGCGGGAGCGTTTTTCTTTGGGAATAACCAGAGTTCGGCCGGAACAGCTTCCGGCCGGGCCATTGCAGACGATGTGGTCCTTGTCTCTTGAATGGATGCTGCTGGCACTGCTGGTGTTCTGGGCCGTTGGCGCATACAACCGGCTGGCCCGGCTGCGCAGCGGCTGCGTGCAGCAGTTCGGAGCGCTCGATGCGCACCTGGGCCAGTGGCATGCCATGCTGCAGGCCTTCGAGGCCCAGCCCAAGGCTGAAGGCCAAAGCCCCGCCCTTGTGCATGCCCAGGCCGCACTGCACCAGACCGCCGCACAGCTGCAGGCGGCCCTGGTCGATGCCCGTGGCCGGCCGCTGCGCGAGACCGCGCTGGCCTCGCTGGAGCACGCCTGTTCGGCGCTGGACGTGGCCTGGCAGGCCATGACCAAGGTCGCCGTTGACACCGGCGCCGGCGCCGCTGGCACTGGCGCTGCGCCATCAGATGCCCCATCGCCGGACCCCGATCCGCTGCAGCCCTGGCAGCAGCGCTGGACCGAGCACCAGGTGCGCAACCGCCTGGGACTGCAGCAATTCAACGCCGCGGCCGAGCGCTACAACGCCGCCATTGCGCAATATCCGGCCAGGCTGCTGGCCTGGCTGCTGGGCTTTCGCCCGGTGCGCAGCCTGCTGGTCGAGCCTGTCGCCAGCAAGGCACAGGAAAGTGGAACATGAACCAACGCACGCATTCTTCCCCGCGCCGCGCTGCGGCGCCCTCGCAGGCGCATGCCGCACCGGCCGCACCTCCTCTTTGGCAGCAGCTCGACGCCGTCGCCCAATGCCTGCAGTCCGTGCTTGAAGGCCAGTCCAGCCGCAGCGTGCTGGCGCGCGTGGCGCAGCCGCTGCGCCCCGGCGTCCAGGCGCTGCTGTTCCAGGTGCTGCGCCAGTTGGGCCGTGCCCAGGCGCTGCAAAAGCAGCTGGCCTCGCGCAACCCGCCGCCGCGCGTCAGCGCATTGCTGAACACGGCCCTGGCCTTGGCCTGGGATGAGTCCCGGGCACCGTACCCACCATTCACCCTGGTCAACCAGACGGTGGAGGCTGCCAAGCAGGGGCCGACGCGCGCCCAGTCCGGCTTCATCAATGCCTGCCTGCGCCGCTTCCTGCGCGAGCGCGATGCCCTGGTCGCCGCCACCGACGACCAGCCGCAGGCCGTCTGGAACCACCCGGCCTGGTGGATCGCCCGCCTGCGCAAGGACCATCCCGATCATTGGCAAGCCATCCTGCAGGCCAACAATGAACAGCCGCCGATGACGCTGCGCGTCAACCGCCAACAAACGGACCGCCAGTCCTACCAGGCAGCGCTGCAGGCCATGGACGTGCCTTCCCTGGCCGTGGCCGACAGCGGCCTGCAACTGCAGCAGGCCCTGCCGGTGCAATCCCTGCCGGGCTTCGACGAAGGCCTGGCCTCGGTGCAGGATGCGGCCGCGCAACTGGCCGCGCCGCTGCTGCTGCAGGGGCTGGAGCAGCCCGCCGGCCGCGCGCTGCGCGTGCTCGATGCCTGCGCCGCCCCGGGCGGCAAGACGGCCCACCTGCTGGAGTACGCAGCCCCGCAGACCCTGGAGGTCACGGCGCTGGAGATAGATGCCGAGCGCGCCGCGCGCATCGCGGACACGCTGGGGCGGCTGCGCCTGCAGGCCCGCGTGGTGGTGGCCGATGCATCCCGGCCCGACCAGTGGTTCGATGCGCAATGCGGCGGCCAGCGGTTCGACGCCATCTTGCTGGACGCACCCTGCACGGCCTCGGGCATCGTGCGGCGCCAGCCCGACGTGCGCTGGCTGCGCCGCGAAAGCGATGTGCGCCAGCTGGCCGAGATCCAGGCGCGCCTGCTCGACACCCTGTGGCCCCTGCTGCAGCCCGGTGGGCGCCTGCTCTACTGCACCTGCTCGGTCTTCAGGGAAGAGGGCGAGGCACAGGTTCAAGCGTTTGTTACACGCAACAGTGAGGCGCGAACCCTGGCGGCACCGGGGCATTTAATCCCGGGCAAAGCCGACAAAGCCGGCATGCTGGCTGACAATGCTTTGGGTGACCACGACGGTTTCTTCTACGCCTTGCTGCAAAAGACGCGCTGACCCCCCCCAACGGGCCTGGTCGCCAGCCTGGCTGCGCCTGCTGGCGCGGCTGGCCGGGGCGCTTTTGCTGGCCGGCGTGCTGGCGGGCCTGGGCCTGCAGGCCAGGGCCGAAGCCCTGACGGCCGAGATCGGCCCCATGCAGCTCGATCGCTCCGACGACGGCCTGCTGCTGTCGGCCAACCTCCATTTCGAGCTGCCCTACCAGATCGACGATGCGCTGCGCCAGGGCATCCCCATGTACTTCGTGGCCGATGCCCAGATCCAGCGCGAGCGCTGGTACTGGTCCGATCAGCAACTGGCCACCGCCAGCCGCCACTACCGCCTCAGCCACCAGCCGCTGACGCGCCGCTGGCGCCTGCACGTCTCCAGCACTCCGTTCTCCAGCAGCGGCCTGGGGTTGGCGCTGGGCCAGACCTTCGAAAGCCTGGACGATGCGCTGGCCTCCATGCAGCGCATCTCGCGCTGGAAGATCATGGACACGGCGCCCACGCAATCGGGCGTATCGGTGCAACTGCGCTTTCGCATCGACCTGTCCCAGCTGCCCAGGCCGCTGCAGATCGGCGCGCTGGGCCGCTCGGGCTGGAACCTGCAGCTGTCGCGCACCCAGATGCTGGAAGACGCGCCATGAGCAGGGCCTCAGCCGGCGACGAACGCGTGGCCCTGCCGGCCTCGGCCGGCCTGTCGCGCGGCACGCGCTGGGCCGTGGGCGTGGGCGCCGGCCTCATGGGCTTGGTCGGCGTGCTGCTGCTGTTCCTGCTCACCCTGGCCACCAACAACCGCCTGGACTACGAGCGCAACTACAACTGGCTGTTCGCCGCCAACGTGGTCGTGGCCGGCCTGCTGCTGGCCATCCTGGCCTGGGGCGGCATCCGCCTGGCCATCCGGCTACAGCGCGGTCGCTTCGGCAGCCGCCTGCTGCTCAAGCTGGCCGGCATCTTCACGCTGGTGGGCCTGGTGCCGGGCCTGCTGATCTACATCGTCTCCTACCAGTTCGTCTCGCGGTCCATCGAAAGCTGGTTCGATGTGCAGGTCGAGGGCGCGCTGTCGGCCGGCGTGAGCCTGGCCAGTGCCACGCTGGAGACCGTGGCCAATGACATGGCCAACAACACGCGCACCGCAGGCGCCCAGCTGTCCCAGGCCTCCGATGCCGGCGCCGCGCTGATCCTGGAGCGCGTGCGCGACCAGTTGGGTGCCACCGATGTCGTGCTGTGGAGTGCATCGGAGCTTGCCGTCATGGGCCCGACGCAGACCACCCGCGGCGGCGACCTTGCGGGCCTGCGCGCCATCGCCAGCGTGGGCCAGTCGCGCTTCAACCTGCAGCCTGAACGCCCCAGCGCGCAAATGCTGCGCTCGCTGCGCGAGCAGCGCGCCGTGGCCAGCATCGAAGGCCTGGACGACGACGGCATGGCCCAGCCCGGCGCCACCGCGCCCGGCGCCCAGGTCCGCACACTGGCCCTGGTGCCCAACCCCAGTGTGGGCCTGCTGACCGAGCCGCGCTACCTGCAAGCCACCATTGCACTGCCGCAGGCCCTGGTGACCAATGCCCTGGCCGTGCAGGCAGCCAACCGCGAATACCAGGAGCGCGCGCTGGCACGCGGTGGCCTGCAGCGCATGTACATAGGCACGCTCACGCTCAGCCTGTTCCTGGCCGTCTTCGGCGCCGTGGTGCTGGCCATCGTGCTGGGCAACCAGCTGGCCCGGCCGCTGCTGCTGCTGGCCCAGGGCATGCGCGACGTGGCGCGCGGCGACCTGCGGCCCAAGCCGGCGCTGCAGACGCGCGACGAGATCGGCGGGCTCACGCGCTCCTTTGCGCTCATGACCCAGCAACTGGCCGACGCCCGTGCCGAAGCCAACCGCAGCATGGGCCAGCTCGATGCCGCACGCGGCAACCTGCAGACCATCCTCGACAACCTCACCTCGGGCGTCATCGTGCTGGATGCGCGGGGCGCCATCGTGCTGAGCAATCCCGGCGCCACGCGCATATTGCGCGCGCCCATGGCCGTCCATGAAGGCCGGCTGCTGTCCCAGGTGCCGGGGCTGGAGCAGTTCGGCGAAGTCGTGCAGGAGCAGTTCGCGCTCTTCCTGGGCGAGCAGGGGCGCGATCGCTGGCAACTGGTGCATGAGCTGCATGCCTCCACCGATGGCGGCGTCATCCAGCACACCACCACCCTGGTCATGCGTGGTGCGGAACTGCCCGATGCGCAGCGCCTGCTGGTCTTCGACGACATCTCGGAAATCGTCTCGGCCCAGCGTGCCCAGGCCTGGGGCGAGGTGGCGCGCCGCGTGGCCCACGAGATCAAGAACCCGCTCACGCCCATCCAGCTGTCGGCCGAGCGCATGGCCATGCGGCTGACCGACAAGCTGCAGCCTGCAGAGCAGGCGCTGCTGGCCAAGTCCGTCAAGACCATCGTCGATCAGGTCGGCGCCATGAAGCGCCTGGTCGATGAATTCCGCGACTACGCGCGCCTTCCCGCCGCCAACCTGCAGTCGCTGGACCTCAACGCGCTGGTCACCGATGTGCTCCAGCTGTATGGGGAAGAGAACGCCGAAGTGCGCGTGGACTGCGTGCTGGACCCGCAATGCCCGCCGATTTCCGGCGATGGCCAGCAGCTGCGGCAGGTCATTCACAATCTTTTGCAGAATGCCCAGGACGCCACGGCCCAGCGCGCGCAGGAAAGCGGCCAGCCCCCCGGCCCCGTGACCATAGAGACGCGCTGGAACGAGTCCGCGCGTCGCGTGCGCCTGAGCATCAGTGACAGCGGCACGGGCTTCGCCGCCAACATCCTTCAACGGGCCTTCGAGCCCTACGTCACGACCAAGGTGCGAGGCACCGGCCTGGGCCTGGCCGTGGTCAAGAAAATCGCAGACGAGCATGGCGCCCGCATCGACCTGGGCAACAGGGAAGACGACGGGGTGATTCAAGGTGCGCAAGTGTCGCTATCATTTGCGCCTGAGCGTACGGGATAGGCCTGACGCCCCCCGCGCCTCAGCACATAGGCTTAAGACACATGGCAAACATACTGGTGGTCGACGACGAACTGGGGATCCGGGATTTGTTGTCGGAAATCCTCAACGACGAAGGTCATAGTGTGGACGTGGCCGAGAACGCCGGTCAGGCACGCTCGGCGCGCGCCTCCAACACCTACGACCTCGTGCTTCTCGACATCTGGATGCCCGACACCGATGGCGTATCGCTGCTCAAGGAATGGGCCTCGGCAGGTCTGCTGACCATGCCCGTGATCATGATGAGCGGCCACGCCACCATCGAGACGGCCGTGGAGGCCACGCGCATCGGCGCGCTGTCCTTCCTCGAAAAACCCATCACCATGCAAAAGCTGCTCAAGGCCGTGGAGCAGGGCCTGGCGCGCAACGCCGCCAGCCAGGCACCGGCTGCAGCGCCCGTGGCGGTGGTCGAGCCGGACACTGCGGCCGTGGTCACGCCTGCGGCCAGCCGCGTGCCGGTGGACAACAACGTGCCGCATGCACACCAGGGTTTCGATCTGGACCGCCCGCTGCGCGAGGCGCGCGACGGCTTCGAGAAGGCCTATTTCGAATTCCACCTGGCACGCGAAGGCGGCTCCATGACACGCGTGGCCGAGAAGACCGGCCTGGAGCGCACCCACCTGTACCGCAAGCTGCGCCAGCTGGGCGTGGACCTGGGCCGCAACAAGCGCGGGTAGACTTTTTGAAGGAATTTTGGCTTTTTCGTTTTTGGGTCAAAAAATCCTGCATATAATCTAGTTCTCGGCCCGGTAGCTCAGTCGGTAGAGCAGAGGATTGAAAATCCTTGTGTCGGCGGTTCGATTCCGTCCCAGGCCACCAAATTCAGTAAAAAATTACGGACTGCTTCGCAAGAAGCGGTCCGTTTTTCTTTGTGCCTCAGGCAATGCGTGATCCTGCCTGTGCGCCGGCTGCGGCCGCCTTCAGTCGTTCGCGCCCGCAATCGTCACCAACAGCACGCAGCCCTGGTCGCCGCGCGCGTGCACATCGTGCAGCTCGCCGGCAGGCACCAGCACCACCGAGCCGGCCACCAGCCGCAGGCTTGCCAGGCGCGTGGCAATGCCGGCCTCGCCCGCCAGGCAGTGGATGGTGGCTTCGCCGGGGACCTGATGGCTGGGCAGGGCATGGCCCGGTGGCAGCACCAGGCGCAGCAGTTGCAGCTTCGGCGTTCGGATCAGGCTGGTGCTGATGGGCATGCCGTCGCGGGCGTGCAGGGCGATGACCTCCAGTGGCTTTGCGTGTTCGAGTGCCATGCTTGGCTCCTGCTTGATGTGGATCAGAAGGTGGTTGCGCCGCCGCCTCGCCTGTGCACTTGAAGATGTACGCTGGATGCATCTTATGCAGGCGCAGCGGGCCGGAAGGAGTGCACATCATGGCGCAATGGATGGAGCTGGAGGAACCCCTGAGAACCCGGGAGCCGGCGCCGCAATGGAAGGCATTCCTCGAATTGGGATTTCGGCCGCTGTACCTGCTGGGCTGCCTCTGGGCCGCGCTGTCGGTGGCGCTGTGGGTCCATGCGCCGCAGAGGATCACCGGTCGCATGCCCGGCGTGTTCTGGCATGCGCACGAGATGCTGTGGGCCTTCGTGGCCACCATCGCCGTAGGCTTTCTGTTCACGGCGGGCAGCAACTGGACGGGACGCAATCCGCTGCAGGGCCGGGCGCTGGGCGCGCTGTGCCTGCTGTGGCTGATCGCCCGTGCGGGCTTTCTGCTGCCCGGGCCGCAGGCCTTTGCCGTGGCTGCGCTGTGCGAGACCGCCTTCTTTGCCTGGGCCGCGCTGGCGCTGGGCCGCGCCATCCATGCCGCGCGCAGCCGGCGCAACTACGGGCTGCCCCTGCTGCTGGCCGGCCTGGGCACGGCCGACGCGCTGTACCTGTGGTCCATCTGGCAGGGCGACTACGGCGCGCTCATGCAGCGCTTCAACGCAGGCCTGCTGTGCATGGCCGTGATTGCGCTGCTGATCGCGCGGCGCGTGATTCCCTTCTTTGCCATGCGCGCCGTCGCCGGCCTGCAGATTCCCATGCACGCGGCCAGCGGCCCGTGGCAGCTGGGCGCGGGCGTGGTGGCCATCGCCTGCCTGCTGGCGGGCTGGATGCCTGGCATGGCGGCCGGCCTGGCCGTGGCGGGCCTGATCGCCCTGTGGCAGGTGCTGGCCTGGAGGCCCCAGGCCGTGCGCCGCGTGCCGCTGCTGTGGATTCTCTACCTGGGTCACGCGGCGCTGGGTGTGGGCCTGCTGGTGGCCGGCGCGCATGCGGCCGGATGGGTGCTGCGCCCCGCCTGGCCCGTGCATGTGATCGGTGCGGGCGGCTTTGCCCTGCTCATCATCGGCATGTGCACACGGACGTCGATGGGCCACTTGGGCCTGCCGCTGCGCACCGACCGCAGCATGGTCGCCGCCTATGCCCTGGTCATTGCCGCTGCCGTGCTGCGCCTGGCGGCCCTGCTGCCCACGGCGCTGTCGCTGGCGGCGCTGCATGCCTCGGCCGCTGCCTGGGTATTGGCCTTTGCGCTGTACCTGTGGCGTTTCGCCCCGCTGCTGGTGCGCCCGCGTGCCGACCGGCAGGCATGAGCGGAGGCCTGCCATGCGCCTGACCCTGATGACCGACTACGCGCTGCGCCTGCTCATGCATGTGGCGCGCCACCCCGGGCGGCTGTGCACGATTGCCGAGATCGCCCAGGCCCATGCCATCTCCGAAGCCCACCTCATGAAGGTCACGCACCAGTTGGCGCTGCGCGGCTGGATCGTCACCGTGCGCGGCAAGGGCGGCGGCATGCGCCTGGCCCATGCGCCGGCCGACATCGGCCTGGGCGACGTGGTGCGCGGCATGGAGCCGGACCTTGCCATCGTCGAATGCTTCACGGGCACCAGCCCACCTGCCTGCACGCTTGCGCAGGACTGCCGGCTGGCCGGCGTGCTGGGCGGGGCGCTGGACAGCTTCATGGCCCATCTGGACGGCTTCACGCTGGCCGATCTGCTGCCGGCTCCCGCATCCCTGCCGCTGTCCCTGCCGTTGCCGCACAGGAGCCGCGCATGAGCTACGGACTGCTGCTGACCCTGCACCTGCTGGCGGCCATTGCCTTTGCAGGCACGGTGTTCTTCGAAGTCGTGCTGCTGGCCGGGGCGCGCCGCCACCTGCCCGCTGCCGTGGCGCGCGCCACCGAGCAGGCGCTGGGCGACCGCGCGGTCGCCGTCATGCCCTGGGTGCTGATGGTGCTGTACGGCGCGGGGCTGGGACTGGCCTGGCAGCACCGCGCGACATTGGCTGCCGCCTTTGCCGCTCCGCTGGCCGGCAGCTTCGGCCTGCTGCTGGCGCTCAAGATCGTGCTGGCGCTCAGCGTGTTCGGGCATTTCCTGGCGGCCATGTGGTGGCGCCGGCGCGGTGTGCTGGGCGGGCGCCGCTCGCACCGCCTGCACCTGAGCGTGTTCTGCCACGTGCTGGCCATCGTGCTGCTGGCCAAGGCCATGTTCTACCTGCACTGGTAAACAGCCTGCAGGCAGGCCCTGCCCGCGTTAAGCTCACTGCTCGCATGGCTTGGAGCACGGGGGCGCAGAGGTGGCATCGCATTGGCAGCCGGGCTTGATCGCCCTGCACGGGAATCAGACGGAGGTGCTGGCCGACACGGTGCTGGCATGGCTGGCTGCGCACCCGCTGGATGTGCTGGAGCCCGAGGTGGTGCTGGTGCAGAGCAACGGCATGGCCGAGTGGTTCAAGATGCGCATGGCCGAGCAGCTGGGCGTGTGCGCCGCCGCGCGCGTGGAACTGCCCGCGCGCTTTGTGTGGCGCAGCTACCGCCAGGTGCTGGGCCGCCAGGCCGTGCCGCGCGAATCGCCGCTGGACAAGACACCCATGACCTGGCGGCTCATGCGCCTGCTGCCGCAGTGCCTTCATGACCCGGCCTTCGCCCCCATTGCAGGCTTTCTGCGCCCCGGCGAGCCCGAGCGGCTGCTGCAATTGGCCCAGCGCCTGGCCGACCTTTTCGACCAATACCAGATCTACCGCGCCGACTGGCTGGACGCCTGGGAGGCCGGGCATGACGTGCTGCCCATGCCCTTGCGCCCTGGTGTGGCGGACGTCCCGGTGCCCGAAGGCCAGCAGTGGCAGCCGCGCCTGTGGCGCGCCGTGCTGGCCGAGTTGGACGAGGACCAGCGCGGCGCCACGCGCGCGCGCCTGCAGGGCAGGGTGCTGGCCGCGCTGCAGTCCGGCGAGGCGCCGGCCGCGCCGCTGGCGCGCCGCGTGGTGGTGTTCGGCATCAGCCAGTTGCCGCTGAGCCTGCTGGAATTCCTGGCCGCCATTGCCCGCCACAGCCAGGTGCTGCTGGCCGTGCCCAATCCCTGCCGCTTCCATTGGGCCGACGCCATCGACGGGCGCGAGCTGCTGCGCATGGCGCGGCGCCGCCAGCCGCTGCGCGGCGGGCGTGATCTGGCGCAGCTGCCGCTGGAGGCCATGCACGCCCACGCCCATCCGCTGCTGGCCGCCTGGGGCCGGCAAAGCCGCGACTATGTGCGCCAGCTCGACGCCTTCGACACCACGGGTGCCGCCGCGCAGCTGCAGATGCCACGCGTGGACCTGTTCGACGAGACGGATGCCGAGGACCTGCGCACCGCGCCGCTGCTGGCCCAGGTGCAGCAGCGCATCCGCGACCTGGTGCCGCTGGCCGAGCACCCGCCGCTGGAGGTGGCGCGGGCCGACCGCTCCATCGTCTTTCACAGCGCCCACAGCGTGGTGCGCGAGCTGGAAGTGCTGCACGACCAGCTGCTGCAGATGCTGGCCCGGCCACCGGATCCTGCCCAGCCAGGGCAAGCGCCGCTGGCCCCGCGTGACGTGGTGGTCATGCTCCCGTCCATAGAGACGGCAGCGCCCTCGATACGTGCGGTCTTCGGCCAGTACGGCCGCCATGACCCGCGCCATATTCCCTTCGACATCGCCGACCTGGGTGCGCGCGCCAGCAGCCCGCTGGCCGTGGCCCTGCAATGGCTGCTGCGCCTGCCCCAGCAGCGCTGCCGGCTCAGCGAGCTGTGCGACCTGCTGGACGTCCCCGCGATTGCCGCGCGCATGGGGCTGGCGGCCGACGACCTGCCCCAGCTCACGCGCTGGATGGCCGGGGCCGGCATCCGCTGGGGACTCAATGCGCCGCAGCGTGGCGCCCTGGGCCTGCAGGCCTGTGGCGAGCACAACAGCGCCTGGTTCGGCCTGCAGCGCATGCTGCTGGGCTATGCCGGCGGCGTGGCGCAGGACGGCCAGGCCTTTGGCGGCATCGAGCCCTATGACGAAGTGGGCGGCCTGTCGGCCGAGCTGGCCGGCGTGCTGGCCGCGCTGCTGGAGCGCATGCTGGCCTGGTGGCGTGAGGCCGGGCGGCCCGCCACGCCCGAGGTCTGGGCGCAGCGCTTTCGCGCACTGCTGCAGGACTTCTTCAAGGCGCAGGACGATGAGGACGAGGCCATGCTGGCCGCGCTGGACGCCGCCCTCACGGACTGGCAGCGCGCCTGCGAGCAGGCCGGCTATGCGGACGCCGTGGAACTGGGCGTGGCTCAGGAGGCCTGGATGCAGGCGCTGGAGCAGCCCTCGCTGTCGCAGCGCTTTCGCGCCGGTGGCGTGACCTTTTGCACGCTGATGCCCATGCGGGCCATTCCCTTCGAGGTGGTCTGCCTGCTGGGCATGAACGATGGCGACTATCCGCGCCGCGCCATGCGCAGCGACTTCGACCTGATGGCGTTGCCTGGTCAGCAGCGCCCCGGCGACCGCGCGCGCCGCGACGATGACCGCCAGCTCATGCTCGAAGCCCTGCTGTCCGCACGCCGCGCGCTCTACATCAGCTGGACCGGCCACCATGTGCGCGACAACAGCGAGCAGCCGCCCTCGGTCCTGGTCTCCCAGCTGCGCGACTACCTGGAGACGGGCTGGCGCGGCGAAGGCGGCCAGCCGCTGCTGGCGCAGCGCACGCAGCAGCACCCGCTGCAGCCCTTCAGCCGCCGCTATTTCGAAGAAGGTTCGCCGTGGACCACCTATGCGCGCGAGTGGCGGGCCGCGCATGCGCAGTCGGACGGCACGGACGCGTTGCCTCCGCTGCCCGCGCAGCCGCGCCCGCCCTTTGTCCCCGACGCCTCGGCGCCGCTGACGCTGGCCCGGCTCACCGATTTCCTGCGCCACCCGGCGCGCGCCTACCTGCGCCAGCGCCTGCAGGTGCGCTTCGAGCAGGAGGACAACCCCGTGGTGGACGAGGAACTGTTCCAGCTCGACGGCCTGACCGAATACCTGCTGCTGCAGCAGTTGCAGCAGCAGGTGGCGGCCAGCCTGGACGAGCCCGGGCAGGCGCCCCAGGCCATGGAAGACAGCGTGCGAGCGGCCGTGGCGCGCCTCACGCGCTCGGGGCGGCTGCCGCTGGCGGGGCTGGGCGAGCGCGGCGCGCGGGCGCTGCAGTCCTCGGTCACGCCTTCGCTGCGGGCCTGGCGCCAGCAACTGGATCGGTATGCCCATCCCGCGCCGCGCAGGCGGCTGCTGATCGAGGACGATGGCCTGGTGTTCGACGACTGGATCGACGGGCTGCGCCAGTCCTGCGAAACCGAAGAGCCCCCCGATGCGGACGACGCACAGTGCTGGCTGCTGCTGGACCCGCGCAACCTGCTCAATGCCAAGGGCAGGCCCCATGCCGACAAGCTCATGCCGGTCTACCTGCGCAGCCTGGCGCTGGCCGCCAGCGGCTCACAGGCCGAGTTGCGCGTGGTGGCGCGCGACGGCCTGGTGCAGGTGCTGCCCATGGACCCTTCCGACGCGCTGGCACGGCTGCGTGAATTGATGGCCCTGTGGCGCGAAGGCCAGAACGGCCCGCTGCCCCTGCCGCTGCGCAGCGGCCTGGCCATGGCCGAAGGCTTTCCCGCTGCGGCACAGCAGGCCTATGAGGGTGGTCATCTGGTCGGCGGCGAAGGCGAGGACCCGTCCTGGGCCCGCTGCTACCCGGACTTCGAACGCCTGAGCGCCGATGGCCGTTTCGAGGCCCTGGCCCATGCCGCCCACGGGCCGCTGCTCGACTGGGTGGCCGCGCAGGTGCAGGTCCTGCCGTACCAGGGGGATGCGCAATGAGCGCGAGCGAAATGATCGGCGCCGTGACCGGCGATGTGGACGGCGACGTGACCAGCCATGTGCTCGACGCGCAGCGCTTCCCGCTGTGGGGCAGCCGCCTGATCGAGGCCAGCGCCGGCACCGGCAAGACCTGGACCATCGCCGCGCTCTACCTGCGCCTGGTGCTGGGGCATGGCGAGGGCAGCCTGGACGGCATCAGCAGCACGGCCTTCGAGCGCCCGCTGATGCCGCCCGACATCCTCGTCATGACCTTCACGCGCGCGGCCACGCGCGAGCTGTCCGACCGCATACGCAAGCGCCTGATCGAGGCCGTGCAGTGCTTTCGCGGCCAGGCCGAGCCCGCGCCCCACGACGCCTTCCTGCACGCGCTGCGCGAGGCCTACCCCGAAGGCGCGGCCCGTGAACGCGCGGCCTGGCGCCTAGCCATGGCGGCCGAATGCATGGACGACGCGGCCATCCACACCATCGACGCCTGGTGCCAGCGCATGCTGCGCGAGCATGCCTTCGACAGCGGCAACCTCTTCGACGAAACGCTGGAGCCCGACGAAAGCCAGCGCCAGACCGAGGCCGCGCAGGACTACTGGCGCCAGCAGTGCTACCCGCTGTCCGACGAGTTGCTGGACGAGGTCCTGAAGATCTGGCCCCACGTCGGCGCCCTGGTCGATGACATGCGCGCCCTGCTGCGCGAGCCCCCCGTGCCCGGCGCGGGCGAGGGCAGCCTGGCCGACTGCCTGCAGCGCGCCATGGAACAGCGCCGCAGCCGCCTGCTGGCCCTGGCGGCCGGCTGGGACGACAAGGCACAGCGCCTGCAGCTGTGGCTGGATGGACAGCTCGACGGCCATGGCGCGCTGTGGGACAAGCGCAAGCTGCAGCCCGCGCGCTACACCGGCTGGCTGGCCGCGCTGGCCGACTGGTCGCGCGCGCCGCTGGACGGCCCGCTGGCGCTGACCGAGGCCGCGCGCCACCGCCTCAGCCCCGAGGGCCTGGCCGAGGCCTTCAAGGGATCGGCCGGCGATGTGCTCATGCCGCTGGAACTGGCCGAGCTGCAGGCGCTGCTGCTGCAGCTGGAGCAACTGCCGCCCGTCAGCGTGGCCGTGCGCCTGCATGCGGCCGCGCGCGTGGCGCAGCGGCTGGCCCACCTCAAGCGCCAGGCCGGCAGCTTCGGCTTTGCCGACATGCTGCAGCGCCTGGACACGGCCCTGGCCGGCGACAACGGCGCCGTGCTGCGCGAGCGCATCCTGGCCCAGTACCCGGTGGCGCTGATCGATGAATTCCAGGACACCTCGCCGCTGCAGTACCGCCTGTTCGACCAGATCTACCGCACGGCGGCCAACGACCCGCACAGCGCCCTGCTGCTGATCGGCGACCCCAAGCAGTCCATCTACGGCTTTCGCGGCGCCGACATCCACAGCTACCTGCAGGCGCGCCGCGCCACCGAGGGCCGCCACTACGTGCTGGGCACCAACTACCGCTCCACCCAGGCACTGGTGGGCGCCGTCAACCATTGGTTCGCGCAGGCCGAGCAGCGGCCGGGCGAGGGCGCCTTCATGTTCCGGCGCGGCAGCCACAACCCGCTGCCGTTCGAGCCCGTGGCCGCCCAGGGCCGGCGCGAGCTGCTGCACACGCGCGACGGCACCATGCCCGCCCTCACCGTGGCCTGGAGTGCGGGCCGCGACGAGGACACCGGCATTCCCCTGCCTTTGTCGGCCGACGAGGTGCGGCGGCGCTTTGCGGCCCATTGCGCCGAGCAGATCGTGCAGTGGCTGGCCGACCCGCAGGCCGGCTTTGTGCAGCCCGATGGCCGCCTTGTGCGCCTGCGGCCTGCCGACATCGCCGTGCTGGTGCGCACGGGCCGAGAGGCGGCCGCCGTGCGCCGAGAGCTGCAGGCGCGCGCCGTGGCCTCGGTCTACCTGTCGGACCAGGATTCGGTGTTTGCCAGCGACGAGGCCCATGACCTGCTGTACTGGCTGCGCGCCGTTGCCGCGCCGCTGGATGCCCAGGCCGTGCGCGCGGGCCTGGCCACGCGGCTCATCGGCCTGTCGCTGGACGAGCTGGCCTGGCTGGCCGCCGACGAGGAAGCCTTTGACGTGCGCAGCGAGCAGCTGCGCGAACTGCACAGCATCTGGCTGCGCCTGGGCGTGCTGGCCATGCTGCGCCAGACCCTGTACCGGCTGGACCTGCCCGTGCGCTGGCTGCAGGACCCGGCCATGGGCGGCGAGCGGCGCCTGACCAACTACCTGCACCTGGCCGAGCTGCTGCAGACCGCCAGCGCCCAGCTGGAGGGCGAGCAGGCCCTGATCCGCTGGCTGGCCACCCAGATCGAGACGCCGGGCAGCGGCAGCGAAGAGCAGGTGGTGCGTCTGGAAAGCGATGCCGACCTGGTCAAGCTCGTCACCGTGCACAAGAGCAAGGGCCTGGAGTACCCGCTGGTCTGCCTGCCGTTTGCGGGCAGCTTCCGCCCCATGGAACGGGCCAGAACGCCGTTCCTGACCCTGTCCGCGCAGGACGAGTCGCAAGACGATGCGGCTCCGGCCCGCCGATTGCTGCTGGACTTCAGCTACGAGGACCTTGCCCAGGCCGACCGCGAGCGGCTGCGCGAGGACCTGCGCCTGTTCTACGTGGCGCTCACCCGCCCGCGCCATGCGCTGTGGCTGGGCCTGGCCCCGCTCAAGCGCGGCAACGGCAAGGCCTGCGTGAACGAGCAGGGCGCAGCCGGCTACCTGCTGGGCGGCACCGAGCCGCGCTCGGCCCAGGGCTGGCGCGACGGCCTGCAGCAGCTGTGCGGCGAAGACCCGCACATGGCCTGGCGCGACCTGGATGCCGGGCCACTGCAGCGCACGCGCTGGCAGCCCCCGGCTGGCGCCACCCCGCTGCACGATGCCCCGGCCTACGACGCGCGCTTCGACACCCGCTGGGGCATCGGCAGCTTCTCGGCCCTGGTGCGCGCCATGGCCGCGCCCAGCCTGCCCGTGCTGCCCGTGGCCGTGCAGCGCCCGGCCGAGGATGAGCAGGCGCTGGAGCCGCCCCCATCGCCGGAACTGGCGGACATCGTCGGCCTGGCGGGCCTGCAGCCCCTGCAGCCCCTGCAGGATGGACCGGCCGGCGGGCCTGCGGTCTGGCACCGCTTTCTGCGCGGTCCCGTGGTCGGCAACTTCGTGCACGACCAGCTTGAATGGCTGGGCGGCGAAGACTTTGCCCTGCCCGTGGACGGCCAGGGCGCGCTCGCTGATCGCCTGGTGCGCCGCTGCGAGCGCGCGGGCCGGGGCGAGCAGGCGCGCGACCTGCTGGCCTGGCTCACGGCCGTGGTCCACCAGCCGCTGGCGCCGCTCGATGTCACGCTGGCCACGCTGGGCCCGCAACTGTCCGAGATGGAGTTCTGGCTGCCCGCGCGCCAGCTGCCGGCCGAGCGCATCGACCAGCTGTGCCGGCGCTTCATCCTGCCGGGGCAGGAGCGGCCTGCGCTGCCCCAGCGCTCGCTGCACGGCATGCTCATGGGCTTTGCCGACCTGGTGTTCTGCCACGAGGGCCGCTACTGGGTGCTTGACTACAAGAGCAACCACCTGGGCCCGGACGGCGCCGCATATGGCCAGGAGGCCCTGGCCCGCGCCATGCTTCACCACCGCTACGACGTGCAGGCCGCGCTCTACCTGCTGGCCCTGCACCGGCTGCTGCGCAGCCGCCTGGGCACGGCCTACGAGCCGCAGCGCCAGCTGGGCGGCGCGCTGTACTACTTTCTGCGCGGCATCGATGGCCCGGCCGGTGGCATGCATGCCATGGCGCCCGAGCTGCCACTGCTCGATGCGCTCGATGAACTGCTCGGCCCCGGCCGCGCCGATATGCAGGAGCCACCATGAGCCCGCGCCCCCGTTCGCGGACCGTCGATACGGCCACGCTGGACCTGTTCGATGAACGGCCGAGCGGCGAGCCGCCGGGCGACGACTCGCCGGGCGACGCATCGCTGGGCGGCAAACCGCCGGGCGCCGTGCCGCCAGACACCAATGAAGTGCTGGCCCTGCTGCGCCGCTGGGCCGATGCCGGCCTGCTGCGGCGCCTGGATGCGGCGCTGGCCTCCTTCGTCGCCGGGCAGGATGCGCAGGCCGGGCCCGCCTTGCTGGTGGCCGCCGCGCTGCTGGCGCAGATGGAGGGGCGCGGCCACAGCTGCCTGCCCATGGCACCGCTGGCCGGCAATCCCAACGACGTGCTGGCCTGGCCCGCCGAGGCGCTGCCCGCGCAGCAGGCCCTGTGGCAGATGCTGCCCGCGCGCCTGTCCGGCTGGGTGGCGGCGCTGGGTGCCAGCCCCGTGGTGCGCGTGGTCGGCGACGCGGGGCAGGATGGCGGCGAGGACCGTGGCCAGCCCTTGGTGCTGGCCGGTGCCGACGGCCCCGCGCCGCTGCTGTACCTGCGCCGCTACTGGGACTACGAGCGCGCCGTGGCCACCCATGTCATCCAGCGCACGGCGGCGCAGGCCGTGGCCGCCCAGCCGCTGGACGAAGCCCTGGCCCGCCACTGGCTGGACCGCCTGTTCCCGCCTGCGGCGGAAGGCGGCCCCGTGGACTGGCAGAAGCTGGCCTGCGCGCTGGCGCTGCGCGGCCGGCTGTCGGTGATCACGGGCGGCCCCGGCACCGGCAAGACCTATACCGCCGCGCGGCTGCTGGCCCTGCTGTTTGCCACGGCGCCCGACGCCGGCCAGCTGCGCGTGGCCCTGGCCGCGCCCACGGGCAAGGCGGCCGCGCGTCTGAAGCAATCGATTGACGGGGCCTTGCTGCAATTGCAGGGCAGCATGGGCGGCGAGATCGACCTGGCGGGCCTGGTGCAGCGCATGGGCGCGGCGCGCACCCTGCACTCCATGCTGGGTGCGCGGCCCGATACACGGCACTGGGGATTCCATGCGGGCCGGCAACTGGACGTGGACGTGCTCATCGTCGATGAGGCCTCCATGGTCCACCTGGAGATGATGGCGGCGCTGCTGGAGGCACTGCCGGCCGGCGCCCGCCTGGTGCTGCTGGGCGACAAGGACCAGCTGGCATCGGTGGAGGCGGGCGCCGTGCTGGGCGACCTGTGCCGCGATGCCCAGGCAGGACGCTACCTGCCGGACACGCTGGACTATGCGCTGCGCGTGGCCGGCCAGGCGGTGCCGCCGCAGTTCGCGGCGCCGGCAGGCGACCGGCCGCCGGCTCTTGCGCAGCACACCGTCATGCTGCGCGAAAGCCGGCGCTTCGGTGGCCCCATCGGCCAGTTGGCGCGCGCCGTGAATGCCGGCCACGCCGCGCAGGCCCAGGCCTTGCTCGATGCCGGCACGCAAGGCGGTACGCACTCCGAACTCTGGGAGCGCCAGGGCGGCGGCGTGCAGGCCGTGACCGAACTGGCCGTGCGCGGGCGCGGCGGCCTGGCCAGTTATGCGCTGTATGCCAGGGCGCTGCAAAACAGGCCGGCTGCGGACGGCGACTACGAGGCCGCGCACCGGGCCTGGGTGGTCGACGTGCTGCAGGCCTTCGAGCGCTTCCGGCTGCTGTGCGCCGTGCGCGAGGGGGACTGGGGCGTGTCCGGCCTCAACCGGGCGGTGGAGCAGGCCCTGGAAGCGCAGGGCGCGATCCGCCGCAGCGGCGAATGGTATGCGGGCCGGCCCGTCATGGTCACGCGCAACGATGCGCAGCTGGGCGTGTTCAACGGCGACATCGGCATTGCGCTGCCGGGTGGGTCGCATGGCGGGTCACAGGGGGGGCCGCAGGGTGGGCCCGGGCAGCCGCTGCGCGTGTACTTCCTGCAGGGTGACGAGCTGCGCTCGGTCGGTGTCAGCCGCCTGGCCCATGTGGAGACCGCCTTCGCTATGACGGTGCACAAGAGCCAGGGCTCGGAGTTCGAGCACACGGCCCTGGTGCTGCCCTCGCGCGGTGGCAGCGTGCTGGGGCGCGAGCTGGTCTACACCGGCATCACGCGCGCCCGCCAGGCCTTCTCGCTGTTCTCCGAGGTGCCGGGCCTGCTGGCCTCGGCCGTTGGCAGCCCCACGCAGCGCGCCAGCGGGCTGCTGCGCTGGCTGCAGGACTGAGGCGGGCAGGGCGGCGGCTCAGGCCGGAGTCTTGTCGCTGGCGTAGCGGGACATCATCAGCGCCGTATTGGTCTTGCGGTCGGCATTGACCTGCTGCACCGTGGGCCGCTCGGCCATGCGCGCCAGGTACTCGCGCACGGGCAGGTCGGCCAGCACGTCGCGCCCGCCAACGATCTTGCTGGCCGCGCTGACCAGGGGCAGGTGGACGATGGCGCAGCAGTCGGCCAGCGTGAAGCTGTCGCCCGCCACAAAGGGTGAGAAACGCGCGAGCTTGGCGAAGGCCGCCACGTTCTTGTCGAGCTGGGCCAGCGTGCGTTCCCGGGTGGAGTCGCTGACCTGGCCGCCGAAGAAGGCCTGCGGGTAGAGGATGCGCGCCACCAGCTCCAGGTGCAGGTCCAGGTACACGCACAGCTCGCGCACCTTGGCGGCCTCGAAGGCGTCGGTCGGCAGCAGGGCCGGCGAGGGCGACAGCGTCTCCACGTACTCGACCATGGCGGCCGACTCGCACAGGCCCCGGCCGTCGTCGATGCGCAGGTACGGCACCTTGCCCAGCGGCGACAGTGCCATGTCGGTCTCGCCCAGCCAGTCCAGTTCCTCGTTGAAGGGCAGCTGCTTTTCCAGCAGGGCCAGCTTGACCTTGTTGTAGTAGTTGCTGGCCGCGAATCCGCACAGGGTGAGCATGGGTGTCTCCTTGGGTTGTTTGTGGTGAAGGCGAGGGTGCGCGCCTGTGATGGTAGGGGCGGGCAGGGCATGGCGCGGTCCCGGAGATGACGACTGGGGCAGACCCCTAGAATGGCGCCATGCCGCTTCGCCTGCCCTCCACCTTGGCTGCCTGCGCCCGCTGGGTGCTGGGGCTGTGGCTGTGCGTGGCGCTGGCATCGGCGTTTGCGCCGCTGGCGCGTGCCTCGGGCTGGGAGCGCCTGTGCTCGGCCGCTGGCGAATCGGTCTGGGTGCCATCGCCGGCCGGTCAGGACAATGCCCTTGCCGGCAGCCACGGCATCGACTGCCCGCTGTGCCTGCCCCCGCTGGCGCCGCCGCCCGCCCGGTGCAGTGCGGCCCCGGCACCGCTGATGGCAGATGCGCAGCCACGGGCGCACCCGGCCTCCGTCCACAGCGTGGCCATGCCGGCCTTGCCGCAGGCCCGCGCCCCGCCCCGGTGACTCCCCATTTCAATCCCTGCCTCTTTCGCTTGGCTTTTGTTTTTGCAAGGCACACAGACCGTGCAGCAACGTATTGAATTTTCTGGAGAAACCGTGATGACACTGCGTCAATGGACCACCCCTTTCCTGATCGCCGCCTCCCTGTCCATGGGCCTGGCCCATGCCCATGCCGATGCCGCCCACGTCAAGGCCGACGCCGCCTGGGCGCGTGCCAGCGTGCCGGGCCAGCAGGCCACGGGCGCCTTCATGCGCCTGACGGCCGAGGAGCCGCTGCGCCTGGTGGGCGTGGAGTCGCCCGCCGCTGGCGTGGCCGAGGTGCATGAAATGAAGATGGAAGGCGATGTGATGCGCATGCGCGCCATCGACGGCCTGGACCTGCCCAAGGGCGTGGCCGTGGACCTGAAGCCCGGCGGCTACCACGTCATGCTGCAGCAGCTCAAGAGCCCGCTGCTCAAGGACAGCCAGGTGCCCATCACCCTGGTGTTCAAGGATGCCAAGGGCGAAACCTCGCGCCTGAGCCTGCAGGTCCCCGTGCGCGCCATGGCGCCCGGCGCGGCGGCTGCCCCGGCAGCGGGCCACGGCGGCGGCCACGTAGGCCATTCGCACTGAGCCAGCGCCATTGCACCGGGTTTGTGCGCAGCCGCATGCGCATGACTTGCCGTGGACTTGGCGTGTGCCTGGGTTAAGCTGGGAGCATGGCCGGCATCCTTCGCCGGCATGCTCTTCCAACCCAGTCCTAGCGAGTGCTGCCATGAGTGACGCGTCCTCCTTCGGTTTCGGCAAGTTCATCCCCGGTTTCGACTTCCTGCAGGGCCTGGCCCAGAGCGCGGGATCGGCCACGGCCCGGCCCCTGGGGCGCCTGCCCGAATGGGTGGCGCCCACGGTGAGCATCGAGGAGGTGGACAAGCGCATCACCGAACTCAAGGCCGTGCAGTTCTGGCTGGACCAAAATGGCAAGGCGCTGGCCGCCACCATCCAGGCCCTGGAAGTGCAGCGCATGACGCTGTCCACCCTGCAGGGCATGAACGTCAGCATGGGCGAACTGGCGCAGGCCTTCCAGTTCCCCGCCGCTGCGGCCGCCACCGCTGCTGCAGCCACTGCGGGCAAGGGCGCCGCCAGCGCGGGGCAGTCCGACCACTCGGACTGGCCCATGTCCTCCGCCGGCAAGGCCGGCAAGCAGGAAAAGCCGCAGGCCGCGCCCGCGCAGCCCCCTGCCGAGCCGCCTGCAGCTGCTGCGGCCGCTGCATCCGCGGATGCCGGCAGCAAGGCCTCCGGCCCCGAGGCTTCTGCGCCCAAGGACGAGCCGGCCCAGGCCGCCGCCATGGGCCAGGCCATGCAATGGTGGGGCGCACTGACCCAGCAATTCCAGCAGATCGCCGCCAAGGCCATGGCCGAGCCCATGGCCCCCGAGGCCGTGGCTGCCGCACAGCGCGCCACCGGCATGGCCGGCGACATCGCCAAGGCCGCCATGGACCGCATGACGGCCCAGGCTGGCGCCTTCGCCGCGCAGGCAGGCAAGGCGGCTGCACCGGCGGCCAAGGCCCCGGCCGGAGCCGCCAAGGCGGCTGCGAAAGCGCCAGCCAAAGCTCCAGCCAAAGCGCCAGCCAAGGCAGCGGCCAGGAAGACGGCGGCAAAGACCACCGCAAAGACAACAGCCAAGGCACCGGCCGCAGGCAAGTCGCCGGCCAAGAGCCGGCCACCGCGCTGAGCGGCACGGCGGCTCCCATGGATGGTCTAGAGCCCTCCGCAAGCCGGGCGCTGGCAGGGCTAGAAAGAAGGTTGGAATGTCGTTGTTTCCTGTAGGCCATGCCAGCCATTCCGACTGGCGCGCCGCGGCCGATGCGGTGCTGCTGCAACTGCGCTCGCAGATGGCCGATCCGGGCCACGCGCAGCGGCCCCGACTGGGCCTGGTGTACCTGTCCCACGCGCATGCCGCCCATGCAAGACCGTTGCTGCAGCATCTGGCCAGGGCCTTGCCCCATGTGGCGGACTGGGCTGGCTGCTCGGCCGGTGGCGTGCTGGCCATGTCCCATGAATACCTGTCCGGTTCCGCGCTCGCGGTGATGCTGCTCGATGTGCCGGCGGCGCACTACCGCCTGTATTCGGGCCTGGCGCCGTTGCATGCGCCGGGCGGCGAGGCCGGGTTCACGGCCCATTCGGCCCTGGTCCATGCCGGAGGCGGCCAGCCCGAGCTGGCCGAGTTGCTGTACGAGCTGTCCGAGCGCACCGAGTCCGGCCTGCTGTTCGGCGGCGTGGGCGATGACGGGGACGATGGCGTGGAGGGCGTGCAGATCGCCTGCCGCACCGAGGACCTGCATGCGCAGCATGCGGATGCGCGCGGCATTTTCAGCGGAGGCTTCTCGGGCGTGGCCTTCGGTGCGGGCGTGCCCTGCATCACGGGCATGGCCCAGGGCTGCGTGCCGCTGGGCGAGGGCCTGGAGATCACCGAGGCGCGCGGCGCCCTGGTCACCGGGCTCAATGGCGATCCGGCCTTGCAGTGCCTGCTGCAACTGCTGGGCGTGGAGCTGGAAGGCAGCGACTGGCAGCCCGCGCTGACCACGGTGCGCAGCACGCTGGCGGCCATTGCGCCGCCGGGCCGGGGCATGGCCCACGGCGTGCTCACCGAAGAGGCCCAGGTGCTGACCCTGGTCGGGCTGGACCCGCTGCGCCAGGGCGTGGCCCTGTCATCGGCCGTGGAGGCCGGGCATTCGGTGATCTTCTGCCGCCGCCAGGCCCAGGTCGCGCGCCAGGAACTGCTGCAACTGGGCGCTGCGCTGCGCGATGCGGCGGAGCCCGAGGAGGCGGCGCCCGAAGGCGAGGCACAGCCCCGCATCCGTGGCGCCATCTACATCAGTTGCCGGGGCCGCGGCGGCGGCCTGTTCGGCGGCCCCGATGCCGAACTGCGCACCCTGCGCCACGCACTGGGCGATGTGCCATTGATCGGCTTCGTCGCCGAAGCCGAGATCATGGACGCCCGCCTGCACCGCTTCGCCGGGGTGTTGACGGTGTTCACTGCCTAGGCGCCGTACACGCCGTACACGCCGTACACACGGTACACACCGTCTGCACCTCAGACCGCGCGCGGGCGCACCGTGCCTGCGCTGCGATCCGGGTCCATGGCTGCGGCCCCCAGAAAATCGAAATCCACGGCCGGCTGCCTGCCGCTGACCAGGTCGGCCAGCGCCATGCCGGAGCCGCAGGCATGGGTCCAGCCCAGCGTGCCGTGGCCGGTGTTCAGGAACAGGTTGGCGATGGGCGAGCGCCCGATCAGCGGCACATTGCTGGGCGTGGCGGGGCGCAGGCCGCTCCAGAACTGGGCGCGCCCGGTATCGCCGGCGCCGGGGAACAGCTGCTGCACGCGCCGCACGATGGCCTCGCAGCGCACGGGGTCCAGGTTGCGGTCGTAGCCGTTGAACTCGGCCGTGCCGGCAATGCGCAGGCGGTCGCCCCGCGCGCCGGTGTAGCGCGAGAACACCAGCTTGAACTCATCGTCCGTGAGGCTGACCTGGTAGGCCTTGGCGGGGTCCAGCACCGGCAGGGTCACGGAGTAGCCCTTGGCCGGGTAGATGGGCAGGTGCAGCCCCAGCGGCTGGGCCAGCAGCGGGCTGAACGAGCCCATGGCCAGCACATAGGCGTCGCCCTGGATGCGTTCGTAGCGGCCATCGGCATTGGTCACCTCCACGTGGTCGATATGGCGGCTGGCGCCCGCACCCGTGGTGCGCAGCGCCATGACGTGGTGGCCGTGGCGGAACTGCACGCCCGTGGTGGTGGCAATGCGTGCCAGCTCGCGGGTGAAGAGGTTGGCGTCGCCCGATTCATCCTCGGCCGTATAGGTGGCGCCCGCTATCTGCCCGCGCACATGGGCCAGGGCCGGCTCCAGGCGCACGGCTTCGTCGGCGTCGATCAGGCGGCGGTCGCAGCCCAGGGCCTGCATCTGCTCGGTGGGCTTGAGCGCACCCTCGAACTCGCGGGCGTTCGTGTAGAAGTGCAGGATGCCCTGCATGCGCTGCTCGTACTGGATGCCGGTGTCCGACCGCAGCTGCTGCAGGGCCTCGCGGCTGTAGGTGCCCAGGCGAACGATCTGCTGGATGTTGTGGCGCGTGCGCGCGGGCGTGCAGTTGCGCAGGAAGGACAGACCCCAGAGCCACTGGCGCATGTCGGCGCGCAGGCGGAACAGCAGGGGGGCGTCCTGCCGGCCCAGCCAGCCCAGCAACTTCAGCGGTGCGCCGGGGTTGGCCCAGGGTTCGGCATGGCTGACCGAGATCTGCCCGCCGTTGGCAAAGCTGGTTTCGGCGCCGGGCGCAGCCTGGCGGTCGATGACGGTCACTTCATGACCGAGAGATTGCAGATAGTAGGCCGAGGCGGTGCCGATCAGGCCGGCTCCGAGAACGATGACGCGCATGACAATGCCCTTTCAAAGGCATGTGCCGGTCACGCGGAAGCTGGTAGCTATGGATTCAATAGCAAGCAGCCGGCGTCCGTCGTGACGCAGCTGCCGCTCCCCCTGTCCTTGGTACCTGAGAGATTCACCGCCGTCCATGGGAACGGGGCTTGCTCCTTCGGTGCGCCGCATATTGCGTGCGGCGGCTCTCCAGACGGCATGTTGTGTTTGCAGTACGGAACCTGAGCGTGTATGGGAGTTTGCGCCTTCGGTGAGGCTCGGCACCGTGGTGCCCGCCTGCTCTCCTGCAGGGGCGATTCTATGTGGCTTGCGCAGCCGGTTCCAGTCGTACTGGGGATACCACCAGTTACTACCTGTATGTGGTGTGGCCGATTCAGGGTATTCCCTATATCGCTCAAGCGCCTCCCTCGTAGCGCTGGCACGAGCCTTCGATTTCATGTAAAAAAACTATTGAAATAGAAAAAAACATGATTTAGCCTATCGGTATGTGTGGTGGTTTGACAGCGCATGTTCTGATCGATTGAACCTCCATGGGGTAACCATGGGTTGTATATCTGTCGGATAGGCGACTTACCGTTGCACAGGTGAAGGTCTATGGAAACTGGCCCGCCACTGGAAAAAATACAAGCACGGTGAATATGGTTCGTTGAGGGAGGAAAAAAATGATTTGCATCGCAAACCCGGCTGAAGTTGTGCCCGGCTCAATGGGCAATGGAGCAGTGCGCAAGCGCTGATGGAAATCCACCTTTTTTGATTGACGCGCAGGATCTGCGCGAAACCCTGTTACTTCCAATGTCACCGGTTGCAAGGTGAGTTGTGAGTTCTTGACTCAAATAGAACTATCCGAGGTGCGGCGATGCAAATGCGCTGGGTACAACTGATGGCCATTGCCATTGGGGAAAATATTTTCCTGTCTGATTTCCTTGAAAAAATGGGGAATATCATGCGCGTTCTTGATCGCCTGCCTAGTTCGGTGTTTTTACGAAAATGGCGTGCAGCGAGGTACTTGTTCTCGTTGCTGCTGCTTTCGTGCGCCGGTATTTCATCCACGGCACTCGCGGCGACCATCGTTTTCACGGTCACCGACAACAGCGACGCTCCAAATGCCAATGCAACGACACCAACCACCTGTGTCAGCACGCTGGGGGGTACCTTTGCTGGCGCATGTACGCTGCGAGCGGCCATTCAGGCAGCCAACTACACGCTACAAACGCTGGATCCGAGTGCCGATGTTTCCATCGTCTTTGCGCCGACACTGTCTACGTCGGTACGAACCATACAGAGCGGGACATCCAAGGATGCGGCGGGAAACCTCCATCCGTATGTCGACAATCAGACGGTTTACGTGCGCTGTGCCAACACATTCGTCAGCGGAGCCCAGTCCGGCGCCGTGACGGGAGCCACCAATGCCTGTGGTCAAACCCAGATGATCAGCGGCGGCGATACGGGCACCACCACTGGTGCCGGTGGTGCCTGGTACTGGCTCAAAGGCACCGTGCCAGCCGGCACGGGCTCATTGACCATCGATTTCGGGGGAGTCATACAAGTCCAGAACTGGGCGGACTCCGCCTGGGAAACTTTTTATCTTGGTGGGAAGAACATCACGCTCACCAATTCGCCCAACATGACCTGTGGCGAAGCGGTATTCGTCGTTGGCTCCCCGGCGAACAATGTCACCATTGATCGCGTCGGCCTGGTGAATGTGGCGCCAACCCCTGCGGGAGAGGGGACGCCGTTCAACTGCGAGCTGTACGCGGAGATTCATCAAGGCGCACAAAACGTATTCTTTACCAATAGCACGATCAATTCCGCGATATGGAATGGAAATTACGGCAATAACAAGGGCTCGGCCATTTCCGTTGCCGCAAGCAACGGTACAGGCACGGTTTCCAACATTGTTGTCGATAATTTCACTGTAACGAATCTGCCCAATCCTATCGGGGGAATGCAGCTCGAGCAGTTTTTCCAGGTCATGTCGAACATGACCGTCAACGGATTGACGATCAAAAATTCGAATATCGCACTGAGCCCGACTGGTGGAAATGCGCCCAGGGCCGTGGTGTCGGTTGATGGAACGATCAGCCTGGCCAATGGAATTGGTCTGGCCGTGACGGGTAATACCTTCTCGCTGCCTATCGCCGCCTATACCGGGTCATCGCCAACGCATGTGTCGGCACCAACGGTGAATACGGCAGCCTCAGGCACGACGCAGGTAGTGACGGTGACCGATAACAACTTCACTGGCGGCGGGGACGGGGTGAATATCGGTGGTACGGGTACGGCACCAGGATTGATTGGCAACAACAAGATGACAAGCCAGTCGAGAAGTGCCATTCGTATCACTACGCGTGATTTCTTCAAGATTTCTCAGAACACGCTGTTTTCCGTGCCTGTGGCTGCAAACTCAGGCATCAGTTTGCTGACGACGGGCAATGGACAAACCGGATGGACTCCCACCCTTGGCGTCGGCGCCAGTGACACCGCCGCCTGCACCTGGACATTCAATATCACGGCAAATGCCAATGCGAGCGAGCCGGCACCGTATACGGTGGAAGCCTTTTGGTCGCCGACCGGCGCGGGCGTCAACGATGCGCAGGTCTATCTGGGCTCCGAAACCATGGCCGGAGCCTCGGGAACGCTGACCGTTCCTTCGTATCTCAGCGGCCAGGTGCGAGTCACAGTGACGGACAGCAATTCCGGCGGAGCCCAGACCTCGCAGCTTTCAACGGCGGCAAGCGTCACCGGTTTTCCCTGTGCCCTGAAATCCGGCGTTCTGGCGACGACCAACAATCAACCTGTCGGCAGCAGCGACTTGCTGGAGGTCTACATTGTTGACGGCCAAGGCAATGCCTGGACAGGGGGCAGTGACACCGTCACCTTCGCAGCGCCGCCTGCAGGTGTCACGTTCAATGGCGGCTCCGCCGCAGTCAGCTGCACGACCAACTCCAGCGGAAAGTGCGCGTCTCCAATCAATGCCAGCAGCAGTGTCGCCGGAACATTCACCACACCCGTGACCTTGTCGTCGTCAGTCGCTGGTGCCACGTTCTCCAATCTTCCATTGGGTGGAAGTCCGGTATCTGGCGCAGTAACTTATCAGCCTTCGCCGGTTGCTTACAGCTTCACCGGGCTGCCGGCCAGCACGAGCGGGTCTGAAATCGCCGCGAGTCCGCCATCGATTGCGGCCAACGGCGTCTCCACCAGCACCTTGGCCGTGCAGTTGAAGGATGCTTTAGGCAACCTTGTCACCACCTGTACCGATACGGTGGCCTTCACCCTCAATGCGGGGACGCAAGGCGTTCCTGCCGCCAGCGTCACGGGCTGCAGTGCCGGCATGTATACGGGGACGGTGACATCGCCGGTGCTGGTCGGCAGCGGCACCTTCGGGTTCACCATCAACGGGTCTGCGGCTGTTGCCACCGCAACGGTCTCCTATGTGGCCGCAACGCCGAGCACGAGTGCATCGACGATAGTCGCCACACCGGCATCGATCGTGGCCAACGGCAGCTCCACCAGCGTGCTGCGCGTGCAACTGGTCGATGCCAGCAGCAATCCGATCAACACCTGCACGAACACGGTGGCATTCACCCTGAACGGCGGAACGCAGGGAACGCCCAATGTGGGCGCGGCCTCGTGTACTGCCGGCATCTATACGGGCACCGTCACATCGCCCACGGCAGTCGGCAGCGGGATCTTCGGATTCACCATCAACGGCTCTGCTGCAGTTGCTACGGCTTCAGTGAGCTACACGGCGGGTCCGCCAAGTACCAGTGCCTCGACCATCGTTGCGAGTCCGACCTCGATCATTGCCAATGGCACTGCAACCAGCACATTGACGGCGCAGCTCAAGGATGCGTCAGGCAATTCGATTGCAACCTGTGCCAATACGGTGGCCTTCACGCTGAACAGCGGAACACAGGGCTCGCCTGCGGTCGGCGCGGGTTCGTGCAGCGCAGGGGTTTACACGGCAACCGTCACGGCACCTACCGCAGTCGGCAGTGGCACCTTTGGCTTCACCATCAATGGCTCGGCCGCCACGGCTACGGCTGTGGTGAACTACACGGCCGGCTCGCCCAGCAATGGCGCGAATGGAAACCTGATCAGTGCCAGTCCGCTCAGCGTTGTCGCAGACAACACTGCCACGAGCTCGATCAGCGTGGCCCTGCGCGATGCCAATGGCAATCCCGCCACGGATACGGTGGCGCACACGATTGTCTTCACCAAAACGGGCGTGGGCACGACCACGCCGGCCGCACCCACGTGCACGATCGCGGCCAATGCCAATCCGGCCACCTGCTCCGTGACGGTGAAATCGGCCACGGTCGGCACCGCAAGTTTCACGGCAACGGACAACGGAACGGCCGTGAGCAATGGCAGTCCGGTATCGGTCAACTTCATTGCCGGGCCGCCCAGCAATACAGCCAGTGGCAATCTGCTCAGTGCCACGCCGCTCTCGGTGATGGCCGACGGTACGAGCACCGGCACGGTGACCGTCGCACTGCAGGACGCCAATGGCAATGCAACCGTCGATACGGTCGCCCACACCATCGGCTTTGTCCATACCGGCGCCGGCACGCCGTCGGCAACTTCCTGCACGATTGCGGCCAATGCGAATCCAGCGCGCTGCTCCATCACGGTGACATCCACCGTGGCGGGTGCGGCGAGCTTCACAGCCACGGACAACAACGGCACCACCACCCAGAGCGTGGCAAACGGCAGTCCGGCCGTGATCAACTTCACGGCCAATGCCGCCGACCCAGCCAGGTCGGGGGTGCGTACTGTCACCAGTCCGGTCACGGCCAATGGCTCGGCGACAGATGTGCTTGAAGCGTTTGTGGGAGATGTCAACGGCAATCCGGTGGCCGGAAGCGTTGTCACGTTCTCTCCCACCGCAAACATCACCTTCAGCGGTACCTGCACTACCAATGCGGCCGGTACCTGCCAAGTCACCGCCAAGACAACCGTCGCGGGTTCCTACACTTCCGGCGCAAGCATCGCGAGCGGCGCATTGAGCGGCAGCGGCGTCAGCGCCGGTGGCAATACGTACGGTGCGACGGCTGCCTATGTCTTTACGGCAGGTGCCGTCGATCCCTCCAATTCGACCATGTCGGTCGATGTGAACAACCAGGCAGCCGGTGGCGGCCAGGACGTCGTTTCCGTGGTCACCAAGGATGCGTTCGGCAATCCGGTCACCGGCGTTGTCGTGAACTTCAGCGTGACGCCCGCCGGAGCGGCACCTGCCACCGCCAGCTGCACGACTGCTGGTGCAGCGGCGACCTGCTCGGTGTCGTTCACCAGCGTGACCGCATCGACTTACTCGGCTGCCGCCACGGTGGGTGCAACTGCCATCGGCAACAGCCCGCAATCGATGGCCTTTGTCGCCGGCAATGCCTCGGCAAGCAATTCGGGCCTGCGTGTCGTGAGCGACAACGCGGCGGCAAATGGCACGGCAACCGATGTGGTGGAAGCGTATGTGCGCGATGCCGGTGGCAATCCCAAGGGCGGCGAGGTCGTCACCTTTGCCGGTGCTGCCGGCGTGAAGCTGAACGGTGGTGCGGCAGGCGCGTCAGCCACTTGCACCACTGGAACAAGTGGCGCAACTCTGGGCATTTGCTCTATCACTGCCACCAGTACAGCAAGTGGTACCTACAGCATCGCCACCAGCATTCCTGCAGGAACTCTGGGTGGCACGTTCACCGTGGGAGCAAACGCGTATTCGCCAAGCGCCGCACAAATTCATTTTGTGAGCGTGGTGAACCTCAGTGTCACCAAGGCCAACCCTGGCAGCCTGACTGTGGGCACGCCCTTCAACTATGCGTTCTCCGTGTCCAATGCGGCCAGTGCCTTTGGTCCCGCCACCAGCGTGACCATCAAGGATCTGGTGCCGGCAGGCATCAGCATCACGGGCGTGCCGACCGGCGCGAACGTGGCCAGTGCGACCTGCACGCCCAACACCTTCCCGTTTGCGGGCAATGGCAGCTCCGTGCTGACGTGCACGGTGAACTTCACCACACCGGTGGCGGCTGGCAGCAACAGCAGCTTCAATCTGCCGGCAGTGCCGACGGCGGTGGGCTCGAGCACGAACACGGCCTCCTACGATCCGTCCGGCGGCATCAGCCCGGTCAATCCGACGGCCGGGTGCACGACCGATTGCGCATCGACGCCTTCCACGCCGGTCACGCCTGGTACGCCAGCGCTGACGGTCACCAAGGCCAACCCGGGCAGCCTGGCTGTGGGAACTGCGTTCAACTACGCGTTCTCCGTGTCCAACGCTGCCGGTGCCTTCGGTCCTGCCACCAGCGTGACCATCAAGGATCTGGTGCCTGCGGGTATCAGCATCACGGGCGTACCGACTGGTGCAAACGTGGCCAGTGCAACCTGCACGCCCAACACCTTCCCCTTCGTGGGCAATGGGACGGCGATCCTGTCTTGCACGGTGAACTTCACTGCGGCAGTGGCAGCGGGTGGCAACACCAGCTTCAATCTGCCGGCTGTACCGACGGCGGTGGGGTCGAGCACGAACACGGCTTCCTACGATCCGTCCGGCGGTATCAGCCCCGTCAATCCGACGGCAGGGTGTACGACAGACTGCGCTTCCACGCCTTCCACGCCGGTGACCCCTGGTACTCCTGCACTGACGGTCACCAAGGCCAATCCCGGCAGCCTGGCTGTGGGGACTGCGTTCAACTACGCCTTCACGGTAGCGAATGCGGCCAGTGCCTTCGGTCCCGCCACCAGCGTGACCATCAAGGACCTGGTGCCTGCAGGCATCAGCATCACGGGCGTACCGACCGGCGCAAACGTGGCCAGCGCAACCTGCACGCCCAACACCTTCCCGTTCGTTGGCAATGGCACGGCGATCCTGTCTTGCACGGTGAGCTTCACCACACCGGTGGCAGCTGGCAGCAACAGCGGCTTCAATCTGCCGGCTGTTCCGACGGCGGTGGGCTCGAGCACGAACACGGCCTCCTACGATCCGTCCGGCGGCATCAGCCCCGTCAATCCGACGGCGGGTTGCACGACGGATTGCGCATCGACGCCTTCCACGCCGGTCACGCCTGGTACGCCAGCGCTGACAGTCACCAAGGCCAACCCCGGCAGCCTGGCCGTGGGCACGCCGTTCAACTACGCCTTCACGGTAGCGAATGCGGCTGGAGCGTTTGGTCCCGCCACCAGCGTGACCATCAAGGACCTGGTGCCGGCAGGCATCAGCATCACGGGCGTGCCGACCGGCGCGAACGTGGCCAGTGCGACCTGCACGCCCAGCACCTTCCCGTTTGCGGGTAACGGCAGCTCCGTGCTGACGTGTACGGTGAGCTTCACCACGCCGGTGGCGGCTGGCGGCAACAGCAGCTTCAACCTGCCAGCTGTGCCGACGGCGGTGGGTTCGAGCACCAACACGGCCTCCTACGATCCGTCGGGCGGAATCAACCCGGTCAATCCGACGGCAGGGTGCACGACGAACTGCGCATCGACGCCTTCCACGCCGGTCACGCCTGGTACGCCAGCGCTGACGGTCACCAAGGCCAACCCGGGTAGCCTGGCTGTGGGCACGCCCTTCAACTACGCGTTCTCCGTGTCCAACGCTGCCAGTGCCTTCGGTCCCGCCACCAGCGTGACCATCAAGGATCTGGTGCCGGCAGGCATCAGCATCACGGGCGTGCCGAGCGGTGCGAACGTGTCCAGTGCGACCTGCACGCCCAATACCTTCCCCTTCGTGGGCAATGGCACGGCGATCCTGTCTTGCACGGTGAGCTTCACCACGCCGGTGGCGGCTGGCAGCAACAGCAGCTTCAATCTGCCGGCTGTGCCGACGGCGGTGGGTTCGAGCACGAACACGGCTTCCTACGATCCGTCGGGCGGCATCAGTCCGGTCAATCCGACGGCCGGGTGCACGACCGATTGCGCATCGACGCCTTCAACGCACGTCACGCCAGGCATGCCTGCGTTGACGGTCACCAAGGCCAATCCCGGCAGCCTGGCTGTGGGTACGCCCTTCAACTACGCGTTCTCCGTGTCCAACGCCGCCAGTGCCTTCGGTCCCGCCAACAGCGTGACCATCAAGGACCTGGTGCCGGCAGGCATCAGCATCACGGGCGTGCCGACCGGCGCAAACGTGGCCAGTGCGACCTGCACGCCCAATACCTTCCCGTTTGCGGGTAACGGCAGCTCCGTGCTGACGTGTACGGTCAGCTTCACGGCTTCGGTCGCAGCGGGTGGCAACACCAGCTTCAACCTGCCGGCTGTGCCGACGGCGGTGGGCTCAAGCACGAATACGGCTTCCTACGATCCAGCGGGTGGCATCAACCCGGTCAATCCGACGGCGGGTTGCACGACAGACTGCGCTTCCACACCGGTGACTCCGGTCACACCGGGTACGCCTGCGCTGACGGTTACCAAGGCCAACCCCGGCAGCCTGGCTGTGGGGACTGCGTTCAACTACGCCTTCACGGTAGCGAATGCGGCTGGAGCGTTTGGTCCCGCCACCAGCGTGACCATCAAGGACCTGGTGCCGGCAGGCATCAGCATCACGGGCGTGCCGACCGGC
>NZ_JBQZGF010000019.1:0-58394 GCF_052692095.1 Delftia sp. NA_296.1 | reverse complement strand
CCAGTCCAGGCGCAGGTCGCCTGCGGCCTCGCCGCCCAGGCGCTCGCGCAGCACCTCGCCGGCCAGCCGGGCGCGCTCCAGGGCGCGCGGGCCGGCATAGGAGATCTCGCCCTCGGCCAGCCAGCCCGAGGCATGGCAGACATTGACCTTGTAGTGGCCGTTGTGCGCATGGCCGCGCACGCCGCTCAGGCGCACGGCGTCAGGCCCCACCTGGTGCACCTCGGCCTCGGACAGGTCGGCCACCACGTCGGGCGTCAGGTAGGCGGCCGGGTCGTGCACCTCGTACAGCAGCTGTTCCTTGACCGTGCGTTCGCTGACCAGGCCGCCCGTGCCTTCGGGCTTGGTGATGGTGCAGTCGCCCGAGGGCTCGATGATGGCAATGGGATAGCCCAGCCGCGCCAGGCCCTGCACGTCCTTGAAGCCCGGGTCGGCGAAGTAGCCGCCCGTGACCTGGGCGCCGCATTCCAGCAGGTGGCCGGCCATGGTGGCGCGCGCCAGGCGGTCCCAGTCGTCCCAGGCCCAGCCGAAATGCGCCATGGCCGGCCCCAGGGTCAGCGAGGGGTCGGACACACGGCCGGCCACCACGATCTCGGCGCCGGCCTGCAGGGCCTCGGCAATCGCGCGCGCGCCGATGTAGGCGTTGGCACTGACCAGCGAATCCTCGGGAAACTCCGCGCCCAGCGCGGCCCGCAGCGCCCCGCGGTACGCCGGGCCGCTAACGTCGTCGCCATGCACGACGGCGATGCGCGGCACGCGCAGGCCCAGGCGCTGCGCCAGCCGCTGGATGCAGCGCGCCGCGCCTTCGGGATTCGCCGCACCGAAGTTGCTGACGATGCGTATGCCATGCGCCAGGCAGTCGGCCAGCACGGGCTCCAGCAGGTCCTCCAGCAGGGGTTCATAGCCCGCGTCGGGCTGCTCGCGGCGCGCGAGCTGGGCCAGGGCCAGCGTGCGCTCGGCCAGGGTCTCGAAGATCAGGCAGGCGCTCTGGCCGCTGGCCGCCAGGGCGCGCACCACGGGCGCGGCGGCATCGGTGCGGTCGCCCGAGAAGCCGGCTGCGCAGCCCACCCACAGCGGGGGCTTGTCCGGGGCAAAGAAGGTTTCCAGGTGGTCCATGCAGGCCAATGTAGGCAAGGGCTGCTAATCTGTGAAATCGATTATTCGGATCAACTCATCCAAAAACCCGATGAATATCTCCTCCCGCCAGCTCGATGCCTTCATCGCCCTGGCCCAGCTCAGCAGCTTCACCCTGGCCGCGCAGCGCTGCCATCTGTCGCAGCCGGCCTTCAGCGCCCTGATAAAGGGGCTGGAAGACGGCGTGGGCGTGCGCCTGTTCGATCGCAGCACGCGCCACGTGGCGCTGACGCAGGAGGGGGCGCAGTTCCTCGATGCCGCGCAGCGCATACGCGCCGACCTGGGCGATGCCGTGCACGGCCTGCGCGAGGCGGCGGCGCTGCAGCGCGGGCGCGTGTCCATCGCCCTGCTGCCTTCGCTGGCGGCGGCCTGGCTGCCGCCCGTGCTGGCACTGTTCCATGCGCGCCATCCGGGCATACAGCTGCAGGTGTCGGACCTGCTGTCCGAGTCCTGCATCGCCCAGGTGGCCTCGGGCCAGGCCGACCTGGCGCTGGCCGCCATCCGCGCCGACACCGAGGAGCTGCAGGCCGAATGGTTCTGCGCCGACCGGCTGCACCTGGTCTGCCGCGCCGACCATGCGCTGGCGGCCCTGCCCGCGCCAACAATGGCCGACCTGCGGGACCAGCCCTTCATCCAGCTCGCCCGCCACAGCAGCGTGCGCCAGTACCTGGAATCGCAGGAGCAGGCCCCGCCCCTCAACACCTTGCTGGAAGTGGAGCACTTGGCCACCGTGATGGGCATGGTGCGCGCGGGCCTGGGCATCAGCGTGGTGCCGGCCCTGGCGCTGTTCCACTTCGTGCAGCCTGGCCTGGTGACGCGCCCGCTGGCCGATGCCGACCGCCGGCGCGACCTGTACCTGGTGCGCAGGCGCCAGCGCAGCCTGTCGCCGGCCGCCCAGGCCTTCCACGCGCTGGCGCTGGAGCATCGGCCCGGTGCGGGCGAGACCACCTGATACGGGGCAGCACGAACCTCGCAGCACAATAGCCCGATCGCCAAACGCATCCGAAAGCCGCCACCGTGGGTGAATTCGACCTGATCCGCCGCTTCTTCCAGCGCCCCGTGCGCCGCGCCGCCCTGGGCGTGGGCGATGACTGCGCCCTGCTCGCCCCGGCGCCGGGCATGCAGCTGGCCGTCTCCAGCGACATGCTGGTCGAGGGCCGGCATTTCTTCGCCGACGTGGACCCGCGCCTGCTGGGCCACAAATCCCTGGCCGTGAACCTGTCCGACCTGGCGGCCTGCGGCGCACGCCCGCTGGCCTTCACCCTGGCCCTGTCCCTGCCGCGTGCCGATGCGGCCTGGACCGAGGCGTTTGCGGCCGGCCTGCTGGCCCTGGCCGACGCCCACGGCTGCGAGCTGGTCGGCGGCGACACCACCCAGGGGCCCTTGAACATCTGCATCACCGTCTTCGGCGAAGTGCCGCCCGGCCAGGCCCTGCTGCGCAGCGGCGCGCGCGCGGGCGACGACATCTGGGTCAGCGGCAGCCTGGGCGATGCCCGCCTGGCGCTGGAAGCCCTGCTGGGCCACACCACCTTGCCACCCGGCACGCTGGCCGCCGCGCGCCAGCGCCTGGAAGCGCCCACGCCGCGCGTGGCCCTGGGCCAGGCGCTTCGCGGCATTGCCAGCAGCGCGCTGGATGTGAGCGACGGCCTGCTGGGCGACCTGGGCCACATCCTCGAGCAATCCCGCGTGGGAGCCAGCCTGGACACGCGCCTGATCACGCCGCTGCTCGATGCCGGCCGGCACACGCCCCTGGCCATCGACCTGCTGCACCAGTGCACCCTGTCCGGCGGCGACGACTACGAGCTGTGCTTCACGGCCCCGGCCGACCGGCGCGATGCCGTGCAGGCCGCAGGCCGCGACAGCGCCACGCGCGTGACGCGCATAGGCTGCATCGAGGCCCCGCCCGGCCTGCGGCTGATCGGCCCGGACGGTGCGGCCATGGCGCCCCGGTGGACCTCATTCGACCACTTCGCTGCGGCCTGACGCCGCGCCAAACCACTTTCATCCGAGAAGGACTGCCCATGGTTCAACGCTCCGCCCTGCCCGCCCTCTCTGCCCTGGCCGCCGCCTGCTTCCTGCTGGCAGGCACCCCGGTCCAGGCCCAGGCACAAGCCCAGGAAGCCACCGTCGCCCGCGCCCCCATCGCGCGCGTCACCCTGTATGCGGGCGTGGCCTCGGTGGAGCGCACGGCGCGCATCACGGCCGCCACGCGCCAGCTGGTGTTCGAGTGCCTGCCCGGCTCCATCGACCCGCAGAGCCTGCAGGTCAGCGCCGATGCCGGCGTGCGCCTGGGCGACTACAAGCTGCAGTCGCAGCCGCGCGAACTGGCCTCCAAGGCCTGCGCCAGCCCGCTGGAGCAGCAGATCCGCACGCTGGAAGACCAGTTGGCCGCGCTGGAGGCCGACGAGTCCGCCGCCAAGCTCGTGGGCGACTACCTGCAGGGCCTGGCCAAGCCCGGCGATGACGCCAAAGCCCCCGCCCTGCCCGCCGCCAGCCAGCTGGGCGCCGCCACCGAGGCGTTGCGCAGCACCAGCCGTGGCAACACGCTGCGCGCCCACCAGATCCTGCGGCAAAAGCAGGCGCTGCAGGAGCAGCTCAGGCCGCTGCAGCTCGAACGCGACCGCACGGGCGCAGGCAACGCCCAGGTGATGAAGGTCACCGTGCAACTGGCCAGCCCGGCCGATGCCAATGTGCAGCTCACCTACCAGGTGCGCGGCCCGAGCTGGCAGCCCACCTACCGCGCCCAGCTGGACCCGGCCAAGGGCACGGTGGCCATCGAACGCCTGGCCCTGGTGGCCCAGAACAGCGGCGAGGACTGGAGCCAGGTACAGCTGCTGCTGTCCACCGGCCAGCCTTCGCGCAGCACGCAGGCACGCCTGCCCAATCCCTGGACGCTGGATGTGGAACGGCCCCGCCCCGTGGCCGCCATGGCCCCTCCGCCAGCGCCGGCCCCGGCGGCCCCTGCAATGATGCTGGAGCGCGCCCGCAAGCCCGGGGCGGCCGGCGAGGCCGCCGAACTGCCGGTGCTCGATGTCGCCAGCCTCAACACTGCCTACGCCACGCAGTTCTCCGTGCCCTACCGCATCAGCGTGCCCTCCAGCAGCGAGCGCGTGACCCTGGCCCTGGGCTCGCAGAACCTGCCGGCCACCTTGCTCACGCGCACGGCGCCCGCCGTGGAAGAGGCCGCCTACCTGGTGGCCCAGCTGGCCGTGCCGGCCGGCGTGTGGCCCGCAGGCCCCGTGGCCCTGTTCCGCGATGGCGCCTTCGCCGGCCAGGGCCGGCTGGACTTCGGCAACGCCGCAGCGCTGGCCCAGGGCCTGTCCTTCGGCCGTGACGACAAGGTGGTCGTGCGCAACCTGCCCGTGGACTCGGCCACGGGCAGCGGCGGCCTGCTCAGCAGCAGCACCGAACGCCAGGTCACGCGGCGCTTCCAGGTGGACAACCGCCATGACCGCGCCATCGAGCTGCAGGTGGTGGACGCCGCACCCGTCTCGCGCAACGAGCAGATCCGCGTGCAGTCCCAATACAGCCCGCAGCCGTCCACCACGCGCTGGAACGACCGCAACGGCATGATCGCCTGGCAGCAGCCGCTGGCCGCTGGCGCCAGCGCCAGCTTCGAGGCCCGCCACCATATCCGCCATCCGCAGGATCTGGCGGTCGAAGAGCGTCAGTGAAGCACCAGGGCCGCGCTTATGATCTCGCCCCATGAGTGACGCGCCGCTGCGGCCGGAGGTTTCCGGCGATCCTGCTACCCCCACCTTTGCCTCTGCGGCGCGCCCACCGGAAGGCCCACCGCAGGGCGGCATGGCACGCCCCACGCTGGAATTCATGATGTCCCACCCGGCCCACTTCATCGCCATGGGGCTGGGCTCGGGGCTGGGGCGCATCGCGCCCGGCACCGTGGGCACGCTGTGGGCCTGGCTGTCCTTCCTGCTGCTGCAGCACTGGTTCACGCCCCAGCAGATCGGCCTGCTGATCGCGGGCAGCATTCCCCTGGGCTGGTGGGCCTGCACGGTCACGGCGCGCCACATGCGCGTGGCCGACCCGGGCAACCTGGTCTGGGACGAGATCGTGGCCTTCTGGCTGGTGCTGTGGCTGGTCATGCCCACGGGCTTCTGGGGCCAGCTCATCGCCTTCGCGCTGTTTCGCTTCTTCGACGCCGCCAAGCCCCAGCCCGTCAAATGGGCCGACCGGTGCTTCAAGGGCTTCGGCTGGCGCGGCGGCTGGGGGATCATGTTCGATGACCTGGTGGCCGCCTTCTGCACGCTGCTGGTCATCGCCCTGTGGCGCCATTTCATTGGCTGAAGGAGCTGGCATGAGCGCATCCAACGAACTCGTCGAAACCCTGGCAGGCCTGCTGCTGCAGCGCGGCTGGATGCTGGCCACGGCCGAGAGCTGCACGGGCGGCATGATCGCTGCGGCCTGCACGGACCGCGCCGGCTCCAGCGAATGGTTCGAGCGCGGCCTTGTCAGCTACTCCAACGCGGCCAAGCACGACCTGCTGGGCGTGCCCGAGGCGCTGATCGCCGAGCACGGCGCCGTGAGCGAGCCCGTGGCGCGCGCCATGGCCGAAGGCGCCATCGCCCACTCACGCGCGCAGTGCAGCGTGGCCGTGACAGGCGTGGCCGGGCCGGGCGGCGGCAGCGCCGCCAAGCCTGTGGGCACGGTCTGGTTCGGCTGGAGCGTGTACGGCACCACGCACAGCGAATGCCTGCGCTTTGACGGCGACCGCGCCGCCGTGCGCCAGGCCACCACGGTCCATGCCCTGCAGCGCCTCAATGCGCTGATCAGCGCAAGGCTTTTATGAGCCGGTGCGCGATCTCCTGCAGCGGTGCAGGCAGGGCGCGGTAGCTTTCCAGCAGGCGCTGCTCGTCCACGGGCAGCGGGGCGTTGTCGTCTTCCAGCCCGGCCGTCAGCTCCAGCGCCGTGGTCTGCAGCGCCAGGGCCACGCGGGCCAGGGTGTCGTTCTTGAGGGTGCGGATGGCCCCCGATTCGATCTGCGACACGGCCGAGGCCGTGATGCCTGCGGCCTCGGCCAGCCGGCCCTGGGTCATGCCCAGTTCGGCGCGGCGGGCGCGTATGCGTTCACCGATATGTCTCATGGCTCGTGCATCCAAAGCCTGTGGCGCGGGCGCTCAGGCGCCGTGGCACTTCTTGAACTTCTTGCCGCTGCCGCAGGGGCAGGGGTCGTTGCGGCCCGGCTGCTCGCCCTTGACGATGGTTTCCTGGCGCGGGCCCATGCTCTTCCAGATCTGGCGCAGGTCGTACAGCGCCCAGATGGCCTCGCCGAACTGCTCCACGCGCTCCTGGCTGGTGCTGGCGGGGCCGTCCTCGTCGTACATGCAGACTTCGGGCTTGCCGGTGTCGTCCTCGGTCAGGGCCACGACGGCGTTGAGCGCCTCGTTGAGCCAGCCGGCGGCTTCCTTGTCGCGCGGGGCGGCCCATTCCTCGGCCCAGTTCTCGACCACGAACATGAAGCCCAGCGCCCAGATCTGGCCGAACGAGGGAATCTCGCCGTCATCGGGACGCTCTTCCTCGGGCAGCGACAGGATGGCGCCGCGCATGTCCATGGCCTCGGGCTGGAAGGTGCGGTCGTCTTCCAGCGTCTTCACATCGGCGTCCAGCTGGGTGCGGATCTCGTCCATGCGCAGGCCCACCAGCTCCAGAAAGCGCGCCTGCTGCGCCGCGTCCTTGAACACTTCCATCAGTGGCAGCGGCTGGCCCTCGGCCACCTCCAGCGTGCCGCCGTCGCCCAGCAGCATGGGCAGCCACTCGGCGGCCGGCACCTCGCGGCGCGTGCAGATCAACGCCGTCAGGAAACCGTCGCAGAACTCCCACTGCGGAATCTCCTCGCCGCGCGTGCGCAGCTCGTCGAGCAGATCGTCAAGCTCCTCCAGCGCCTCGGGCGTCAGGGCAGGCTCGTCGGGCAGGGCGGTGGCTTCGTGGGCGTCGTTGGACATGGCGGAAATCTCTAGGGAAAACAGGGAGAAGGAACCGGCCACGGCCAGCCCCTCGAATGAATGGCCCGCAGTGTAGCCGCGCCGCCATGCCCGTGGCGCCCGGTCGGAACTGGCGCCCACGGGGCCCTATCGCCTACATGGCCCACATGGCCCACCCGCTACCCGGCTCCCTGCCAGGCCGGGAGCATGGAAAGCCCCACCCATTCCCCGACCCGGCTCATCGTCAAATTCTGCAAAGCGCCGCTGGCGCCGCCAAAGACTGCCACCAGTGCCCATGTCTGCTCGTCGAAGCCGCGGGTCGTGCAGCAGGCCATCTGGGGCAGGCACAGCGCCTCGGCCGGGTCCTGGGCCAGCAGGCTGACGAATTCCTGCGCGGTCACGGTCTCCGGATCCAGGCCCATGGGCCAGGACCCCTTCCAGCGCTGCGCATCCAGGGTCACGCTGTGCACGCCCCATGTCGGAGCGCCTGGCATGTCGCCCCAGGCCAGGCGTTGAAGGACCAGGCCCAGCCCCCTCTCCGCCCATGTCACCGGGTAAGGCGGGGCGTGATCGATCTTCAGCAGCTGCGCATCGCTCAATCCCGCCTGGCGCAGGGCCAGGCGCAGGCAGTCCTGCCGGCTATGCCGTCCCAGCGTGCGCAACACGGCATCCATCAACGGGGCGATGGGCTGCGGCTTCATGGTGCTTTCCATTCAGAACTCATCAAAACGACGCATATAGGCGTCGCATGCCAATTGCCACGCGTCTTCGTCGTCGGATCCGGAAGGCGGCGGTCCGATGAAGTTGTTGAGCCGGGATTTGGCACGAATCGGCTTGAGCAGGCGCGCTGCCTCGCAAAAGGCTGGCAGTGTCAGTCCCTTATCCATGTCCCCCAACCCCGGAAAATCTCCTGCCCGAATCCCCAGGCAGTTGCCCACATCCCCGGCGGAAAGGTATTGGCTGGCCTCCACCTGCTTTCGCACGGCCTCCCGCCCACCCAGTTTCTCCAGCAATGCATCGCTGACAAAACTGAGCCAATTGATGCTGTACATGGCGTTGTTGAAATCATGATCGAACAATGCAAGACTTCCTATGGCATTCAATCCTGGGAACCGCTTCAGATAGGGATATAGCACTTGCTGGCCCTTGCCAACAGGTCCGATATTGCGTTCTTCCACTGCAGGAATGACACCCCATCCGGCAATAGCCCAGAAGGGTTGCATCAACTCCACCACCTGGGTAGTGATCCGGCCCACGTTGTGCTCAGGTGGCTGGTCAAGAATCCACCATGCTGGAAATGCCATGCGAATGAAAGACATGGCAGGACCTATGCCAGGCGAGATATGGCGGTCATGTAGCCAAATACCTTCATCGTTGTTTATACGGCAGTGAAGTCGAAAGTCTTGAGCATTTTCAACCCAGTCATCTGGTGGCTTTGGATTTCCCGAAGCTAGATCAAAAATCATCGCAAACCCTTCGGGATTGTTAAGCGTACTCGGCTTGTGTTTGGCAATTCTCGCTTGTGCTTGCTTGCTGGTCAGTGACATAGGCGCCAGACCCCACCATATTGCAAGCTTGTCTGCGCCAACAACCTCACAAAACAGATCAATCACTTTCCATGCACGCTCACGCACGGCCAATGAATCCCCGTCATGGAACACCATCTCGATGGTCCAGCCTGCTCTTGCACAAATGCGCCCAAATTGGTTCTGCAATACCAGCGCCTTGAGAATATCCATCGTCGCCACGGTGGCAACATTCGCTTTATCATTGCCGCAAGGCCAGTTGAAATCATGTTCCGCAGCCATCGCTATCTTCTCCATTACTTCAAAACACCAGAAATCAGAACAAATCAAACCGGCTCATATAGGCATCGCATGCCAGCAGCCATGCATGTTCATCGTTAGAGCCGGAAGGCGGTGGGGCAACAAAACTGTTGAGCCGAAATTTGGCACGAGCCGGCTTGAGCAGGCGAGCCGCCTCGCCAAAGGCGGGCAGCGTCAGCCCCTGGTCCATATCCCCAAGCCCCGGAAAGTCTCCTGCACGAATCCCCAGGCAGTTGCCCACATCCCCGGCGGAAAGGTATTGGCTGGCCTGCACCTTCTTTCGTACGGCCTCCCGCCCACCCAGTTTCTCCAGCAATGCATCGCTGACAAAACTCAGCCAGTTGATGCTGTACATAGCGTTGTTGAAGTCATGACTCTGCAAGGCGTGGCTACCTAAAGCATTCAAGCCTGGAAATCGCTGAAGATAAGGATAGAGTATTTGCTGACCTTTTCCGTCGGGATCGATATTGCGCTCTTCCACAGCAGACATGATGCCCCAACCCGCCGTAGCCCAGAAAGGCTGCATCAATTCCACCACTTGAGAGGTGATCCAACCGACATTGCGCTCGGACGGTTGATTCAAAACCCACCATGCAGGAAATGCCATGCGGATGAAAGACATGGCAGGCCCTATTCCAGGTGATTGATAGCGATCCTTCATCCAAAGCCCTTCGTCGTTGTTGATACAACAGTAAAGGCGAAAGTCTTGTGCATTGTTTTCCCACAGTTCAGGCGGCTTTGGCTTTCCGGAAGCCATATGAAAAATCAGTGCATAACCTTTAGGATTGTCTAGGCTCTTCTGCTTCTTCGCGGTCAACTTCTTTTGTGCCATTGCGCTGGTCAGCATGGCAGGCATTCCGTCATACCAATAAACCAATTTCTCCTTCCCTACGGCCTCACAAAAAAGATCAACCACTTTCCATGCACGTTCACGCACAGCCAAGGAATCTCCCTCATGGAACACCATTTCAATGGTCCAGCCGGCTCTTGCACAGACATCACCGAACTGATTGCACAGTACCAGCGCCTTGAGAATATCCATCGTCGCCACGGTGGCTTTTTGCAGCTCTCTGGTGCTCAAAGGTTTTTTGAAATCTTTTGCCATATTCATCCTCCATATCTCACCGTACCGAAGCCATCGTTTCAGAATGACAACCCAAGGACTCTTGCCAGTGCAGTCCCTACCGCGCCTACACCTCGAAGTACCCGCCCCAGTGCGGACGCACCGGCCGCAGCCCCCACCGCAGCCGACGTATCCGCATTCACCCGCTCTGCCAAAGAGATGGCCTTTTCCCTGTTGGCCTGCCATCGCGCTGCCTGGTTCAACACACTTTCGTTCGACTTTTCTCCATCGCTGTCGCAAGCGCAGCTTCCGGCGTCCAAGGCCTTCTGGAGAAACTTGTCTTCGAAAATTTCTCGGTACGCATGAAACTGACTCTTGCCGTCTGGCCCTTCAGCATTGGAAAAGCCATCCCCCGGAAACTTCATCTCATAGACCCGCTGCACGTTGTCCAGCACAGGCGGAAGGCGCGGGTTCTTCACCACGACCACATCCGGGATGCGCGAGCCCGCAGGCCGGCTGCGCGTGGGTCGTACGGGCTCCCTGCGCGACATGACGGGGGCCTTGTTCAGGTACGGCACTTCCTGCTTGTAGTAGCCCCGGTAGCCTTCAAACCCGTCGGCCTGCATGACCACGCCGGCCACGCAGCGCTGGCCCAGGCCGCCGGTCATGCAGCAGCAAAACAGCTCGCACAGCGCCCTGCGGTCCAGTTCGTTGTCGAAGTCCCGGGTACCGCATACCTTGTTGAAGCCCACAAGCACGACGGCCTTGCACAGCTCCCTGGACCGCTTCAGGCGATTGAGGGCAATGAAGGCGGGGACCAGTTGCTCGCAGCTCATGCACCCGGGCCTCCCAGGGGCGAGGAGGACTCGCCTGCCGGCGTACGCCGCCGCACCACGTCCCAGATGCCCATCGGCAGTTCAAGCATCATCAACTGGATGCGTCCGTCAGGCGGCAGGTCGGTGCGCGAGAGAAACTTGCGCACGGCGGGAAATTCGTCGAAGCGCTCGCCAAACTGGTGGCGCAAGGCCAGGAAGCCGATGACATCGTCCGGCGTCGACAGGCCCCAGCCCACCGCACGGTCAAGGCCTCGCCGGGTATGGGCCAGCAGCCTGTCATGCGGCCAATCCTGCTCGCTGAGATGGCAGGTCTGCCGCACGATGGCGGCAATCCCTCCTTCGCTGGGCACCAGGTTGCGGCGCAGCGTGCGCTGCATTTCCAGGGTTGAAATTTCCATCATGGCGAAGGCACCTCCCATTGCCTGTTGTCCAGGCGCGCCAGGCCTGTGACATGGTCCAAAAACTTGCGCTGCGCCATGCCGACCCAGATCCCCTCGGGATGCGGTGCCAGGCAGGCGAGGATGCTGTGGCCGCGGAACCAGTCCCCCAGATGCGCCGGGTCGAACTGCGCCAGCAGGCGAGGCAGCACGCGCGGGTCGTAAAAGCGCAGCCACAGCCGCTGGCCGCCGTCTCCCCTGGCCTGCAGAAACCGCTTGAGATGGCGCTTGAGCGCAGGGGCGGGCAGCCGGCTGATCAGGAAAATGCCCCAGTGCGCCTGCCAGCCTTCATGCGGCCAGCGCTGGAACAGCGGACTGCCTGCATGCACCCGCATGAGATAGGGCGCGTAGCGCGCATAGCGGGCGGCAGGCATGCCGTCATACAGGCAGGTGATGCACGACTGCGGCGGCTCGGCCAGGATGGCGTCATGCAGGTGCTCATCCGCCGCCGCATCCACGATGGCGTAGAGCAGGCCGTCGTAGGTGGCCGCCACCTTTTCGAGCACGGCCTGGCGCGCCATCTGGAGATCGTCCGGCGTGCCGGGGCCTGGGGGAATCAAGGTGGACATGGCGATTCAGTCCTCCATGGCCGACACGAAGGCGGCCCCCGATTGCGCGGCTTCGGCCAGGCACCGGCCCGCATTCGCACCGATCCAGACGGTGGTGCAGCCCGAGACGACCACGCCGCCGTGCACGGTCCTGTCCCCCATGCGGGCTGCGGGCCTGCCACCGATCAGTACCGTGGCTTCGCCTTCGGCCAGGGCATCGGGCGGTGAACGGGGGCACAGCGCCTTGTCCGTGACCCTGGCCGCCGGCATGCCGCCGATGAGCACATTGGCCTGGCCGGAGAGAATGGCCCCGCCCCCGTGGGCGGGGCAGGCATGCATGTCGCCCACTCTTGCTGCAGGTTGTCCCATGCGAGTGTCCCGGGTTCAGCAGTTGATCTTCACCAGTGGCGACTTGATCTCGATCATGGCCGGGGATATCTCGATGGAACTGGCCCCCGACTGCAGCCTGATGCCTTGGGTGCCGGTGACGATGACGGTCTGCCCATCGACCGTGAGCGTGGTGCCTGCAGCCAGGGCCAGTTGCCCGCCCGCATCGATCAGGCTGTTGGCGCCCACCCGCAGCGCGTGATCGTTGCCGACGTTGACCGCCTGGTCCTGCCCTACCTCGGTGCTGTCATTGTTCTGGATGGTGCTGCTGCGGTTGTTGCCCACGATGAGGCCTTCATCGTTGCCAATCTGCGCGCTGCGATTGCGCCCCACGGTCCGGCTCCAGTCCATGCCCACGTTGTCGCTTCGCAGGACACCCACGTTGCTCATCAGCACCGCGCCCACGTTGAGGTTGTAGGCGCACCCCACGGTGATCATCTTGAAGAGGCCCGTGCCCTGCGTGTAGCCGATGCCCACGGCTTCGGATTTCATCCTGCCCGTGGACACGGTCCAGTTGCGACCAATGCTGTCGCGCCCATTGGCATCCACGGTTTTCGTGCGGTTCTTGCAGATGCGGATGCTTTCATCCAGGTCCACCGTGCGCGTGCGGTTCTGGTGGACGGTGAGGGTCTCGTCCAGGTCCACCACCTCCGTGCGCCAGCCGTGCACGTCGATCTTCTCGTTGCGGTCCACGGTCTCCGTGCGGTCCCGGTGGATGACGTTGGTCTCATCCCGGTCGATGGTCTTGCGCCGGTCGTTGCCCACCCATTTGTCCTCGTCGTTCTCGACTTCGGTGAGCTGGTCCTTTTGCGCGTGCAGCCACAGCTGTTCGGCGCCCGCCTTGTCCTCGAAGCGGATGGCGTTGGCGTCGCCCTGGCCGTTCTTCAGGCCCGCGCCCGGCGCGCCGTCCTTGCTCGACCGCGTCTTGATGCCCGATTGCGTGGCGTTGGCCGGCAGCGCCCAGGGCGGCATGTTGGCCGCGTTGTAGACGCAGCCCGTGACGATGGGGTAGTCCGGGTCGCCGTTGAGGAAGTCCACCACCACCTCATGCCCTATGCGGGGGATCGAGATGGCGCCAAAGCCCGGGCCTGCCCAGTTCGTGGCGACACGGATCCAGCAACTGGAGTTCTGGTCCTTCTTGCCCAGCCGGTCCCAGTGGAACTGCACCTTGATGCGGCCGTATCCGTCGGTCCAGATTTCCTGCCCGGCCGGGCCCACGACAATGGCCGTCTGCGGCCCCGTGGTGCGCGGCTTGGGCGTGGTGCGCGGCGGCGTGAAGGCGAGGCTGGTGGGCTGGGCCTGCAGTTCGTAGCGCTGGAAGGATCCTTCTTCCTTGGCGCCGTCCCGGGCACTCGGTGCGGATGGGACACCACGTACGCTGGTGATCGCGCTGACGCGAGGGTTTTCTTTCAGGTGGTAGCTCAGGCCGGTGATCAGGTACTGCTGGTTCTGGTCGCCGCGCGGGTAGTTGTAGAGGCTGAAGGTGTAGCCCGTGGCCAGCGCCCGGTGGCAGGACTGGCCCCGCACCCGGCTTTGGCCCGTGAGGCCTTGCTTCAGGCGCACGCGGATGTAGGCATCTCCATCGCCGTATTCCGTGTAGCCGCCCGGCCATTCGTAGGTTTCATGGCCGTCGTGCGCATGGCCCGGTGGATCGCGGCGCATGTGGGACAGTTCGGCCCGGGGCTTTTTGAAGTCGTAGTCGTCGATGTAATGGCGGCCCGGCTTGATTTCCTGCTCCAGCTGCCAGGCGTGGATGTTTTCCTGGTCCCCGGCAGCGGCTTTTTCCGGGGGATAGAAGGGAATGGATTCACCGCCGGGCAATGCGCCATGCGAGGCAATGATGTCGTCGCACAGCACCAGGGTGTGCCGGCCCGATGCGTGCTCGAAGAAGTAGTAGATGCCTTCGTGCTCCATCAATCGCGAGACGAAGTCGCAATCGCTTTCGTTGTATTGCACGCAGTAATCCCAGCTGCGATAGGCGCGCGTGAGTTTCCTTTGCATTGGATGGCCATAGACGCCCAATACCTGCTCGATGATGTCGGGCACGTTGAGGTTCTGGAAGATGCGAAAGTCGCTCTTGCGCGTGGCCAGCCACAGCCAGGGGCTCAGGCGGGCCTTGTAGGCATAGTGGCGGTGGTCCTGGCCCTGCATGCCGAAGCGGGTGACGATGCCGTCGATGTAGCGCCTGCCGCCGCCCTGGGTTTCTATTTCGATGGTGGCGTTTTTGCCCAATAGGGCCTTGGGGTCGATGCTTTCGTTTTCGCTGAGCATTTCCACATCAAGGCTGAAGAGCTGGCTGATGTTTTCCTGGCCGCGCAATTCACGGAAATGCAGTTCATCGCCCAATGGCGTATGGATGGTGACTCGGCGTGTCATTGGTGCTCGCGCCCTGCGGGGGCGCCCTCCCGGTCTTTCGATACGGAAAGATCATGGAAGAATGAGCCACTCCATGGAAATTCCAGTTTCTGCCGAAAAATAGGATTGCCAAAGGGAAGTTGCCGGTTCTCCCCCCGGAACGGACTTGGGAAAAGCCTAGGACAAGCGGCCGGAGCAAGGGCCTTCCTGATGTGCTGCCGCCACACATCGCCCCGGCTGGCCGCCTCCGGATCAGGGCGCCGCACGCCCGCGCAGCCGCTCAGGGGTTCACAGTGTCCTGGCGATGATCTCCTTCATGATCTCGTCACTGCCCCCGTAGATGCGCCCTATGCGCGCATCGGTCCAGGCGCGGCCGATCTGGTATTCGGTCATGTAGCCGTAGCCGCCGTGCAGTTGCAGGAATTCGTCGAGCAGGCGGTTTTGCAGCGCCGTGGCATTGAGCTTGACCATGGCCGCCCGGTCGGGCGCGAGCGCGCGGCGCAGGTGCAGGGCGATGCAGTCGTCCACGAAGACGCGCAGCATGGTGGCCTGGGCCTTGGCCTCGGCCAGCTTGAAGCGCGTGTTCTGGAAATCGAACACCGGCTGGCCGAAGGCCTTGCGCTCGCGCGTGTAGGCAATGGTCTTGTGCAAAAAGGCCTCGATGGACGCGGCCGCGCGCACGGCCACCACCAGGCGCTCCTGGGCCAGTTCGTGCATGAGGTACCTGAAGCCCGCGTTCTCCTCGCCCAGCAGGTGGTCGGCCGGCACGCGCACGTTGTCGAAGAACAGCTCCGAGGTGTCCTGCGCCATGAGGCCGATCTTTTCCAGCTTGCGGCCCTTGGAGAAGCCGGGCATGCCGTCCTCGACCACGATCAGGGACACGCCCTTGGCACCCATCTCGGGCGCGGTCTTGGCGACGACGATGACCAGCTCCGAATTGATGCCGTTGGTGATGAAGGTCTTCTGGCCGTTGAGCACGTAGTGGTCGCCCTCGCGCCGTGCCGTGGTGCGCACGGACTTGAGGTCGCTGCCCGCGCCGGGCTCGGTCATGGCGATGGCGCCGATCAGCTCGCCTGCGGCCATGCGCGGCAGCCAGCGGTCCTTCTGCGCCTTGCTGCCATAGGCATGGATGTAGGGCGCGACGATGTCCGAATGCAGCGGAAAGCCCAGCCCGCTGGCGCCCGTGCGCGCGATCTCCTCCAGCAGCACGGCCGCATGGCCGAAGTCGCCGCCGCCGCCGTAGGGCTCGGGCAGCATGGGGTTGAGCAGGCCTTCGCGCCCGGCCTTGCGCCAGACCTCCTTGGGCACGATGCCCTGGCGCTCCCATTCGGCATGGTGGGGCACGATCTCGCGCTCGAAGAAGCGGCGGGCCTGCTCGCGGAACTGTTCATGGTCTTCGCGGTAGACGGAGCGCTCGGTCAGGTCTTGCATGGGTCGGTATCCGGTGGTTGTCGGTGAGGAAAGACGGTGAAGGGCCGTTCAGGCGCTGCGCAGGTTGAAGCCCGCGTGGGGCTGCTCGCGCAGCCTGTCCTTGAGCACGCGGCGCAGCAGCTTGCCCGTGGGCAGGCGCGGCAGCTCGTCCACGAACTGCAGGCGCTGCGGGCGCTTGAGGCGCGACAGCGTGGCGCCGGCCTCGGCGACGATGGCGCGCGCCATCTCGGCGCTGGCCGCATGGCCCTGGCGCAGCACGACCACGGCCATGGGCTGCTCGCCGAAGTCGGGCTCGGGCACGCCGACCACGGCCACCTCCTGCACGGCCGGGTGCGTGGCCAGCGCGTTCTCTATCTCCTGCGGATAGAGGTTGACGCCGCCCGACAGGATGAGGTCCGCCCGCCGGTCGCTGAGGAAGAGGTAGCCCTCCTCGTCCACATGGCCCAGGTCGCCATAGGTGGCCCAGCCACGCTCGTCGATGGCCTCGCGGGTCTTGGCGGGATCGTTGAGATAGGCGAAGGGCGCCACGTCCGAGAAGAACACGCGGCCGATCTGGCCCGCAGGCAGCTCCTGCCCGTCGTCGCCCACGATGCGCAGCCGACCGTAGCTGGCGCGGCCCACCGAGCCTGGGCGCCGGCGCCATTCGGCGGAGTTGATCAGGGTGATGCCGCAGCCTTCGGAGCCCGCGTAGTACTCCAGCAGGATGTCGCCCCACCAGTCCAGCAGCGCCTGCTTGACGGCCACCGGGCAAGGCGCGGCCGCATGGATGGCGCAGCGATGGCTGGACAAGTCATAGCCGTGCCGCACCTCCTCGGGCAACTGAAGCAGGCGGCCCAGCATGGTCGGCACCCACTGGCTGTGGGTGATGCGGTAGCGCTCGATCATGGCCAGCGCCTGCTGAGCGTCGAAGCGCGCCGTGATCACCACCGCGCCGCCGCCGTCCAGCGTGCGCAGGCAGTAGCGCAGCGGCGCTGCGTGGTACAGCGGCGCGGGCGAGAGGTAGACCGCGTCGGCATCAAAGCCCATGTTGCGCTGCCAGGCCAGGAATTCGGGGTCGGCCTGCGTGCGGTAGAGCGCCGCCGGCAGCGCCTTCTTGATCCCCTTGGGCCGGCCCGTGGTGCCGGAGGAGTACAGCAGGTCGCGCCCCAGCGGACGGCCCGACAGGTCGATGGGCGCGGGCGCCTGCGCGCGCCAAGCGGCCAGGGCATCGGCCAGCGACGGCAGGCCCGTGGATGCGCAGTCTTCTCCGTCCACCGAATGCACGGTGGCCGCCAGCGCGGCCGGCAGCTGCGCCGCCGTGGCGGCCGAGGCAAAGACATGGCGCGCCCCGCTGTCGCCCAGGATGTAGGCCACCTCGGGCGCCGTCAGGTGGGTGCTGATGACCACCGCGTACAGGCCCGCCAGGCGCGCGGCCAGCACCAGCTCCAGGATCTCCACGCGGTTTTCCATCAGCACGGCCACCGTGTCGCCGGCCGCCAGGCCCTGTCCGGCCATCCACTGCGCCACCTCGCGCGAGCGCTGCGCCAGCGCGCCCGCCGTGTGCTGCTGACCGCTGTCGCCCATGGTCAGCGCAACGCGGTCGGGCCGGGCATCGGCCCAGCTGTGAAAGTCATGCACGCCTGTCTCCTTTGCTTTTTTGAATCCGCCGTCTCGAATTCATCAGGTTTTCAGCAAGTATTTTTGTTTACGCTCGGTTTTTCATCCGGGAAAACGCTTTATTCAATGCAAATTTCGAGACTTATCATTCATTTCATGAACCTCCAGTCTCATTAAATCCGCATGAACACTCCTGTCATCGTCGATGCCATCCGCAGTCCCATGGCCCGGGCCAAGCCCGATGGCGCCCTGGCCCAGCTCCACCCCGTCGATCTGCTCAGCCAGGTGCTGGAGCAGCTCGTGCAGCGCAACCGCATCGACCCCGGCGCGGTGGACGATGTGATCACCGGCTGCGTGAGCCAGGCCGGCGAGCAGGCCGGCACGCCGGGCCGCCTGGCCTGGCTGGCCGCAGGCCTGCCGGCCCATGTGCCGTCCACCACCATCGACCGCAAGTGCGGCTCCAGCCAGCAGGCGGTGCACTTTGCCGTGCAGGCCATCATGTCGGGCACGCAGGACATGGTGATCGCCTGCGGCGTGGAGTCCATGAGCCGCGTGCCCATGGGCAGCTCGCGCATGGGGCAGAACACCACGGGCGCGCGCTTCGATGCGCGCTTTGCGCCGGGGCTGGTGGGCCAGGGCGTGTCGGCCGACCTCGTGGCCGCGCGCTGGGGCCTGGGCCGCGAGGAACTGGATGCCTATGCCGCACGATCGCACCAGCGCGCCCATGAGGCCCAGTCGGCCGGGCACTTCGAGCGCGAGATCGTGGGCATCACCACGCCTGCCGGCCTCGTCACGGCCGACGAGACCATCCGCCCGGGAACCACGACGCAGAAGCTGGGCGCGCTCAATGCCGTGTTCCAGAACGACGAGCTGTCGGCGCGCTTTCCGCAGATCCGCTGGCACACCACGGCGGGCAATGCCTCGCAGATGACCGACGGCGCCAGCGCCATGCTGCTGATGAGCGAAAAGCGCGCCCAGCAACTGGGCCTGCGCCCGCGTGCGCGCTTCGTGGCGCTGGACGTGGTGGGCGACGATCCGCTGTACATGCTCACGGCCCCCATTCCCGCCACGCGGCGCGTGCTGGCCAAGGCCGGCATGCGGCTGGAGCAGATGGACCACTGCGAGATCAACGAGGCCTTTGCCTCCGTGCCCCTGGCCTGGCTGAAAGAGCTGAGGGAACTGGGCGCCGACCCCGAGCGGCTGAACCCGCGCGGTGGCGCCATCGCCCTGGGCCATCCGCTGGGGGCCTCGGGCATCCGCCTGATGACCACCATGCTGCATGCGCTGGAGGACAGCGGCGCGCGCTACGGCCTGCAATCCATGTGCGAGGCCGGCGGCATGGCCAACGCCACCATCATCGAACGCCTGTAAGCCAGGCACCGGAGACACATCCATGCAACTGCAAGAGAACATGACGGCCCTGGTGACGGGCGGCGTATCGGGCCTGGGCGAGGCATCGGCCCAGGCACTGCTGGAGCGCGGCCTGAACGTGGTGGTGGTGGACCTGAACGAGGACCGCGGCGCGGCCATGGTGGACGCCGCCCGCCAGCGCCACGGCAGCCGCCTGCGCTTCGTGAAGGCCGACGTGGCCGACGCCGACCAGATGGCCGCCGCCATTGCGGCCGCCGAGGACTTCGGCGAGTTCCGCGCCCTGGTGCACTGCGCGGGCGTGGGCGGGCCGCTGCGGCTGGTGGAGAAGGACGGCAGCCCCGGCTCGCTGGACAAGTACACGGGCATCGTGCGCGTGAACCTGATCGGCACCTTCAACACGCTGCGCCTGGCCGCCGCCAGCATGGCGCGCAACGAACCCGTGCAAGGCGAGCGCGGCGCCTGCGTGCTCACGGCCTCGGTGGCGGGCTACGAGGGGCAGATCGGCCAGATTCCCTACGCCTCGGCCAAGGCCGGCATCATCGGCATGACCATCGTCGCCGCGCGCGACCTGGCCACGCGCATGATCCGCGTGTGCACCATTGCGCCGGGCCTGTTCGACACGCCCATCCTGGCCAAGCTGCCCGACAACATCCGCCAGTCGCTGGCCGCCTCCGTGCCCAACCCCGCACGCCTGGGCCACCCGTCCGAGTACGCGCTGACCGCGCTGCACATTCTTGAAAATCCCATGCTCAATGGCGAGACGATTCGCCTGGACGGTGCCATTCGGATGAGTCCTCGCTGAGAAGCGCACTGGCCCAGCACACGCGCGGAGAAGAAACACCATGTTCAAACGCCTCACGCTGGCCGCTGCCGCCTGGCTGTGCGCCACGGCAGCCATTGCAGCCGATGCCTGGCCCACCCGGCCCATCACCCTGGTCGTGCCGGGCGCGGCCGGGGGTTCCACCGACATTCCCGCGCGGCTGCTGGCGCTCAAGCTGGGCGAGCGGCTGGGCCAGCCCGTCATCGTGGACAACAAGCCGGGCGCGGGCGGCTCCATCGGTGCCAGCCAGGTGGCACGCGCGCAGCCGGACGGCTATACGGTGCTGGTGGGCAACACGGGCTCCAACGCCATCAACTACACGGCCTACAAGAAGCTGCCCTACAGGCCCGAGGACTTCGTGGCGCTGACGGACATGATCTCGTTCTCCAACGTACTGGTCGTGCCCCAGGCATCGCCGGTGCGCTCGCTGGACGATCTGCTCAAGGCCGCGCGGCAGGCGCCGGGCAAGCTGTCGTTCTCCTCGGCCGGCGTGGGCCAGACCACGCACCTCATGGGCGAACTGCTGCGCGAGCGCACGGGCGTGGACGTGGTGCATGTGCCCTACCGTGGCTCGGCACCGGCCACGGCGGCCATCGTCTCGGGAGAGACGCAGTTCATGTTCGACAACCTCACGGCCTCGCTGGTGCATATCAAGGCGGGCAAGCTGCATCCCATCGCCGTGACGGGCGCGCAGCGCGAGCCCGAGCTGCCCAACGTGCCCACCACCACCGAGCTGGGCCTGCAGGACTTCGACAAGGTCGGCTGGATGGGTTTCTTCCTGCCCGCGCAGACGCCGCCCGCCGTGGTGCGCAAGCTCACCGACGGCCTTGTCGCCGTGCTCCGGGACCCCGAGGTGGCGCGCCGCTACCGCGAGCTCGGCGGCCGCCCCGGCGGCATGCCGCAGGCGCAGTTCACCCAGCTGGTGGACAACGACCGCAAGAGCTGGGGCGCGCTGATCACCAGCCGCCAGCTGCAACTCGACTGAACCGATTTCGACGGAGACACCATGAAGGTGCTGGACAGCGTGCGCGTGCTGGAGATTGGCGGCATCGGCCCGGGGCCGTTCTGCGCCATGCATCTGGCGGATCTGGGGGCCGATGTGGTGTCCATCGTGCGGCCCGAGGCGGAACCCGCCGCCACATCAGCCACCTCAGCCGCCTCCGCGCTGTCGCGCGGCAAGCGCTCGGTGTTCGCCGATCTCAAGTCGCCCGAAGGGCGTGACCTGGTGCTGGCCCTGGTGCGCGATGCCGATGCGCTGATCGAAGGCATGCGGCCCGGCACCATGGAGCGCCTGGGCCTGGGACCCGAGGCCTGCCAGGCCCTCAACCCGCGCCTGGTCTATGGCCGCATGACGGGCTGGGGCCAGGACGGCCCGCTGGCCCAGGCAGCTGGCCACGACAACAACTATGCCGCCGTCTCGGGCGCGCTGTGGGGATGCGCGCCGGCCGATGCCCGGCCGGTCTCGCCCTTTGCCACCCTGGGCGACATCGGCGGCGGCGCCATGTACCTGATGACGGGGCTGCTGGCCGGCATCGTGCAGGCACGCGCCACGGGGTGCGGCACCGTGGTGGACGCGGCCATCGTCGATGGTGCGGCGCACATGCTCAACCTCATGCTGCACGCGCGCCAGCGCGGCCTGGTGGCCGACGAGCGCGGCCACAGCATCCACGACAGCGCACCGTTCTACGAAACCTATGCCTGTGCCGATGGCGGCTTCATCACCGTGGGCGCCATCGAGCCGCAGTTCCACGCCCTGCTGCTGGACAGGCTGGGCCTGGCCGGTGCCGCAGCGTTCCAGGGCCCGCAGTGGGACCGCGCCGCCTGGCCGGTGCGGCGCGCGCAGCTGCAGACGCTGTTCGCCTCCCGGCCCCGCGCGCACTGGCAGCAATTGCTGGAGGGCAGCGATGCCTGCTTCGGCGCCGTGCTCAGCCCTGTGGAAGCCGCCCGCCACCCGCACCTGCAGGCGCGTGGCATCTATCTGCAGCCCGAAGGCGGCGCCCTGCAGGCCAGCCCCGCGCCACGCTTTGACGGCCAGGCCTATGCGCCGGGTCCTGCAAATGCCGCAGGCTCCGATACCGCCAGCGTGCGGGAGAAGGTGAGCGCAGGCCGCGCGCAGGAAGTCTGGCGCAGCGCCCGCTGATTCACGAGAGGCTGGAGGCGCCCAGCATGCCTTCGACCAGGCGCACCAGCGTGATCAGGCGCGGCCCGGCATCGCTTTCCAGTGCGCGGCTTTGCGGGCTGTAGATGGGCAGGGAGACCGAGAACACCCAGTATTCGCCGTCCTTGGCCGTGGACATGGGCACGGCAATGGACTGGATCTCGCGGTGCAGGTCGCCGTGGCTGCGGCAAAAGCCGTGCTCGGCCAGGTCGCGCCGCGCATCGTCGAGCCGCTCGCGCAGTTGCTGGGCGCGTGCGGGATCGTCGACCTGCAGCTCGGCGATGAAGGCCTCGCGCTCGGCCTCGGGAAGGCTCAGCAGGTAGGCGCGGCCCGTGGCGGTGCGCGACAGCGAGATGTGCACCCCGATCTCGGGCAGGAAGACCTTGTTGGTCAGGCCGTTGGCCAGCTCCACCAGGCACAGCTGGCGGCCGTGCCCCACGGCCAGCTGGATCTGGCCTTCCAGATGGTTGGCCAGCTCCTGCATGTGCGGCCGCGCGAACTGGCGCATGTGCATGCGCGCCAGCACGGGCGAGGACAGGTTCAGCAGCCCCACGCCCGGCACGTACTTGGACAGGCGGTCCGAGTAGCGCATCAGGTTCAGTTCGCACAGGGTGTCGATCAGGCGGAACAGCGTGGGCTTGGGCAGGCCCGTCATGTCCATCAGTTCACGGGCGCTGAGTTCCTGGTGCTTGTTGGAAAAGCACTGGAGCACGGAGATGCCGCGCACCAGGGCGGCCACCAGCTTGCCACTGTCTTCTGTGTTCATGAATGGTTTTCGGCACTGCTAAAGATGAAACGATTGTCTCAATTTTCCGGCTGCCAAGCGGCAAATCCACCGGCCTTGCCGCAGTGCAAACCCTGGCGCCACCGCCGGCCGGCGCAAGCGGCAAGTCCTGGCACGGCACAATTGCCGCATCCGGCTGGCGTTGCGCGCCAGCCACTCACTTTCCAGAGCCTGCCGTGTCCGAACCGTCCTCCGCCGTCCCGCCTACCGAGCCGCCAGACTACGACGCCTTTTTGCGCGCCCATGTGCTGAGCCAGCCTCTCAGCATCCAGCGCTATGACCGGGAAGACGAAACCATCTGGGTCAAGCGCGCGGGCGCCAGCAACCCGGCATGGCGCTATCGCGCGCTGGCCCTGCTCGCCTTGTGCCTGCGCCTGCCCGTGCTGCGGCCCGTGCCCAATCCCGGCGGCCACGAAGCCATCCGCACCGAGGTACGCCGCCTGCGCCAGCTGGCGCAGCGCGGCCTGCGCGTGCCTGCCGTGCTGGCCGAGTGCGAGGACGGCTTTGCCATGCGTCACCTGGGCAGCCCCGGCGTGGAGGCGCCCTCGCTGGGCAATGCCATGGAAGCCGCCCTGCCCCGGAGCGATGGCAGCACGCTGGCGCTGTGGCTGCAGGGCCTGCAGACCCTGCAGCAGGTGCATGGCAGCGGCGACTGCCTGAGCCAGGCCTTTGCGCGCAACATGGTCTGCTGCGCCGATGGCGTGATCGGCTTCATCGACTTCGAGGACGACCCCGCCGCCCACCTGCCCCTGGCGCTGTGCCGCGTGCGCGATGCCCTGTGCTACGCCCACTCCACGGCCTGGATACTGGAGCAGGCCGGCGCCATGCCGGCCGCGCGCACGGCCTGGCGGGATTTCGTGCAGTCCATGGAGCCCGAAACCCGCGCCCTGATGGCGCGCACCGTGAAACAGCTGGCCTGGGTGCGCCGCCTGCCCGAAAGCCGCCGCCTGGGCCGCGACATGCAGCGCGTGCGCATGGCCTACACGCTGGTGACGCCGTAGCGGCAGCGGGTTGCAGGCCTCAGCCGGGCCTCAGCCTGGCAGATGGCCCAGCGAGGCGCTGACGCGCGCCGCTTCGGCGCGCAGGGCCCGGGCCACCGCGCCCTGCGGGTCCGGGTCGAAGCCGCCGCTGGCGCCCAGCGCGCATAGCACGCCCACCACATGGCCCGTGTAGTCGTGCAGCGGCGCCGCCACGGCACTGATGCCCGGCAGGTTGACGTCGCGCACCGAGGCGCAGCCCGCAGCGCGGATCTCGCGGCGCAGCGTGCCCAGCGGGTCCGCGCCATCGAGCAGCGCGCGCCGCGCGGCCGGCGCCTCGGCCAGCTCCCGGGCCAGCAGCGCATCCACGCGGGCATCGTCGTCCATGAAGGCGAAGAAGGCGCGCCCCGTGGCCGACCACAGCAGCGACATCACCGAGCCCACGCGCACATTGACGGTGACCGGCAGGCCCGGCTCCTCGAAGCGCACGATGGTCGGCCCCAGGTTACCCATCACGGCCACGAAGCTGGTGACCTGCAAGGCCTCGCGCAGGTGCAGCAGGGCCGGCTCGGCCAGGCGGATGGGGTCGGACTGTCGCATGGCGGCCAGGCCCACGCGCATGGCCTCGGCCGCCAGCGCGTACTGCGTGCCACCACGGTCCTGCTCCACCAGCCCCTCGGCCATCAGGCTGGCCAGGTAGCGGTGGACCTTGGCCGGGCTTTCCTCCACCGCGCCCGCGATGGCCGTGAGGCTGGCGCGTCCGCCCAGCGTGGCCAGGGCCTTGAGCACGGCCAGGCAGGTCTCGGCGGCCTGCACGCGCTGGCGCCTTTCGCGCGGCGGCGCGGGCTCGTCGATCTCGGAGGCAACAGTGGAAGTCATGGCGTCAGGGCGGGTCTGGAAAGGCCTGTTTTAAGGGCTGGCGGGGCATTGTGCCGCAGCTTGCGGGTAATCCCTGGCGGTGTTTTTACGCAATGCGTAGAAAAATTACGCAAAACAAGATTCCATGGATTCCACCCAGGCCTCACCGGAGACAAGCCCCATGCACAAGCGCCTTTTCCTCACCACACTGGCCGCAGGCCTGCTATCGGCCACCGCCCTGCCCGGCGCGCTGGCCCAGGACGGATTCCCCAGCAGGAACGTGCGCTGGATCGTTCCCTACGCGGCCGGCGGCGGCTCGGACTTCCTGGCCCGCACCATAGGCCAGGCCTGGGGCGGCCAGGTGCACCAGCCCATCGTGGTGGACAACCGCCCGGGCGGCAACACGGCCATAGGCGCCTCGGAAACCGCGCGCGCCGCCGCCGATGGCTACACCGTGCTGTCGGCCGACAACGGCACCCTGGTCTTCAATCCCGTGCTCTACAAGAGCCTCAGCTACAACCCCGCCAGGGACCTCGCGCCGGTCACGCTGATGGGCCGCTTCCCGATGATCCTGGTGGCCGGCCCCGGCATGGCAGCGGCCACGGCCAAAGACTTCCTGGCCCAGGCGCGCACCAGCAAGGACGGCGTGAACTACGCCTCGGCCGGTGCCGGCAGCCCGCACCACCTGGCCATGGAACTGCTCAGGGTGGAGGCCGGCCTGAAGCTGGTGCATGCGCCCTACAAGGGCGCGGCGCCGGCCCTGGGCGACGTGGCTGGCGGCCAGGTGCCCGTGATGATGGTGGACTTGGCCGCGGGCGCAGGCTTCATCAAGGGCGGCAAGGTCCGCCCGCTGGCTGTGGCCAACGCCACGCGCCTGCCCCAGTTGCCCGACGTGCCCACCTTCGCCGAGCTGGGCCTGCCCAAGGTGCAAGCCGCCGCCCTGGTGGGACTGGTGGCGCCCGCCAGGACCCCGGCCCCGGTCATCGCGGCCCTGCACAGGCAGGTCGTGGCCGCGATCAACGAGCCCGCCGTGCGCCAGAAGCTCGTGGATTTCGGCGTGGAGCCCGTGGGCAACACGCCCGAGCAGTTCGCCGCGCTGCTGGCCAGCGAAAGCACGCGCTGGCACCAGCTGATCCGCGACCAGAACATCACTTTGGATTGACCCTCCGCGCCTGCCTGCCTGCGAACCTGCCATGACTGCCTCCGCCGCCCCCGACACCGCCCCGTCCGCCTTTGCGTCCGGCTCTGCGCCAGCCTCCGCGCGCTGCCCCTTCGACCACCGCCAGCCCAGCGGCCAGACCGGCCCCACGGGCTGCCCCGTCAGCGCGGGTGCCGCGGCCTTCGACCCGTTCAGCGACGGCTACCAGCAGGACCCGCCCGAATATGTGCGCTGGGCGCGCGAGCAGGAGCCGGTGTTCTACAGCCCGCAACTGGGCTACTGGGTGGTCACGCGCTTCGACGACATCAAGGCGGTGTTCCGCGACAACATCGCCTTCAGTCCCTCGATCGCGCTGGAGAAGATCACGCCCACGGGCGAGGAGGCCAATGCCGTGCTGGCCTCCTACGGCTTCGCGCTGAACCGCACCCTGGTCAACGAGGACGAGCCCGCCCACATGCCGCGCCGCCGCGCGCTGATGGACCCGTTCACGCCCGAGGAGCTGCGCCACCACGAGCCCATGGTGCGCGAGCTGGCGCGCGCCTATGTGGACCGCTTCATCGACGACGGCCGCGCCGACCTTGTGGACCAGATGCTGTGGGAGGTGCCGCTGACCGTGGCCCTGCACTTTCTCGGCGTGCCCGAGGAGGACATGGACAAGCTGCGCGAGTACTCCATCGCCCACACCGTCAACACCTGGGGCCGGCCCCGGCCCGAGCAGCAGGTGGCCGTGGCCCATGCGGTGGGCAACTTCTGGCAGCTGGCCGGCAAGGTGCTGGCCAAGATGCGCGAGAACCCCGATGCGCCGGGCTGGATGCAATACGGCATACGCAAGCAAAAGGAGCTTCCCGAGGTCGTCACCGACTCCTACCTGCACTCCATGATGATGGCCGGCATCGTGGCCGCGCACGAGACCACGGCCAATGCCACGGCCAACGCCGTCAAGCTGCTGCTGCAGCATCCCGGCGCCTGGAAGCAGATCTGCGAGAACCCTGCGCTGATCCCCAATGCCGTGGAGGAATGCCTGCGCCACAACGGCTCGGTGGCCGCCTGGCGGCGCCTGGCCACGCGCGACGTGGTGATCGGCGGCGTGGCCGTGCCGGCGGGCTCGAAGCTGCTCATCGTAACCTCGTCGGCCAACCACGACGAGCGGCATTTCGCCGATGCCGACTTCTTCGACATCCACCGCGACAACGCCGGCGACCACCTGACCTTCGGCTATGGCTCGCACCAGTGCATGGGCAAGAACCTGGCGCGCATGGAGATGCAGATCTTCCTGGAGGAGTTCACACGCCGCCTGCCCCACATGCGGCTGGCCGAGCAGCGGTTCACCTACGTGCCCAACACCTCGTTCCGGGGCCCCGAGCACCTGTGGGTGGAGTGGGACCCGGCCCTCAACCCCGAGCGCGCCCGTCCCGCCCTGCTGCAGGCGCGCCAGCCCGTGCGCATCGGCGAAGCCCTGCAGGGCGGCGCCAGCCGGCCCATGGTCGTGGCCGAGGCCGAGGCTGCCGCCGAAGGCGTGCTGCGCCTGCGCCTGAAGGCCGCCGATGGACACGCCCTGCCGCGCTGGACGCCGGGCTCGCACATCGACCTGCAATGCGGCGACACGGGCCTGTCACGCCAGTACTCGCTGTGCGGCGACCCGCAGGACACCGGCAGCTACGAGATTGCCGTGCTGCGCGAGGCCAACGGCCGTGGCGGCTCGGCCTGGGTGCATGAGCATCTGCACCGCGGCGCCACCGTACAGGTGCGGGGCCCGCGCAACCATTTCCCGCTGGACGAAGGCGCCAGCCACCTGATCCTGGTGGCCGGCGGCATCGGCATCACGCCCATCTCGGCCATGGCACGGCGCGCCAGGGCATTGGGCCTGTCCTATGAGATCCACTACAGCGGCCGGCGCCGCGCGGGCATGGCGCTGCTGGCGCCGCTGCTGGCCGAGCATGGCGCCAGGCTGCATCTGTACGTGGCGGAGGAGGGCCGGCGCGCCGACTACGCCGCCCTGCTGGCCACGCCGCGCGCCGGAGCCCGCATCCATGCCTGCGGACCGGCGCGCCTGCTGGACGGCCTGGAGGCCGCCAGCCGCCACTGGCCCGAGGACAGCCTGCGCGTGGAGCATTTCGTCTCCACCGTGGGGGCGCTGGACCCTGCCAGGGAGCAGGGCTTCGAGGTGGAACTGCGCGCCTCGGGCCTTGTGCTGCAGGTGCGCAACGACCAGACGCTGCTGGACGCCCTGCGCAGCGCGAAGATCGAAGTGCAAAGCGACTGCCGGGAAGGGCTGTGCGGGTCCTGCGAAGTGCCCGTGCTCGAAGGCGAGGTGGACCACCGCGACATGGTGCTCACGCGCGGCGAGCGCGCGGCCTGCACCAAGATGATGAGCTGCTGCTCGCGCGCCAGGAGCGGCCGGCTGGTGCTGGGCCTGTAGCCAGGGTTCGGGCAGCCCGGCGCCCAGAAACACAAAAGCCCCAAGGCCATCATCGGCAATGGGGCGATCGCATCGGTGGGCGCGCTTCGGGGCGCACCTGCCTCCAACCGGATTACTGGTTGGCGATTTCGAGCTCGGCGTTGCGGGCTTGCTGGATGAAATCGATCAGGGAATAGATTGCTTGGCGCATGGTGAACTTCCTTACTGAGACGCTCAACAATCACTGGCGGCATGCATCTCAAGTGCCGCGAATGCCGGGAAAACCCTCTAAGCGTTTACCCTAGATCTAAGTATAAACCACTAGATCCACCCGTGCAAAGGCACAGTTGTAAGCGCACGTCAAGATTCCGCAGAGGCGCCCAACTGCGTCCCAATGTCAGGCATGGGATGATTCAGGCTTATGACCGCGCCTTCCGTTTCTCTCGCACCCTGGCACATAGAGCCGCTGAACCCGGCCGAGGCGCCGTGGCCGCTGCTGCTGTCGGCGGATCCGTCGCGGGAAAAGGTGCGCGGCTATCTGGCGGGCTCCACCTGTTTTGCCGCGCGCGAGTCCTTCCAGCGCGAAGGCCAGCCGCCGCGTCCCGGCGGGCGCGGCGAGGTATTGGGCATGTGCGTGCTGGTGCCGCTGCGCGCCAGCGGCGATGAGGCCTCAGGCCCACCCGCCTGGGAGCTGATGAACATCGCGGTCGCGGAATCGCTGCACCACCGGGGCCTGGGCACCGCCCTGCTGCGGCGTGCCATCGAATGGGCGCGCTCCCAGCGAGCGCCGCGCATCGAGGTCGGCACGGGCAGCTTTGGCGACCAGCTGGTCTTCTACCAGCGCGCGGGTTTTCGCGTGACGGGCATAGACCGGGATTTCTTCCTCAGGCACTACACCACCCAGCTGTGGGAGCGCGGCGTGCAGCACCGCGACATGCTGCGCCTGACGCTGGAGCTGGGCACGGGCCGCTGAGGGCCTCACGGGCGAGGTGAATCACGGGAAGTGAGGGCATGGCGCGATAATTGAGACGCATTCCCATCCCATCACCTGTCCCGCCGCATGCCCGCCCATCCCCTGCCGCCACCTCCCGTCGCCGTGCTCTACGCAGACCACCATGGCTGGCTGCAAGGCTGGCTGCGCCGCAAGCTGGGTGACACCGCACAGGCGCAAGACCTGACGCACGACACCTTCGTGCAACTGCTCACCACCCGCCACCTTCCACCGCTGGACAACCCGCGCGCCTACCTGACCACCATGGCCAAGCGCACGCTGTTCTCCTTCTGGCGCAGGCGCGACCTGGAGCATGCCTACCTGGAGGCGCTGGCGGCCCAGCCCGCCATGCACATGCCCTCGGAAGAGGAACGCTATGCCATCGTGCAGGCGCTGCAGGCCGTGGACCGCGTGCTGCAGTCGCTGCCACCCACCACGCGCCGCGTGCTGCTGCTCAACCAATTGCACGACATGCCCTACCGGGAGATCGCGCTGCGCCTGGGCATTGCCGAGATCACCGTGCGGCGCCACATGGGGCGCGCCATAGCCGCCTGCTGCGCACTGGACTGCGCAACGGCGCTGCCGCAATGAGTTCCACCTCGGCCGCCGCCCTGCGCCAGCAGGCCATCGCCTGGCTGGTGGAGTCGCGCTCGGGAGCCATGACCGAGCACCAGCGCAAGGCCCTGGACCATTGGCGACAGACCGACCCGGCCCACGAAGCCGCGTGGTCCCAGGTGAGCGGCTCGCTGGAGCGCGTGCTCCAACCGCTGGCGCCCCACACCTCCAGCCATGCGTCAGCCGATGCAGCGCTGAACGCACTGCTGCAGCCCGACCGCCGCCGCAGGCACATTGCGGGCGGCGCACTGGCCGTTGCGGGCGCGGCCCTGGGAGGCCTGGTGGCCCACCGATTCACGCCTTTGCCCGGCCTGCTGGCCGATGCCCATACCGCCACGGCCGAGCGGCGCAGCCTGGAGTTGGCCGACGGCAGTCGGCTGCTGCTGGACGCGCGCAGCGCCATCGATATCGATCTGGGCGCCGACCGCCGCCGCGTGCATCTGCGCCAGGGTGCGCTGATCGCGCAGGTGCCGGCCGGCAGCCCCTTCACCGTGCAGACCCGGCATGGCCAGGCCCAGGTGCCGGCAGCGCACGGCGCGCGCTTCATGGTGCGCCTGCAGGAAGAACGCACGCAGGTGGCCGCGCTCGCGCAGGACGTGGACCTGCACACGCGGCTGGGCGCACAGTCCCCGCTGCGGGCCGGCGCCAGCGCCTGGATGGACGGGGCCGCCATTTCCGAGGCCCTGGCGCGCGCCGAGGCGGCAGCGGCCTGGCAAAGCGGCATGCTGGCCGTGGACGATTGGCCGCTGGACTCGGTGGTCGACGCCCTGCGGCCTTACCGGACCGGCCTGTTGCGCGTCGCCCCTGCCGCCTCCGGGCTTCGCGTGCTGGGCACCTTCCCGCTGGACGATACCGACCGTGCGCTGCAGGCGCTGGCCAGCAGCCTGCCCATCCGCGTGACGCGCTATCGCGGCGGCTGGCTGACGCTGATCGATGCGGCCTGAGGCCCGGTCAACGCGGGGCTCAAAAAAAACTGCGCCAGGGGTGATCACATCCGACCCGCTCGCGCGACATGTCCTGTGTCATCCCCCATTCTCCGGAGTCCACAAGCATGTCCCGCTCTCTTTTCGCATGGCGCCCCGTGGCCCATGCCGCAGCCCTGGCCGCCCTCATCGCCACCCTGCCCGCCCAGGCCCAGACCGCCCAAGAGGCCGCGGTAGCCTCCGGCGCCGAAGCCGCCCAGCGCCAACGCTATGACCTGCCAGCCGGGCCGCTGGCCCGGACGCTGCTGGCCATTGGCCAGCACAGCGGCCGCACGCTGTCGCTGGACCCCGCCCTGGCCTCGGGCAAGCAGGCGCCGGCGATCCAGGGCAGCTACACGGCGGAGCAGGCGCTGCAGGCCGCGCTGGCCGGCAGCGGCCTGGTGCTCACGCGCGATGCCCAGGGCGTGCTCGGCGTGCGGCCAGCGCCCCAGGCCAGCGCCCTGCCTGCGTCGGCAGCGCCTTTGCCGGAGCAAGGCGTCAGCCTGGCCACGGTGACCGTGTCCGGCAAGGCCCCGGGCTCGACCACGGAGGGCACGGACTCCTACACCACGGCATCGTCCAGCAGCTCCACGCGCCTGAACCTGGCTCCCCAGGAAACGCCCCAGGCGCTGACCGTGATGACGCGCCAGCGGCTGGAGGATCTGGGCACCACGCGGCTCAGCGACATGCTGGAGGCAGCGCCCGGCATCATCGTCACGCGCGACGGCCTGGGTGCCGAAAGCGACGGCTACTGGTCGCGGGGTTTCGAGATCCAGAACTACGAGATCGATGGCGTGCCGACGGCTGCAGGCCTGAACCAGTACACCCAGCACATGGCCATGTACGACCGCGTGGAGATCGTGCGCGGCGCCACGGGCCTCATCAGCGGCATGGGCAACCCCTCGGCCACCATCAACCTGATCCGCAAGCGCCCCACGGCCAGGCCCCAGACGCAGCTCAATGTCGATGCCGGCAGCTGGGGACGCCGAGGCGCGGGCCTGGACATCTCCCGCCCGCTGAACCAGGACGGCTCGGCCCGCGCGCGCCTGGTTGCGGACTACCAATCGGGCGATGCCTGGCTGGAGCGCTACCACCAGGACTCGCGCCTGCTGTACGGCATCGCCGAGGTCGATCTCGACGACTGGACCCTGTGGACCGTGGGCTTCAGCTACCTGCGCAACGATGTGGATGCGCCGATGCGCTCGGGCCTGCCGTCGCGGTTTCCGGACGGCAGTGCCACCCGGCTGCCCCGCGCCCTGAACGGATCGCCGAACTGGTCGTACAACAACCATGAGCAAAGCGGCTTCTTCACCTCCATCGAGCGCGAGCTGAGCGGCGGCTGGACCGGCAAGGTCGAGTACGCCTACGGCCAGGACCGCTACGACTCGGTCTACACCTACCTCAACGGCACGCTGCAGGCCGATGGCAGCGGCACCAGCCTGCTGCCCGTGCGCTTTCAGGGCCAGCCGCGCCAGCACAACCTCGACATGTACCTGACCGGCCCGCTCAAACTGTTCGGCCGCGAGCACGAGTTGATCGCCGGCCTGACGCTGTCGCGCTTCGAGGACAAGGGACCCACCTCCGGCAGCTGGCTCTACGACTACTCCGACTCGGCCGCAGGCCGCATAGACAACCTGTTCACCTATGACGGCAGCAATCCCGTGCCCGACTTCGCGGCCAGCGGCCGGTTCTCCACCAAGGAGCACCAGTACGCAGGCTATCTGACCGGACGTTTCCGCATCTCCGAGCCGCTGCGCCTGATCCTGGGCAGCCGCCAGATCTACTGGGGGCGCGATACCGCCAGCACGCCGGACACCGGAGAGGCCACCACCACCCGCGCCCGGGAAAACGGCGCCTTCATCCCCTACGTGGGCGCCGTCTACGACATGACGCCCCAGTGGGCGCTGTACGCCAGCTACACCAAGATCTTCAATCCCCAGGCCTCCTGGGTGCGCGACGAGAACAATGCCACGCTGGCGCCCATGGAAGGCCGGGGACTGGAGGTCGGCATCAAGGGCAGGCACCTGGACGGCAAGCTCAACTCCAGCCTGGCCCTGTTCAACCTCAAGCAGGACAACCTGGCGGTGTGGCAGGCGCAATTCCCGGGCAGCAATGTCTACAAGGCCGAGCAGAACACCACCTCCCAGGGGCTGGAGATGGAACTGAGCGGCGAGCTGGCGCCGGGCTGGCAGGTCTCTGCCGGCTATGCCAACACCCTGACCACGAATGCAGAGGGCCAGCGCATCAACACCATGCTGCCGCGCAACAGCGTCAAGCTCTTCAGCAGCTACCGCCTGGGCGGCGCACTACAGGGGCTGACACTGGGCGGCGGAGTGAACTGGCAAAGCGAGGTAGGCGACGCCACGGTACGGCAGGCCAGCTATGCCGTGGTGAACCTGATGGCACGCTATGACATCGACCGGCACTGGAGTGCGTCGGTGCACCTGAACAACGCCCTGGACCGCAAGTACTTCAGCTACGCGGGCTACTACAGCCACTACGGCACGCCGCGCAATCTGATGGTGGGCGTCAAATACCGCTTCTGAGCCAGGTTCTGAGCCCGGTCCCCGACCTCCTGCCGGCCTGGCCGGCAGGGGGCGGCCCCGCTCAGTCCGAGGACATCTTCATCAGCACCAGGCCCGAGACGATGAGCACGGCCGCGCCGATGCGCATGGCGCTGACCTGCTCGCCCAGGACCGTGATGCCGACCAGGAAGGCGCCCACGGCGCCGATGCCGGTCCAGATCGTGTAGGCCGTGCCCAGCGGCAGGCTGCGCATGGCCACGGCCAGCAGGCCGAAGCTGGCGATCATGGTGACGATGGTGATGGCGCTGGGCACCAGGCGCGTGAAGCCGTGCGATTGCTTCATCGAAAACGCCCAGACCACTTCGAGCAGCCCCGCCACCAACAGATAGACCCATGCCATGGAAAACTCCTTGTGGAGCCGGGTCGTCCCGGCGCATGCATGTCCCGATGTGGGGGAGGCCGTCCTCCTGGCAGAAGGGCTTGCGCCTTGCTGCATGGCCGCCAGTTTAGGAGAAAGCCGTCCAGTGGGCCGCACCCAGGCTGTTGCCCCGTTGCCGCCTGGGTGGTTGCTGCACAACAGCGGCCAGGGCGTCAGGCGGCCAGCGCCTCTTCCTGCTCGGCCAGCAGGATGTTGCCCACGGTGGCGCCCAGGCCGGCCACGCGCTTGCGCAGCTTGAGCACGGCCTTGTCCTTGCTGATCAGCAGTGCCTGGTGCTGGCTGGCCAGGTCCAGGAAATGCTGGTCGTCGGGGTCGGTGCAGGCAAAGCGGATGCGCGGCGCATCGGCCACGTATTCGACCGCTCCGTCAAAGGCCGAGAGCACGCCCTCGACCGTCTTGCCGTAGAAAGCCACGCGCGGCGCGATCTGGCTGTAGTGCAGCACGCGTTCGAGCTCGAGGCGCTGGGCCTGATCGGCAATCCAGCGCATCTGTCCCTGCTCCACCAGTTCGCGGATCGGCGGCACATGCGGATCGTCGAAGATCAGCATGTCAAGGACCACATTGGTATCGAGCACCACGGGCCGGGGCAGGGGACCTTCGTAGCCGTCGTTGCACTGCGGCCAGCGCAGCACGATCTTCATGGCGCGGCGCCCTCTGCCGGGCCTTCGGCGGCCTTTCTGGGCTTGACTGCGCCACGGATCATGTCGAAGCGGAACAGCCGGCATTCGATAGGGCCGTTCCACATGGGCGTGCGGCGCGCCTCCTTCAGGCGCATCTTGCCGGGCAGCTTGAGGTCGGGCGTGAGCATCCAGGCGCTCCAGCCGCTGTAGTTCTTCTTCCAGTGGGTGGCCAGCTGGCTGAAGAATTCCACGCCGTCCTCGGTCTGGGCCGTCTCGCGGCCCGCGCGCTCGACCACTTCCATGCGTTCGCCGGCGCTGCGGCCGGCCGAGCCGGCTGCGGCAATGCGCTCGCCATAGGGCGGGTTCAGCAGCATCAGGCCGGGCTGCTCGCAGGGCGGCATGCGCTGCAACGCGTCGCCACCGCGCAGTTGCACGGTCTGGCCCACGCCGGCGCGCTCGGCATTGCGCTGGGCAAAGTCCACCATGCGGTGGGACACGTCGGAGCCATAGATGGCCACGGGGCTGTCGGGCAGGATGGCGGCCTCGGCCTCGTCCAGCATGGCTTCCCACACATGCCTCTGGAAGGGCACCAGCTTCTCGAATGCGAAGCGCCGCAGGATGCCGGCCGGAATGCGGCGTGCAATCTGCGCGGCCTCGATCAGCACCGTGCCGCTGCCGCAGCAGGGGTCGTACAGCGGCTGGGGATCGTCGCCGTGCGGGTCCCAGCCCGTGGCGGCGATCATGGCCGCGGCCAGGGTTTCCTTGAGCGGCGCATCGCCCTTGTCCTCGCGCCAGCCGCGCTTGAACAGCGCCTCGCCCGAGGTGTCGATGTAGATGGTGGCCTCGTCGGTCGTCAGGTGCAGGTGCACGCGCACGTCGGGGTGGCGCGTTTCCACGTCGGGGCGCACGCCCTTCCTGTCGCGGAAGCGGTCGGCAATGGCGTCCTTGACGCGCAGCGCCGCGAAGTTGAGGCTGGTCAGCGGGCTGTGCTGGGCCGTGACCTCGATCTTGAAGCTCTCGCGCGGGGAGAACCAGATCTCCCAGGCCACTTCGCTGGCGGCGCGGTACAGGTCGTTCTCGTTGCGGTACAGGGTCTGCGACAGCTGCACCAGCACGCGCTGGGCCAGCCGGCTGTGCAGGTTCAGCAGCAGGGCGTCGCGCCACAGGCCGCGCACCATCACGCCGCCACGGCCCACCATGAGGTCGTGGCCGCTCAGGCCGGTGATCGCGTGGACCTCGTCGGCCAGAAATCCCTCAACGCCGGCGGCGCAGGGCAAAAACAGATGCAGTTGGTTCATAGCTTGGGTGCCGAGCATACGCGCACCGCGATTCCCCGCGCAGGCGCCAGCCGAAACCCGCTTGCCTGCGCTTCGGCCCGGGCCTACAGTGGAAGCAACCGCGAGGGAGAGCACCATGAAGCCTCGAACCACGCCCGTCCACACGGATTTCCTCGGCGCCACGCAGGCCGCACGCCTGGTGGCGCAGGTCGGCGTTGCCGCCTGCCTGGCCGGCCTGGCCGATGCCATCGAGGAAGACTTCGCGCGCTGGCCCGATTTCGAGAAATCGGCCCGCATCGCCCACCATTCGCCCGGCGGCGTGATCGAGCTCATGCCCGTGTCCGATGCGCTCGACTACGCCTTCAAGTACGTCAACGGCCACCCGGACAACGCCGATCGGGACCTGCCCACGGTGATGGCCTTCGGCGCCCTGGCCGACGTGGCCACGGGCCTGCCGGTCTTCCTGTCCGACCTGACGCTGGCCACGGCGCTGCGCACTGCCGCCACCTCGGCGCTGGCCGCGCGCCGGCTGGCGCGGCCGGGCTGCCGCAGCATGGCGCTGATAGGCGCAGGATCGCAGTCCGAATTCCAGGCCCTGGCCTTCACCCACCTGCTGGGCGTGGAACGGCTGCGCATCTTCGACATCGATGTCCAGGCCATGCGCAAGCTGGTGGACAACCTGGGCCATGCGGGCATCGCGGCCCAGCGCATCACCTGCTGCGCCAGCAGCGCCGAGGCCCTGGAGGGCGCCGACATCGTGACCACGGTGACGGCCGCCAAGCACCGCGCCTGCGTGATCGCCGATGCCGACGTGCGCCCGGGCACCCACATCAACGCCGTCGGCGGCGATTGCCCCGGCAAGACCGAGCTGCCCCTGGCACTGCTGCGGCGCGCGCGCATCTTCGTGGAGTTCACGCCGCAGACGCGCGTGGAAGGCGAGCTGCAGCAACTGCCCGCCGACGCGCCCGTGACCGAGCTGTGGCAGGTCATCAACGGCCAGGCGCCGGGCCGCGGGCATGACACGGAGATCACGCTGTTCGACTCCGTGGGCTTTGCGCTGGAGGACTATTCGGCCCTGCGCTGGTTGCGCGCGCTGGCCCACGACACCGGACTGATGCAGTCGATCGACCTGGTGCCTGCGCTGGCCGACCCCCGCGACCTGTACCGGCTGGTGCGCGAGGCCGGGCAGGCAGAACGCGGCTTTGGCTGACACGGGGACTGCATACCATGGGTCCCATGAGCATGAACACCCATACGACCCCGCAGACCGCACGCGCCTTGAGACTCATAGGCGTGCCCACCGACATCGGCGCCAGCCGCCTGGGCAGCGCCATGGGGCCGGACGCACTGCGCGTGGCCGGCCTGGGCCCGGCGCTGCGCCAGCTGGGCTGCCAGGTGAGCGACATCGGCAATCTGGCAGGCCCGCCCAATCCGCAGACACCACCCGAGCAGGGGCTGCGCCACCTCGCACCGGCCCGTGCCTGGATGGACGCCGTGCACCAGGCCGTGGGCCAGGCGCTGGACGATGGCGAGCTGCCGCTGATGCTGGGCGGCGACCACAGCCTGGCCATGGGCTCGATCAGTGCCGTGGCTGCCCACTGCCGCCGACGGGGCCTTGCGCTGCGCGTGATCTGGCTCGATGCCCACGCCGACTGCAACACGCCCGATATCTCGCCCAGCGGCAACCTGCACGGCATGCCCGTGGCCAGCCTGTGCGGCCTGGGGCCCGCGGCGCTCACCGCGCTGTCCCAGGGCGGCGATCCGGCGCTGGCAGCCGCCTCGCTGTGCCAGATCGGCCTACGCAGCGTGGATGACCAGGAAAAGCGCCTGCTGCATTCGCTGGGCGTGGAGGTCTATGACATGCGCGCCATCGACGAGCTGGGCATGCGCGAGGTCATGCGCCGCGCGCTGGAAGACCTGGAAGGCAGCGACACCCACCTGCACCTGAGCTTCGACGTGGACTACCTCGATCCCGACATCGCGCCCGGCACCGGCACCCCCGTGCGCGGCGGCCCCAGCTACCGCGAGGCCCAGCTGTGCATGGAGATGCTGGCCGACACCGGACGCCTGGGCTCGATGGATCTGGTGGAGCTCAATCCCGCGCTGGATGTGCGCAACCAGACGGCAGAACTGGTGGTGGACCTGCTGGAGAGCCTGTTCGGCAAGAGCACGCTGGTGCGGGCCGATCGCTGAGGCCGCTCAGGCTGGCGAGAGCGAAACACGCCAGCCGTCGCCCGTTGCGTCTGTAGCGAGGCGCACGGGCACAAAGCGCACAGGCACAAAGCGCTCGATCACCTCGAAATTGCTGCGCGCATGCGGCGTCAGTTCCGTGCAGGTGTAGCTGGCACCACGCCCGCTGCGCCAGACGGCCAGCGCCAGCGGCAGGGCCCATTGGTCGGCCAGGTACGGGCCCAGGGCGGCCCGGCTGCCCTGGTGGCGGCGCACCTCGCGCGCCAGGTCATGCGCCACCTTTTCGGCGCTGACACCTTTCATGCCGAACTGCGTGAACACTTCGCTCAGGTGCTCATAGGCCAGCGTGGCCAGCAGCGCGTTGCCCGGCCCCTCGTTCTGGCACACGGCAGCCACCTGCAGCTGCTCGCCAGACCAGCCCAGGGCCTGGCCCAGATGGTCCAGTTCGCGCTGGGCCACCGCGCGTGGCAGCGCGGGCGCAAAGCATTCGGCATGGCTGGCCACGGGGGCGCCGCGTTCGGTGATATCGAAAGGCACAAGCCCATTGGTTGCCGGCGTGATCGTCACGTCCATCTCGCCGCCACCGGCCGGATAAAAGCCCAGCCGGCGCAGCCGCAGTTCACAGCGCGCGCCCAGCCTGTGCAGCAGCGGCGCATAGCTGCGCTCCAGGAAGTGGAAGGGCGGTGCGGCCGGGTTGTGGGTGCCGCCGCCCAGGGTCAGGCGGCTTTCGCCGGTAGCCAGCATCAGCGCGGGCCACAGCGTCTGCAGCAGCAGGGTGCAACTGCCCGCCGAGGCGATCACGAAGCGGTACTCGCCCGCACGCACCGGCCCCGGCGCAAATTGCAGCGCCTGCGAATTCATCTCGGCGCCCTGCATCTGCGCGCCGCAGATTTCGGCGGCGGCATTGACGCAGGCCAGGTGCTGGCGCATAAGGCCCGGCTTGGCGCGCCCGGCACGGATGCGCTGCATGGCAAAGGGCTGACCCGTGCACATGGACAGCGCCAGCGCGCTGCGCAGCAGCTGGCCTCCGCCCTCCCCGGCGCAGCCGTCGATCTCGATCACTTTCATTTTTCTCTTTCATTCATTGCCGCCAAAGCGCGCCACGGCATCCCGCAGATAGCGGTCCAGCGGCGCCGCGTCGGCCTGCTCCCCCGGATCGGGCGCATGGGCCATGGCATGGGCCAGCTCGCGCTCCAGGAAATCATGGACCCGCACCCGGCGCGGCCCCTTGGCGGCCTCGCCCAGGCGCATCTTGAGCTCCAGCAGCTCATTGAGCTCGGCCAGCAGGCCTGCATCCTCCAGCGTGCCCGCCGCCAGCTGTGCAAAGCGCATGGGCGGTGCACCGCGCCCATCGCGTATCCAGCGCGCGGCCAGCAAAGGGCGCAGCACGTAGAAGTATTTCTTGTAGCGCACCACATCGCCCTGCAGGTGGGCGCGCAGGTTCTTGCGCGCCATGGCCACGTAGTGGTGGTAGCCGCGCACCGGCGAAAAGCCCTGCTCGGCCAGCAGATGCAGGCGCTCGGCCCAGGGCTGCTCCTGCCGGTAGACCACGGGCGAGCGCAGCCATTCGAGCAGCGTGGGGTTGGAGGCGCGCAGCAGCCCCAGCGCCTTGCGCAGCTCCCAGCCGCTGACATCGAGCTCGCCGCTGAGCGGCTGCTCTATGACATCGCGGCCCGGCGCCACGGTCAGATACCAGGGCAGGCGGTGGACATAGATGAAGCGCACGTCATAGTCGCTGTCGGGCGAGGCAAAGCCCCAGCCGCGGCTGCCCGACTCGCAGGCAAACAGCACCGTGACCTCGTGCCTGCGCTCCACCTCGACCAGGTTGGCCAGCACCGTGGCGCGCATGGCGTCGGAGACCGGATGCGCGCTCAATACCTTCTCTTCCCTCATGCTCTCATCCTGCTTTCTTTTCAATTGCCACGCCTCATAAGACTGGCAAGCCCCAAGCGAGGGACACCGAGGAAGGGCCGCCCCGCACCGAGGGTGTCGTCCCCCTCCCCCGCGAAGCGGGTAGAGAGGGGGAAGCCGCATAGCGGCTCAGGGGGTGCCTATCCTTTCACGCACACCACTTGCTTCAGGGTGTGCACCACCTCGACCAGATCCTGCTGCGCGGCCATGACCGCATCGATGTCCTTGTAGGCCATGGGAATCTCGTCCACCACATTGGCATCCTTGCGGCATTCCACGCCCTCGGTGGCCTTGATGTGGTCCTCCACGCTGAACATCTTCTTGGCCTTGGTGCGGCTCATCACGCGGCCTGCACCGTGGCTGCAGCTCTCGAAGCTCTCCGGATTGCCCAGGCCGCGCACGATATAGCTGCGCGCGCCCATGCTGCCCGGGATGATGCCCAGCTCGCCGCGCCGCGCGCTCACCGCGCCCTTGCGGGTGATGAACACGTCCTGGCCGAAATGGCGCTCCTGCTGCACGTAGTTGTGGTGGCAGTTCACCGCCTCCACATGCGACTCGAAGGGCTTGGCGATCACCTTGCGCACCGTGGCGATGAGGTTGGCCATCATCACCTCGCGGTTGCGCATGGCGAACTTCTGCGCCCAGGACACGCCGCGCACATAGTCGCCAAAGTAGCGGGCCCCTTCCTCGAAATAGGCCAGGTCCTTGTCGGGCAGGTTGCGCTGATGGAGTTCTGCGTCCTTCTTGGCCAGCTCGATGAAATGGGTGCCGATGGCATTGCCCACGCCGCGCGAGCCCGAGTGCAGCATGAACCACACGAAGCCCGCCTCGTCCAGGCAGATCTCGATGAAGTGGTTGCCACTGCCCAGCGTTCCCAGGTGCTTGCGGTTGTTGGTGTTGGCCAGGCGCGGATGCAGCTCGCACAGCAGGTCGAACTCATCGGCCAGCGTGGCCCAGACCTGGTCCACCGACACGGGCGGGTTCTCCCAGCTGCCGGGATCACGGCCCCGGTGGCGCGGCACCGAGCCATGCGGCACGGCCTGCTCTATCGCCGAGCGCAGCGGGCCCAGGTTGTCGGGCAGGTCCTCGGCGCGCAGCGTGGTCTTGGCAGCCATCATTCCGCAGCCGATGTCCACGCCCACGGCCGCCGGGATGATGGCCTTGATGGTCGGGATCACCGAGCCCACGGTGGCGCCTATGCCCAGGTGCACATCGGGCATGGCCGCGACATGCTTGAACACCACGGGCAGGCGCGCGGCGTTCTCCAGCTGCTTGCGCGCCTCGTCCTCCACGGGCACGCCCTTGGTCCACATCTTGATGGGGACGCCGTTTTCCACGTTGTGTTGCAGGTAGTTCATTGCGTTGTCCTTCAGTCTTCTTGTCTGTTCGTCTTGTTTAGGTCTTGCTGCCGCGCGGCTCATCCACGCATCAGGCGAGACAGGTCCCGCTTGCGGATGGCGCTGCCCAGGCTTTGATAGTCCCGCAGCGGGAATTCATGCTCCAGCCAGCGCTTTCTGTATTCCTCTACACCCATGCCGCAATAAATACCGTCCAGCACGCGGTACACGCTGCGCACCACGTCCTCGCGGGCCACCTGCCCACGGGCCAGCACTTCATAGTCATCCATGGCGGTGATGCCCCAGCTGGCCCAGTCCGCGTACTGCCGCAGCTCGTATGAAAGGGTGTCGCGGTCACCCTCCATGCTCAGGTGCACTTCGCCGGGCTCGTCCATGAACACGGCGGCAGCGCGGTGCGCGCCCTTGGCCAAGGCCAGCGCCATGGCGGCCAGATCACCCAGCGAATCATGCAGGTAGGACACGGCACACACCAGTTCCTCCTCGGGCGTGCTGAACTTCAACGTCGCCCAGCCCGCCTTGCCCACCTCATAGCTCCATAGTTCTTCGAATGCGGCCATGGCCGTACCTCTCTTTTGTTTCTTCGTTGTCCGTTGTGTCCCGACCAGCCTGCCGGTCAACGCATCTTCACCAGCCCGTTGAGCACCTGATCCAGCCCGCCGAACACGGAGATCTTGTCGATGCGCTCGGCCACGCGTTCCAGCGTCTCCAGCTCCTTCATGCGCAGGGCCACGGGGTTGTCCTCCATGACCTTGGCGGTGTTGAGCAGCGAGCGCGTGGCCGCCGTTTCCTCGCGGCGGCGGATCACGTTGGCCTGGGCCTGCTTTTCGGCCTGCACCACCTGGGTCAGGATGGCCTTCATCTCGCCGGGCAGCACGATGTCCTTCACGCCCACGCTCTCCACCACCATGCCGAAGGGCTGCAGCTTGGCCGCCATGTGCGCGGTCACCACGTCATCGATCACCGTCTTGTTCTCCAGCAGCTCATCGAGGGTGCGAGTGCCCACGGCGGCGCGCAGCGCGAACTGCAGCTCCCGGTACAGGTGCTCGGCGGGCTTTTGCAGCTGGGCAAAGGCGCGCAGAACGTCGGTGTGGCGATAGGTGGCGCTCAGGTTCAGGCGCAGGCTGACCTTGTCGCGGGTCATGATGTCCTGGCCCGAGACCTCGACAGCCTGCAGGCGCAGGTCCACCAGCTCCACGGCAATGCTGCGGCCGAACTTCCAGAACGCGTGGCTGCCGGCCTGCAGCAGGCGGTCCACCTTGCCGTCGATGGTCAGCAGCGCGCACTGGCCTGCGGGCACCTGCACCTGCAGCACGCCGTTGAGGCCGGACACGCTGCGCTGGCGCAGCTGCGTCTGGGTCAGGCGCGCCGCCAGGGCGGCGGGCAGCTCGGCGCCGGCCTGCAGGTCGACCACCTGCACGCTCACATCCACCAGTCCCTTCCAGTACAGGCGGCGCGTGCCGGGCGGCAGGATCTCGACCAGCACGCCGTTTTCGCTGCGCAGGCCCGCCTCGGTCTCGGACAGCTCCACGCGCAGGAATTCGGCGGCCACCACGGCGGGCTCCTGGGCCATCAGGTAGTCGGCCAGGCCGTGCGTGAAGGCGGGCTGCTCCAGGGCAAAGGTTTCCACGCGCAGCTGGTCGGTGCCGGCAAACAGCCAGTGCCGGCCGCTGTGCAGCACGCGCTCGAAATCGCCATTGCGCAGCAGCAGGGCGCGTTCGTTCTTCTTGACGGTGATGCGTTGGATCTTCAGCATTTCTTCTTCTCCTCGTTCGGCGTCTTCGCCGCAATCAATAGGGGTGCCGTTACAGCAGCGGCGGGGTTCCAGGGGGCACGGCCCGGGCCTTGCAGTGCGCCGTGGCGGCAACCCTGGAAACAGGTTGCAGCGTGGCTGGCTGCGGGCGCGGACCGTGCCGGGACCTGGCACAGCCGCCGCCGCTGACGGGTGGCGGCCTTGGGCTGCATCGCAACCCGGTGGCCACCTCCCGCGTTCGGCGGGTGGTCTTCCGACCGTTTCAATAGCCCGGCCTTGCGGCCGGAAGAGTGGACAGGAATCGAACCTGCGACAGTCCTCTTGCGAGGGTGCTCTACCAGACTGAGCTACCAGTGGCTGGCAAGCCTGGAGTCGAACCAGGCGTCCCTTGCGGGACGGTTTCCACAACCTTGCCGTTACCCAGCGCCTGCGGCGTGCGGCATGCGGGAAATCGACAAGCCCCTGGGGGCCCGGACTTCCGGCACCGGCGGGGCGGGCCTTTGCCCCAACCCCGGCCTGTGAGCGGTCACCGCTTGCACTGGATGCCTTGGTTATTGCGAGATGCGTGCCAGCCTGGCATCCGTCGCCAAACAATTCTTCAACCCATTGATTTATTTGGATAAATCTCAAATCACACTTTTCTTGATTTCTTATTCGATCCAAAGAAACTAGAATTTCAGCTATTCAACTAGACAAAAACATGGAAAAGAAAAAGGTCGTCATCGGCTTTCTGGGTACGCAGCTGGACTCCGGCAGGGGCGCGGGGCGCTGGGAAAAATGGCGGCCGACCCTCTCCCTCATGCAGCATGAGGATCTGGTGGTGGAGCGGCTGGAGCTGCTCTACACGCCGCCCCATCTGGCCCTGGCGCAGCTGCTGCAGGGCGACATCGCCACGGCATCGCCCGAGACCCAGGTGAACCTCGTGCCCATGGACATTGCCGATCCCTGGGATTTCGGCGAGGTCTATGCGCGGCTGTTCGACTGGACGCAGGCCTACCGCTTCGACCCCGAGCGCGAGGAGTACTGGACCCACATCACCACGGGCACGCACGTGGCACAGATCTGCCTGTTCCTGCTGGTGGAGTCGCGCCGCATTCCCGGCGTGCTGGCCCAGACCTCGCCACCCCGGCGCCAGCGCATGGGCGACCCGGGCAGCTATGCGCTGATCGACCTGGACCTGTCGCGCTACGACGTGATCGCCCAGCGCTTCGGCGCCGAGCAGAGCGAGGCCGTGCAATTTCTCAAGAGTGGCATCGCCACGCGCAATGCCGGGTTCAACGCGCTGATCGACGAGATCGAGCGCGTGGCCGTGCGCTCGCGCGCGCCCATCCTGCTCACGGGTCCCACGGGTGCGGGCAAGTCGCATCTGGCGCGGCGCATGTACGAGTTGAAGAAGGCCAGGCACCAGGTGCAGGGCGACTTCGTGGAGGTCAATTGCGCCACGCTGCGCGGCGACGGCGCGGCCTCGGTGCTGTTCGGCCACAAGAAGGGCGCGTTCACGGGCGCTGCGGCCGACCGCGCCGGCCTGCTGCGCAGCGCGCACCAGGGCGTGCTGTTCCTGGACGAAATCGGCGAGCTGGGCCTGGACGAACAGGCCATGCTGCTCAAGGCGGTGGAGGAAAAGCGCTTCTATCCCATGGGCAGCGACCGCGAGGTCAGCAGCGACTTCCAACTGGTCGCCGGCACGCACCGCGACCTGCGCATCGACGTGGCGCAGGGGCGCTTTCGCGAGGATCTGTTCGCGCGCATCAACCTGTGGTCCTACGCGCTGCCGGGCCTGGCCGGGCGCCCCGAGGACATAGAACCCAACATGGACCACCTGCTCGCGCGCTCGGCCGACGAGACCGGCCAGATGGTGCGCTTCAACGTGGAGGCCCGCGAGCGCTATCTGCGCTTTGCGCGCTCGCCCGAGGCGCTGTGGAGCGGCAACTTCCGCGACCTGTCGGCCAGCATGACGCGCCTGGCCACGCTGGCCGACGGGGGGCGCATCTCCGCGGCCCTGGTCGATGCCGAGATCCAGCGCCTGAAGTGGCTGTGGCAACGAGGCGATGCCGTGCAACCGGCCGGCGCCAGCCTGCAAAGCCTGCTGTCTGCCGAAGTGCTGGAGCCGCTGGATCTGTTCGACCGCATGCAGCTCGAAGCGGTGCTGCGCGTGTGCCGGGAGTCGCCTTCGCTGTCCGATGCGGGGCGCCGCCTGTTCGACCAGTCACGCACCCAGCGCAGCGTGGTCAACGATGCCGACCGCCTGCGCAAGTACCTGCTGAAATTCGGCTTGAAGTGGGATGCCGTGGCCGGCCGAACGCCATAGACACCACGATGGCGAGTTTGCGCGCCTGGGCTACAGCGCCTTGCGCAGCGTGGTCGGCGGGATCTTGAGCAACTCGCGGTACTTGGCCACCGTGCGCCGCGCGCATTCGATGCCCTGCTCCTTGAGCATGTCGGCGAGCTGGTTGTCCGACAGCGGCTTCTTGGGGTCTTCGGCCGCGACGAACTGCTTGATCAGCGCGCGCACGGCCGTGCTGGAGGCATTGCCACCGGCCTCGGTGCCCAGGCCCGAGCCGAAGAAGTACTTGAGCTCGTAGGTGCCCTGCGGCGTGGCCATGTACTTGGCCGTGGTCACGCGGCTGATGGTGGATTCATGCAGGCCCAGCGCATCGGCAATGTCGCGCAGCACCAGCGGGCGCATGGCCAGCTCGCCATGCACGAAGAAGTTCTTCTGGCGCTCCACGATGGCCTGCGACACGCGCAGGATAGTGTCGAAGCGCTGCTGGATGTTCTTGATGAACCAGCGCGCCTCCTGCAGCCGCTGCTGCAGCGCTGCATGGCCTTCGCTGCCCCTGTGGCTGCGCAGCGCGCTGGCATAGATGTCGTGCACGCGCAGCTTGGGCATGACGTCGGGGTTGAGCTGCACGCTGAAGTCCATGCGGCCCGCGCCGCTGCGCACGGGGCGCACGATGACGTCGGGCACGACGATCTGGCGTTGCACGTCGGCAAAGCGCCGGCCCGGGCGTGGCTCCAGCCGGGTGATCAGCACCAGCGCCTCGCGCAGCCGCTCCTCGCGCGCACCGCACAGGCTGGCGAGCTTGCGCAGGTCGCGCCGCGCCAGCAGGTCCATGGGCTGGGCGCAGATGTCCAGCGCAGTGCGCAGCACGGCCTGCCGGTCTTCGTCCTCGGCACTGCCGTTGCCTTCGCGCTCAGCATCGGCCAGCTGGTCGCGCAGTTGCAGCGTCAGGCATTCGGCCAGGTCGCGCGCGCCCACGCCCACGGGCTCCAGGCTTTGCAGCAGGCGCAGCGCCACGGTGAAGCGGTGCACCAGTTCCTCGCACTCCTCCAGATCGTCGCCCGCCAGGCCCTGTGCCAGCTCGTCGAGCGGATCTTCCAGGTAGCCGTCGTCGTTGAGGTTCTCGATCAGAAAGCGCAGTGCGGCGCGGTCCACCTCGCCCAGGCGCAGGCTCAGGGCCTGGCGGTGCAGGTGGTCGGTCAGGCTTTCGGCGCTGCGAGCCAGTTCGGTGGCATCGGCCTCGTCTTCCTCGCCCTGCCCGCGCGTGCGGCTGGAGGGCGCATCGCTGCCCCAGTCGCGGTCATCGTTGCCCGAGTTGGTCTGGCCGTCGCCTTCCCAGCTCAGGGACTCGGCCGTGCCGGAAGTCTCCACGGCATCGCCGGAGGATGCGTCCGCCGAGGGCTCCCACTCCACCGCCGCCGAAGGCTGGTCTGCGCGGCTTTCCTGGAAGGACTCCGTGGCCTCGGCGCCGGGCGCGGCAGGCTCGCGGGTGCCGGCGGCCGCATCGTGATCCCCATCCTCATTCGCCAGCTCCAGGAAGGGGTTGTCGCCGAGCATCTGCTCCACTTCCTGCGCCAGCTCCAGCGTGGACAGCTGCAGCAGCTGTATCGACTGCTGCAGCTGGGGAGTGAGCGAAAGATGCTGGGAGACGCGCAGCGACAGACCGGGCTTCAAGCGGCAGCTCCTTCGCGCAGACAGTCTCGCAGACGGGCCAAGCAGGGCATGGCGCTACATCCGGAAGTGTTCGCCGAGGTAGACACGCCGCACTTCGGCGTTGTCCACGATCTCCTCGGGTGTGCCCTGGGCGAGCACGTGGCCGTCGCTGATGATGAAGGCATGGTCGCAGATGCCCAGCGTCTCGCGCACGTTGTGGTCGGTGATGAGCACGCCGATGCCGCGCGCCTTGAGAAAGCCGATGATGCGCTGGATCTCGATCACGGCGATGGGGTCGATGCCGGCAAAGGGCTCGTCCAGCAGGATGAAGCGCGGCTGCGTGGCCAGGGCGCGCGCGATCTCGACGCGGCGGCGTTCGCCGCCCGACAGCGCCAGCGCAGGCGATGCGCGCAGATGGTCCACGCGCAATTCCTGCAGCAGCGCCGTCAGGCGCTCCTCGATGACGCTGCGCGCCAGCGGCCGGCCCTGCTCGTCCCTTTGCAGCTCCAGCACGGCGCGCACGTTGTCCTCGACGCTGAGCTTGCGGAAGATCGATGCCTCTTGCGGCAGGTAGGACAGGCCCAGGCGCGAGCGCTGGTGGATGGGCATGTTGCCCACGGCCTGGCCGTCGATGAAGATGTCGCCGCCGTCGCTGCGCACCAGGCCCACGATCATGTAGAACGAGGTGGTCTTGCCCGCGCCGTTGGGGCCCAGCAGGCCCACGACCTCGCCCTTTTTCACGGACAGCGACACGTCCTTGACCACCTTGCGGCTGCCGTAGGACTTGGCAAGATGGCGTGCCTGCAGGCTGCTGCCCTGGTCGGCGCGTGCAGTGGCAGCCGGGGCTGCGGCTTGCCCGCTCATCGCTTGGTACCGCCGAGGCTGTCCAGGCTGTTGCTGGGCTGCAGGGACGTGCCCGGCGTGCCCGCTGCGGGGGCGCGCGGCTGCGAGCCCGGCGTGCCTTCCTTGGGCGCCAGCACGGCGCGCACGCGACCGCCCTGGCCGGCCGTGGAGCTGGGCTGGCCACCGCTGGTCTTTTGCCCATCAACGGTGAACACGTCGGTGAGGTTGTTGTAGACGATGATGGAGCCGGTGATCTCGTCGCTGAGCTGGCCGCCGCGATAGCGGCGCAGTTCGCCGCGGCGAATGAACTTCACGAGGTCGGCCTTGCCGTCGTATTCGATGACCTCGCCCTCGCCTTCCACGAACTCCTCGGGCTGGCCCGGCACGGTATCGCGCTTTTGGCGGAAGAAGGCACGCTTGCCCGCCTCGGCCGTCACCACGCCGTACTGAAAGCCTTCAGGGTCTTGCCGCACGTCGAGCTGGGCGCCGCGCAGCACGATGGTGCCCTTGGTCATCACCACGTTGCCAGTGAAGACGCTGGTCTGCTTGAGTTCGTCATGGCGCAGCGCATCAGCCTCGATGTTCATGGGCTTGGTGCTGTCGGCCTTTTCGGCCTGGGCCATACCGGCGAAAGCCGCCAGGGCGGCGGCGAGCAGGAGGGAGGAAAGTCGTTGTTTCATGGAGGGCACGCTTCTTGCATCCATTGTAGGGGGTGTCGCGCGCAACCGTTCCTGGCGTCTTTCAACGCGCACGGAAAGCGCTGACACAAAGGCACAAAAAGAGGTTTCCAAAAGCGACAGGCCCGCACAATGGCGGGCCTGTCGCGGCTTGGCTGGGCCGAGGCCCGGGCCTCAGCCCTTGCGGCTGGTGGCGATCAGCTGATCGACCACGCGCAGCACATTGGTCATGTTGCCGGCCTTGGTGCCGTCGGTGTAGTAACGGCCCGCCACGCCCATGGCCGGCACGCCTTCCACGTCATAGTCCTGCTGCAGCTGGGTGGCCTTGCGAACCTGGTTGGAGACGCTGAAGGAGTTGTAGACCTCCTTGAACTTGGCCACGTCCACGCCCTGCTTGCCCACCCAGGCGAAGATCTCGTCGTCCTTGGCCAGACGGTTGCGTTCCACATGGATGGCGTGGAAGGCGCGCGCATGCATGGTGTCCAGCAGGTTCATGCCTTCGAAGGCGTAGTAGAGCTTTTGCTGGGGCACGAAGCTGGCGTTGAAGGCCACGGGCACGCGGTGCACGACCACGTCGGCCGGGGCCTGGTTCTTCCAGGCGGCAAAGGTGGGCTCGAACGCATTGCAGTGCGGGCAGCTGTACCAGAAGAACTCGACCACCTCGACCTTGCCGGCGCCGGCGCTGGTGGGTGCGGGCTTGGCCAGCTTGATGTAGTCCTTGCCCTCCTTGGGCGCTGCGGCCTGGGCCTGGGCGGCGGAAGTGCCCAGCGTCAGTGCGCTGGCAGCGGCTGCCGAGGCAGCCAGGGAAAAGTCGCGGCGATTCATCAAAACAAACTCCTCGTTCAATGCTGCAGGTTAGGAGGCAGGGGCCCGCCAAAAGTTCAGCGCTCTTGTTGCAACGCGCTTTCAGCGTGCGGCGCGCACCAGCGTGGACTCGACCCCGGCGCCATCGAGCTTTTGCTTGAGCTGCTCGGCATCGTCGCGCTTGGTGAACGGACCCACACGCACGCGGAAGATGGTGATGCCGTTTTGCTCGCGCTCGCTCACGCGCGCCTCCCACCCCAGCATGGCCAGCTTGGCGCGCTGCGCATCGGCATCGCCCTGGCTGCGGAAGGCGCCGGCCTGCACGAAGTAGTTGAAGGCGGCGTCGGCCTTTTCTGCCTTTTCCGCCTTCTCGGCGGCGGCGGAGCGCGACTTGACCAGGTCACCCAGCGGATCGGCCGAGCTCTTGCCATCGGCCTTGGTTTCGGGCTTGGCGGGCGGCTTGGCCGGGTCCACGGGCGCGGGTGGCGGAGTCACGCCTCCGGCCACGGCGGGCGGGGTGGGGGCGGTTGGCGCGGTGCTGCCGGGGAGGCTGGGCGTGACGGCGGCCGGTGGTGGCGGCGCCGGGTTCTTGCCCTGCAGCGGCGCGTTGGGGTCCCAGTTCTTGTTGCGCTGGGCCTCGGCCGCGTCCTGGTCGGCCGTCTTGCCGCCCTTGGAGAGAAAGGGCACGGGCACCTTGGTCACATAGACGGCGACGGCCAGGGCTGCTGCCAGCCCGACGATCATGCCGATGATGAGACCGATGACGGTGCCCCCACGTTGCTGTGTCTTCATAGATCGCTTGTCGCTCGAAGTTACATGCGTTGCGGGGCCGAGACGCCCAGCACTGCCAGGCCATTGTGCAATACCTGGCGCGTGGCCGAGATCAGCGCCAGGCGGGCGAGCTTGACCTTCTCGTCGTCCACCAGGATGCGTTCCGCGTCGTAGTAGCTGTGGTACAGCGAGGCCAGTTCGCGCAGGTAGAACGTCACGTCGTGCGGCGCATTGCCTTCTGCGGCCGAGGTCAGCATGGCCGGGTACTTGGCCAGCTGCAGCATCAGCGCCTGGGCCTGCGGGCCTTCCAGCGCCGACAGGTCCACGTCCTTGAGCGTGGCCGCGTCACCCCCCCAGGCGGCCAGCACCGAGCAGATGCGCGCATGGGCGTACTGCACGTAGTACACGGGGTTGTCGTTGTTCTGGGCCACGGCCAGGTCCACGTCGAAGGTGTACTCGGTGTCGGGCTTGCGGGACAGCAGGAAGAAACGCACCGCGTCCTTGCTGGTCCACTCGATCAGGTCGCGCAGCGTGACGTAGGAGCCGGCGCGCTTGCTGATCTTGACTTCCTCGCCGCCGCGCACCACGCGCACCATGGTGTGCAGCACATAGTCGGGATAGCCGGCAGGGATGCCCACGTCGGCGGCCTGCAGGCCGGCGCGCACGCGCGCGATGGTGCCGTGGTGGTCCGTGCCCTGGATGTTGACGACCTTGGAGTAACCGCGCTTGAATTTCTGGATGTGGTAGGCGACATCGGGCACGAAGTACGTGTAGTTGCCGTCCTGCTTGCGCATCACGCGGTCCTTGTCGTCACCGTAGTCGGTGGACTTGAGCCAGAGCGCGCCGTCGAGTTCGTAGGTATGTCCGCCCGCGATCAGGCGCTGCACCGCGTCCTCGACATAGCCGTTGGTGTAGAGGCTGGATTCGAGGTAGTACTCGTCAAAGTGCAGGTTGAAGGCCTGCAGGTCCTTGTCCTGCTCGTTGCGCAGATAGGCGACGGCGAACTGGCGGATGTTGTCGTAGTCCTCGACATCGCCGTTGGCCGTGAATTCGCGGTCGTCGGCCTTGACGGTCTTGCGGGCCACGAAGTCGTCGGCGATGTCCTGGATGTAGGAGCCGTTGTAGAAGGCCTTGCTTGCCGGATTCTCGGGATCGATGGGCCAGCATTCGTCACCGGGCTTGAAGCCCTTGGCACGCAGCTGCGTGCTCTTGGTCAGCGTGTCGATCTGCACGCCCGCGTCGTTGTAGTAGAACTCGCGGTGCACGCCCCAGCCCTGGGTGGCATAGAGGTTGCAGATGGCATCGCCCAACGCGGCCTGGCGGCCATGGCCCACGTGCAGCGGGCCGGTGGGGTTGGCGGAGACGAACTCGACCAGCATCTTTGCGCCACGGTCGGCCAGCCAGCCGAACTTCTCGGCCTGCTCCAGCACTTCGCGGATGATTTGCTGCTTGGCGGCGGGCTTGAGGCGGATGTTCAGAAAGCCGGGGCCGGCGATCTCGATGGCATCGACCCAACGCTGGAAGGACGGCGTGGCCTCCAGTGCAGCCTTGAGCTGCTCGCCCAGCGAACGCGGGTTGAGCTTGAGCGGCTTGGCCAGCTGCATGGCGGCCGTGCAGGCGAAATCGCCATGGGCAGCCACCTTGGGGGATTCAAAAGCGGCACGGGCACCGGCGCCGGGCGACAAAGTTTCAAGCTCGCCGGCCAGAGCCGCGAGCAGTTCCTGTTTGACGGAGAGCATCGGCGGATTCTACGTGGCAGGCCCACCCCATGCCGCCGGACAGGAAAACGGAGCCTACATGCCCCGCGCCCAGAACACCGCGACGACGGCGATCACGGGCACCACATGGGCCTGCCACATCACCCAGCGGCGCGTGCTGGCGACCTCGGCCGGCTGGGGCAGGCCCTGGCCGGCATCCAGCGCGCGGCGCCAGCGCCGGAAGGCCAGCGTGGGCTTGATCGACAGCAACGCGCCGACGACAAACAAAGTCATCTTCAGATGAAACAGTGGCTGCGAGACGTACCAGGACATGCCCTTGACGCCCCACACCAGACGGGCGATGCCGGTGAGCACCAGGAAGACCACGGCAAGGCCATAGATCATGTCCAGCCGAGCCAGGCGCTGCACCACGGCGGCGTTCATCCACTCGCTGCGGCACAGCGCCGCCTGGCTGGACAGGAACACCACGAAGGTGAGGATGGCCAGCAGATGGAGGCTGGCCAGGATGGCTTCTATCGTCATGGGGAATCCGTATAGAAATTGGGCCTCTTGGGCCAAGCGTCCATTACGCCAGAAACGGGGACTGCCATCGTGATGTCCGAGGCAATCGGTAGACCACTGCGGTCCGGTCAGCGCCCCAGTTCCGCGCGCACCCAGTCGTCCAGCAACGTCTTTTCGTAGCGCAGGGGATCGTTGGGATAGAGGTCCGGGCGCATCATGAAGCTGGCGTCGCGCAGCTGGCGGCTGCCTTCTCGCAGCAGCTTTCCATCGGCTCCCAGCAGCTTGAAGCGCAGGTCGATGCGCGGTGGGTAGATGTCGCGCACGATGCGCACATCGGCAGCCTGGGGCCCGCGCCAGGGCTCGAAGCCGCCTGCGCGCTGCACATCGGTGAGGTGAACTTCAAGCCGCTGGCCCTGGGGCAGCCTGGGCGCGGCACGCTCGGCCAGGAACTGGGCCAGCGCATCGACCCAGGCGCGGCGCGCCTTCTCGGACTCCTGGGGTCCGTTGCGCCCGGCGTCGAACCGCGAGGGATCGTCAAAGGTCACGCTCACGATGCCGGCAGGCACCGCGCCCTGCCGCATCCCGTCCGGCCGGCCCTGCCCCGGCCCCTGGACGGCGCAGCCCGCCACCATGCCCAGGCAGGCGGCTCCCAGCGCCATGCGCATCCAGCGCCGCCGTCCTGGGGCCGCACCCTGCGTTGCGGATACCGCTTTCGTCGCTATCGACACTGCCATGCTCATTCCTCCTTGCTGGGCGGCCCGCTCAGGCCGCGTGGGTACGCCGCCAGAAATCCGGCTGCTCGTAGTGGTGCTTGAGATAGTCGATCCACAGCCGCACACGCAGCGGCATGTGCTTGCGCTGGGGAAAGACGACAAAAATGCCATTGGGCGGCGCCGCGAATGTTTCGAGCACGGCCACCAGGCGGCCCGAGGTGATCTCGGCCTCGACCTCCCAGGTGCTGCGCCAGGCGATGCCCCAGCCGCCCAGGCACCAGTCGTGCAACACCTGGCCGTCGGAGCAGTCCAGCGGGCCGCCCGGCTTGAAGTGCACGACCTCGCTGGTGCCGCTGTCGGGATGGGGGATGCGAAAGGCCCAGCCACGCGTCTGCGAAGCGTCGCTGGACAGCGTCAGGCAGTCGTGCTGGGTCAACTCGCTGGGGTGGCGCGGCGTGCCCCGGCGCTCCAGATAGGCAGGCGTGGCCACGCACTGGCGCCGGTTGTCGGCAATGCGCACGCTGACCAGGGCCGAGTCGGGCAGATCGCCCACGCGCACCGCGCAGTCAAAGCCTTCGCCGGCCAGATCGACCACGCGGTCGCTGAGGTTCAGAGAAATCGTCACATCCGGGTGCAGATCCCGAAAGAGCGGCACCAGGGGCGCCACGTGCCGCCTGCCAAAGCCCGCCGGCGCCGTGATGCGCAGGTGGCCCGTGGCCTTGACCCCGCCCGCGCTGACACTGGCCTCGGCGTTGGACACATCGGACAGCAGGCGCTGGCAATCCTCAAGAAAGGCGCTGCCCTCATGCGTGAGGGAGATGCGCCGCGTGGTGCGCACCATGAGCTTGACGCCCAGGTGCTCTTCCAGGGCATCGAGGCGCCGCCCCATGATGGCCGGCGCCACGCCTTCCGCCTTGGCCGCTGCCGTGAGGCTGCCGCGCGTTGCCACCGATACGAATGACTCGAATGCCTTGAGCTTGTCCATGACCGCTGTCCGTTTCTTTTCCGTGTTCTTGTGGGGCATGCGACCGCACACCCGTCTCCTGTGACTCGCCTTTTTGCATAGTGGGCACTGGCTGTCCTCCATGTGCACCATGCATAGGGCTGCGCGCCAAAGCCGGCCGGTTTTGGCGCGCGCATAACCTTCCCACATTTTTGCGTAAAAGTCACGAGTTTTAAGATTTATGGTCTATTTATGTACGCAAATAAATCTAATAAAGTATTCCTTATAGTCAGGCCCGAAAAGGGTCTGCCAAGCCTTTCCATCCATCCAACCCGGGGTTCCCACCATGACCGATCGCACCCAAGCCCACAGCCTGCAGGTCGCTACAGAGCTGCACCGTTTCATCAATGAACAAGTGCTCCCGGGCACCGGTGTCGCTCCCGAGGCGTTCTGGAAAGGCTTCGACGCGATCGTCAACGATCTGGCTCCTCGCAATGCCGCCCTGCTGGCCGAGCGTGACCGCCTGCAGACCGAGCTGGACACCTGGCACAAGGCCCATCCCGGCCCCATCACCGACATGGCCGGCTACCAGCAATTCCTGACGCAGATCGGCTATCTGGTCGAGCAGCCCAAGGATGCCAAGGCCACCACCACCAATGTGGATGCGGAACTGGCCATCCAGGCCGGCCCCCAGCTGGTCGTGCCCATTCTCAACGCCCGCTATGCGCTGAACGCCGCCAACGCGCGCTGGGGTTCGCTGTATGACGCGCTGTACGGCACGGACGCCATCGGCGAAGACGGCGGCGCGGAAAAGGGCAAGGGCTACAACCCCGTGCGCGGCGCCAAGGTGATCGCCTTCGCACGTGATTTCCTGGACCAGGCGGCCCCGCTGGCCTCGGGCTCGCACAAGGATGCCGTCGGCTATCGCGTGGAAGCTGGCCAGCTGGTCGTCGCGCTCAAGAACGGCGGCACCACGGGCCTGAAGAACACCGCCCAGTTTGTCGGCTACCAGGGTGATGCCGCAGCGCCCTCTTCCGTGCTGCTGCTCAACAACGGCCTGCACATCGACATCCGCATCGACAAGACCACGGCCATCGGCCAGACCGATGCCGCCGGCGTGGCCGACGTGGTGGTCGAAGCCGCCCTGTCCACCATCCTGGACCTGGAAGACTCCGTGGCCGCCGTGGATGCCGAAGACAAGGTGGTCGGCTATGCCAACTGGCTGGGCATCCTCAAGGGCACGCTGACCGAAACCTTCGACAAGGGCGGCAAGAGCATGACGCGCGGCCTGAACGCCGACCGCGAGTACACGGGCGCCGATGGCAAGCCCGTCAAGCTGCATGGCCGTTCGCTGATGTTCGTGCGCAATGTCGGCCACCTGATGACCAACCCGGCCATCCTCTGGGGCAACGGCAAGGAAATCCCCGAGGGCATCCTGGACGCCATGGTTACCACGGCCATCGCCGTCCACGACATCAAGGGCCTGGGCGCCAACGGCATCCGCAACTCGCGCACAGGCAGCGTCTACATCGTCAAGCCCAAGATGCACGGCCCCGCGGAAGCCGCCTTCGCCAGCGAGCTGTTCGGCCGCGTGGAAAAGGTCCTGGGCCTGCCCGAGAACACCGTCAAGCTGGGCATCATGGACGAGGAGCGCCGCACCAGCGTCAACCTCAAGGCCTGCATTGCCGCCGCCGCATCGCGCGTGGCCTTCATCAACACCGGCTTCCTGGACCGCACGGGCGACGAAATGCACACCGCCATGTATGCCGGCCCCATGGTCCGCAAGGCCGACATGAAGGGCAGCGCCTGGCTGGCCGCCTATGAGCGCAGCAACGTGCTCGTGGGCCTGGGCCTGGGCCTGCGCGGCAAGGCGCAGATCGGCAAGGGCATGTGGGCCATGCCCGACCTGATGAAGGCCATGCTGGAGCAAAAGATCGGCCACCCCAAGGCCGGCGCCAATACCGCCTGGGTGCCCTCGCCCACGGCCGCCACGCTGCACGCCCTGCACTACCACCAGGTCAACGTGGCCGAAGTGCAAAAGCAGCTGGAGCAGACCAATGCCGACGCCGAGCGCGCCACCATCCTGGCCGACCTGCTGCAGGTGCCCGTGGTCAAGGAAGACAAGTGGAGCGCGGCTGAAAAGCAGCAGGAGCTGGACAACAACGTCCAGGGCATCCTCGGCTATGTGGTTCGCTGGGTGGACCAGGGCGTGGGCTGCTCCAAGGTGCCCGACATCCACAACGTGGGCCTGATGGAAGACCGCGCCACGCTGCGCATCTCCAGCCAGCACATCGCCAACTGGCTGCAGCACGGCATCGTGACCGAGGCCCAGGTGCGCGAGACCTTCGAGCGCATGGCCGCCGTGGTCGACCAGCAGAACGCGGGCGATGCGCTGTACAAGCCCATGGCCGGCCACTTCGACACCTCGATGGCCTACCAGGCCGCCTGTGACCTGGTCTTCAAGGGCAAGGAGCAACCCAGTGGCTACACCGAGCCCCTGCTGCACGCCTGGCGCCTGAAGGTCAAGGCAGCCGCCTGACACCTGGCGGCGCCCAAGGCTGCAAAAGCACCCAGGCTTGCCTGAGGTGCTTTTTTCATGGGCCTACACTCGGAACCACGATGAGTGCCCCTCCCCCCGATGCCAGCCTGTGTCCGCTGTGCGGCCGCAGCAATCAATGCGCCATTCTTGCGGGCGTTGATCCGCTGAACTGCTGGTGCATGGACACGCCGGTGGCACCCGATGCATTGGCCCGCATTCCGGAGCCCCTGCGCAACAAGGCCTGCCTGTGCCCCGCCTGCGCGCTTGGCACCGACAGGCCTCGACCGCCCGCGTCGGCCGATATGATGTCGCCGACCCAACCCCCTAGAACTTGATCCCTGAGGAGATTGACATGCCCACGTACCACGTCGAAATGATGGAAGGCCGCACCGTCGAACAAAAGCGCAAGCTGGTCGAAGAGATCACGCGCGTCTCGGTCGAAGTCCTCGGTGGCTCGCCCGAATCGGTGGACATCCTGATCACCGACATCAAGCGCGAAAACTGGGCCACGGGCGGCAAGCTCTGGTCCGAACGCAGCTGAGGACTTTTCGCTCAGTGCATGCAAAAGGCAGCTTTGGCTGCCTTTTTTCATGAAACCTGGTCTTTAATCCCGTATTTCCATGAGTGCCTGCAGTGCACTCCCAGCCACCGTCCAGGGCACAGGCATGGAGGCATCTGGCTTCCAGTGCCTGGCAACATCATCCATGGACACCTGCGTCAGGGCCACCTGGGTAGCCCCGGCGGCATGGGCCTGAACAGCCGCATCGGCCATGCACGCCACATAGCCGGCGACATCACCACTGCGAAAAAGAGCCCACGCCCCTTCAACACATTGCAGCTGCATGCGTTGATCTGCGTTGCCTTGCTGCAGTTCTCCCATGAACAGATTGCGCGTGGCTTCGTACGTCGTGGGAGCGGCGCACAGCAGTGCAATGCGCGATTCGGGGTCACTTTGCAAGGCAGCGGCCACCTTGCGGGCCAGCATGCCATCGGCACGCCAGACCTTGCCACTGCGGCAATCCGCCACGGCCGGGCCCAGGGTCGAGCAGGTCAGCAGCACGGCATCGATGTCGGCAGGGTCTGCCAGCGCATCGAGCTGCCCTGCCGTTTTCTGCCGAAGCGACGCATTCATGCAACCTGCAGCCTCCGCCTCCAACAGCAGTTCCTCATGCACCTGATGAACGATTGAGTGGGCCGGCCAGCCCAGTTCGGCAGCCGCCTGCTCGAAGATCACGGCGTTGCTGTGCGCCGTATGCAGACAGAGGATGGGCATGGGTATGTTCCGTTTTTTTGCCGTTGCCCCGCATTGTGCTTGCAGCTGCCGCGCCAGGCGTTAGGCTATGGCTTGAACTACGCAAACAACGATACCGCCATGTGCCAGCTGCTTGGAATGAACTGCAACACGCCCACCGACGTGCGCTTCAGCTTTTCGGGGTTCACCCAGCGGGCGGGCAATACCGGCGACCATACGGACGGCTGGGGCATCGCCTTCTTCGAGGACAAGGGCCTGCGCCACTTCGTCGGCTACGAGCGCGCCATCGACTCGCCCATCGCCAAGCTGATACGCGAGTACCCGATCAAGAGCCGCAACGTCATCGCCCACATCCGCAAGGCCACGCAGGGTGCGGTAAGCCTGCAGAACTGCCACCCCTTCGTGCGTGAACTGTGGGGCCGCAACTGGGTCTTTGCCCACAACGGAGATCTCAAGGGCTTCGCTCCCAAACTCCATGCCCACTTCCATCCGGTAGGCAACACCGACAGCGAGCAGGCCTTCTGCTGGATTCTTCAGGAGCTCTGGAAATCCCATGCCGGCCTGCCCAGTGTGCAGGAACTCACGCATACGCTGCGCGAACTGGCCAGGCGCATCTCGCCGCACGGCACCTTCAACTTCCTGCTGTCCAACGGCGAAGCGCTGTGGGCCCATGCCACCACACACCTGTGCTACATCGAGCGTCGCCACCCCTTTGCCCAGGCCCATCTGTCGGATGAGGACCTGACTGTGGACTTCGCGCGAGAGACCACACCACAGGACCGAGTGGCCATCATCGTCACAGCGCCGTTGACCAAGAATGAAACCTGGACATCAATCCAGTCGGGCGAACTCAAGGTCTTTGTACAGGGTGAATGCCTGCCGCTCTGAAGCACTGCGCATTCAGGATGAAAAAAGAGATCGCGTCAGCGCTCTCTTTTTTTTGGGATGTCCGTTTTGGATGTTCGGTTGGCTGTCCGTTTTGGCTGT
>NZ_JBQZGF010000018.1:0-74507 GCF_052692095.1 Delftia sp. NA_296.1 | reverse complement strand
GCGACCCCTTCGCTGCGCTGCGGGGCAACCTGCGTCGGGCCGCCTGCGGGGTTCGCCGCAGAACTCACTGCGCGCTGCGCGCTCCGTTCAGACAACTGCGGCGAGTCAGTTGACGAAGCAGTCCTGTCCTTCGGCAGGACTGCAACCCCGCAGGCGGCCCGACGCAGGCGCTGACATACGGGGAGTTTGCTCGGGCCTTTGCTTCGCTCGGCCTGGTGTTTTTTTAGCGGGGCATGTTGGTTCTTGTGGCGGGGGCCAGTTGCGCCGCGAACTCGCGCGCGGCCGCGCTGTAGCTGGCGCCTCGGCGCCACAGCAGGCCTGCCGTGCGGATGAGCTGGGGGGCGACCAGGTGGATGGCCACCATGTCCGTGGCCTGCTGGGCGGCGCGCTCGGGGACGATGGTGGCCATGTCGCCCCAGCGGCACAGCGCGATCAGCGATTCCACCGAGCCCATTTCCGCGCGCAGCAAGGGCGTGACGCCTGCGGTGCGCAGCCCGTCCTCGATCAGGCTGCGCGTGTAGAACGTGCGCGGCAGCAGGGCAAGCGGCACGCCGGCCAGCGACTTGACGGACAGCGTACGGCGCCCGGCCAGCGGGTGCGATGGGTTGACCAGCAGCATCATGCGTTCGTCGAACAGCGGCAGCGCGTCCAGCTCGGCGCGCTGGGGCGGGTGAAAGCTCACGCCCAGGTCCAGGCTGCCGTCCAGCAATCCCTGCTCCACGGGCGGGGCCAGCAGCTCGATCACCACCACGTTGACCTTGGGATAGGCACGCATGAAAGCCGCCACGGCCGGGGCGACCAGGGTGTTGAGGAAGGTGGGAATCACGCCGATGGTCAGCGTGCCGGTCTGCAGCTCGCTGAGGTCGGCCAGCGCCATGCGCCCGGCCTCCACCTCATGCAGCGCACGCTCCGCATAGTTGCGGAACACCACGCCGGCCTGCGACAGCTTCAGCCCCCGGCCAATGCGCTCGAACAGCGCCATGCCCAGCTCCTCTTCCAGCTGGCGCAGCCCATGCGAGAGCGTGGACTGCGTGACATAGAGGTTCCTGGCCGATGTCGTCAGGTGCTCGGTCTTGGCAATATCGACAAAGTAGCGCAGCTGGCGCAGTTCCATGGGTGAAGGCAAGGGGGTGTTCGGCGGGCCAGTTTCTCACAGAGATACGGGCGCGCCGCACAGTTCACTCGCCGTCGTCCTGGTCCACGAACTCCACCAGCTCCGGCAGCATCTCCAGCTGCTGGATGGCATCCTTGAGCCGCAGGCCGAAGCGTGATTCCGGCCGCCCGAAGGCGCCCTGCGCCAGCCGCAGCGCCGCCGTTGCCTTGATCCACTCCACCTCGAAGGCATAGCGGTCCGCGTGCTGCTGGACACTCATGCGCTTGATGTGCTCCAGCGCCAGCTCCACGGCGCAGTCCACATCGACTTCGCTGTCGTCCCTGTCGGGATCGTCGACCATCAGTTCGATCAACTGCTGCAGCGTGCTGTGCACCAGGCCCAGCGACGCATGCATGGCCTGCCGCCAGGTGGGAAGAAGGGGTGGTTGGGGAGAGGTCGCCTTAGTGGCGGTGAGAGGGTGCATGTCTTGGTTCCTGTATGAATCAAGAGAACCACACGCCACCGTACGACGGGCAACGGGTGGACGGGATGTTCGTAACACGTATACAGACGTGCGGCCATCCTTGCGGGTAAGCCCATCCCGTCCAAAACCGTTGGAGACGGACGCGCGATGACGCATCTGCCCCAGGAATCTGGACATGACAAAGCCCCCTTCAAGGTGGGGGCCGCACCTCTGTATTGGTGTTACGACACACCAAGCCTTTCGGCTCGCCGCAAGTTTAACGGCTGCGTATCAAGAAACCAGGCCGAGCGCAGCGAAGGCCCGAGCAAACTCCCCGTATGTCAGCGCCTGCGTCGGGCCGCCTGCGGGGTTGCAGTCCTGCCGAAGGACAGGACTGCTTCGTGATCTGACTCGCTGCGGTTGTCTGAGCGGAGTTCACGCAGTGAACGCAGCGAGTTCCGCAGCGAACCCCGCAGGTGGCCCGACGCAGGTTGCCCCGCAGCGAAGCGAAGGGGTCGCGGACATCCGGGTCGTCTTTCTTTGGCCTACGTTTCTTTGACGAATCAAAGAAAGGTAGGTCGGCTGCCGGGCCGAAACCCGGCCTCGAAAAGAAACCCCCCGGCAGGGACAAAAAACAGCACCTGACCAAGACCAGAACAAGCCCCACGCCCACCCCCACCTGTCACACCCCTGTAAACCCCCACCACCACACTCACCCCCTTCACCACCCCCACAAAAACCACATGCCGCTGAGCAAACTCCCCACATTGCAATCCCTGCTCCTGTCCCGCCGCCTGGCGCTGAGCGTCCTGGCCAGCGCCGCGCTGGTGGCCGCCTGCGGTGGCAGCGACAGCAACGACAGCACGACGCCCCCGGTGGCCAGCCAGCCTGCGACGGCCACGCTGGCCGTGCTGGAGACCACGGATCTGCACTTCAATGTGCGCAGCTATGACTATTTCAAGCTGGCCGAGGATGCCTCCTACGGCTTCGAGCGCACGGCCACGCTGGTGCGTGCGGCGCGCAAGGAGTTTGCCAATACGCTGCTGGTGGACAACGGCGACACCATCCAGGGCACGGCCCTGGCCGACTACGAGGCCGAGGTGGCCAAGATCCCCTGCACGCAGCAGCTGTCCATGTACAAGGCCATGGGCGCGCTGGGCTTCGATGCGGGCACGCTGGGCAACCATGAGTTCAACTACGGCCTGCCCTTCCTGAACCAGGTGCTGGGCGGCGGCCTGGACGTGGACGGCGTGGACAAGGCGCTCAAGTGCGCGGGCAATGGCTTTCCCATGGCGCTGTCGAACGTCTACAGCAGCAAGACCAAGCAGCCGCTGGTGCAGCCCTACGTGATTCTGGAGCGCAAGATCGCGGCCAAGGACAAGGATGGCAAGGCGGTGGAGCTGCCCATCAAGATCGGCGTGATCGGCTTCACCACGCCGGGCATCATGAACTGGGACAAGCGCTATCTGGAGGGCAAGCTCTACACCGAAGGCGCCGTGGAGTCCGCCCAGAAGTACCTGCCCGAGATGCGCGCCAAGGGCGCCGATGTGGTGGTGGCCATGCTGCACGGCGGCCTGGACGGCGCGGCCTACTCGCCGACGATGGAGAACCCCGGCCTGCACCTGAGCAAGGTGGCCGGCATCGACGCCATGGTCATGGGCCACCAGCACAGCGTGTTCCCCGATACGGCGGCCACGCCGGCGTTCACGCAGGCTGGCGTGGACAACAAGGCGGGCACCATCAACGGCGTGCAGTCGGTGATGGCCAGTTCCTGGGGCAAGGCGCTGGGCGTGATCCAGCTGGCGCTCAAGTGGGACGGCAAGCAGTGGAGCGTGGACAAGAGCGCGGGCAAGAGCGAGCTGCGCAATATCCAGACCGGCAAGGACGCCGCAGGCAAGGCCACCTACGTGGCCGTGGACCCGACGGTGGCGCCGCTGATCGAGAGCCAGCACCAGGCCGCCATCCAGTACGTGAAGACGCCCATCGGCAGCACGGACTTCCGCATGAGCACGCTGTTCGCCGATGTGGGCGACCCGGGCGCCATCCAGATCGTCAACCAGGCGCAGCGCGACTATGTGGCCGACTATGTGAAGGCCAGCCTGCCGCAGTACGCGCAGCTGCCCGTGCTGTCGGTGAGCGCGCCGTTCAAGTCGGGCTTCCAGGGCGGCGCCGACTACACCGACGTGGCCGTGGGCCCGCTGGCCATCTACAACGCGGCCGACCTGTACCTGTACCCCAACACCGTGTATGCGGTGAAGGTGAATGGCGCCGACATCAAGGACTGGCTGGAGGCCGCCGCCAAGCGCTTCAACCAGATCGATCCGGCCAAGACGGGTGAGCAGCAGCTGATCAGCACCTTCCCGGGCTACAACTTCGACATGTTCACCACGGCCGATGTGCAGTACGAGATCGACGTGACCCAGCCCGTGGGCAGCCGCATCAGGAACCTGCAGTACCTGGGCAAGGCCATCGACCCGGCGCAGGAGTTCGTGATCGCCACGAACAACTACCGCGCCACCAGCGGCAAGAGCTTCATCGCCAAGCTCGACGGCTCCAGCGCCATCTGGGCCTCGCCGGACGCCAACCGCGACGTGGTGATCGGCTACGTGCGCAAGAAGGGCAGCATCACGCGCGCTGCCAATGGCGCGGCCAAGAGCTGGCGCTTCACCAAGGTGGCCACCTCGGCCAACGTGGTGTTCAGCTCCGGCGCCAACGCGCTGCCGGTGGCGCAGGCGGCGGGCCTGGCCAACATCTCGCTGGTGGCGGCCGATGACGGCTCGGGCAAGGGCACGTCCAAGTACCGCCTGGATCTGTCGAAGTAAGTTCCGGCAGGCAAGCAACAAAAAAGCCCCGTGCATCTGGCACGGGGCTTTTTTGCTTGTGCCGAACGGGCTTCAGCGCGCAGGCGGCAGCTCGAAGACCAGGCAGGTGGTCGTGGCGTGGGCGTAGAGCGTGCCATCGGGGCCGACCAGGCGCGCCTCGGCCGTGGCCAGCTGGCGGCCGCAGTGCAGCACGCGGCCTTCGGCGCGCACGCGCGGCACGCGCGGGGTCAGGGCCTTGACCAGGTTCACCCCCAGCTCGGCCGTGGTGTAGCCCCGGCCCGGCGGCATGCAGGTGTGGACGGCGCAGCCCAGCGCCGAGTCCAGCAAGGTGGCGAACCAGCCGCCGTGCACCGTGCCCATGGGGTTGAGGTGGTTGGCGCCGGGGCGGCCCTGGAAGACGGCGCTGCCTTCGCCCACGGAGATGAGCATGAAGTCCAGCGTGCGTGCAATGGGCGGGTAGGGCAGTTCGCCGCGCAGCATGGCCTGCATCAGCTCCAGCCCGCTGCGGCCTGCGACCTGGTCGGGGCGCGATACGCCTGCGCCGGGGCCGGCGTCCAGCCGGAGGGTGACCGCCTGTTCCTCGTCCAGCCAGGCTTGCAGGGCAGGGGAGATGGCGCCGGAGGTGGGGCTGGAGGTGGCGCCGGAGGTGAGGCTGTGGGCGGCCTGCTCCGGGGAGTGGGTGCGGGTGTCCATGGAATGTCTCTCTTTCATTGGGAAAAGTGCGGGCGCCAGGCTTTCTGGGATGGCGGTGTGGATATTATTGTATCTACAACAGTTGTATATGCAATAATCTGCGCCATGCCAGTGAATCCAGACATCCTCGCCGTGCCCCAGGGCTGCACCAACCACCGCGTGCGCCAGCTCATGCGCAGCGTGGGCCAGGTGTATGACGCCCATCTGAACGAGACGGGGCTGCGCATCACGCAGTACTCGCTGCTCAGCCACGTGCTGGCCGCCGGTCCGGTGCGGCCCTCGGACCTGGCGCGGCGCATGCGCATGGACGCCTCGACGCTGACGCGCAACCTCAAGCCGCTGATCGACGCCGGCTGGGTACGCATGGGCCAGGGCGAGGACCAGCGCAGCCGCCTGGTGCACATCACCGACGCGGGCCAGGCCAAGCGCGAAGAGGCCAAGCAAAGCTGGAAGACCGCGCAGAACGAGCTCAACGCCCGCGTGGGCTTGGAGCGCGTGGCGGCCCTGCATGCGCTGATCGACGAATGCCTGGTGCTGCTCGATGGCGGCAATGGCAATGGCGATGGCGCTGGCGCTGGCGCTGGCAACGCTGCAGACGGCCCGCAGGCATAGGCCCTACCGAATTCCCAACCCCCGAAGAGACTCCCATGCTCTCCAACTCCACGGCGCGCTGGCTGCAGCGGCGCGGCATCCACTACGGCTGGCTGGTCGCGGCCATCACTTTCCTCACCATGCTGACCATGTCGGCGGCGCTGGGCCTGCCGGGCGCCATGCTGCAGCCGCTGTCGCGCGAGTTCGGCTGGAGTACGGAGCAGATATCGAGCAGCCTGGCGCTGCGCTTTGCGCTGTTCGGCCTGCTGGGGCCGTTTGCGGCGGTGATGATGGAGCGCTTCGGCCTGCGTGCCGTGATGTGCATGGGCCTGGCCCTGGTGGGCGGCGCCATGGCGATGGTGACGCAGGCCACGCAGCTGTGGCATCTGTTTTTGCTGTGGAGCCTGCTGCTGGGCATGGGCACGGGCCTGACGGCGCTGGTACTGGGCGCCGTGGTGGCCAACCGCTGGTTTGCGGCGCGGCGCGGCCTGGTCATCGGCGTGCTCACGGCCAGTGCGGCCACGGGGCAGCTGGCCTTCCTGCCGCTGGCCGCCTGGATGATCGAGCACTGGGGCTGGCGCTCGGCCACGGTGCCGGTGTTCGTGGCCAGTGCCTTGATTGCCGTGCTGGCCCTGCTGTTCGTGCGGGACCGGCCTTCGGACCTGGGCCTGGTGCCCTTTGGCGGCGATGCCTCGGCCCCGCCGCCGCCGGCCATGGCCATGAACTTCGGCACGCCCTTCAAGGTGCTGGCCGAGGCCGCGCGCAACCGCACCTTCTGGCTGCTGGCGGGCACCTTCTTCATCTGCGGCCTGTCCACCAACGGCCTGGTGCAGACGCACTTCATCTCGCTGTGCGGCGACAACGGCATGGGCGCGGTGCCCGCCGCGTCGGTGCTGGCCATGATGGGGGCCTTCGACTTCGTGGGCACCGTGCTGTCGGGCTGGCTGTCGGACCGCTACGACAACCGCAAGCTGCTGTTCTGGTACTACGGGCTGCGCGGACTGTCGCTGTTCTGGCTGCCGCATTCGGAGTTCACCTTCTACGGCCTGGGCCTGTTCGCCATGTTCTACGGGCTTGACTGGATCGCCACGGTGCCGCCCACGGTCAAGCTCACGGCCCAGCATTTCGGGCCGCAGAAGGTGGGGCTGGTGTTCGGCTGGATCTTCGCGGCCCACCAGCTGGGCGCGGCCACCGCTGCCTGGGGCGCGGGCCTGACGCGCACGTTGTTGCTGACCTATACGCCCGCGCTGTATGCGGCCGGCCTGGCCTGCCTGGTGGCGGCGGTGATGGCGCTGGTGATAGGGCGGGCGCGCAAGGCGGCGGCGGTGGCCGCGGCCTGAACCCCATCACCGTTCACGCCATCCACGCCTTCAGTACAGCTGGCGCTTGCCCGGCTGCAGCAGGACGACCAGTGCGCCCGCGCCACCTTCGGCCGGGCGGGCCTGCACAAAGGCCAGCACTTCCTTTTTCTGCACCAGCCAGCGCAGCACGCGGCCCTTGAGCACGGGGGTCTTGCCCGGCGAGCCCAGGCCCTTGCCGTGCACCACGCGCACGCAGCGTATGCCGGTGCGGTGCGACAGGCGGATGAACTGGCCCAGCGCCTCGCGCGCCTCGTCCACGCGCAGGCCGTGCAGGTCCAGCTGGCGCTGGATGCTCCACTGGCCGGCGCGCAGCTTGTGCGTCACGTCCAGGCCGATGCCGGGGCGCCGGAAGCTGAGCTGGTCGTCGGTGTCCAGCAGGGTGCTGACGTCGAACTCGTCGCTCATGGCCTCCTGCAGCACGCGCTGCTCGTCCAGCTCCAGCTGCAGGGGCAGCGGCTCGGGGGGCTCGGGGGCATGGAGGTGGCGGGCGTGCGCGGACTTGAGCGCATGCACCGGGCCCACGGTGTTTTCGAACAGCTTTTGCTCGGCCAGGAGGCGGCGCGCCGCCTCGGCGCGCTGCTGCTGGAGCAGGGCCTCTTGGGCGGCGGCTTCGGCCAGTGCGCGGCGCACTGGCGCGAGGTCCTGCAGGCTGGTGGCTTTCAAAGTCATGGTGACGCCGGTTGTACCGCAATTTCGGCACCCCGGCGGCCATGGCGCCCTCTCAATGGCCGGCGAGCCTAGAAGCGATAGCGGGCGCTGACCTGGACGTTGCGCGGCGCGCCATACATGCCCGAATACCACCAGCCCGACATGGCCGCTATGTACTTGCGGTCGAACAGGTTGTTGACGTTCAGCGTCAGCGACAGCTGGTCGCTCACGTCATAGCGCGCCATGAGCCCGGCCACGGCGTAGGAGGCCTGGCGTGCGCTGACCTGCTTGCCGACCTGCCAGGCTTCTCCGCTGTACTCGATGCCGCTGCTCCAGTTGACGCCACCGCCCACGGTCAGCCTGCGCCATTCGCCGGGCATGCGGTACGTGGTCCACAGGCGGGCCATCTGGCGCGGGAAGGTGGTGTTGATGCGCTGGCCCGTGGCGTCTTCGGAGGCGCTGAAGTTGTAGGAGGCGGCAATCGACCATTGGCGGTTGATGGCGCCGTTGACTTCCAGGTCCAGGCCCCGCGTCTTGGCGCCCTTGATGGCGCGCGAGGCGGTGGTGGTGGTGCCCGGGATGAACTGGCCGGGATCGGACTCGGCCAGGTTGTCTTGGCGGATGAGGTAGACGGCGGCGCTGGTGGCCAGGCGCCCGTCCAGGAATTCGCTCTTGATGCCGGCCTCGTAGGTGTTGCCTTCCTGCGGGTCCAGGAAGGAGCCGTTGCGGTCGCGCGAGGTCTGCGGGCTGTAGATGGTGGCAAAGCTGGCGTACAGCGTGTGCTGCGGGTTCAGCGTGTAGACCAGGCCTGCGTAGGGTGTGAACACGCGGCGCTCGGACGAGGGCGCGGTCTCGTGGTATCCGGCCGTGGTGTCGGTGCGGTAGTCGCTGTCGTAGTTGAACAGCTTGCCGCCCACGATGAGCTTGAGGTCGTCGGCCAGCGCGAAGCGGCCGGCGCCGTACAGGCTGGTCTGGCGGCGCGTGCTGTCGAAGACCACGAAGCGGTCGCCGAACACCGGGCTGCCGCTGCTGTCCCACTGGTAGATGTTGACGGGCTTGTTGCGCAGGCCCGTGATGTCGAAGCTGCCGTCGGTCAGGCTCTGGAAGTCGGTGTAGTCGAAGCCCAGCACTGCCTCGTGCTCGCGCCCGCCCAGGTTGAAGGGGCCGCGCAGGTTGATGTCCACGGATTTGTTGCGCAGCCGGTAGTCGCGCCGCTCGGCGTTGAGCGACAGGCCATCGCCGGTCTCCCGGTCGAACAGGCTGTTGTTGACGGCCAGGTAGACCGCGTCTTCGCGCTGGTTGGAGCGCAGGTAGTTGGCCGAGAGCTTGAGCTGCCACCGGTTGGCCAGCGCCTGCTCCAGCGTGACGAAGGCGCTGGTGGAGTCGGTGTTGAAGCGGTTGTCGCGGCTGGCCGGGTTGAAGGAGACGGGGAAGTCGGTCTGCCGCCCGTCGCTGCTGAACAGCGGAAAGCCCAGGTAGGCCATGGAGCCGCGCGAGCGGCCGCGCTGGTGGTCCAGCCCGGCGGTGAGCTTGAGCGTGGAGGTGAGGTCGGCCTCGATCACGCCATAGAGCACGTCTTTTTTCTTGCTGTAGAAGTCGATGTGGCTGTCGCCCTCCTGGTGCACGGCGACCAGGCGGCCGCGCACGCTGCCCGAGGCGTTGAGCGGCGAGGACAGGTCCAGCACGCCGCGCCGGTTGCCCCAGGAGCCCACGCTGGCCTCGGCCGAGCCCTGGAACTGCGCCGTGGGCTTCTTGCGCACCATGTTGACGATGCCGGACGGATCGCCCGCGCCCGTGGTCAGGCCCGAGGCGCCGCGCAGCACCTCGATGCGGTCGTACAGCGCCATGTCGGCAATGCTTTGCGTGGGCAGGGCGTCCAGGCCCAGGAATTCGGTGTGCGTGCTGACGCCGTCGAGCTGGTAGTTGGTGATGGGGTAGCCGCGCGCGTTGGCGTTGCTGCGCTCGGTGCCCAGCGCCGAGGTGGAGATGCCCGGCACGCGCGCCAGCACCTCGCTGATGCTGGTGAGGTTTTCGTCCTCCATGCGCTGCTGGGTCATCACGCTGACCGACTGCGGCGTGTCGCGCACGCTCAGCGCCAGGCCCGTGGCCACGCCGCTGGGGCCGCGCGCGGTGTAGCTGCCCGTGCCTTCGGTCGTGCCCGCCCGGTCGGCCTGGGCGACCACCTTGACCTCGGCCAGCGCATGGTCCTGGGCGCGGCCCGGCGTTGCCGTGGCCGGTGACGCTGCGGGCGCGGCGACGGAGGCCAGCACCGTGAGCGTGCCCTGGGGCGTGCGTGCCAGCCGCAGCCCGCTGTCGGCCAGCGCCAGCTGGGCGGCCTGCTCCACGCTGTAGCTTCCCCGGATGGCGGGCGCGCGCTTGCCGGCCAGCAGGGCCGGATCGGCGCTGATGCTGCGCTGGGCCTGGCGGGCGATGCGCGCCAGCGAGTCGTCCAGCGCGCCGGCGGGCAGGTTCCATTCCAGCGTGGCGGCTGCCTGCGATGTGCTGGCCGCCGCCGGCTGTGCCCAGGCCTGCGGCGGTGCGGACAGCGACCAGGCCAGCGCGGCGGCCACGGGCAGCAGCAGCGAGGGCGGGCTCGGCCTGCGGTGTGCGGGCGTGCTGCCAGGCTGCGGGATACGGAGAGGGCGGCGTGCGGAGGCCATGGAGTCGGAGGTCCTTGTCGTTGCGGTGGAAATGAAGGGCTTTCATTCCGTATGTGCGACAAGGGCGGCAAAACCCCTCACGCGGCGCAAAAAAGATTCAAGCGGACCGGTCTCGCACGTCGATCACCGTCAGCCAGTCCCCCCAGCGGCGCACGCTGACGGGATGGGTGTCCACCAGGTCCTGCAGCACCTGGTCGGGCCGGGCCAGCTGGAACACGCCGAAGATCCGCAGGCGCGCGGCCTCGGGACTGATGCGGATGATGCCGGCCTGGTAGGGCCGCAGCGCGTCGATCACCTCGCCCAGCGGCTGGTCGCGCACGTCGATGACGCCGTCGGCCCAGGCGGCCGGCGCCAGGTGGGCGGTGTCCTGCGTGCGGATGCCGTCGGCGTCGATCCAGGCGCTGCGGCCCTCCTGCAGCCGGTGCTGCCGGCCGTTCAGGCTGGTGAGCAGCACGCTGTGCTCCAGCACATGCACCAGGGTGCTGCCTTCTGCCTGGCGCACCATGAAGCGCGTGCCCAGCGCCTGGGCCGTGCCCTGGGCGCTTTGCACGACAAACGGGCGCAGGTGCTGGCCCGGCGCGCTGGCAGCCACCTGCGCCAGCAGCGCGCCTTCGCGCAGGCGCACCAGGCGGCGGGTGTCGCTGTAGGCAATGTCGGCGGCCGAGCGGGCGTCCAGTTCGATCTCGCTGCCGTCCGGCAGCCGGTGGTGGCTGCGCTGGCCGGTGCCCGTGCGCAGGTCGGCGGCCAGCGTGGTCAGCGGTGTTTGCCGGTGCACCAGCCAGGCCGTGGCGGTGCTGGCCAGCAGGGCGGCCAGCCCACCGCGCAACAGGCCGCGCCTGCGCGCGGCCTTCGGGATGGGCGCCACCAGCGCCTGCAGGCCCAGGGACGCCGTGCCCCCGCCCTGCCGGCGCAACTGCACGAGGGCGGGCTCCACCCCGGCGGACAGGCGTTGCTGCACCATGGCCCAGGCCTGGGCATGGCCGGGCGACTGGCGCAGCCAGTGGGCGAAGGCGCGGCGGTCGTCATCGCTGGCGTGGCCCGAGTCCAGGCGCACCAGCCAGTCGATGGCCTGATCGGTGGCGGCATCCATGCAGGCGATCAGCCGTGGGATGCCAGCGGCGAGAGGTACAGGTGCACCAGGGCCTGCTTCATGTAGCGCTCCACCGTGGCAATGGACACGCCCATGGCCTCGGCGATCTCGGCATGCCTGAGGCCGTCGAGCCGGCGCAGCAAGAAGGCCTGCCGCACCTTCGGGGGCAGGCCGTCCAGCCATTGGTCCAGGGCCTCGATGGCTTCGCGCACCAGGGCGTAGTCCTCGGGGGAGGGCGCCACTTCCTCGGGCAGCGTGGCCAGCGCATCGAGCCAGGCCTGCTCCAGTTCGCGCCTGCGCCAGAAGTTGTAGAGCACCCGCTGCGCCAGCGTGGTCAGGTAGGCGCGCGGCTCCTGGATGGCATGGGCCTGCCGGGACGCCACCACGCGCTCGAAGGTGTCATGCGCCAGGTCCTCGGCCTGGTGGGAATTGCCCAGCTTGCGCCGCAGCCAGCCGTGCAGCCAGTCATGGTGGGCGACGTAGAGCGTGTGCACCGGGTCGGCGGTGGACGGGGAGGGCATGGTGCAGCGGTTTTGTAAATGAGAATTTTTCTCATTTTACAGAGTCTGCCTACATCAGCCCCTCGCTGGCCATGGACAGCGAGGCACCGGGCGCCACGATCACATGGTCCAGCACCTGGATGTCCACCAGGCCCAGGGCGGCCTGCAGGCCCTGCGTGACGGCCTTGTCGGCGGCGCTGGCCTGGACCTGTCCGCTGGGATGGTTGTGGGCCAGGATGACGGCGCCCGCATGGTGGTGCAGGGCGCGCAGCACCACCTCCCGCGGGTAGACGCTGGTGCGCGTGAGCGTGCCCCGGAACATTTCTTCCAGCGCGATCAGCCGGTTCTGGCCGTCCAGGAACAGCACGGCGAAGACCTCATGCTGGCGCGCCGCCAGGTGCAGCTGCAGGTAGCGCGCCACGGCCTCGGGCGAGGCCAGGGCCGGGCGCTCGCGCAGTTGCTCGGCCATGGCGCGGCGCGCCAGTTCGAGCACGGCCAGGAGTTGCGCGCACTTGGAAGGCCCCAGCCCCTTGATGGCCTTCAGGTCCGCGTGCCCGGCCTGCAGCAGCCCGGACAGGCCGGCCCGGCCGGGCAGCTGCAGCAGTTCCTGGGCCAGCTGCAGCACGCCCTTGCCGGCCATGCCGGTGCGCAGCACGATGGCCAGCAGTTCGATATCGGAAAGCGCCGTGGGGCCGTGTGCCGCGAGCTTTTCGCGCGGCTGGGCCTGGGCAGGCAGGTCTTTGAGAGCCATGGTTCAGCCAGGTGGGGGCGCCGCAGGGACACCGTTGCACGGGGCGTGGGGGCATGGATGTTTTTCTACAATACGGGCCAGTTTATCGGGACTTCCATGACCTCTAGCGCTTCTTCCTCGGCCCTCCCCACGGTCCAGACCGGCTCGTTCCTCACGCTGCACTACCGCCTGTCCGGGCCTGCAGGTGATGTGATCAACACCTTCAACGACAAGCCCGCCACGCTGTCCCTGGGCGCGGGCGAGCTGTCGCCCGCCGTCGAGCAGCGCTTGCTGGGCCTGGCCGAAGGCACGCGCACCACGTTCGAGATGCCGGCCGGCGAAGCCTTCGGCGAGCGCAACGGCGACATGATGCAGTGGGTGGCGCGCAAGCTGATGAACGAGCTGGGCGACCCGCACGAGCAGTACGCGCCCGGCGACGTGGTGCAGTTCCCCACGCCCGACGGCCTGGGCAGCTACGCGGGCGCCGTGGTGCAGGTGCGCGAGGACGGCGCCGTGCTGTTCGACTTCAACCACCCGCTGGCGGGCCAGCCGGTGACGTTCGAAGTGCAGATCATCGGGGTGCTCTGAGGTGCTGGATTCGACCTCGCCCCAGGAAATCCTGCTGGCCGAGCCCCGGGGCTTCTGTGCCGGCGTGGACCGCGCCATCGAGATCGTGGAGCGTGCGCTGGCCAAGTTCGGCGCGCCCATCTACGTGCGCCACGAGATCGTGCACAACACCTTCGTGGTCAACGATCTCAAGGCCAAGGGAGCGATCTTCATCGAGGAGCTGGACGACGTGCCGCCCGGCTCCACCCTGGTGTTCAGCGCCCACGGCGTGAGCCGGGCGGTGCAGGAAGAGGCGCGGCGGCGCGGTTTCTCCATCTTCGACGCCACCTGCCCGCTGGTGACCAAGGTGCATGTGGAAGTGGCCAAGCTCGCCAAGGAAGGCTACGAGTTCCTGATGATCGGCCACAAGGGGCATCCCGAGGTCGAGGGCACCATGGGCCAGCTGTCCGAGGGCATCCACCTGGTCGAGGACGAGGCCGATGTGGCCCGTGTCACCCCCCGCCAGACCGAGAAGCTGGCCGTGGTCACGCAGACCACGCTGTCGGTGGACGATGCCGCCGGCATCACGGCGGCCATCCGCGCCCGCTTTCCGCAGGTGCGCGAGCCCAAGCAGCAGGACATCTGCTACGCCACGCAAAACCGCCAGGACGCCGTCAAGGTGCTGGCGCCGCAGGTGGATGTGCTCATCGTCGTGGGCAGCCCCACCAGCTCCAACAGCAACCGCCTGCGCGAGCTGGCCGCGCGCCTGGGAACGCCCGCCTACATGGTGGACAACGCGGGCGAGCTGTGCGAGGAATGGTTTGCCAATGCCGGGCGCGTGGGCCTGACGGCCGGCGCCTCCGCCCCCGAGGTGCTGGTGGACGAGGTCATCCAGCGCCTGCGCCAGCTGGGCGCGCTGTCGGTGCGCAAGATGGATGGCATTGAGGAGACCGTGAAGTTCCCGCTGCCCAAGGGCCTGAAGATAGACGCGGCCACGGGGCTGGAGATCTCCGTGGGCAAGCAGCCCGAGACGGGCGGCTGAACCGCAGGCGCAGCGGACATTGGCCAAAAAGCAAACGGGCGCCTGGCGCCCGTTTTGCATGGTGGGGCCGAAAGCCTCAGCTCCACAGATCCAGCGGAGGATCGGAGGCCACGGCGCGCAGGATGTCGGTGCGGCTGATGAAGCCGGCCAGCAGGCCCTGCTCATCGGTCACGGGCAGGCCCGGCAGGCCGGTCTCCAGCAGCACGCCGGCCACGCGGCGCAGGTCGGTGGTGGTGGCCACCGTGGGAATGGGGGAGATCATGACCTCGTTCACGGGCCGGCGCGCCAGGGCAATGGCGTCCTTGATCGCACCGGGCTCGGGCAGCAGGTCCAGCGGCGCCATGTCGGCGCGCAGCAGCAGCCCGACCACGCGGCCACCGGCATCCAGCACGGGCGCCTGGGCCACGCCGTGCTCGGCCAGCACGCGCCAGGCGTCGTTGACACCGGCCTCGGGCGATACCGTCACGGCCTCGTGGCTCATCACGTCGGCCACGGTCTGCAGGGGCTGGCGTGGCTGGCTGGGGCCTTTTTCCGTGGAAAGATAGGCATCGACCGCTCCGCGCAGCCGCGGCGCGGGCTCCGGCGCGCCGGCAGGCTGGCCCGCGAGGTCGGCCAGGATGGCGGGGAACGAGGCGGTGGCGTCGCCCGCCATCACATCGGCCGAGCGCGTGCGCAGGGCCTGCGGGCGTTGTACGCGGCGCACGGGCGCCACCTGGCCCAGCCGCTCGGCGGGACCGCGAAACATCTGTCCGTTGGGACCGAAGACAAAAAACATGGGTGCTCCCGGGTGCGCAAACCGCTGTGGGCGGCATATCGGAAGTATCGGCGCTGGCGCGGGATTTCTGTAGCGGCAAGACCCCCAACGCCCAGGGGCGGGCGCTGCCATGGCGATACCGCCTAAAATTGCCGGCTATGCTCGATATCCTTCTTCTTCGCAAAGACCTTGACTCGGCCGTCGCACGGCTGGAGACCCGCAAAAAGCCCCAGGCCTTCCTGAATGTGGAGGCCTTCCAGTCCCTGGAAGCAGAGCGCAAGTCCCTGCAGACACGGACCGAGGAGCTGCAGTCCAAGCGCAACCAGCTGTCCAAGCAGATCGGCATGCTGATGGGCAAGGGCGAGAAGGACGCTGCCGAGGCCGCCAAGGCCGAAGTCGGCAGCCTCAAGACCGAGCTGGACCAGTCGGCCACGCGCCTGGAGCAGATCCAGGGCGAACTGCAGACCATGCTGCTGGCCGTGCCCAACCTGCCGCACGACAGCGTGCCCGTCGGTGCGGACGAAAGCGGCAATGTGGAGGCGCGCCGCTGGGGCACGCCCAAGACTTTTGATTTCGAGGTCAAGGACCATGTGGACGTGGGCCAGCCGCTGGGCCTGGATTTCGACATGGGCGTCAAGCTGTCGGGCTCGCGCTTCACCGTGATGAAGGGCCCCATCGCCCGCCTGCACCGCGCCCTGGCGCAGTTCATGATCGACCTGCAGACCGACTCGCATGGCTACACCGAGTGCTATGTGCCCTACGCCGTCAATGCCGACTCGCTCAAGGGCACGGGCCAGTTGCCCAAGTTCGAGGGCGACCTGTTCGCCGCCAAGAAGGGCGGCCAGGACGGCGAGCCCGTGCCCGACAACGCGGCGCTCTACCTGATTCCCACGGCCGAGGTGCCGCTGACCAACTTCGTGCGCGACGTGGTCGTGGCCGAGGACCAGCTGCCCATCAAGCTCACGGCCCACAGCCCCTGCTTCCGTTCCGAGGCCGGCAGCTACGGCCGCGATACGCGCGGCATGATCCGCCAGCACCAGTTCGACAAGGTCGAGATGGTGCAGATCGTGCATCCGGAAAAGAGCTACGAGGCGCTGGAAGAGATGACCGGCCACGCCGAGGCCGTGCTGCAGAAGCTGGGCCTGCCTTACCGCGTGATGAGCCTGTGCACGGGCGACATGGGCTTTGGCGCGGCCAAGACCTATGACCTGGAAGTCTGGCTGCCTGCGCAGAACACCTACCGCGAGATCAGCTCGGTCTCCAACTGCGAGGCCTTCCAGGCGCGCCGCCTGCAGGCACGCTTCAAGAATGCCCAGGGCAAGAACGAGCTGGTGCACACGCTCAACGGTTCCGGCTTGGCCGTGGGCCGCACGCTGGTGGCTGTGCTGGAGAACTACCAGAACGCCGACGGCTCGGTGACCATCCCCGAGGCGCTGCGCCCGTACATGGGTGGACAGACTTTGCTGAAGGCCTGAATTTTTAGGCTATAATTTCAGCTTCGACGCTGCGGAGAGGTGGCAGAGTGGTCGATTGTACCTGACTCGAAATCAGGCGTACGTGCGAACGTACCGAGGGTTCGAATCCCTCCCTCTCCGCCAGAAACATGAAACCCAGTGCTGTGAAAACGGCACTGGGTTTTTCTGTTTCTGGCGTGCCGGTGGCCGCCTGCAATGGGAATGGGAAGGCCTTGCCCGGTTGCTTACTTGCAATCGCGCCTGACAAGTGAGCCATGCTCCGCTGAGGCAGCACGCCGCTTCCAAATCACCCCGTCCACCAGGTAGTGATGAAAACCAAGGGTGAAGTGCGCTATCAGCACAGTGGGCAGCCCCAGCCAGAGCAGTTGTGTGCCTGCCCAGTCGATGGCCAGGTAGAGCATTGAGCCCAGTACCAGGCACACACCACCATACCGGGCAGCGTTCTTCCACAAGCTGGTCTCCGACGCCTTGTCGGCTTGTGTCTGTCGCTCGCGGCGGATGTTCTGCACCCAGACGAATAGCAGGTATTGCAGGTTGTGCCACAGATTGATCAGGAGCCATCCGAGCGTGATGTCGGTGATCCAGATGTAGGCCACGAAGCAGGTGAATGCATGCGAGGCCACAAAGCCATCGTGACGCCAATCGATGTTTCCCGTCAGAGCCAGGCGAGCCTGTCGCCATAGCCAGCAGGCGCTGCAAGCGATGGCCGCAACGCCCATCGCATTGGCCGCCTGGGCGGGTACGGCAGGCAGTTGGATGGGATAGCCCAGAAAGGTCTCGGGCGCCTGGGCGCAGCGGGCAAGCAGCCCCCACGCGGCAACGAGGTAGATGACGGCTTCTGCGAGCCGGTCCTGGCGAAAGGGATGCATCCCCGAGCGCCGATAGGCCCTGGCGATGCCGAAGGACTGCCTCGCCACGTGATAGCTCTGCGCGCAGAAATATAGCGTGAACAGCCCGGCGACCTCGAATGCCAGCACGGTCGCCACCACACCGCCGAGCACGATCACGGGCAGGCCAAAGATCAGGAAGCGATGGCGTCGGATATCGGCCATGCTGGCTCCGATCCGGGTCAAGGTGGCCATGACATGAGGATTGGCGAAAAGCCAGGTATCCACCAGCACGATGGCGAGCAGCATGGCAGGCGATATCGAAGCCATGGCCGCCATGCCGAGGGCCAATGCCAGCGTGCCGGCAATGAACAGGCCGTCGAACCCTGGATGCCGTGCCAGCAGGCCGGCACGCATGGCATTTGCGTGTGGCAGGGCAGTCATGTGACGATGGGTGGCTGGATCTGCGGCCGGGGCGACCCGAGCGGTGCGGGCTTTGGCGGGATGGTGAAAACGGTTTCCGGGCGCAAATAGTGCTCGGTGCCACTCTTGAGCTTTTCAAGCGCCTGCATGCGGGCAGCGGTAAAGCGTGACTCGAGCGTCAGCCGGCTGGACATGCCAGACAGGCCCGCTGCCGGCAGTCGCTGGTGAGGGTCATAGACCTCACTGATCTCACAGGGATAGCAGCGATTGCTTGCGTCGAGTTGGCTTGCCAGAGAAATTTTGTAGACAACGCCTTCTGTTTGATCTGGAGCGACGGGAAAAGAGAAGGTCAATTCGGAAAGGATGGAATCCTTCGTTGCATCGCCTGCAAGCTTGAAGCCGGCAACGCTGTATGCGTCGATGATCATGGTCTTCAGACTTGATGGATCAATGCCGACAAATGAGTTTTCGTATAGATTTCTTTCTCCTCGCCACTTGTTTCTATAGTTGAACCCGAAATCTGCGTCCATGGATTTTCGCCCGAGATCGTGAATGCTGGCATAGGCTTGATCGATGGCCGAAAAAACCTGGCGACTCAGATCGTACTGAAGCATCCACGAAGAAGATTGAAGGCTGGGGAGCTCGGGAATCATGGTCAGCCGCAAGAAGCAGCTCGCGCATCTCTTGCTCTTGTCAAGGTTCTCGTCCACCCGCAGGACCACATCAACGCGCTGAATTTTTCCACCCGTCGCCACGGAATAGAAGAATTTGTATTGCGCCGTTCCATCCTTCGATTTTTCAATGGCCGTATGGGAAAACCGGGCGCTTTCGAAAGCACTGATCACCAGTTTTCTGAAATCATCCACCTTGATGCCACGATAAATGGCGACTGGAAAAGCAGTGGGCGATGTTCTTTCATGAAGCAAGATCGGTGATTGGACGTTTTGTCCTGGTGCACCATGGACCATGGTCATCCAAAAGAAAGCAATCATCACCAGTGTTTTTGATCCATCAAGCATGATGTCTTTTCGATGCAGTATGAATAATGATCGCTGAAGCCGCGCGGCGTGGGCCGATTTGCATGAGATCAGATGTGCTGCGCAAAGGCATCTTGGCTTGCGGCGGAGACTCCTGGCAGGGGAGCGTCTTTGCCAAAGGCCCTGTGAGTTGCTCAAGGCTCTGTTGCCTTTGCAGAACAACGCAATGATGGTAGTGCAACTGCAGCCTGTGCTGACGCAGCAGGCAGTTGCAGCCATAAAAAAGGCCCGCGCTGGCGGGCCGTGCTCAGATCTCGAGGGCCTTGCGGTCCTTGCCTTCAATCCAGCGCGGCGGTTTGCCCCGGCCGGTCCAGGTGGCTCCGCTGGCGGGGTCGCGGTATTTGGCCACGCCAATGCTGGCGGACTTGGCCTTGCCGGTGCTGAAGATGTCATCCTGGGTCAGACCGAACTGCTCGACGAGTTCGCGGACCTTGGCGATGACTCCGCCTTTTTCCGCCTTCAGGGTGGCGGCGATCTTTGCCTCAAGCTCGGCCTTCTGCTGGAGGAGGGTTTTGTAATCTGCTGTCATGTATTCCTCATGGATAGTGTGCTACACAATGACGCATTCTATGGAGACAGGGCCCATGTCGCATGTGGGACATCGTTGGTGTTTGCACCTAGCCTCTGCTCCGCCTGCCCCCAGGCGCTGTGCGCGGACCGGGCCTAGGCCTCGGCAAATTCGCGCCTGGCGCTGAAGTGCAGGATTTCGGAATCCTGCGCTCCCCCCTGTCTTTGAATGACGATGGTGCCGTTGGAGTGCAGATAGATGCGGATGCCTGGCAGGGTGTCCGAATCCAGATGGCAAGGGCTTTTGTCGAGGTTTTTCCAGCCATGTTCTGCGCACAGCGTGCGTTGCCGCATGCGGTTGAGCAATTCCCGGCGAGCGCCGGCGCCTTCGCAGATGCGCATCCAGAGCAGCAACAGCATGTCGTGTGCCTCCTGGCGGGATGAGCAGGGAGGCATGTGCTTCAACTGGTTCAGCAGGGTGAAGAACCGTTCCTCTGCGCTGATTTCGAGTGCCATGTCTGCCTCCTGTGTGCCTGGATATGCATCAAAGTGTAGGCAGGCCCGGTTCCGCGAAGGCGCGGCGTTTGGCGACAGCGCCGGTGGCGTTTTTTCCTGCGTGTTTGCAGGATTTCTGCCTGGGCGGCTGTCATGGCCCATGCCAGCCGTGTCAGTGCGACTGCATGCCCATGAGATTGCACGACATGGCGCATTGCTGGCAGGCTGCCGCGCAGGTCTGGCAATGGTCGTGGGAATGCTTGCTGCATTCGTCGGCGCAGGCCTGGCAGATCTGGGCGCACAGGCGGCAGATGTCCGGCGCATGCGGGCTCTGGCGCGCCATTGCGGCCACGGCCAGTTCACAGATCTGCGCGCATTCCAGGTCCTGGGCAATGCAGGCGGCCATCATCTGGACGTCTGACTCCTCCAGGCAGGCGGCGGCGCAGGTATTGCAGGCAATGACGCAGGCCTGGCAGGCGTCCATGCAGGCCTTGTAGTCGATGGCAGGTGGGGTGGTATTCATGGCAGTTCTCCAGGAATGAGGGAGTGAAGTTGCGCAGGGCGTTCTTCCTTGGCCATTCGCTGGCAGCTATCCGCACCAAAGAAAACGCCCCGCGAACGGGGCTGTGTCAAAGACCGCAAGGGTCGGGATTTACAGGTAGGGCACGCCGTAGTAATCGTTCACGCGGCGGCCATATTCATCGGTGTATGCCGGAGCCGTATCGCGCTCGTAGCGTGGAGCGTTGTCCAGTTGCTCGCGCGTCAGCGACACCACGTAGCCATTCATGTTGGGCTCGTACTTGAGGGATTCCCAGGGCAGCGGATAGCGATCCGTTCCGATGCCCAGGAAGCCGCCGAACTCCATGACGGCATAGCGCACCTTGCCGGACAGCTTGTCGATCATCAGCGTGTCTATGGTCCCCAGCTTGTCGCCTGCCGGGTTGTAGACATTGGTGCCGCTGACGGTTTCGGAAGAAATGACGCTCGATGCGGTGTTGGGTGTGACCATGACGTTCTCCAGTGAGTGGGTTTGTGCTGACCCGCCAGCGCGGTGCGTCTGGCGGCTGAGCGATGCGGCTTTGAATGGGCGCGGTAGCCGGCCTGTCAAGAAAACCTGTGCATCGCCTGGCGAAGTCGAAGCCTGTGTGCTTCTGGGTTCTAGCTTAGGACGGCATCTGCGGGCACCGGGTAGTCGGGCCGCCGCGACGGGCGTAGGAGGTGCCTTGGGCGGCGGAGGCCAGTTCCTACGAGCCCCTGTAGTCAAGGTCGGCGGGGCTGCGGGCCTTGGCTGACGCGGGGCAGTAGCCTGGGCCGGCTGCGGCGCGGCAGGGCGAGGCGTACAACAAAAACGACAGGGCAATGAAGCGCAGGCAGTCCCGCATGCGTGTGGCATGCCCCGAAGGAGAGCCCCATGAATGCAAGCAACAAGCCATCCATCCAGCCCATCCAGCCGGTGTCCACGGATGCCCCCGAGGATGAAGACCTTGCCGAGCAGGCACGCCCCGGCCACGGTGTTCCTTCGCAGGACCCCGATGCGTCCGCGCAGTTCGAACTGTCGCCCGAGGATGCAGAGCGCGAGTCGCGCTCGGTATTCATAGGCGGCGGCGTGCTGGCCGGAGCCGCTGCAGGCGCTGCGGCGGGTGCTGCGATTGCCGGCCCGGTGGGCGTGGTGGTCGGCGGCACGGTAGGCAGTGTGGCCGGTGCGCTGGGCGGCGCGGCCGCTGGCGCCGTGGCACCTGCGCAGGGCGCGGAAAAACCGTCGCACCCCGGCAACAAGTCTTCCGGGTGACAGGGAAGGGGTGGTGGCAGGCCCTGTGTAGCGCAGCGGCAATGGACGGGTGTGGGTGCATCCCGTATACAGAGGCCTGTCCACTTTCTTCCCACCCCAGATGGCCAACGTACTCATCGGCATCGTCGCCGCAATCCATGTCTACATCCTCGTGTTGGAGATGTTTCTCTGGGACAAGCCGGCCGGACGCCGCGCGTTTGGCCTGACGCCCGAATTTGCCCTGCAGACCAGGACACTGGCCGCCAACCAGGGCCTGTACAACGGCTTTCTCGCCGCCGGGCTGATCTGGGGGCTGGCGCAGGGGGCCGATGGCCTGAGTTTCAAGTACTTCTTCCTGATCTGCGTGCTGGTGGCCGGCGTGTATGGCGCCGCCACGGCCAGCCGCAAGATCCTCTGGGTGCAGGCCGTGCCGGCTGCTGTGTCGCTGATTGCGCTGTACCTGGGCCTTTGAGCGCGCCCGAAGCGCCCAAATCGCCCAAAGCTCCCAAAGCGCTCAGGGCGAGCTGGCCGTGAAGGTGACCTGCCCGGTGTAGGTGCCTGCCCTGCGGGAGGCCAGGTTGGCATAGGACAGGGTCCAGTTCGCCGTGCGCTGGGTGACCAGCCCCGCAAAGGCGGTGGCCACCACGTTGACCGCTGCGCCCGTTCCCGTATTGGGTATCAGCGGTGCGGGCAGGTTGCTGTCGCTGGTGGCGATGGTGATCTCCGACAGCGGGATGGTATTGGCCCCGCTGGCCAGCGCCGTGGTGGCGGTGGCGCGCAGCGTGACCTGGCCTGCGTTGCTGCGCACCTCCACCGGCAGCACATTGCCGCTGGGCGTGATGCTGAAGCTGGGGGCCGCGCCGCTCCAGTTCACCGAGGTGTTGCTGCCCGCCACGGGCGTGGTGGGCACGCCAGGGATGGACGGGGCGAGCACAAAGGCCACGCTGCTGGTCGTGCCGCCGGGCGTGGGCCAGGTGCCGTCGCCTATGCGAAAGAAGATGAACTTGTCGATGGCGATGGTGAAGTCCAGGTTCACTGAGGTGCTCAGCGGCACCAGCAGGCTGGGGCCTGTGGTGCTGGACGCCGCATGCACGGTGTGGCCCAGGCCGCCCAACGCCATGGACAGGGCCAGCCACGCGATCGGCCTGGTTGCCATCACTTCAGTTCCACATCGATCTTGAAGCTGCCTTTTTCCCAGTCCAGGCTGCCCTTGGCCTTGACCGGATACGCGGGCGGCGGGGCGGGCTGGCCGTCTTCGCCCTTGGGCATGAGGGCCAGTGTGCGTGTCTGGCCGGGCAGTATGGGCGTGCCTTCCGGCACCAGTTCGAAGCGGCGGCCCTTGTTGTCCACGGCGTCCAGGCTGCCTTCCAGCCGGCCATGGGCATCGCCGGTGTTGCTGACGGTGACCAGGGCGCGGCGCGTCTTGCCGTCTTCGGCCATGGAAAGCTGGCGAATGTCCAGCTGGGGCGCAGCACCTCCCAGCGTCACGTAGACGGCCACCGCGATGCGGCCCGTGACAGGCAGGCTCAGGCTGGCGCCGCCGCTGCGTATGACGGTCTGCTGCGCGGGCTCCACGCCTTCGATGGCGATCATGAAGCGGCATTCGCCGCGCGGCGCATCGGCAGGCGGCTCCACCTGGAAGCGGAAGGCCTTCTTGCTGCGGCCTGCAATCGTGACGCTGCGCCGCTCCAGCAGCACCCAGGGCCGGCAGCTGCCGGGCAGCAGTTCGTCGTGGTAGGTGATGTCGCCCGTGTCGGAATAGGTCCAGTCGATGGTGCGCATTGCCACCTCGGTGGGTGCCGAGGCCAGGTTGTGGATGTCCAGCGATTGGCCCGTGCGCGCACCCGGCTTGGCCGACAGCTCGAAACGCGAGGGCGCCACGGCCAGCTCGAACGGTGCGGCGGCGGCGCCGCTGCAGGCGATCAGCAGGGCCAGTGAAACGGCGATGGGAGGAGCTTTCATGGCAGGGTCTCGATCTCGAAGTAGGACTCGAAGCTCAGTGCCGAGCCCCGGGTCAGGCGCAGCTCGGCAGGGTCGATGTGCAGCGTGAGGTCAAAAACCTCGGCCATCCAGGGCGTGCGGACCATGCCGTTCCAGACCTGGACCCGGTCGCCGGGCCGGCCCGTGCCGCCCGCAAAGACGCCGTTGCCGCGCCACTGCACCTGCATGCCCGCAGGCGAGCGCAGGCCCGTGACCAGGGCGGGAATCACATAGAAGATGCGCGCCGTGCGGCCGACATGGGGCGCCATGGCCAGCCGGTATTCGATGCGTCCCATGGGCAGCTCCAGCAGCCGCTCGCCGACGACCCTGGCCCGGGCGAAGTCGCTGCGGACCTGGGACCGGGGCGAAGCCGAGTCGTCCAGCCGCGCCACTTCGGCATGCGCCGCGAGGGCCGTGGCCCAGGCCAGCGCCATGCACAGGAGCGGCCACGCCAACCGCCTCATACCATCGATGCCGTGAAGCGCACGGTGCCCTTGTAGTTGCCGCCCGGGTAGACCACGTCGTTGTCGTAGGTGAACTGCAGCACGGTGCCGGTCAGTTGCCGTGACTGGACGGTCCAGCCAGCGACCGGGCACAGCGCGCCAGAACAGACGGATGCGTTCGCGTTGTAGCTGGCGATGGATTGGCCGGCGCTGGCGGTGAAGCGCCCGTTCTGTATGTCGCCGGACGCAGCATTGCCGTTGTTCGATGCCACCCAACTGATCTTGCTGAACGGAATGGTCGCGCTGCCGCAGCCACCCGACTGGCAGGAAAGTGCGGTGGATGAATCGACGACCAGGGTGACTGGCCGGGCCACGGCGGTGCCCAGCGCGGGACGTGTGGGAGACACCGAGACACTGATGCTGGGCGTGCCCGTCACGGCCACGGGCGTGAGGCCGGCGTTGGCTCCCGTCACGCTGAAGGCCACGGTGTCCACGGTTGCCCCGGTCGTGCCCACGCGCAGTGTCAGGCTGTAGTTGAGCAGGTCTGTGTCGGTCACGATGGTGAACACGGCCTGCGCGGGCGGCTGCACAACGCAGAGGGCCGCTGCGGCCAGCAGGCGAGGCAATGCCTTGTCCATCAGATGCCCTGGGCCGTATACGTGATGACGTTGGTATAGGTATTGGCAGCCCAGCTGGCCGGCGTACCTCCCAGCGCATATGCCCAGGTTCCCGTAGCAACCACGTTGGAGGGGAACGAGGTGGATGCGCAGGCACCCAGATTGGGCCCGGGGTGGGGCAGGGTGCCGGTGGTCGTGACGGTGAAGTCCGCGTTGGCGGGGCCGCCCGTGGCATTCCAGGCGCCGACCGCGCAGTTGATGGTGCCGGCGCCGGCATTGGTCCAGGCATAGACCGTGAGCGTGGCGGCAGCCGAGGCGGTGGCCACGGTGGGCGCGGCGCCGTTCCAGTCCACGTTGGTGTTGTTGACCGAGGCCAGCGGCGTGGTGGGTACGCCTGGGATGCTCAGCGTCGAGGTCCAGGTCACCGTGTCCACCGTGGTATTGGTCGAGCCCACGCGCAGCAAGATGAGCTTGGGCACGGTCACGCTGAGGTTGACCTTGGCCTGGGCCGTGATGGTTCCGGTGCCCGATCCGTACTGGCTCTCGGCCATGGCAGGCAACGCGGTCAGGGCCAGGCCGAGGCCGCCGAGCGATGCGGCCAGCAGGCGTTGGGCGATGGGTGTTCGTTTCATGGAATCTCCTTGGATGGAACGGGTTGCCTGGGAAGCCTGTGCGCCTTGATCAGTCATTCATTCACTCATTCACTCATTCACTCACTCGCCCACCTTGACCACGGCAATCGACGCCGAGGCCTGGCCGCGCAGGGGCACGTGCACGCTGCTGGTGTTGTCGCCGGAGGCGCCCCAGGGCAGCGGTACGCTTTCCTGGGTGAGCGACAGCCGGTGGTGGCCGGTGGGCACCACCGGGAATTCGAACTGGCCATCGCGGTCGGTCACCGTGCGGTAGCGGCCGTCAAGCACCACCTCGACGCCGGCCACGCCCACCTCGCCCGCCTGCTGTTCGCCGTCGCGGTTGGCGTCGTAGAACACGCGGCCGGACAGGCTGCCGCCGCCCACGCCTTCACCGGGTGCGCCTGCGGCCGCATAGGCCGTGCCCGCGCTGCCTTCCCAGCGCAGGTAGACATAGGCGGTCTTATCGTCGCTGCGGTAGAGGTTGGGCAGGGAAGAGGGCGTCGGCAGCAGCGAGGACCGGGCCTGGTTGAAGTGCGCCATGACGCCCATGCGCCAGCCCCGGCCCAGTTCCTTCTCGGCCGACAGCGAGCCCGACAGGCCCCGGCTGGTGTAGAGGCTGCCGCTTTGCGAGGTGTAGCGCAGGTTGCCGGCCAGCTGCAGCCCGCTTTCCAGCCAGTAGCGCCATTGCAGCCCGGCCGTTGGATAGTTGCGCGACATGCCGCCGCTGCGGTCGCGCGCATAGCCCAGCGTGGTGGTGAGCTCGGACCGCAGCGTTGCCTGGCGTGCACCGGCCCAGTCCTGCTCCCACTGCACCTCCTGGCCCGTGGCGGAGGAGTCGCCCAGCACGATGAGCTCGTTGCGCCGCACGGTCAGCATGAAGCGGCTGCGCGGCCAGTCGAAAAAGCGGGTCTGGTAGAACGCGCTGCCATAAAGGCTGCGCGATTGGCCGCCGCCTGCGGTGCCCGCATCGTTGCGCGTCTGGTAGGCGCTGAAGCTGCCGCCCACGGCCGTGTGCCGGTCGAACTGGTATTGGGCATTGCCATTCGCTCCCAGGCGGCGGTAGCCCGACAGTTGAAAGCCTGCATCCTGCGCCGTGGTTTGCGGCGTGCGTTCGTAGTCCAGCCCCATGCCCCAGCTCAGGCGGGTGACATGGCGGTCCACGCGCCAATAGGCGCCGCGCGCCGCGCTGGACAGCGCGTAGTCGCCAAAGTGCAGCTGGGGCTGGGCTGCATGCAGGCCGAATTCATGGCGGTAGGCGCCAGCGCGCGCGCTGGCCTCGATGAACAGGCCATGGGCGCTGCGGCCCTCCGTGCCGGCGGTGCCTGCCGCTGGAGAGGACAGGGGCGCGCTGGTACGGCTGCCCAGCAGCGTGGTGCGGAGCCTGAAGTCGCCATCGCGCAGCACGCCGCGCCCGTAGCCCAGCGAGGCGGCCCAGCTGGTCACGCGCTTGCTGCCCAGGCCCAGGGCGGAGCCGGGGTCGTATTGCGTGTCATCGCCGGGGTAGTGCCTGGGACTGTAGTAGGCGGGAATATCGTCGGCCTGGTCCAGCTGGAAGGCGGCAAACCAGGGGCCATCCAGCCGCACGGTGGCGCCCAGCCAGCCCAGCGTGCCCTGGTTTTTCTCGAACCCGGGGTAGGGCCCTCCCGTGAGAAGGCCGCGCTGGCCGTAGCCCGCGCGCAGGTCCAGATCCGGGCGGAAGATGCGCGCCGAGGCGCCGCGCACCGTGGTCGAGCCCAGCGACAGCCGGTAGTTGCGCGCCAGGCCATCGGTCAGCTCGCTGTAGAGGTCGCCCACGGCCGTGTCGGCGAAGGTCTGCGTGGTCAGCGGAAAGCCAAGGTTGCGCAGCGTGAAGCGCTCGCTCGTGGCTTGCCGGGCATAGCCCAGGCCGCCAATGCTCAAGCCACCCATACCCAGGCCATTGCCAAAGTTGTCGCCGCTCAGGTGCCGGCCTTCGGCCTGCAGGGTGAACTCGCCGTAGTTCAGTGTCTCGCGGCGGTATTCGAGGCGCTGGCCGATTTCTGTGGCGCGCTGGCGGCCATGGCCGGTGGTGCGGGATTCGCCCAGGCCCAGGCGGCTTTCCACCACCCAGGCGCGAAAGCCCTCGGGCTGCTCGGCTTCGGGCTCGGCGGCAGCGGACTGTGCGATCTCGTCCGGATCCATGAAACGGTCCTGGTAGGCGGGGGCGGCCCCTTCGGAGAGTGCCTTGAGCCGGGCCTGCTCGGCCTGGTCGCGGTCCAGGGATTCGATGCGTGCCTCAGCCATGGAGGTACCGGCAACGGCCGCCGAAGAAGGTGTTTGCGCCTGTGCGCCGCACAGGAAGACGGGAGCGGCTGCCAGGCTCCATCCAAGGCACGCGAGCGGCAGGCGCGACCAGACTCCAGCGGGGCCGGCAACGGTCCGCGGCAGCGTTCGAATCATCAACCAAGATCCCTGCTTTATTCATCGGATGCCAAGCCATCTGGCCAAAACAACTGATCACAAAACTGCGGAAAATGGCTGAATGCGTGCAGCCATCGATTGGTCCCTGCAAATACCGGCGCTGCACTTCAAAGACCGGCCGTTGTCAATGGTGTGCCGAATGAGAGGTATTCAGGGTGAATATCATCGTTCCCTAAATGGCATGGTTTATCCAGTAGGACGACATGCTGCCGGATGGTAGGGGAAAGAGTGATGCCATTCGATGTTCATCTGTAGCGCTGCGGTGCCTGGCTGGCAGTGCCCAGAGGGCAGTTGGCAGGCTTTGCTTTTTTGGCCATGGATGGATTTCAGGTTTTCTATTGATAGCAATGAATCATTTGTTTTCATGCGGCAATATAGGCTGCTGGGCGTTATCTCCGTATTCAGGCAATGCATCTGTTGGAAAACGAGGGTTCTCATCAGATTCCGGCTGCTGGAGAATCAAGGAATGGCGCAACTGAAGTGCGCCAGGTTCTGATTGGTTTTTGGACTGGTATCAGGCCAGGTTCATTGATGCAGGCTAAAGCACCTGCACCAATGCAAGCTGCCGCAATCATTTGCCCTGTCTTCATGAACTCTCAGGCGCATCACAGGCAAGGCCAACGCAGGCCCCGGGCACCCTGGAGGGCGCTCGTGGTCATGGCGTTGGCTGTCGTTGTGACCCTGGTGGCAGGCCTGTACCCCTGGAATGCCCCGCAGCATGGCAAGGCGGCAAGCCGCATGGAAGGCTTTGCAGGCGGCGCGTCCCTCATGGCCAAGAAGCGCCAGTTCCATGTGGTCCAGCGGCTGAAGACCCACCGCCTGGCCGAAGCCGAGCGGCGCCAGTTGCTGGCCCGTGACACCGGCGCGCGGAATGTGCGGGAGGCGTGGCAGGCGCGAGAGTTGCGGGAGGTGCGCGCGATGGCCGGCCCGCTCTCAGTCCACCAGCGCCTGTATGGCCTGCAACTGCGCCGCCAGCCCGGGCCGCGCGGCTGGAAAAGTCTCCTCGAAGGCGGCGGTGCCTACCGTGAAACCCGCGGCACCGCTGGCAAGCACGGCCGCGATGCGTTCGCTGCGATCAATGGAGCCGGCCACGACCACGGGCTTGTCCACCGCATCGCAGACCGCCTTGATCAGGGCCGGCACGTCGCCCCGGAAACGGTAGGCCAGCAGGTCCAGGCCATGAACGCCCTCCAGCCCCGCGATGCGGCGCGCGCTGGCCACGATGTCCTCGGCCGGCCCTGAAAGCACGCTCGGATGCCCGCTGATCCTGCCGGGAAACGGATAGTAGGCAATGCCGCTGCCGCGCAGCACGGGCAGCACTGCCTCGGGGCGCGTGCCGCCCATGAGAACGTCCACACCGAGCTCGACCGCCGCGCGGGCCGAAGCCACCTCGCTGGCCTCGTCCAGGCTGACGACTTCCAGATAGACCCTGGCACCGCCCGCGCGGATGTCCCGGGCCAGCTCGCGCAGCTGGGGCAGGGGCAGGCCTATGTCCTTGAAGCCCACATGGCGCACGCCCTGGGCCAGCACTTCGCGCAGCCGCTCGCGCGCATCGGCAATGGTCTTGTCCTGCTGCGTGAGCATGAAGATGAAGTCCGGGCGCTGCGCCTGCCCGCTGGCGCCGGAGCGGCCCGCCTGCACCATGGCCGCCGCCTGGCGCAGCGCGCAGGCCAGGCTGGCATGGTCAGCACGGCCCGTGCCGGCGATGTCGAAGGCCGTGCCGTGGTCCACCGAGGTGCGCACGAAGGGCAGGCCCACGGTAATGTTCACGCCCTGCTCGACGCCCAGGTACTTCACGGGAATCAGCCCCTGGTCATGGTATTGGGCGACCACCACGTCGAACTCGCCCCGGCGTGCCCGCATGAAGACCGTGTCGCCCGGCCAGGGGCCGTTGGCGTCTATGCCCTCGGCACGTGCGGCCGCAATGGCGGGGATGATCACCGAGCGGTCCTCGTCCCCGAACAGCCCGTTCTCGCCGGCATGCGGATTGAGGCCCGCCACGGCCACACGGGGCCGGGCGATGCCGAACGCCCGGCAGGCCCGGTGCGCAAGGCGGATGGCACGCAGTTCGTTGTCCGGCGTGACTGCGGCAATGGCCTGCTGCAGCGGCACGTGGATGGAGACCAGCAGCACCCGCAGCTCGTCATTGGCGAGCATCATGGCGAAGTCGCGCGTGCCCGAGCGCTCGGCCAGCATCTCGGTATGGCCGGGGTGGGGGCAGCCCGCGGCGCGCAGCGCCTCCTTGTGGATGGGGGCGGTCACCAGGCCTGCGACTTCGCCGGCCAGGGCCAGGTCAATGCCGCGCTGTATGTAGGCATGGCAGGCGGCCCCGGCGCGCGCATCGATGCGTCCCCAGGCCAGGTCCTCGGGCAGCCGGTCCCCGGTCTGGAGCACGAAGAGGGTGGCGGTTGGCACGGTGGCGGGAACCTGGGCCGGCGCATCGATGGCTTGGATGCGCGGGTGCACGCCCAGCATGTCGGCTGCCCGCTGCAGCCGCCCCGTGTCGCCGATGACGAAAAAAGGCGCATGGGGCCGGGCAGGGTCCATGGCCAGTTTGACGATGATCTCGGGGCCTATGCCCACGGGATCGCCCATGGTGATGGCCAGGGGTGCGGGGGCGATGGCGGGGGCTTCGTTCATGGTCATTGCTGAAAGCTCAATCGATGGAGGTACTTTGCATGAAAATCGCACTGCAGAAAATCGATATGGATTCAGTATTCAGTTGATCAAAAGTCAATTGAAATCTCTCCCCACGCCCTTTCTTCGATGTGTCCGATGTGTCCGATGCCGCCCTCCAGTCCCATGGCCCCACCCACCCATATGCCGCCGCTGTCCGCCCTGCGTGCCTTCGAGGCCACGGTGCGCCACGGCAGCGTTTCCAAGGCCGCGCGCGAGCTGCACCTGACCGATGGCGCCGTGAGCCGCGCCGTGCGCGACATGGAAGAGGCGCTGGGCTTCGCGCTGTTCCAGCGCAGCAACCGCAGCATCATTGCCACCCCCACGGCGCGTGTGCTGGCCGAGGAGGTGGCCCTGGCGCTGGAGCGCCTGCGCGGCGCGCTGGGCCGTGCGCGGCAGGCCGCCGGGCCGGACCGGCCGCTGGTGCTGTCCTGCGAGCCCACCTTTCTGATGCGCTGGTTGATTCCCCGCCTGGGCGGTTTGCAGGAAGCGATCGGCACGCAGCGCGAGCTGCGCCTGGTGTCGGCCGGCGGCTCGGTGCCCTTTGCGCGTGAAGGCATCGATCTGGCCATACGCCGCGCGGATTTCGACATGGGCGCCGATGTGGTTGCCGAGCCCTTTTTGCAGGAGCACGTGGGCCCCGTCTGCAGGCCTGCACTTGCGAAGACGCTGGCACGCTCCGGGCCGCTGGGCGGCGTGCTGCTGCACACGGCATCGCGCCCGGACGCATGGCGGCATTGGAGCGAGCTGACCGGCGTGCCGCTGCAGCCCGGGCGCGAGGCCCGCTTCGAGCATTTCTACCTGAGCCTGCAGGCCGCCGTTGCCGGGGCGGGCATTGCCATCGGGCCGCTGGCGCTGGTGGCCGACGATCTGGCCAGCGGCACCCTGTGCGCGCCGCGCGGCTTTGTGGCCGACGGCTCGCACTACGTGCTCATGTCACCCAGGCCGGTGCATGACGAGGCCCGCTTCGCCCTGGTGCTGGAGTGGCTGCGCACGCAGACATTGCCGCTGGCGCGGGCCGATGCATGACTTGCGCCTGCCCGGCTTCACTGGTCGTGCTCGGACAGCTCCCGCCAGTGCGTGCGGGTGAATGCATAGACGGTTTCCAGCGCCGGTGACAGGCTGCGCGCGCCCATGCGCGCCATGCCGTAGCGGCCGCAGCGCCGGGGATCGGCGGGCAGGGGCACTTCGGCCATGGTGCCGCTGGCGCGCTCCTGGCGCGTGATGGACAGCACGCCGAACAGCAAGGTGTCCGTGGCCAGGGTCACGCTGCGCAGCAGTTCCAGGTTGTTGCAGTGCAGGGTGAACAGCTTGTCGGGCTCGGCTCCCTCGCCCCACAGCTCGGCCAGCTGCCGCGCCATGGCCGTGCTCAGCGTGGTGGTGGCCAGGGGGTAGCGGCGGATCTCGTCCATGCCGGGGTTTTGCAGCACGGGGTGGCCCGCGCGGCAGACCAGGCCGGCGGGCAACTCGCCCAGCAGCTCCATGTCCACGTCCTCGGCGGCGCGCAGCACATAGGCGTCGCCGACGATGGCGTCTATCGACTCATTGCGCAGCAGCTCCAGCAGGGCGCTGGTGGCGCCCATCTCGGTGCGCACCTTGATGCGCGGATGCGCCTGCGCCATGTGGATCAGAAAGGGCTTGAGCAGCAGTGCGGCCGGGGCCGGCGCCACGCCTATGGCCAGTGCGCCCTCCTGGCCGCCGCGCAGCAGCTCCAGGTCGCGTCGCAGCTGGGTTTCCTCCAGCCGCATGCGGCGTGCGCGCTCGGCCACCAGTTCGCCGAAGACCGTCAGCCGGGCGCGCCGCGCGCCCCGGTCGAACAGCTGCGCCCGGAGCTCGTCTTCCAGCGCGCGGATGCTGCGGCTCAGCGCCGGCTGGGTCAGGTGCACGGCGCGCGCCGCGTCCGAAAAAGTGCCGTGCTCGACGATGGCCAGCAAGTGCCGCAGCTTCTGGGTATCCATGCGTGTTCCTCATGGTTTGTTAGCAGATTTCTCATTTGAATTATAGGTAGGCACTTCCTAAGATCGCATCCATGGACATTGAAACGTCCTATAGAGCGGCCACAACCGCCAACTCTTTCATCGGAGCAAAAGGAGACAAATCATGCTCAAGCTGTTCATCGGCATAGGCATCCCGTACATCGCGGTGATCGGCCTGCTTCCCTGGGTCGCGTCCGTCGATCGCTTCGTGTTCGGCGTGCCCTTCATCTACCTGTGGATCTTCATGTGGTTCGTGCTGACGTCGCTGTGCATGCTCGTGTGCTGGCTGATGTTCGACCGCCACGAAGCCGACGACGTGCAGTCGGCCTGAACGGAGCACCGCCATGACCACCGCAGTCTTTCTGGGCTTCATCGCACTGTCCCTGTACCTGGCCATCCGTTCCCGCACCGGCAAGGGTGCGCAAAGCGTGCATGACTTCTTCGTCGCCTCGCGCCAGTTCGGCGCCTACCTGGTGTTCTTCCTCGCCGCCGGCGAGATCTACAGCATCGGCACCATGGTCGGCTTTCCGGGCGGCATCTACGCCAAGGGGCCGACCTATGGTGTCTGGTTCCTGGGTTACATCCTGCTGGCCTATCCGCTGGGCTACTTCCTCGGCCCCATGATCTGGAAGGCCGGCCTGCGCCACAACGCCATCACCCTGCCGGACCTGTTCAAGGGCCACTTCGGCAGCCGCGCGCTGGAGCTGATCGTGGCCGGCTCGGCCATCCTGTTCCTGCTGCCCTGGGGCCAGCTGCAGTTCACGGGGCTGGTGGCGGCGCTCAAGGGGCTGGGCTGGAACTTCCAGCCGCTGCACCTGCTGCTGATCTCGGCGGGCCTGGCCTTCACCTACATCGCCATCTCGGGCGTGCGTGCCTCGGCCTATATCGCCATCCTCAAGGACATCCTCATGGTGGTGGCCATCATCGCCACGGGCGTGGCCGTGGGCTGGCATGCCGGGGTGGGCGATGTGTTCGCCGCCGCCAGTGCCAAGGTCAGCAACCACATGACCGATACGCAGCTGCGCTTTTCCATGAGCACCATGCTGTTCCAGGCGCTTGGCTTCTACATGATGCCGTTTGCCGTGCAGAACTTCTTCACGGCCAAGAGTTCGCACACCATCCGCCGCACGCAGATCGCCATGCCGCTGTACATGCTGATGTACCCGTTCCTGGTGCTGGCCTCGTACTACGCCATCAGCCAGAACCTGGAACTGGCATCGCCCAACGAGGCTTTCTTCGCCGCTGCCGTGCGCCTGCTGCCCGACTGGCTGCTGGGCCTGGTCGCCGCAGGCGCCGCGCTGTCGGGCCTGCTGGTGCTGGCGGGCATCTGCCTGGCCATCGGCCCCATCGTGGCGCGCAACCTGCTGCCAGGCCTGCCCGAGGCCAAGCAAAAGCAGGGCGCCAAGGTGGTGATCGTCATCTACCTGCTGCTGTCCATCGTGATGACGCTGCTCACCCCCAACCTGATGCTGACCCTGATCAACACCACCTACTACGGCGTGACGCAGTTCTTCCCGGGAATGATGGCCATCCTGTTTGGCTGGCGCATCCGGCCCCTGGCCATTGCCCTGGGCATCGTCTGCGGGCAGGCGCTGGCCATCGTGCTGTACCTGCAGCAACCGGACTTCGGCGGCATCAACCTGGGCTTCATCAGCCTGGCGCTGAATCTGCTGGTCACGGCCATCGTCCACTGCCTGCCGCGTGCGGCGCACGTCAAGACCGCCTGAGGGAAACATCCCCATGAACCACGAAACCAGCGAGCGCGTGCGCATCTTCGCGGCGCGCACCATCCTCACCATGAACCCGGCCCAGCCACAGGCCACCCATGTGGCCGTGCGGGGCAGCACGGTGCTGGCGGTGGGCGGGGAGGCCGACATGGCCGCCTGGCCCGATGCCGAGCGCATCGACCACCTGCGCGGCAAGGTGCTCATGCCCGGCCTGATCGAGGCCCACAGCCACCTGATGGAAGGCGCCATGTGGGATGCGGTCTACCTGGGCTACTTTGACCGCCGCGATCCCGACGGGCGGCTGTGGCCCGGCCTGCGCACGCTGGACGCCGTGCTGGCCCGCCTGGCCGAGGCCGAGCGTGCCCTGCCCGACGCGCAGGCCACGCTGCTGGCCTGGGGGTTCGATCCCATCCTCTTTGGCAGCAGCCGGCTGTCGGTGCGCGAGCTGGACCGCGTCTCGCGCACGCGGCCCATCGTCATCCTGCACGCCAGCGTGCACCTGATGAATGTGAACTCGGCCATGCTGGCGCTGGCCGGCATCGACGAGGACACCGATATCGACGGCATCCACAAGGACGCCGAGGGCCAGCCCACGGGCGAGCTGCAGGAGTTCGCCGCCATGTATCCGGTACAGAAGGTGATCGGCAGCGCGCTGTCGCTGGCCGCTGCCGAGCAGCGCGAGGCGATCTGGAAGTTCGGCCGCGTGGCCCAGCTCGCGGGCGTGACCACGGCCACCGACCTGGTCAGCGATCTCTCGCCCCAGGGCCTGGCCGCGCTGCGCGAAGTGACGGGCGACGCGGCCTATCCGCTGCGCATCGTCCCGGCCTTTGCGCCGCAGCGCAACCCGGAAGGCGGCACCGCGCGCGTGCACGCCGCTGCCGCATCGTCGGCCAGCGACAAGCTGCAGTTCGGCCCCGTCAAGTTCATCGTGGATGGCTCCATCCAGGGCTTCACCGCGCGCCTGCGCGCTCCTGGCTACGCCGGCGGGCAGCCCAACGGCCTGTGGCTGATTCCGCCGTCGCAGCTGCCCGCGCTGTTCGAGCCCTTCCACCTGGCCGGGCTGCAACTACACATCCACACCAACGGAGACGAGGCCACCGAGGTGGTGCTGGATGTGATCGAGGACCTGCTGGCCAGGCACCCGCGCGCCGACCATCGCCACACCCTGCAGCACTGCCAGCTGGCCAGCAGCGCCCAGCTGCAGCGGGCCGCGCGCCTGGGAATGTGCGTCAACTTCTTCTCCAACCATCTCTATTACTGGGGCGATGCGCACGCCGGGCAGACCGTGGGTATCGAGTGGGCGTCGCGCATGAATGCGGCGGGCACGGCACGGCGCCTGGGCATGGACTTTTCCATGCACTCCGATGCACCCATCACCCCCATCAACCCCTTGTTCACCGCCTGGTGCGCCGTGCAGCGCGAAACCGCTTCAGGCCGCGTGCTGGGCGAGGCCGAGCGCCTGTCGGTGGACGATGCCTTGCACGCCATCACCATGGGCGCGGCCCGCACCCTCAAGCTGGAGCAGCGCGTGGGCAGCATCGAGCCCGGCAAGCTGGCGGACTTCGCCGTGCTGGAGGACGATCCCCGCGCGGTGGCGCCAGCGACGCTCAAGGACGTGAAGGTCTGGGGCACCGTGCTGGGCGGCCGCATCTTCCCCGCGCCCGGGTCCCAGCCATGAGCACGCCGGCCGCCGCGGCGCAGCGGGCGCCCATTCCCATGGTCGTCGTGGGCGGCTACCTGGGCGCGGGCAAGACCACCTTGCTCAACCGGCTGCTGGAGCGCGCCGATGGCCTGCGCGTGGCCGTGCTGGTCAACGACTTCGGCGAGATCAACATCGACGCCGCCCTGATCCGCACACGCAGCAGCGACGTGCTGCAGCTGGAAAACGGCTGCATCTGCTGCTCCATCGGCGGGCGGCTGGCCGAGGCCCTGGCCGCCGTGGGCGCGCGGCCCGACCGTCCGGACCTGCTGGTCATCGAGGCCAGCGGCGTCTCCGACCCCGTGCGCATCGCCCAGGTCGGCATGCTCGACCCCGCGCTGCAGCTCAACGCCATCCTGGTGGCGGTGGATGTCCAGGACGTCGATGAGCAACTGTGCGACCCGCTGGTCGGCGACATGGTCCGCCGCCAGATCGCCGGCGCGACGGCGCTGGTGCTGACCAAGACCGACCTGGCCAGCGCGCCGATGATCGGCAAGGCAAGGCAGCGCCTGGCCGAGATCGCCCCGCACACCATGGTGCTGACCGCACAGGGCGGCGAGATTCCCCTGGCCGTCTTCCTGGACGCTGTGCCCCTGCCACGCCAACCGCAGCACCCGCAGCGCCTGCTGGGTGCGCTTGCGGGTGAAGGTGGCGCCTGGAAGAGGGCCGTGGATGGCTCGGCAGGTCTCGCCGGGATGGCAGGAATCACCAGTTTCTCGTACACCACGCACCGGCAATTCGACAAGCAGCGCCTCAGGCAGGCACTGCGCGCCCTGTCGGTGCCGCTGCTGCGGGCCAAGGGCATCGTGCGGCTGCGGGGGCAGCAGCCTTTGCAAGAAATCCATGTGGTGGGAGGCCGGCTGCGCGTGGCGGATCTGGGCGCGGCGCAGGTGGCCGGGTCCGCCTTTGTCTTCATTGGCTGCTTCACGGCGGCGGGGCAGCAGGCGATTCGTGGCCAGCTGGATGCCGCGTTGGCGCCGGAATGATTGAAGAACGTTTTGGACCAAATTTTCTGAATTTTGGATTTCGGCCCAAAAAAACGTATTAGAATTTACGTCTTCTAGGGGAGTCGCCAAGTTGGTAAAGGCACCGGATTTTGATTCCGGCATGCGAGGGTTCGAGTCCTTCCTCCCCTGCCAGATAGACAAAAGCCCTGACAGTTCTGCTGTCAGGGCTTTTTTGTTTTCAGGCCGTGGCCTGCTGCGGGCTGGAGCGCGCACCTGAACCCGCGCCCGCCCTGGCGGCATCCAGCGTGGCGCGTATGCCCTGGGCGTAGGGGGTCTTGGCAATGGGGCCCAGCAGGGCGTGCAGGGCCGAGTCGTCCATGATCAGCGGATCGGTCAGCAGGTAGTGCATCTCGGCCAGTTCGCGCATCAAGGGGCTGAACAGGCCGGCCAGGCGCAGCGCGGTCTTGCCCGCGATGCGCAGTTTCAACGGCCTGCCGCTCAGGCGTTCGATCTCCGAGACGATGTCGCGCTGCGTGGTCGCCCCCGCGCCAGCCAGGTGCCAGACCCTGCCGAATGCCTGCGGTGTGTCGATGAGGCGCGCCACGACGGGGCCCACATCAGGCACATAGACAAACTCGTGCGGCCTGTCCAGCGGGCCGATCATGTCGGCCCGGCCGCCGTGGGCCGCCGCCTCGAAGGCGCCGTGCAGCAGGCTGTTGTGCACTCCGGGGCCGTAGAAGTCGGGCAGGCGCAGCACGGTGGCCTCGATGTGGCCCTGTGCATGGGCTTGCAGCAGCAGGTCCTCCTGGGCTTTGCGCATGCGGCCCTTGAAGGTATGGGGATCGCGCGGATGGTCTTCCGCCACGGGCAGGGTGCGGGCCTTTCCGTAGGGATAGACGGTGCCGATCAGCACGATGCGGCGCACGCCCGCGGAAATGGCGCCTTCCAGCGTCTTGCGCATCAGTTCGGGATGCAATTCAAACTGCCAGTAGTTCACGCCCACCAGGTAGATCAGCGTGTCCACGCCGTGGGCGGCAGCCTCGATGGAGCCGGCGACATCCGGGGTCCAGGTGGCGATCTCGGCCAGGGGATCGGCGCCGAAGGTCTGGCGCAGGCTGGCTGCGTTGCGGCCGACCACGCGATAGGCGCGGCCCTGTTGTCTGAGCGCGGCGGCCAGGCTCTGGCCGATGGCGCCTGCGGCGCCGAAAAGTGCAATGGATGGCATGGTGCGGGTCCTGTGTTGACCATGCCAGTGTCCGCAACACGCTGCAAAAGGAAAATTGCCTAGAATCTTCTGGTGTCCATGCATAAATGAATGGATCAGTGATGTCGGAACCCCATTGGGAGTGGTATCGCAGCTTTTTGCAGGTGCTGGAGTCCGGGTCGCTGTCAGCGGCAGGCCGGGCCATGGGCTTGGCGCAGCCAACCGTGGGCCGGCACATCGACGGGCTGGAGTCGGCGCTGGGCCTGCAACTGTTCACCCGTTCGTCCGATGGCTTCGCACCCACCGAGGCGGCCTATGAATTGCAGCCCTATGCGGCCAGCATGGCCGCGACGGCTGCCGCGCTGCGCCGCGTGGCGGCCAGCCATGGCGCGGGCGTGCGCGGCACGGTGCGCCTGACGGCCAGCGAGGTCGTGGGCGTGGAGCTGCTGCCGCCCGTGCTGGCGCAATTGCGCGCGGCCCATCCTGAATTGCGCATTGAACTGGTGCTGTCCAACGCGGTCGATGACCTGCTGCGCCGCGAGGCCGATGTGGCCGTGCGCATGTTCCGGCCGCAGCAGGAGGCGCTGGTGGCTCGCCATATCGGCGCCATCGAACTGGGGCTGCATGCCCATGAGAGCTATCTGGCCAGGCATGGCGTGCCGGCTTCGCTGCAGGAGCTGGCCGGGCATTCGCTGATCGGCTTCGACCATGAGAACGCCTTCATCCGCAGGTTTCAGCAGCAGTTTCCGATGTTCACGCGCGAGGCCATGGCGCTGAGCTCGGACAGCGACCTGGCACAACTGGGCGCCATCCGCGCTGGCTTTGGCATCGGCATCTGCCAGTCGGCGCTGGCGGCCAGGGACGCGGGCCTGGTGCGGGTGCTGCCGCAGGCATTCTCATGGAAGCTCGATACCTGGGTGGCCATGCATGAGGACCTGCGCAAGAGCGAGCGCTGCGCCGTGGTCTTCAAGGCGGTCGCGCAGGCGCTGACGGCCTATGCCAGCAGCGGTGCCTGACGACCCGGACGCCTGTGTTTCATTGGGCGTGCAGCAGGCAGCAGCGCGCGAGATGGCGCAGCATGGATTTCCTGCGCTGGGATGCAACAAACGCCTGGCAGTTGTGGGCGATGTAGCCCGCCATGACCCCGGTCAGACCGGCGACGGCCCACAGCGGGATGGGCACCAGGGAGTCCAGCAGCACGGCGCAGCCGGCCAGCAGCAGCAGGCACGGAAGCAGCCGCAGCAAGGCAGCTTGCAGGGGTTGTTGCCTGCGCAGGAGGGCGAGGACCTGGATGGCAGTGCGTCTGCGGAATCTGCCGGCTTGCTTGCGAAGAACGTTCACGGCTCGTGTCGGGCGTTGATGTGCGTCAAAAAATTGTGTGCAAATGTATCACCTCGCTGCGTGAACATCAAATGCGCCGGTTCCATGAGAAATGAAAAGGGCCCGCGCATGGCGGGCCCTGGAAAACTGCCGTGTTGCGCCTGGGCTCACCGCATCTCGAACTCGATGGCGATCAGCACGAAGGCCGCCATCCACAGCGTCTCCACCACCAGCAGTGCAAAAGGCCGCCAGCCGGCCTGGGCCAGTTGCTGGAACGAGGTCTTCAGGCCCAGGGCCGCAATGGCCAGCACCAGGCAGTTGCGCGACAGGTCGCTCAACTGGTGCTGCAGGCCCGGCGGCACCCAGCCCAGCGAGTTGATGGCCACCAGCGCGACGAACACCCACAGGAACCAGGGCACCAGGCCCGGCTTCTTGCCGTGGTGCTGCTCGGCCGCAGCCTCGCGCTGGCGCTTGAACAGGGCCGAGACCATGACCACCACCACGGCCAGCATGGACACGCGGAACAGCTTGACGATGGTGGCGTAGTCCCCGGTGGCCTGGTCGATGGTGTAGCCCGCGCCCACCACCTGGGCCACATCGTGGATGGTGCCGCCGATGAACAGGCCCGCCAGCTCGGGCGGCAGGTGCAGTGCGCGCGCCACCAGCGGGTACAGCACCATGGCGGCCGTGGACAGCACGGTGACCGTGACCACCACGGTGAGCGTGAAGCGGTCGCTGTCCTTGTCGCGCGGCAGCACCGACGAGATGGCCAGCGCCGCCGAGGCGCCGCAGATGGCCACCGCGCCGCCCGACAGCACGCCCTGCGGCCGCGTCAGGCCCAGGCGCCGGCCCAGCAGCGTGCCGCACAGCAGCGTGGTGACCACGGCCGCGATGACGATCAGCGCCGTGGTCCAGCCCAGGCCCGCGATCTGCGTGGCCGTGATGCGCGCGCCCAGCAGGCCCACGCCAAGGCGCAGCACGCCGCGTGCACAGAACTCGATGCCCGGCTTGGCGCGCGCGTCCTGGCTCAGGAAGTGGAAGGCCACGCCGAAGAACAGCGCGAACAGCAGCTGCGGCCCGCCGTGCAGCGTGGAGACGAAGGTGGCTGCCAGCGCAATCACGCCCGACAGGCCCGTGCCGGGCAGGAGCTTCAGCCATTGCAGCATGCGCGGCACGGGCGGCTGTGCTGCCAACGGGGCTTGAACCTGGCTCATGGCTGCTCCTTGCCGCCCGCCGCATCGGCCAGCACGGCCAGCGCGCAGGACGCGATGCGGCTGGCCACCGAGTCCGAACGGCTGGTCAGCACGATGGGCACGCGCATGCCCAGCACCAGGCCCGCGCACTCGGCATCGGCCATGTAGACCAGCTGCTTGTAGATCATGTTGCCGGCCTCCAGGCTGGGCACCAGCAGCACGTCGGGCTGGCCGGCCACATCGGAGACGATGCCCTTGTGATGCGCCGAGCGCAGCGAGATGGCGTTGTCGTAGGCCAGCGGCCCGTCGAGGATGGCGCCGCTGATCTGCCCCCGGTCGGCCATCTTGCACAGCGCGGCCGCGTCGATGGTGCCGGGAATGGCGGGGTTGACCGTCTCCACCGCCGAGAGCACGGCCACGCGCGGCCGGGCGATGCCGATGGCACGGGCCAGGTCGATGGCGTTCTGCGCAATGTCGCGCTTGTCCATCAGCGTGGGGAAGATGTTGACCACGCAGTCGGTCATCAGCAGCGGGCGCTCGAAGCCCGGCAGGTCCATCACGAACACATGGCTGGCGCGGCGGCTGCCGCGCAGGCCGGCCTCGCGCGCCACGGCAGCGCCCAGCAACTCGTCACTGTGCAGGCTGCCCTTCATCAGTGCGCGGGCCTGGCCGCTGCCGCACAGCGCCGCCGCCTGGGCCGCCGCCGCGCGCGGATCGTCGGCGGTGGAATGGATGGACGCGCCCGCCAGATCCAGCCCGGCCGACTGGGCCGATGCCCGGATGCGTGCCTCGGGGCCCACCAGCAGCGGCGTGATCAGGCCCGCCTGCGCGGCCTGCATGGCGGCCTGCAGCGAGCCCGCATCACAGGGATAGGCGACGGCCACCGGAATGGGGCCTTGCGCCTTGGCCTGGTCGAGCAAGTGCTGGAGATGGGGACGGGGCGTGGCGGGCGCATCATCGGCGGCCACGGCGAGTGAAAGTGGGGGCATGGGAGAACTCCTGGCTGCAAGGCTGGAAACCCGCGTTGTGCGTGGAGAAGCCCGGGGGGCAAGGCCCCGGGCCGTAAGCGCAGCCTGCGCAACCGGCGCGGCCCAGGCGCGAGACAGCGAGCAAGGGCCGCCCCGCCGCGAGGCTGTCGTCCCCCTTTCAGGGGGAAGGCGCGCAGCGCCTCAGGGGGTATCAGACGGCGTCAGACGAAGTCTTTGTACTTTTCGAGGAAGCGCACGGGCTTGGCCAGCGCATCGCGGCGGAACGGGTCGCCCAGTTCGCGCGTGCACATCACCTCGATCACGCAGGTCTTGCCATGGTTCATCTGCAGGTCGATGGCCTTTTGCAGCGCCGGGCCCACGTCCTCGATCTGGTCGACCACGATGCTCTCGGCGCCCATGGCGCTGGCAATGGCCGCGAAGCTCTCGCTTTCCAGCTCGCCGGCCACGAAGCGGCGGTTGTAGAAGTCCACCTGGTTCTTCTTCTCCGCGCCCCACTGGCGGTTGTGGAAGACCACGGCCGTGACGGGAATGTCATGGCGCACGGCGGTCATGATCTCCACCATGCTCATGCCCCAGGCGCCGTCGCCGGCGTAGGCGATGGCCGGACGGTCGGGCGCTGCGCACTTGGCACCGATGATGGTGGGCAGGGCATAGCCGCAGTTGCCGAAGCTCATGGGCGCGAAGAAGCTGCGCGGCTCGTCGAAGCGCAGGTAGCTGTTGGCCACGGAGTTGATGTTGCCGATGTCGGTGGAGACCATCACGCGCGGCGGCATGGCCTTCTCCAGCTCGCGCAGCACCTGGCGCGGGTGCAGGTACTGGCCGCCCGTGGGCGTGCGCTCGCCCTTGGCCTCTTCGATCATGTCCAGGCTGTAGGGGTCGCGCTCATGCGTCCACTCGTCCAGCTCCTTCTCCCATGCGGCCTTCTCGGTGGCGATGGTGTCGGCGCGCGCGGCCTTGGTGGCGTCGCAGGCCAGGGTCTGGCCCTGCAGGCGGCGGCCCAGCTCGCGTGCCACGGCCTTGGCGTCGCCGTGGATGCCCACCGAGATCTTCTTGACCAGGCCCAGGTTGGTGTGGTCGGCCTCGACCTGGATGATCTTGGCGTTCTTGGGCCAGTAGTCCATGCCGTGCTGGGGCAGGGTGCCGAAGGGGCCCATGCGCGAGCCCAGCGCGATCACCACGTCGGCCTGGGCGATGAGCTTCATCGCGGCCTTGGAGCCCTGGTAGCCCAGCGGGCCGGCCCACAGCGGGTGCTTGGCGGGGAAGGCGTCATTGCGCAGATAGCCCGTGACCACGGGTGCGCCCAGGCGCTCGGCCAGCTGCCTGCATTCCTCGACCGCATCGCCCATGACCACGCCGCCGCCGGCCAGGATCACGGGAAACTTGGCCGTGGCCAGCAGTTCCGTGGCGGCCTGCAGGCTGTTTTCGCCGCCCGAGCCGCGCTCCACGCGCATGGGCTTGGGGATTTCGCACTGCACTTCGCCGTAGAAATAGTCGCGCGGAATGTTCAGCTGGGTGGGACCCATCTCGGAGATGGCGCGGTCGAAGCAGCGGGCCGTGAACTCGGCCATGCGCTTGGGGTTGCAGACATGGCCCTGGTACTTGGTGAACTCCTGGAACATGGGCAGCTGGTTGGCTTCCTGGAAGCCTCCCAGGCCCATGCCCATGGTGCCGGTCTCGGGCGTGATCATGACCACGGGGCTGTGGGCCCAGTAGGCGGCGGCGATGGCGGTCACGCAGTTGCTGATGCCGGGGCCGTTCTGGCCGATCACCACGCCGTGGCGGCCCGAGACGCGCGCATAGCCGTCGGCCATGTGGGCGGCGCCCTGCTCGTGCACCACGGGGATCAGGCGGATGCCGGCGGGCGCGAAGATGTCCATGGCATCCATGAAGGCCGAGCCCATGATGCCGAACATCTCCGTGACGCCGTTGGCCACGCAGGTCTCCACAAAGGCTTCGGAAGGGGTCATCTTCTGGACGCCTTCGACCACCGTACGATTGTTGGCTGCAGTCATGTTGTCTCCTTAAAAATGGAACTTAATGTTCCGAAAAAAGAAATTACGGCGCAAGTCTAGGACCGACTTCGCCTGGATGTCAAACAAATTTCTTTTTTCGGAACAAATTGACTCGAAAAATTGAAAAACATATGATGACCAACACCATGAACACCCGTGACCCCATCCCTGCCCGTATCGATGGCGACACGCCCAACCTGCGGCTGTTCGCCCTGCTGGAGGCCATTGCCCAGAAGAACGAGCCCTTCACGCTGCAGACCATGGTCGAGGAGACAGGCCTGCCCAAGCCCACCATGCACCGCATGCTCCAGCAGCTCGAGGGAGCGGGCATCCTGCAGCGCGAGGGCAATGGCCGGCACTACGGCACGGGCCGGCGCCTGATGCGGCTGGCCGAGAGCGTGCTGCTCAACAACACCACGCACGGCGCACGCCATGCGGTGCTGGCGCAACTGGTGCGCGACATCGGCGAGAGCTGCAACATCACCGCCTTCTCGGGCAGCGAGGTGCTCTACCTGGACCGGGTGGAGACGCCCGCGCCGCTGCGCTTTTATCTGCACCCGGGCTCGCGCGTGCCGGCCCATTGCTCGGCCACGGGCAAGCTGTTCCTGAGCCAGATGGCGCCTGCGCAGCGCAGGCGGCTGCTGTCGGCCGTGCCGCTGGAAGGCTTCACGGCCAACACGCTGACGGCCTTTGACGCGCTGGACGCCGAACTGGACCAGGTGCGCGCCCAGGGCCATGCCTTCGACAACGAGGAATTCCTGCCCGGCCTGCTGTGCCTGGGCGTGCTCGTGCCCTCCATCCAGGGCGGCCCCTCGAACATGGGGCTGGCCGTGCAGGCGCCCATCATGCGTTTCACGCGCGAGCGGGCGCTGTCCTTTCTTCCCCAACTGCGCGCGGCGGCCGAGGCGATTGCGCGCATCAACGACGAAGTCCCCCCGGGAGCCCCTGACGATGACTGAGCTGACCCTGATGCATCCCACGCGCACGCTTGGCGTGCGCGAGACCTTCGGCCTGGACACCGACATGCAGGTGCCGGCCTTTGCCGAGCGCAGCGAGCATGTGCCGGCCGTGGACCCGGCCTACCGCTTCAACCCGCAGGCCACGCTGGCCATCCTGGCCGGCTTTGCACACAACCGGCGCGTGGTCATCCAGGGGCTGCACGGCACGGGCAAGTCCACCCATATCGAGCAGGTGGCGGCGCGGCTGAACTGGCCCTGCGTGCGCGTCAACCTCGACGGCCACATCAGCCGGCTGGACCTGGTGGGCAAGGACGCCATCGTGCTGCAGGAGGGCCGCCAGGTCACGCAGTTCCAGGAAGGCATCCTGCCCTGGGCGCTGCAGCGGCCCGTGGCCCTGGTCTTCGATGAATACGACGCGGGCCGGCCCGATGTGATGTTCGTCATCCAGCGCGTGCTCGAACGCGAGGGCAGCTTCACCCTGCTGGACCAAAAGCGCGTGCTCCAGCCGCATGCGCAGTTCCGCCTCTTCGCCACCATGAACACTCTGGGCCAGGGCAACCTCAGCGGCCTGTACCACGGCACGCAGATGCTCAACCACGCCCAGCTCGACCGCTGGAACCTGGTCACCAGCCTGGACTACCTGGCGCCTGCCGAGGAAGCAGCCATCGTGCTGGCGCGCGTGCCGCAGTTGGCCACGCCGCAGGGGCGCGAGCAGGTGGCCGCCATGGTGGCGCTGGCTGCGCTCACGCGCAAGGGCTTTGCCGTGGGCGACCTGTCACTGCTGATGTCGCCGCGCACCGTCATCACCTGGGCCGAGAACGCGCAGATCTTCCACGACCTGCGGCTGGCCTTCGAGCTGTCCTTCCTCAACAAGTGCGAGCCGGCCGAGCGGGCCATCGTGGCCGAGTACTTCCAGCGCTGCTTCGGCCAGGAACTGGCGCTGCGCGACGAGCCCGCCCATGCCTGCTGAGGCATCCCCCTCGCTGGCGCGCATGGAGGCCTGGGGCGGCGCGCTGCTGCGCGCCATGGCGGGCGACGCCTCGCTGCAATGGAGCGGGCAGACGCTGTACCGGGGCACGGCGCCCGTGGTGCTGGCAGCGGCCCACCAATCCGATGTGCCGGCCCGATTGGCCGACCAGCGCGGCCTGCTCGACGGCGCCAGTTTGCGCCTGCGCCTGAGCGATGCCGCGCTGCACGCGCGCCACCTGCCCAGCGACCCGGTGGAGCGGCTGGTGTTCGAACTGCTGGAGCAGTTGCGCGTGGAAAGCCTGGCGCCCGAGGAATGGCCCGGCGCACGCGCCAACCTGCATGCGCGCTTTGTGCACTGGAGCCAGGCCTTTGCCGATTCGGGCCTGACCGAAAGCAGCCTGGGCATCCTGCTGTTCACCGTGGCGCTGACCGCCTGGAGCCGCCTGAGCGGCCATGAGCCGCCCGATGCCCTGGCCGACCTGGCCGAGGCCACGCGCGCCGGCCTGTCCGCGCAACTGGGTGCGCAGTGGGCCCTGCTGCGCCGCCACCGGCAGGACCAGCAGGCCTTCATTGCGCCGGCCCTGGCCATCAGCCGCTGGGTGGGGCAGGCCGTGCGGTCAGCCCAGGAAGAGGCGCCGCGCGGCGCTGGCGGGCCGCGCCGGCGGGGCAGCTTCGCGCTGCCGCTGCACTTTGAATCGCAAAGCCTGGATGCGCCGCCCGTGGCGCTCAGCGGCGACAGCCGCGCCTGGGCCGGCTCGGCCCACAGCTACCGCGTGTTCACGCGCGCCTATGACCGCGAGGCGCAGGCGGCCGAGCTGATCCGCGCAGCGCAACTGGCCGAGTTCCGCGGGCAGATGGATGACGAACTGGCGCGCAGCGGCTTGCACGCGGGCCGGCTGGCCCGCCACCTGCAGCAGCGCCTGGCCGTGCCGCGCCACGACGGCTGGCAGTTCGGCCTGGAGGATGGCCACCTGGATGCAAGCCGGCTGGCGCAACTGGTCAGCGATCCGCAGCAGCGCGCCATCTTCAGGAACGAGCTGCCGCGCCCCGTCAGCGATGCGGCCGTGGCCCTCCTGCTGGACTGCTCGGGCTCGATGAAGGCGCATGCGCGCCCGCTGTCCCTGCTGGTGGACCTGCTGGGCCGCGCGCTGTCCATGGCCGGCGTGCCGGTGGACGTGCTGGGCTTTTCCACCCAGGCCTGGAACGGCGGCCGCGCCCGCCGCGACTGGCAGCGTGCGGGCCAGCCCCACATCCCGGGCCGGCTCAACGAGCGGCTGCACATCGTCTTCAAGGACGCCGCCAAACCCTGGCGCCACGCCCGCCACGGCATTGCCGCGCTGCGCAGGCCCGACCTCTTTCGCGAGGGCGTGGACGGCGAGGCCGTGGAATGGGCCTGCGAGCGGCTGCTGGCGCGGCCCGCGCAGCGCCGCATCCTGCTCGTCATCTCGGACGGCTGCCCCATGGACACGGCCACGCACCAGGCCAATGACGAGCACTACCTGGACCAGCACCTGCGCCAGGTCATCGCCCGGCACGAGCGCGCGGGCGACGTGCAGATCCGCGCGCTGGGCGTGGGGCTGGACCTGGGCGTGTTCTACCGGCGCAGGCTGGCGGTGGACCTGCGCGAGCAGATCGATGAAGCCCTGCTGATGGACGTGGCGGAGTTGATCTGTCGGCCGTGATGTCGACGGCCGTGATGCCCTCCGCGATAGCGACTTCGCTCAGTCCCCATCCCGCCCGGCTGGGACTGCAGATCTAGCGGACCTGCGCGACAAAGTCGCTCACCAACTGCGCAAACTCCACGGGCATTTCCACGGCACTCAAATGCGCGGCGGGCAGCGACACCAGCTGCGCGCCCGGAATCTGCGCCTGCATGTCCTCGGACAGGGCAGGCGGCGTGGCCTCATCGCGACTGCCCGCAATGAGCAGTGCGGGGCAGGCGATGCGCCGGTTGCTCTCGCGAAAATCGATGCCGCCCACGGCCGCACAGGCGGCCGCATAGGGCTTGGCCGCCAAAGCCTCCAGCCCAGCGCGCAAGGAGGCCACGCGGGCCGCCTGCCCGGTGCGGAACTCGGGGGTGAACCAGCGCTGCATGGCGCCGTCGGCAATCACCGCCACGCCCTGGTCGTGCACGGTGGCAATGCGCGCCTGCCAGCCTGCGCGCGCGGCCTCGTCGTAGTAGCTGGCCGAATTGGCGATGGTGATGCTGCGCACCAGCGCCGGATGGCGCACGGCCAGGGCCTGGGCCGTCATGCCGCCCATGGACAGGCCCACGAAGTGCATCGGCCCCTGGCCCAGCGCCTCGATCACGCCGGCTGCGTCGTCTGCCAGGTCGTTCATGTCGAAAGCCTCGCCGATGGCGGGCGAGCGGCCGTGGCCCCGGTGGTCGTAGCGCACCACGGTGAAGCGGTCTTCCAGCGCCTGGGCAACGCCGTCCCACATCTGGAGGTCACAACCGAGCGCGTGGCTCAGAACGAGGGCCGGGCCTTGGCCCTGCTGCACAACATGGAGTTTCGACATGGCGGTCACTGCTTGGGGAAAAGGCGATTATGGGATGGCCCATGCGGGCGGGCGGCTACGGATACCACGCATATCCGGCATCTCAGCCCCATAATCCCCAGCCATGCACGCCCTGCGCAACTCCGTCTCGTTGGCCCGCCTGGTCATGGCGTGGTTCGCGTTGACGCTGGGCCTGGCCATTGCATCGCCCCTGGTGCACCCGCAGGCCATGGAGCTGGTCTGCACGGCTGGCGGCAGCGTCAAGCTGGTCGTGGTCAACGGTGAAGAAGGGCAGGCGGTGTCGGCCCAGCATTCGCTGGACTGCCCGCTGTGCCTAGCGGTGACGCCGCCGCCCGCGCATGTCTCCCCCTCCTGGGCGCAACCGCAGCCGCTGGGCCGCGCGCTGCAGCCCATCGTCTCTGCCCGCATTGCCTCCCTGGTCGGCGCGCCGCTGCCGCCGCGCGGGCCTCCCTTGCTGCTGCTGATCGCCTGAGCTCTCGGCTGCTGTGCAGCGCTGTCCCGCGCTGTCTGGCCGCTGGCCTGTCTCAGAACATTGCCGCACCGGCCGGGCGCAGCCTTGGCGGTGCGGCTTCGCCAAGATTCCATGCAGGGATGCCATGTTCCGTTCCGATTGCCATGCGGCGCCGCAGCGCGCCGCCGATTTTTCTTCGACCCTCCCATCCGTTGCTTGCGTTGCCCTGTCTCGCCGTGCCTGCCTTGGCGGCGGCCTGGCCGCACTGGCGCTGCTGGCCGGCTGCAAGCCCGCCACCGTGCCGTTCAAGGGCATCGACCTCACCGGCGCGCAGTACGGCCGGGACTTCCGCCTGCGCGATGCCGATGGGCGCGAGCGCACGCTGGCCGACTTCAAGGGCCAGGCCCTGATGGTCTTTTTCGGCTTCACCCAATGCCCCGATGTCTGCCCCACGGCGCTGACGCGCGCGCTGGAAATACGCGAGCTTCTGGGAGCCGATGGCGCCCGCCTGGCCGTGGCCTTCATCACCATCGATCCCGAGCGCGATACGGCCCAGGTGCTCAAGGCCTATGTGGGCGCCTTCGACCCCGGCTTTGTCGCGCTGCGCGGTGACGAGGCGCAGACGGCCGAGATCGCCAGGGAGTTCAAGGTCTTCTACAAGAAGGTGCCTACGGGGGCGTCCTACACCATGGACCACTCGGCCATCACCTATGTCTTCGATCCCGAGGGCCGGCTGCGCGTGGCGTTCCGCCATGAGCAGGACGCGCAGGACTGCGCGGCCGATCTGCGCCAGATCCTGGGGGCTGCATGAAGAGCTTTGCACTTTCTCTGGCCGGCGCCGCAGGCCTTTGCGCCGCATCCTCCGCCCTGGCCCAGGCAGAACCTGTTCTTGCGGATGTGGAGGTGCGCGCCCGCGGCGCCGCCGCCACGCCCGAGGCTCGCGCCGCGCAGGCCGTGCAGGCTGCGCGCGATGAGCTGTCGCAGCGCGCAGGCGGCACGGCCGTCGTCGATGCAGCCAGCTACGCGGCCGGGCGTGCCAGCACCGCCGCCGATGCACTGGCCTACGCGCCGGGCGTGCTCGCACAGACGCGCCACGGCCCGGAGACGCGGCTGTCCATCCGGGGCTCGGGCGTGCAGCGCGGCTACCTGATGCGCGGCATACAGCTGTACCAGGACGGCATACCGCTGAACCAGGCCGATGGCGCGGCGGACTTCCAGTCCATCGACCCCATGGCGGCCCAGCATGTCGAGGTCTGGCGTGGCGCCAATGCGCTGGAGTACGGCGCCAGCAGCCTGGGCGGCGCGATCAACTTTGTCTCGCCGACCGGGTTGACGGCGCCTGCCGCATCGCTGCGGCTGCAGGCCGGATCGTTCGGCCAGCGGCAGGCCCAGGCCCAGCTGGCGGGTCGTGGCGAGCGGGTGGATGGCCTTCTGAACATCGGCCGCAGCGAGCAGGACGGCTGGCGCGAACAGTCGGCCTGGCGCACGCAGCGCCTGTCCGGCAATGTGGGCCTGCAGCTCACCGATACGCTGGAGCTGCGCGCCTTCCTGTCCCATGTGGATGCCGACATGCAAATGCCCGGAAGCCTCACGCGCGCGGCCATGCTGGCCAATCCGCGCCAGGCCGCGCCCGGCTATGTGGCGCAGGACGCCGGCAACAACTACCGCCAGACGCGCGGCGCCCTGCGCATGGACTGGCAGCCGCGCGAAGGCCTGCGCTGGACCACCTCGCTGTTCGCCGCGCAGCGCGACCGCTTCCACCCCATGACCATGGGCATCGTCCAGCAGGACATGCGCGACACGGGCCTGGACTCGCGCCTGGTGGCCGAGCTGGGGCAGGGCGGCGGCCTCACGCGCAGGCTGGTGCTGGGCTTTTCCAGCGCGCAGCTCGATGGCGATGAATGGCGCTACACCAATGCGGGCGGCGCGGCCGGTGCGTCCACGGGGCGCACGCGCGTGAAGGCGCAGCAGGATGTGGTCTATGGCGAATACAGCCATGGCCTGAGCACCCGCTGGACGCTGCAGGCCGGCCTGCAGTTCGTGCGCGCCCAGCGCCGCCAGGACAATCTGCTGGCGCCCGCCTCCAGCTACGACGTGGATTTCAGCCACACCTCGCCCAAGCTGGGCCTGCTGTTCGCGGCCACGCCCACGTCGCAGTGGTACGCCAACATCAGCGGCAGCTTCGAGGCTCCGCCCATTGGCGAGCTGGTCTACCAGCCTTCGCTGCCGCTGGGGCGCGCGCAAAGCGCAACCACGGTGGAGGCCGGCTGGCGCGGCCACGGCGAGGCCCTGGCCTGGGACGCCGCCATCTACCACTCGCGCGTGCGCCGCGAACTGCTGGCGCTGACCGACGCCAGCGGCGCGGCCCTGGGCACCACCAATGCCGACCGCACCATCCACCAGGGGCTGGAGCTGTCCATGCAGGCACGGCTTGCGCCGCGCTGGTCGCTGCGCACCCAGTACCTCTACAGCGACCTGCGCTTTGACAACGACGCCGTCTACGGCCGCCGCCGCCTGGCCGGCATTCCACCGCACCTGTTGCGGGCCGAGCTGCAGTGGAAGGCCACGCAGCAGGTCACGGTCGCGCCCGGCCTGGAGTGGCTGCCCTCGCGCACCTGGGTGGACCATGCCAACACCGTGGCCTCCGATGGCTATGCGCTGCTCAACCTGCGCTTGAGCGGGGCGCTGGGCGATGGCTGGAGCTGGTTCGTCGAAGGCCGCAACCTGACCGACCGGCGCTATGCCGCGACCACGGCCGTACAGGCCAATGTGCGCGGCGTGGACGGTGCCTATTACTTTCCCGGAGATGGCCGGGCCGTGTACGCGGGCCTGAGCTGGCGCATGCCCTGAGCAGGCCGGGCGCAGCGCCGAAAGGCGCCGCTGCCATGGCGTGCGACCTGGCATGGAGTGCTCCTGCCTTGTGCTAAAAATGGGCCGGTCCATCCACCCCGATGCCCATCCAGCAAGTAGGAAAGGGACACCCGGCGCCATGAAGAGGCTTCTTTCCGACAAGGTGCTCCGGCGCCTGGTGCTCGGCAACCTGCTGGTGGCCGGCCTGCTGGGCCTGGCCACCTGGTTGAGCCTGCGCGCCAACCACCAGGCCGACCTGGACCTGGGCGTGGCCGTCACCCGGAACCAGGCCCGCAGCCTGAGCCTGGAACTGAACGCCGAGATGCGGCTGGTGGACAACGCCCTGGCCACCGTTGCGGGCCGCTACCGCAGCCGGAGTCTGGAAGGCGCGGACGTGGCGGCGCTGGCCCTCTATGAAATCCTGCAGGAGCAGCGCGCCCTCGTTCCCTTCGTCACGGCGCTGCGCGTCACCGACGCCAATGGCCAGGTCCTGCAGAGTGCGAACGAGGAGGAGCCGGCATTTTCCGTGGCCGAGCGAGGCTACTTCGACCGGGCGCGCAACACCGACCGCATGGTGGTCTCCGACCCGCTGGTCAGCCACTCCTTCAAGAAATGGGCCATCGTGCTGGCGCGGCGGCTGCAATCCGGCGACGGGGATTTCCAGGGCATCGTCTACGCGGTCGTCGCGGCCGAGCATTTCCAGTCGCTGTTCCGCCGCCAGGCCTTCGGGCCCGACAGCGCCATTGCGCTGCGTTCGGACAAGGATCTGCTGGTGGCCCGCTACGCGGCCGGCGATCCCCAGCCCATGGCCGGCATCGGCGGCTCGGAAGTCTCGGGCGAGTACCACCGGGCCCTGGCCGATGACCGGGAGCTTGGCTGGTACATCACGCCCACGCTGCTCGATGGCGTGGAGCGCATCACGGCCTACCAGCGCCTGGCCGGCTATCCGCTGACCGTCTTCACCGGCCTGGGCACGGAAAGCTACCTGGCGGGGTGGCGCGCATCGGCCTGGCGTGCCTGGGCGCTCACGGGCCTGAGCATCGCGCTGATCGCGCTGGGCTCGGTCAGCCTCTATCTGCTGCAGCAGCGCGAACGCGTGGCGCGCATCCGGCTCGCCGAGCTGCTGCGCCAGCAGGAACTGTTCATGGACAACGACCTCATCGGCATCGCCCGCCTGCGCGAGCGCCGGCTGCTGTGGACCAACCAGGCCCTGCAGCGCATGCTCAAGCGCCCGGCCGGCGAGCTGCTGGACCACTCGGCGCGCATCCTCTACCCGGACGAGGAAACCTACGAACGCTCCGGCGAACTGGCCTATGGCGCACTGCGCTCCAGCGGCAAATGCCACGCCCAGATGCAGCTGCAGACCAGCGATGGCAGCCTGCTCTGGGTCGATGTGAGCGGCGCAGGCCTGGCCGATGGCGAATCGATATGGGTCTTCGTGGACATCGACGCGCTCAAGCGCGGCGAGCAGGCGGCCCAGCACCAGGCATTGCACGACGTGCTGACTGGCCTGGCCAACCGTCGCGCGCTGCAGGCGCGGCTGCAGCGCGCGCTGGCCCAGGCCAGCGGCCCCGGCCAACTGGCCGTCTGCTTCATGGACCTGGACGGCTTCAAGCAAGTCAACGACACCGAAGGCCACGACGCCGGCGATGAAGTGCTGCGCATCATCGCCCGCCGCCTCACCACCCAGGCCCGCGAAACCGACTGCGTCGCCCGCCTGGGCGGAGACGAGTTCGTGCTGCTGCTGGACGAACTGGCCTCGGCCGACGACGCCCGGCAGATCATGCAGCGCTGCCTGGCCTCCATCCGCCAGCCCATCCGACTGCACAGCGGCGCCACCGTGCAGGTCGGCGCCAGCATGGGCATCGCCCTCAATGCCTCCCGGGAAGATGCCACCCAGCTCCTGCAGCGCGCCGACGAGGCCATGTACGCGGCCAAGCGCGCGGGCAAGGGGAGGATTGTGCTGGCGGGCGGGTAGGGACTTGGGGGCTATGCCGCCGCTGTGATTGCGGCAGTTGTCTGGGCGGAGGGGGCCGTGGGCTCAACAAGGCAAGGCCTTGAATGCCGAACCAAAAGTCACCGCCGGGGCGGTCACCAAAGGCCGGGCGGCAGACCCGGCCTTTTCTTTCCTTGCATTCGTTTTTCAGCGCTCTGCTTTTTCAATCCATATCCGGATCCTCGTCGCAGCCCGAGCCATTGACGGAGCACATGGAACCTATCTTGATTTTCCGCATGGGCTGCTTGGCCAGCCTTTCACAGCGCGACATTTGCTCGGCATACATATCGTCCATGTGCGTGCCGTCAATCATGATCACCCCATTGCGAATGATGGGCTTTGCCTGACCATCGGCAAGGGTGAAGGCCATTTTCCTGAGAAGAAAACCGGCATGGTGGCAAGGGCCCAGGGCCATGGCAATCCTGGTCATTTCAGGATCAGGAACCCGATTTTTGGCCTGCGTCAGGCTGTCCATCTTTTCCATGAAAGCCCCATCGTTCTGCGCGATCTGCCCCACCAGCTTGGTCATGCCCGCCTGATTGCGCTTTTTCACAAGATCCGCGATCTGGTCCTCCAGGCGTCTTGCCGCAGCGGCATCACCGAATGCAGCCAGAGAGGCAGATAGTGCATCGTTCTCGGCCGCCGATGCTACGTTCGGCACACACAGTACAGCGCTCGCAGCCATCAAGGCGGCCATGATCCGGCGAGTCCGGATTGCGCCTTGCGGCCGCAGGCGTCCTCCCAATGCAATGGTGTTCATGTTCTTTGAAGATGGATTGAAATGAAAAATCTCCATTGCGCAGGTGCAGTGGAGAAGAAGGGCTTGGGCGGGAATGGCCAAGCCGCCGAACTCTATCTCAATATGCGAATGGATAGCCAGGCATCTGCCAGTCAATTGCTTTATCGCACCACCAGCTCATAACCCAGATCCACGCTTGGCGATTCCCCGGCCTCTGCGCGCATCCATTGCAGCAGCATGCGCGCACCTTCGGTGCCCACGCGGCCAAGCGTGCGGGCAGGGGGCGGATTGTGGTGGCGGGTGGGTAGGGCTATGGAGGCCGTGCCGCTGCTGTGATCGGGGCAGTTGCCGGGGCAAGTGGGGCCGTGGGCTCAACAAGGCAAGACCTCGAATGCCGAACCAAAAGACGATGCAAGGCCGTTGATGGCCCGTGTACACACGCGTGCCTGGTTGAATGCGATGTCGCACAGCAGCGCGATGGCAAAGGCCAGATAGGCCAGATAGGCCATGTAGGCCAGGCCGATGTAGCTGCCAAACGCCGGCCAGGGCCAGAAACACCAGCGCATTGGACGCAGTGAAGATCCTGAACTCCCGCCCCAGGCTGGCCGTGGTTCGCATGCGCAAGCGGTGCCGTGGCTTGTCAACCCTTGCGCGGCGCCATGCCCAGCGTGGCCAGCAGCCCCGCGCAGGCGTCTTCCACCAGGTCCAGCACGTCTTCGAAACCCCGGTCGCCGCCGTAGTAGGGGTCGGGCACTTCGCGCGCGGTGTGCTCGGTGCAGAAGTCCGTCAGCCGCTGCACGCGGTGCCATTCGGACTCGGGGCAGATCCTGCGCGCTGCAGATTCGTTGGCGCCATCCATCACCAGCACCTGGTCGAATGCCGTGAAGTCCTCGGCCCGCAGTTGCCGCGCGCGCTGCTGCGAAAGGTCGTAGCCGCGCCGCGCGGCATGGGCCTGGGAGCGGCGGTCGGGTGCCTCGCCCACGTGGTAGCCGTGCGTGCCTGCGGAGTCCACTTCGATGCGGCCCGCCAGGCCCGCTTCGGCCACCATTTTTTCAAGCACGCCGTGGGCCGTGGGGCTGCGGCAAATGTTGCCGGTGCAGACCATGAGGATTCTTTTTCTCTTTGTGGCTGGCCTGCTGCCAGCTGACTGTTCCCGAATCTGTTCCATAAACCTCCCTGTGGGTAACGGGCTTCACGACATCTCGATGGCCTGCGATGCCAAGGCGCTCGCCGGCATTTTCCACGCCCCGCACCTGATCTGCCGGGCCGCTTATGCTGCGCCCATGGTGGAACTGCTTTGTTTCTGGATGACCCGGGTGGGTGCGGCCCTGCTGGAGTTGCGGTTGCTGCGCAGCAGCGACGGCGGCTTCAGGGTGATGCTCATCACGGCGGCCATCGTGGTCATCGTGTGCCTGGCGTTGCTGTCCTTCTACGCCTGAGCCCGCAGGGCGGGCACGGGCAGGCGCCCTGCGGGCGGATTTCATGGTGCCGCGCCGCCGGCATGGTACGTGGCTGAACTCAATGCAGCGCCATCTTGCACGCCAGTGCGGATTCTTCGGTCACGGCGGAATCGATGCATCAATCATGTGCGGCCCGGTGATCTTCTGCGACGGGATCCAGACCAGGTAGGACCTCCACATGCCCCGATCATTGCAGTACACAAGGTACTCGCCTGGGTCCAGGCGGCTCTCCCGGTATTGGAATTGCACGCAGCCGATAGCTTGGTTCTTGCCCAGCGCGATGGCGATGTCTCGGCTGAAATCAGTTTTCCACGGACCGGGATAGCGCTCGGTGAGCGGCACACTTTTCGGCGCAGGCACAAGGAAGGCAACGGCCAAAAACGCTGCGGCGATCACTGCCGCTGCTCTCAGTTTGTTGTTCATCTCTGTCTTGATCGGGCCTCTGCAGTCAAACAATGCGCAAGGACATACCCGCCTTTTTGGGCAGCAGGGAGGGTTCGAACCCATAGCGGCGATAGAACTTCGGCGTGCCGTGGTCGGCCATGAGGCTGACATAGGCCGTGGGCAGGGCATTGCCGTGGATGTACTGCATCAGGCGCTGCATGATGAGGTGGCCCAGGCCCTTTTTCTGGTGCTCGGGGATGACAGCGATGTCCACGATTTCGAAGAAGCAGCCGCCGTCTCCGATCACGCGGCCTATGCCAACCGGCGTTGCATCGGCATAGACGACCACGCTGAACAGGCCGTTTTTCAGGCCGATGGCGGCCGCCTCGGGCGACTTGCGGCTCAGGCCGGCAGCCAGCCGGATCTGGATGTAGTCCTGGACGGCGGGGACGTGGTCTTCAATGCGGTAGTTCATGGATGGTGAGGGCGCCAGGGGCATATCGGAGGATCGGCAGAGCGCCATCATAGGCAGGCGTCTGCCGAGAGGGAGGGCGGATCGCCGCGCTCAGTCCCAGCGATCGATCGTGTAGGCCTGGGTCCATCCATTCGAGACGACTCGCAGCGATGCGGGATAGGCATTGCCCTGGTCGCGCAGGTCAATGCCCACGGCAGAGCCTTCGGCCAGGCCGGCCATGGTGACTGCGTTGGAGTGCGCCTCCACCGTGGCGCGCACGCCGTGCAGCTCGGCGCGCAGCAGGCTGGGGAACAGCGCGGCACCCACGTTGCGGGTTTCGCGCGCGCCGTCCAGCAGCAAGATGATGCCGTCGCCCTGGTGCTTGAAGCGTTCGCCGTCATCGTCCCAGCGGGCCGGCAGCCGGGTGATACCCGCCACGCTGACCCAGCCTTCACTCAGGCCGAACTGGGCCGCGGGGGAGCCGCCGCTCCACACATACCAGGAGAACGGGTGGTCCCACTGGAACAGGCGCGGCGCGTCTTCGTTCACCGCCGTGGTGATGCCGATGAAGGGGTTGGCCGTGGCGCGGATCTGTACCTCGATCTGCTCGGCCGTGGGGATGATGGTGCGCACGAATTTCTGCAGCGTCATGGTGATGGCGGGCGTGGCCATGCCTGACTTGGGCTGTGCGGCGCCTTTGGGCAGAACATGCGCAAAAAGACCGCTGCCCGTGCGTGGGGCGGGCTCGCGCCTGCGCGGCGTCCAGGTCTTGGGCACTTCCTCGAATCGGGCCATCCGGCGCGGCAGGGCAGGTGCCAGGCCCAGCTGCTCGAACACTTTCTCTGCCTGCGCAATGCCGCCGGCGGTGGGTGCCGCCTGCGGGCGCTGGTAGCGCAGCGGGTGCATTTTTGCGGCGAACGCGCGCGAGACGTCGGCGTAGCTCTTGCCCGCCGCGATGTCCTCCAGCAGCGTGCCGATCATGGAGCTGCGCGGATGGCAGAAGCCGGCCGGCGCCGAGGCAATGGCGCGCCACAGAATGTTGTCGGCTGCCTGCGGGCTCCTGGCCTGGGCGCGGTCCGTGTGCAACTGGTGCAGGAACTCGGCCTGGCCCAGCACCCGTTCGGCGCTGTAGAGCTGGTCGGAGCGCAGCAGCTGCAAGGCGGTGGCCACATGGTCGCTGTGGAAGTCGCCAAGGGCGCGCTCCATGGTGCTGAAGTCTTCGCGCCTTTCCGCCATCTTCTGGCCTGCGGTCAGCAGCGTGCGCTTGAATTGCAGCGCCTGCGGCACCGTGACGTGCATGTGCGGATGTCCGCCCGCCTGGGGCCGGCCCCACAAGGCAGGGGTGGCGAGGAAGACGCCACGCACGGTAGCGCGGCGCACGGCGGCGGCCATGGCCGCCACACCGGCACGGTGGATGCCGGGCGCATCATCGCCCCACAGCAGCGGCGTCTGGCGGCCGTCGGCCGCAAGGGTGACCAGGCCGCCAAAGCGGCGCACGAAATTCTGGCAGCAGCTGCAGGTATGGCGCTGGCGCAGTTCGGCAGGCAGGGCGGCCAGATAGTCGTCGAACAGGCCGGTGGCCGTGGTGTCGAAGACCTGGTCGCCGCCCTCCTTGAGTCTGGCCTCGAATCGGGCCTGCAGGCCGTGGAGAAAATCTGCGTAGCTGTGTTCGTCGCCCGCGTTGTGGGCTGCGGCGTCCGGATTCCCTGCGTTCATATCCACCCTCATGCATCTGTCGAGGCGGCAATGATGCCCGACCGGCAAAGGTGGAATGCAAGGCAGATGGTTCTACCGCGCCATCACGGGACGCGGGGAACCCCTCCCCATGTTGATCTGACCGAGACCTCAGTGCAGCGCCACCATCAACTGCCCGTTCTCATTGCGCACCGCATGCACGCGCACGGAGTGCTCGGGCGCCTCCAGGCATTCGCCGGTGGCCAGGTCGAAGTGGTGCTTGTAGATGGGCGAGGCGACGACGACGCGCTCGCCCAGGCTGCCGACCAGGCCGCGCGCGAGCACGCTGGCGCCGCAGCGCGGGTCCACGTTGTCTATGGCGTAGAAGCGGTCTTCGCCAAGGCGAAAGACCGCCACATGCCGGCCTTCGACCAGGGCGCAGACCCCCGTGTCGGGGACGATGTCGCGGGTGGCGCAGACGGGCATCCACTGTTCTTGGGCGGGGTGTGTCATGGCGGTGCCTTGTCGGTGGTGTGGGTGCGGGCCTGGATCAGACCAGGGCCTCGCTGCGCTCTTCGCTGCGCGCCGGGCGGATCTGGCCGCGCTCCTGCACGAAGACGATGTGCTCGTCGGGCTGGTCGCTGTTGATGAAGCTGCGAAAGCGCTGGCGCACTTCGGGCGTGGTGACGGCGGTCTTCCACTCGCACTGGTAGGTGTCCACCACATGCTGCATCTGGGCCTCGAGTTCGGCGCCCAGGCCCAGGCTGTCGTTGACCACCACGTCCTTGAGGTAGTCCAGGCCGCCTTCCAGGTTTTCGCGCCAGGTGCTGGTGCGCTGCAGCCGGTCGGCCGTGCGCACGTAGAACATCAGGAAGCGGTCGATGAGCTGCAGCAGCCTGTCCTTGGAAAGGTCGGAGGCGATCAGCTCGGCATGGCGCGGCTTCATGCCGCCGTTGCCGCAGACGTAGAGGTTCCAGCCATTGTCGGTGGCGATCACGCCCACGTCCTTGCCCTGGGCCTCGGCGCATTCGCGCGTGCAGCCCGAGACGCCGAACTTGATCTTGTGCGGTGCGCGCAGGCCCTTGTAGCGGTTTTCCAGCTGCACGGCCAGGCCCACGCTGTCGTCCACGCCGTAGCGGCACCAGGTGGAGCCCACGCAGCTTTTGACGGTGCGCAGCGACTTGCCGTAGGCATGGCCGGACTCGAAGCCGGCCGCGATCAGCTCCTCCCAGATCAGCGGCAACTGCTCCACGCGCGCGCCGAACAGGTCCACGCGGGCGCCGCCCGTGAGCTTGGTGTACAGGCCGTATTTCTTGGCCACCTGGCCCACGGCGATCAGGCCGTCCGGCGTGACTTCGCCGCCGGGCATGCGCGGCACCACGGAGTAGCTGCCGTCCTTCTGGATGTTGCCCAGGTAGTAGTCGTTGCTGTCCTGCAGGCTGGCCAGCTGGGGCTGCAGCACGAACTCGTTCCAGCACGAGGCCAGGATGCTGGCCGCCAGCGGCTTGCAGACATCGCAGCCCAGGCCCTTGCCGTGGCGGTGCAGCAGCTCGTCGAAGGTCTTGATGCCGCCTACGCGCACCAGGTGGTACAGCTCCTGGCGCGAGTGCGGGAAATGCTCGCAGACATGGTTGTTGACGGCCATGCCGCGCCGGGCCATCTCGGCCTTCATGACCTGGGTGGCCAGGGGCACGCAGCCGCCGCAGGTGGCGCCTGCCTGGGTGCAGGACTTGAGCTCGGCCATGGTGCAGGCGCCTTCGCCCACGGCCGCGCAGATCTGCGCCTTGGTGACGTTGTTGCACGAGCAGATCTGCGCCGTGTCGGGCAGGGCGTCCACACCCAGGCCGGGCTTGGCCTTGCCGTCGCTGGAGGGCAGGATGAGGAACTCGGGCTCCTCGGGCAGGGCGATGCTGTTGAGCGTCATCTGCAGCAGCGTGCCGTACTCGTCGGCATTGCCCACCAGCACGGCGCCCAGCAGCTGGCGGCCGTCCTCGCTGACCACGATCTTCTTGTAGACCTGCTTGCGCTCGTCGATGAACTGGTAGTTGCGGCTGCGCGGCGTCTTGCCCTGGGCGTCGCCGATGCTGGCCACATCCACGCCCATGAGCTTGAGCTTGGTGCTGAGATCGGCCCCGCCGAAGGCGGCCTCGGCCTCGCCCGCAATGTGGCGTGCCGCCACGCGCGCCATGTCGTAGCCGGGTGCCACCAGGCCGAAGGTCTGCTCGCGCCAGGAGGCGCATTCGCCAATGGCGTAGACGCTGCGGTCGCTGGTGCGGCAATGGTCGTCCACGGCCACGCCGCCGCGCGGGCCTATGGCCAGGGCGCATTGGCGGGCGATCTCGTCGCGCGGGCGGATGCCGGCGGAGAAGACGATCATGTCGGTCTCCAGGTGCGTGCCGTCGGCAAACACCATGCGGTGGCGCGCCGTGGCGCCGTCGGTGATCTCCAGCGTATTGCGGCCCGTGTGCACCTGCACGCCCAGGTCCTCGATCTTGCTGCGCAGCACGCGGCCGCCGCCGTCGTCCACCTGCACGGCCATCAGGCGCGGGGCGAACTCGACCACATGGGTCTCCAGGCCCAGGTCGCGCAGGGCCTTGGCGCATTCCAGGCCCAGCAGGCCGCCGCCCACCACCACGCCGGTTCTGGAGCGCGCGGCCGATGCCTGCATGGCTTCCAGATCCTCGATGGTGCGGTAGACAAAGCAGTGCGGCCGGTCGCGCCCCGGCACGGGCGGCACGAAGGGCGCCGAGCCTGTGGCCAGCACCAGCCTGTCGTAGGCGATGACTTCGCCATCGGCCGTGGTCACGGTGCGCTCGCGCCGCTCCACGGCTGCCGCCCTGGCCGCCAGGCGCAGCGTGAAGCCGCTGGCCTCGAAGAAGCCGGGCGCCACCAGGCTCAGGTCCTCGGCGCTTTTGCCGGAGAAGAATTCCGACAGGTGAACACGGTCGTAGGCGGCGCGCGGCTCCTCGCACAGCACGGTGACGTTCGCGTCTGCCACGCCCAGGGCATGCAGCTGCTCGAGAAATTTGTGGCCCACCATGCCGTGGCCGATCACAACGATGTTCATCTGGCGTCCTGCGTTGCGCATCCAGTGTTTTGCGGGCCGCAGGCCAGGGCCAGCGGGTCAGGGCAGCCAATGCAAGTGCCGTGCCAGCACCGCGGCGCGGTGCCTGCCCGTGGTGCACGCTGTCTGGTGCGCAGACAGCGTGCACCGCAATGCGCCCGCCGCACCGTGCAGGGGCGGGGTGCGCCGTGGTGGTGCGTCAAGTGCGATCAAGTGCGCCAGGAACGCCAGGAACGCCAGGAACGCCAGGAACGCCGGGTGCGTCAGGCGCGAGGCAGTCCCTGCGCGCGGCTGCGCCAGGACTCGGGCGCGCAACCGAATTGCGCGGCGAACCAGCGCGTGAAGGCGCTGTGGCTGGCATAGCCGAGCATGGACGCGATCTGGCCCACGCTGTAGTGGGGATGGTCCAGGTAGCGCAGGGCCAGTTCGTGGCGCACTTCGGTCAGCAGCTCGCTGAAGCTCAGGCCTTCGCGGTCCAGTTCGCGCTGCAGCGTGCGCAGGCTGCGCCCCATGCCCTGCGCCACGCCTGCGCAGGTGGCGTTGCCCGAGGGCAGCAGCAGGTAGATGACCCGGCGCGCCTGGTGGCCCACGGAGGCGGCACGGTGGGCTGGCATGGCCTCCACCAGCCGCAGCGCATAGCGCGCCAGCGCGGGGTCGGCCAGCGGGTTGGGCTCGTCCAGGTCGGCGGCGCGGCAGGCGATGCCGTTGAACTCGGCGCCGAACGTGATGCGGCAGCGGAACATGCGGCGGTGCTCGGACAGGTCGGCCGGTGGCGCGTGGCTGAAGCTGACGCCCTGCGGCCGCCAGCGCTCGCGCAGCAATGCCTCGCACATGCGCCACAGCACGCCCATGGCCAGTTCCACGGACTGGCGCATGGCGCCGTGCAGGACGAAGTCCTCGCGCAGGATGACGATGTCCCCTGCATCCTCCAGGTGGATCAGCAGCGATTCGTTGACCAGGTGCATGTGCGCGACCAGCGTGTCCAGCGCATGGCGCAGCGTGGGCTGGTGCAGCAGCAGCAGGCTCACGGCGCCGAAGCTCGACAGCTGGCGGTGCCGGGCCATGCGCAGGCCCAGGGACTCGCAGCCCGTGGACTGGGCCGCGTCTTCCAGCAGGCGCGCGACGATGGCCACGTCGATCAGCTGGTCCTGCTCGCGCAGCAGCGCGGGCCGCAGGCCGGCCTGGCGCAGTGCCTTGTCGGGGTCGCCGCCCAGTTCGCGCATGACGTCCGAAAAATGGGTCAAGGCCGCCGCGCGCACCATGGTGACCATGCTTGCCCTCCTGTCAGTCCGTGGCGTGGTGGCACGAAATGCAAAGAGGATGGCATGGCTTGCATAGTCCGCGGAACCGGGTTTTCCTACATTGCAGAGACCGGCCCCACGCCGGGCGGACCGTGCCGCCACGGGCCTTCACAACAATGACAGGAGACAGGCATGCGCATAGAGCCCATGACATGCGCCATCGGCGCCGAATTGCTCGGCGTGCGGCTGGCCGACGCGGTGCGCGACGACGCGCTTTTCTCGGAGATCCGGGCGGCGCTGCTGCGCCACAAGGTACTGTTCCTGCGCGACCAGGGCCTGGCGCGCGCCGAGCACGTGGCCTTTGCGCGGCGCTTCGGCGAGCTGGAGGACCATCCGGTGGCCGGCAGCGACCCCGAGCATCCGGGCCTGGTGCGTATCTACAGGACGCCCGAGCAGCCCAACGACCGCTACGAGAATTCCTGGCACTGCGACGCCACATGGCGCGAGGCGCCGCCCATGGGCTGCGTGCTGCACTGCGTGGAATGCCCGCCCGTGGGGGGCGACACCCTGTGGGCCAACATGGCGCTGGCCTACGAACGCCTGCCGGAGGCCGTCAAGGCGCTGATCGCGCCGCTGCGCGCGCGCCACAGCATCGAATGCACGTTCGGTGCGGCCATGCCCATCGAAAGGCGGCTGGCGCTCAAGGCCCAGTACCCCGATGCCGAGCATCCCGTGGTCCGCACCCATCCCGAGACCGGCGAGAAGGTCCTGTTCGTGAACGGCTTCACCACGCATTTCACCAATTTCCATACGCCCGCCAATGTGCGCGTGGGCCAGGACTTCACGCAGGGCGCCTCCGGCCTGCTGCAGTACCTGATCGGCCAGGCTGCCATACCCGAGTACCAAGTGCGCTGGCGCTGGCGGGCGGGCAGCGTGGCGATCTGGGACAACCGCGCCACCCAGCACTACGCGGCCATGGACTACCCGCCCAGCCACCGGAAGATGGAGCGCGCGGGCATCGTCGGCACGCCGACCTTCTGAACCACGATCACGACACAAGGAGACATGCCATGAACTTTCTCGACGGCCACCTGTTCCCCGAAAACCAGCAGCCCCTGATCATCACGGCCGCGCCCTATGCGCCCTCGTGGCTGCCCTCGGACTTTCCCGGCGAGATCGCCGTGACCATGGACGAGCAGATCCAGAAGGCCGTGGACTGCTACAACGCCGGCGCCACCGTGCTGCACCTGCATGTGCGCGAGCTGGATGGCAAAGGCAGCAAGCGCCTGTCCAAGTTCAACGAGCTGATCGCCGGCGTGCGTGCGCGCGTGCCCGAGATGATCATCCAGGTGGGCGGATCGATCAGCTTTGCTCCCGAGACGGATGGCGCGGCCGCCAAGTGGCTGTCCGACGACACGCGCCACATGCTGGCCGAGCTGGAGCCCGTGCCCGACCAGGTCACGGTGACCGTCAATACCTCGCAGATGAATTTCCTGGAGCAGTTCGATGCGCGCGACATACGCGGCACCTCCATGGAGGACCCGGCCGTCTTCAATGCCTACAGGGAGATGACTGTGCCCGCCCAGCCCGGCTGGGCCGAGGAGCACATCCGGCGCCTGTCGGCCGCCGGCATCCAGAGCGCCTTCCAGTGCTACAACATCAACAGCTTCGAGTCCGTGGAGCGGCTTATGCGCCGCGGCATCTACAAGGGCCCGCTGGTGATGAACTGGGTGGCGATTGGCGGCGGCATGGATGCGCCCAGCATCTACAGCCTGGCCAACTTCGTGCGTGCCGTGCCCGACGGCGCCGTGCTCACCGTGGAAAGCTCGGTGCTCAACGTGCTGCCCGTGAACATGATGGGCATCGCCATGGGCCTGCATGTGCGCTGCGGCACCGAGGACAACCTCTGGAACCAGCGCCGCACGGCCAAGATGGGCACGGTGGCGCAGATCGAGCAGCTGGTGCGCATCGCAGGCGAGTTCGGCCGCCCCATCGCCACGGCGCAGCAGGCGCGGGAGATCTGCCGGATCGGCCAGTTCTACGGCACCGTGGAAGAGACGCTGGCGGCCAACGGCTTCGCGCCCAACCGCAACGGCGCCCAGCAGGGATTTCTGCGCAAGGCCGCCTGAACCGGGAGCCCACGATGCAACGCATGCCCCCCTGGACGGCCATCGCCCTGGCCGCCTCGCTGCTGGCCGGTGGCGCCCACGCCTTCGGCGACAAGCCGGTCCGGCTCATCGTGCCGGCGCCGCCCGGCGGCACCATCGATGTGTTCGCGCGCATCATCAGCGACCAGCTGGCGCAGGAGATACGCCAGCCCGTCATCGTCGAGAACCGGCCCGGCGCCGGTGGCGCCATCGCCGTCAAGCACATGCTGTCCCAGCCGGCCGACGGCAGCACGCTGCTGGTGACGGTGACCAACATCCTCACCGAGGTGCCCCATGTGCTCAAGGTCGGCTTCGACCCCATGAAGGACGTGCGGCCCGTGGCGCAGATGGCGCGCTCGGTGATGCTGTTCATCGCCTCGCCGCAGTTTCCCGCGCGCGACGGGGCCGAGGCCATCGCCTACGTGAAGGCCCACCCGGGCACGCTGTCGTTCGCCTCGTACAGCCAGGGCACGGCCTCGCAGTACGCGGGCGCCATCCTCAACAGAAGGGCCCACCTGGACATGGAGCATGTGGCCTTCCCGGGCTCGGCACCCGCGCTGGCCCAGGTCATGGGCAACCAGATCCCGCTGATGTTCGACGGATCGGTCACCTCCAAGCCGCTGATCGCGGGCGGCAAGGTCAGGCTGCTGGCCGTGGCCTACAAGAGCCGGCTGCCCGACTACCCGCAGGTGCCCACGCTGGCCGAGCTGGGCTATCCCGAGGTGGATTTCAGCAACTGGAGCGGCGTGTTCGCCTCGGCGCAGACGCCGCGCCCGCTGCTGGAGAAGATCCACGGCGCGCTGGCCCGGGTCAACGCCCGCAAGGCCGTGCGCGAACGCTATGCGGGCACGGGCTTCGAGCCCGTCGAAGGCGATCGCTCGCTGGAGCAGATGTCCACCGACCTGCGCGCCGAGTTCGACCGCAATGCCGAGATCGTCCGGAACTTCGACATCCGGCTCAACTGATGCAAGGCGCCCCACCCAGGCGCTACACAAGGAGACTCCATGGCAAAGGCCATACGCTTTCATACCACCGGCGGCCCCGAGGTGCTCAGGCTGGAGCATGCCGAGGCCGGCGCGCCCGGACCCGGCCAGGCGCGCGTGCGCCACAGCTTCATCGCCGTCAACTTCATCGACATCTATTTCCGCACGGGCCGCTATCCGCTGGCCCTGCCCAACGGCCTGGGCTCGGACGCCGTGGGCGTGGTCGAGGCCGTGGGGGAGGGCGTGACCGAAGTGCGGCCCGGCGACCGCGTGGGCTACCTCATGGGCCCGCAGGGCGCCTACAGCGATGTGCGCGTAATGCCGGCCGAGGTGCTGATCCCGCTGCCCGACGGCATCAGCGACCGCACGGCGGCCACGCTGATGATGAAGGGCATGACGGCGCAGTACCTGTTCCGCCAGGTCCATCCGCTGCAGGGGGGCGAAACCATCCTCTACCACGCGGCGGCCGGCGGCGTGGGGCTGATCGCCTGCCAGTGGGCGCGGGCCCTGGGCGTGACCATGATCGGCACGGTGAGCACCGACGAGAAGGCCGCCGCCGCGCGCGCCAACGGCTGCGCCCACGTCATCGTGACCTCGCGCGAGAACACCGTCGCTCGCGTGATGGAGATCACGGGCGGCAAGGGCGTGCCCGTGGTCTATGACTCGGTGGGCAAGGACACGCTCATGGATTCGCTGGACTGCCTGCAGCCGCGCGGCCGGCTGATCAGCAACGGCACCTCGTCGGGCTCGGTGGTGGTGGACTCCCAGCTGCTGGCCTCCAAGGGATCGATCTGGATGACGCGGCCCGCGATGGTGCACTACATCCAGCCGCGCGCCCACATGCTGGAGATGGCGCGCGAGCTGTTCGACCATGTGCTGGCCGGGCGCATCGCCAGCGAGCCCCAGCAAAGCTTTGCGCTGGCCGATGCGGCCCAGGCGCACCAGGCGCTGGAGTCGCGCCGCACCACGGGCGCGACGGTGCTGATTCCCTGAAATGGACCTGCCATGCAGACCCCTGCGCTCCATGCCATCGGCACCGTGGCCGCAGGCCGCAGGCCCGTCACCTGCGGCCTTATCCGCAGTGCCAGCCTGCATGGCTATGCCGACCTGGTGAAAAGCCTGGGCCATGATCCCGCCGTCCTTGTGCGCGCGGCGGGACTGTCGGCGCGCCTGCTCGACGACCCGGAGACGCTGATTCCCATCCATGCCGTGCGCGAGCTGCTGGAGGTGGCCGCGCGCACCACGGGCACGCAGGATTTCGCGCTGCGCCTGGCGGCGCGGCGCAGCCTGTCCCACCTGGGCCCCATCAGCCTTGTGCTGCAGCAAGAGCCCACGCCGCGCCAGGCGCTGGACACGCTGTGCCGCTACCTCAAGCTGCTGAGTGCGGGCATGTTCGTACGCATCGAGGACGCGGGCTCCGGGGTGCTGGTGCGCCAGGACCTGGTGCCCATCGCGGGCATGGCCATGCGCCAGTCCATGGAGCTGGCGGTGGGCGTGATGTTTCGCGTGCTGCGCGAGCTGATCGGCGCCCAGTGGCGCCCGCAGCAGGTCAGCTTCGTACACCGCGCACCGGCCGATGCATCGGCACACCGTGCCTTCTTCGGCGTAACCCCTTTGTTTGACCAGCCTTTCAACGGCATGGTCTGCCGCCTGGCGGATCTGCAACTGCTGCGCGAATGCGGTCAGGGGCAGGGCTCGGGCGTTGCGCGCTTTGCGCGAAGCCATCTGGAGCAGGCGCTGCGCAGCCGGGGCGAAGGCATGCAGGCGGCCTGCAGGGAGCTGATCATTGCACTGCTGCCGGGCGGCCGCTGTACGGCCCAGCAGGTGGCACGCCAGCTGGGAATGGATCGCCGCACGCTGCACCGCCGCCTGCTTGCGGAGGGGCAGACTTTCTCGGCGCTGCTCGACACCCTCCGCAGGGAACTGGTGCTGCGCCATCTGCAAGACGGTGGCCAGCCCCTGGGCGAGGTGGCGGGCCTGCTGGGGTTTGCCGCGCCCAGCGGCTTTTGCCACTGGTTCCGGGCCGCTTTCGGCGCCAGCGTCTCGGACTGGCGCAGGCGGGGGCAGGGAAGGGTTGGCGAGGCCTAGTGCGTCAGGCGGTCTTGCGCAGAAATCCCTGCTGGGCGCCGTTGCGGTTGGGCGCGAAGCCGTTGGCCGCCAATGTCTCTTCGGGGGTGTCGTAGAACACGCCAATCTTGCTGATGGCGCGCGCCTGTTGCGCCGTGGCGATGGGGCGGCCGAACTCGCGCGCGATGCGCACCAGCTGTTCGATCTGGGAGACCGTGCTGGCCTTGGCGCTGCGCGACTGGTTCCACAGGCAGTCCTCGGTGCCGCAGCGCACGTGCAGGCCCATGGCGATGCCCATCATGTTCACGGGCAGCACGTTGCGCACATTGCTTTCCACCGTGAGCACGGCGCCATCGGGCACGGCGCGCACGAAGTGGGCCAGGCTGTAGATGCTGGGCGCGTCCATGCCGCCGCCAATCGCCACCCAGTTCATCACCAGCGGGCCCTTGTAGATGCCGCGGCGCATGAGCCGCTCCACGGACTCGAAGCTGTTGATGTTGTAGCACTGGAAGGCGCTCTGGATGCCGGCGGCCGACAGGCGCCGGATGTGCTCCTCGGCCCAGCCGGGCTGGGCGGGCACGGTCATCTCCTTGTAGGCGTCGAAGATGGCGGGCTTCTCGCGCGAGGTGCCCCTGAAGTCAGCGTCCTCGGCCTGCTCCGTCACGTTCATCTGCGAGGTATTGACGGTCACCGTGACCTGGTCGGGCACGGGCTCCAGCTCGGCCAGCATGTGGCGCGTGTCGTCGGACAGCCACTTGGCGGCCGCGCCTTCGGTCTCCGGCGCGAAGCTGATGGAGCCGCCCACCTGGATGATCATCTCGGGCACACGCGCACGCACGCCGGCGATCAGCTCGTTGAACTTCGACAAACGCTTGCTGCCTTTGCCGTCGAGCTCGCGCACATGCAGATGCAGTACGGTGGCGCCGGCGTTGTAGCAGTCCACGGCCTTCTGGATCTGCTCTTGCATGGTCACGGGAATGTCTTCGGGGAAATCGCCGGGCAGCCAGCCCGGCGCATAGGGAGCTGCCGTGATGATCAGGGGCTGCTGGTTTTCGGGGAACAGGTGGCCATCGAGAAAATTCATGGGACGCTCCGGTGGGTGGGGGTGAGGGGTAGGTGTGGAAAGAGTCTGTGCAGGGCCTCAGCGCGGGATGTCGCCGACGATGCCCGCGCGCTCCATGCGGCGGGGCGCCGGGTAGTAGTCGTTGAGCGCGTAGTGCTGGGTGCTGCGGTTGTCCCAGACGGCCACGTCGCCGGGCTTCCAGGACCAGCGCACCTGGTATTCGGGAATCGTGGCGCGGCTGATCAGGTAGTTCATCAGCAGCGCGGCGCCGGGCGCCTTGTCTATGCCGTGGCGCACGTTCTCGGGCGTGCTGTAGTTGACGAAGTGGGTGCTGAAGCCCGCGCCCACGAACAGCAGCTTCTCGCCGGTCTCGGGGTGGGTGCGCACCACGGGATGCTCCACGGGCGGGTGCTCGCTGGCCAGCCGCGCGCGCGCCTCGGGCGCCATCACGGCGCCGAAGGTGTGCTCTATGCCGGCCTTGGCGCGCAGGCCGTCGATGCTGCGCTTGATGCTCTCGGGCAGCTCCTCGTAGGCCTTGACCATGTTGACCCAGATGGTGTCGCCGCCGATCGGCGGGCACTCTATGCAGCGCAGCACCGCGCCCATGGCCGGGTTGGGGCGCCACAGGCCATCGCAGTGCCAGGTGTTTTCGTAGCTGTGCGGATCGTCGCTGCGGTAGATGCGCACCAGGCCAGGGTGCTCGGGATCGCTGCCTGCCACGGGATGGTCCTCCAGTGGGCCGAAGCGGCTGGCAAAGGCCACATGTTCGGCGCGCGTGATGTCCTGGTCCCGGAAGAACAGCACGCGATGGGTCAGCAGCGCGGCGCGGATGTCCGCGAACAGTGCGGCGTCGCGTGCGGCATCGCCGAGATGGATGCCGGAGATTTCGGCGCCGATGGCGGGGGTGATCTGTCGGATCTGCATGGTCGGTGTTTCCCTGGAAGTCAGTTCGCGGTGATCTGGTATTTCTTCACGATGCCGGCGTTGCGCTCGGACATCTGGCGTGTCTCGCGCTGCAGCGCGGCGGTGTCGGTGAGCACCTCGGGCTCCAGCCCCACGTCGGAGAGCTTTTGCTGCACGGCCGGCGCGCTGGCGGCTTTCCCGATGGCGGCGCGCAGGCGTTCCATGGTTTCGGGCGGCAGGCGGGCCGGCGCGATCAGGCCCACCCAGCCGCGAAACTGCAGCTCGGGGTAGCCGAGTTCGGCGGTGGTCGGCACCTGGGGCAGATGGCGCGAACGCCGGGGGCCGGAGAACGCGTAGGCACGCAGCTTGCCGGCCCTGATCAGGGGCACCGAGGTCAGCATGCCGTCGAACATGACGTCCACCTGGCCGCCCAGCAGGGCCTGCACGGCCGGCGGCGAACCCGCGTAGCCCACGTGCTGCAGGTCCAGGCCCGCCTTGTCGCTGAGGATCAGGCCGGCGTAGTGCGACACGGTGCCGGGGCTGTAGCTGGCAAAGCTGGTCTGGCCTTTGCGTGCCTTGAGCTGCGCGAGCAGCTCCTGCAAGTCCTGGGCGGGCTGGCTGGCCCCGGCCACCAGCACCACGCCCGAGCGGGCCAGCGAGGCCAGGGGCACCAGGTCCTTGAGCGGATCGAAGGGCATCTTGATCACATGGGGGATCTCGGCCAGCAGGTTGCTTGCGCCCACCAGCAGCGTCTGTCCATCGGCGGGCGCCTGCAGCAGGGTCTGCATGCCCAGCAGGCCGCCCGCGCCCGGGCGGTTGTCTATCACCACGGCCTGGCCTGTTTCAGACGCGAGCTGCTGGCCCACGACGCGCGCCACGATATCCATGGTGCCGCCCGGCGGTGCGGGCACGATGAGCCTGAGCGGCTGGCGGCTCCAGGCCGTACCGGCGATGGCGATGGCGCAGCCCGCGAGCAGCGTGGCGATGGCGTGGGGCAGTCTCATATCCGTGTCTCCTTGTTCCGTGTTCTGGCATCCAGTATCGAAAGCCCGCTTTCCCGGGACTTGCCATTGGGGGACAGGCATTTGCCTTGTTGGGACAAATCCATGGCAACCCTGACCAGGGCAACCCGCGCATGTCGTGAATTGCAAAGCCGTTGGCATGAACTGCCAAGAAGCGGCGCGATGGCTTTCCTAGAGTCGATTCGTGGCGCAGGACCGCGCCAGCCCCACGACGAACAGGAGACCCCCATGCCCCGACTTCACCCCCATCCCTGCGGCCTGCACGCGCTGGGCCTGCTGTGTCTGACAGGCGCGGCCGCCGCCCAGGCGCCCACCTCGGTCACGCTGTTCGGCGTGATGGACGCCGGCATCAGCCGCTACAGCGTGCGCAGCGAATCCTGGGACGCGGGCCCCGCGCGCTCGGCGCGGCAAAGCACCTGGGCGCTGTCGCCTTCGGGCAACCTGGCCAGCCGCATCGGCATACGCGCCAGCGAAGACCTGGGCGGCGGCCTCATGGCCGGCCTGTGGCTGGAGGCGCCGGTGGCCAATGACACGGGCGGCGGCGCGCTCAACTTCGGGCGGCGCGCCACCATCAGCCTGTCCGGCCGCCTGGGCGAGCTGCGCATGGGGCGCGACCACACGCCTTCGTTTCTGAACGACTGGGCCTTCGACCCCTTCACCGTCAACGGCGTGGGCACCAACCTGATCGCCGTGGTCAACAGCAACCTGGCCATCGCCCGTGCGCTGGCCACGGGCGGACTGCTGGGCGGCGGGCTGTCGGCGGGCACGGACACCTATCTGCGCGCAGGCAACTCCATCGGCTACTTCCTGCCGCCAGGCCTGGGCGGCGTCTACGGGCAGGCCATGTACGCCTTTGCCGAGAACAGCTCGAAGCGGGGGCGCTACGCGGGTGCCCGCATCGGCTGGGCCATGGGGGCGGCCGATGTGGCGCTGGGCTATGGCGAGAACACCCTGGGCACCTCGGGCGCCGGCGCGGAAAAGATCCGCTCGCTGAACCTGGGCGGCTCCTATGACTTCGGCCCGGTCAAGCTGTTTGGCGAATGGTCCGGCGTGCGCAACGAGCGGCGCGACGCCGGCACGCTGGCCGCCATCAACGACCGCTACCTGGGCGTGCTGGCCGGCGTGAACATCCCCGTGGGCCAGGGGGCGCTGCGCGCCTCCTATGCGCGCGTGCAGTTCAGGAATGGCCAGGGCCTGGCCGACGGCGATTCCTCGGTGAACAAGCTCGCCCTGGGCTATGTGCACCCGCTGTCCAAACGCACGGCGCTGTACGCCACGGTGTCGCGCATCAGCGTGGGCAACGGGCGCAACAACCCGGGCGTGATGGGCGTGACGCCGCTGGTGGTCAGCAACCCGGCCATCCTGCCCCAGCCCGGCTACCTGACTACGGGCGGCATGCAGCCGGCCGGCGCGCTCGGGCTGGACCTTGGCCTGCGGCTGATGTTCTGAACGGCCGCGCCAATCGTTCTGAACGGCCGTGCCAATAGCCGTGGCGCCCGGGTGCCCATCTTCGCCTGCGCTAATCTGCGCGGCATGAATGGATCTTCTGCATGGACCCTGGGTTGGCGCACCCTGTGGCGCGACCTGCGCGCGGGCGAGTTGCGCCTGTTGATCGTCGCCGTGATGCTGGCCGTGGCCGCGCTCAGTTCGGTGGGCTTTTTTGCCGACCGGCTGCAGGCGGGGCTGCAGCGCGATGCGCGCCAGCTGCTGGGCGGCGACGTGGTCGTGGTGGGCGACAACCCCACGGCGCCGGCCTTTGCCGAGCGCGCACGCGCCGAAGGGCTGCAGGCCCTGGAGACATCCAGCTTCCCGACCATGGCGCGCGCCAGCGACGCGCAAGGCGGCATGAGCCGCCTGGTGGCGCTCAAGAGCGTGCCCGAAGGCTATCCGCTGCGCGGCAGCCTGCGCGTGGCCGATGCCCCCGGCGCGGCCGACCGGGCCACGCGCGAGATACCGGCGCGGGGCGAGGCCTGGGTCGATGCGCCGCTGCTGGAGTCGCTGGGCATAGGCGTGGGGGACATGCTGCTGCTGGGCGACGCCCAACTGCGCGTGGCGCGCATCATCTCCATCGAGCCCGACCGGGGTGCGGGCTTCATGAACTTTGCGCCGCGCGTGATGATCACCTCCGCCGACTTGGCCGCCACGGGCCTGGTGCAGCCGGCCAGCCGCATCACCTACCGCCTGGCCGTGGCCGGCGCGGGTGATGGCTCCGAGTCGGCCGTGCAGCGCTACCGCGTCTGGGCCGAGCAGCAGGCCAAGGCGCCCGGCGTGCATGGCGTGCGCGTGGAGTCGCTGGACAGCGGCCGCCCCGAGATGCGCCAGACGCTGGACCGCGCCGAGAAATTCCTGAGCCTGGTCGCCCTGCTGGCGGCGCTGCTGTCGGCCGTGGCCGTGGCCCTGGCTGCGCGCGGCTTTGCCAACAGCCACCTCGACGCCTCGGCCATGCTGCGCGTGCTGGGCCAGAGCCAGCGGCGCATTGCGGGCGCCTACACGGTGGAGTTCGTGCTGGTCGGCCTGGCCTCCAGCGCCGCGGGCGTGCTGCTGGGCTGGGCCATCCACCATGTGTTCGTGCTGCTGCTGGCCGGGCTGGTGGAAACCGCCTTGCCCGCACCAGGCCTGTGGCCTGCGGCCTTCGGCGTGGGCATGGGGCTGACCCTGCTGCTGGCCTTTGGCCTGCCGCCCGTGTTGCAGCTGGCGCGCGTGCCGCCGCTGCGCGTCATGCGCCGCGACCTGGGCGCGCTCAAGCCAGCCTCGGTGGTGGTGCTGGCCGTGGGCGTGGCAGGCTTTGCGGCCTTGCTGCTGGCGGCCAGCCGCGACATCAAGCTGGGCTTGATCGCCGTGGGCGGCTTTGCCGTGGCCGTGCTGCTGTTCGCGGCCCTGGGCTGGTTGGCCGTGCAGGTGCTGCGCCGCCTGGTGCACGAGAGCACGGCGCCGCGCTGGCTGGTGCTGGCCACGCGCCAGATCGCCGCGCGCCCCGCCTATGCCGTGGTGCAGATCAGCAGCCTGGCCGTGGGGCTGCTGGCGCTCATGCTGCTGGTGCTGCTGCGCACCGACCTCATCGGCAGCTGGCGCCAGGCCACGCCGGCCAATGCGCCCAACCGCTTCGTCATCAACGTGCAGCCCGAGCAGGCCGACGGTTTCCGCGCGGCGCTGGACAAGGCTGGCGTCACCTCCTATGACTGGTTCCCCATGATCCGGGGGCGTCTGGTCACCGTCAACGGCAAGCCGGTCAGCCCCGACGACTTCAGCGAAGACCGCGCCAAGCGCCTGGTGGACCGGGAGTTCAACCTCTCCACCACGGCGCAGGCGCCCGCACACAACCTCATCACGGCGGGCACCTGGACGCCTGGCGCCAAGGGCGAGATCAGCGTGGAGGACGGCATTGCCGAGACCCTGGGCCTCAAGCTCGGCGACACGCTGGGCTTCGACGTGGGCGGCGTGCCCAGCGAGGCGCGCATCACCAGCCTGCGCAAGGTGGACTGGGGATCGATGCGTGCCAACTTCTTCGTCATCTATCCCGTGGACCACCTGGACGACGTGGCCGTAAGCTACCTGGCCGCCTACCGCGCGCCCGACGTGGCGGGCTTCGACAACGCCCTGGTGCGCGAGTTTCCCAACATCACCAACGTGGACCTGAGCACCACGCTGGCCCAGGTGCAGCGCGTGCTGGACCAGGTGATACGCGCGGTGGAATTCCTCTTCGGCTTCACCCTGGCCGCCGGCCTGGTCGTGCTCTTCGCCGCCGTCACCGCCACGCGCGAGGAGCGCGCCCGCGAGTACGCCATCATGCGCGCCGTCGGTGCCCAGGCGCGGCTGCTGGCGCAGGTGCAGCGCGCCGAGCTGGCTGGCGTTGGCCTGCTGGCGGGTTTCCTGGCCAGCTGCGCGGCCGGGGCCGTGGGCTGGGCCCTGGCGCGCTGGGTGTTCGAGTTCAACTGGACCGTGCCCTGGTGGGCTCCGCTGGCGGGGGCCGTTGCCGGGGCCTTGCTGGCCTGGATGGCGGGGTGGTGGGCGTTGCGGGAGGTGTTGAGGAGGCCTGTGATGGATACGTTGAGGCAGGTGGCTGAGTAGGTCTTTGTGTTCTGTTTTTTGCCCCTGCCGGGTGGTTGTTTTTCGAGGCCGGGGTTCGGCCCGGCGGCCGACCTACTTTCTTATCGCGCGATAAGAAAGTAGGCAAAGAAGCGC
>NZ_JBQZGF010000017.1:0-84638 GCF_052692095.1 Delftia sp. NA_296.1 | reverse complement strand
GCTCCCGACTCGCTGCGATCAGCGGAGCCTTGAATTATAGCACAGTTTTTAGCGTCGTTGCAATCAAATTTCTTTGATCTTTTCAACACCAGCGATCTGCATCGCCTCTCTTCAGCATAGCCTTGCATTGTAGCACGTTTTTTCAACCCGCCAACAACAAGAATCCTACCGCAGCAACCAGAGCATCAACTCCAACCACCGGATCAGGCCACCGAAGCAACCCTCTCATAAAAAAAGCCACCCTTGCGGGTGGCTTTTTTCTATCCTGGCGGAAACGGAGGGATTCGAACCCTCGATGAGGCTCTACACCCCATACTCCCTTAGCAGGGGAGCACCTTCGGCCACTCGGTCACGTTTCCGGAATGACGTTATTGTAACGTGCTTTTTTGCCGGTTTCGGCAAAACGATGATTTTATTCCGGCTTGTCGAGACCGAAGGCGGTGTGCAGGGCGCGCACGGCCAGCTCCAGGTACTTTTCGTCAATGACGACGGAGGTCTTGATCTCGGAGGTGGAGATCATCTGGATGTTCACGCCCTCTTGGCTCAGTGCACGGAACATGGTGGATGCCACGCCCACATGGCTGCGCATGCCGATGCCGACAATGCTGACCTTGGCGATGTTGGGGTTGCCGACGACTTCGGTGGCACCCAGGGCGGGCACGACCTTGTCGCGCAGCAGCTCCATGGCGCGCTGGTAGTCGCCCTGGCTGACGGTGAAGCTGAAGTCGGTTTTACCTTCCTTGCTGATGTTCTGGATGATCACATCGACTTCGATGTTGGCATCAGCCACCGGACCCAGGATGCCGTAGGCGATGCCGGGGGTGTCGGGCACGCCGAGAACGGAGATCTTGGCTTCGCCGCGGTTGAATGCGATGCCGGATACGACGGCCTTTTCCATTTTTTCGTCTTCCTCAAAAGTAATCAGCGTGCCGGAGGTGGATTCCTCCTCCAGGTCGATGTCCCAGGGCGTGAAGCTGGAGAGCACGCGCATGGGCACCTTGTACTTGCCGGCAAATTCCACCGAGCGGATCTGCAGCACCTTCGAGCCGAGGCTGGCCATTTCCAGCATTTCCTCGAAGCTCACTGTGTTCAGGCGCTTGGCGGCCTGCACCACGCGCGGGTCGGTGGTGTAGACGCCGTCCACGTCGGTATAGATAAGGCACTCGGCCGCCTTCAGCGCCGCAGCCACGGCCACGGCCGAGGTGTCGGAGCCGCCACGCCCCAGCGTGGTGACATGTCCGTTGGGATCAATGCCCTGGAAGCCCGTGATGATGACCACACGGCCGGCATCGAGTTCGGCGCGAACGCGCTTGTCGTCGATGGACTCGATGCGTGCCTTGGTGAAGCTGCTGTCGGTGCGCACGGGAACTTGCCAGCCCGAGAAGCTGATGGCTTCCACGCCTTCGGCCTGCAGCGCAATGGCCAGCAGTGCCGACGACGCCTGCTCGCCCGTGGAGGCCAGCATGTCGAGTTCACGGTAGTACGCCGTTTTGGCCGAGCCGGGAGCCAGCTCGCTGGCCAGACCCAGCAGACGGTTGGTTTCGCCACTCATGGCGCTGGGGACGACCACCATCTGGTGACCGGCACGAGCCCACTTGGCCACGCGCTTGGCAACGTTGCGGATGCGCTCTGTCGAGCCCATCGAGGTGCCGCCGTATTTATGAACGATCAGTGCCATTGGATATCAGGGTGACGAAACTGCTTGCCACGGCGCTGTACGACAGAGGGATGCTTGTGCAAGCCAGGATGTTCGAGAGGACTGCGCATGAAGCGAAATGTCCGCCCGGACCCGTCTTGCGCAAGCCGTTTGGTTTTGGCGCGCCGCCGGTTTTCGTACAAAGTTGGACCAAAACTCGTCAATTGTACCAATCGAGCACCGACCCCAGGCGCCGCACAAAACCCCGCCCCATCTTGAGATAGATGCGGTGGCCTCGCGTACGGCAAACGCCGATCTGCGCGAGCAGCTGATCGAGCTGCGCGGCACTGGGCGTGGTGGCATGCACGCTGCGCAGCCAGTGGCGCAGCACATTGGCCTGGCGCGCGGGGCTCAGCGCCTGCAAGGCGGTGATGCTGGGGGGGGTGCCGATGGCCGCCAGATCGGCCTGCGCCAACTCCTGCAGAAGTTCGGCCGCCTCGGCGCAATGCCGGCTGCTGCGCGCGAACGTGGCGCGAAACTGGGGAAAGGCCTGCTGCAGCGCGGGCAGCAACTGGGCGCGGATGCGATTGCGCGTATAGCGCGCGTCGGCATTGGTCGGGTCTTCCACCCACGCCTGGCCACGCGCCGCAAGCCAGTCACGCAGGACCTGGCCGGGCACATCAAGCAGCGGACGATGCCATTCGAGATCCGCCCTGCTCCACTGCGCCGGCATGGCAGCCAACCCGGCCACACCGGCGCCGCGAGACAGGGCCAGCAGCAGCGTCTCGACCTGGTCGTCCGCATGTTGCGCCAACGCCATGCTGCGAACGGGCGGCAAGGGCTCTCCGCCAGCGCCCTGCCCAGGCCAGGGTTCGCGGGCAGCCTCTATCAGCGTTGCGTAGCGCAACTGGCGTGCGGCGTCCTCGGGACTCTGGCCCGGCGCGTGGCGTGCGTCCACGCGGCGAATCTTCAAAGGAACGGCATGCTGAGCGCAGACTTTCTCGCACTGGCCGACAAAGGCATCGGCCGCCGACTGCAGACCGTGGTGCACATGGATGGCCACGACCTGGCCCGGCCAGCGCTCGGCGCAGGCCAGCAGCAGCGCCGTGGAGTCCGCACCGCCGCTGAAGGCCACGGCCAGCGGCAGTTGCGGCGCAAAGCGATGGATGGCCGCGTCCAAAGCGGCACCTGGCGCAGCATCTGGAGCGGCTGCCGGAACATTGCGCAGCGGGTCGGTGATCGGAATTTCCACAGGCTTGGATCAGAGGTATCAGGACGCGGGCCAGGGATTGGCGCAAAAAGCAAACGGCTCCCAGGGGGAGCCGTTCAGTGTGCCAGAGCGTGGCGCGGGCCTTCAGCGGTTGTCGGCCTTGGTATCGGCGAAGCGTCCGTAGCTTTGCAGGCGCTCGTAACGGCGGTCCTGCAGTTCCTTGGGCTTGAGGTCCGCCAGCTGGCGATACGCATCGCCCAGCGCGCGCTTGAGGAAGGCGGCCATTTGCTTGGGGTCGCGGTGGGCGCCGCCCACGGGCTCGTTGACGATCTTGTCCACCAGGCCCAGGGCCTTGAGGCGGTGGGCCGTGATGCCCATGGCATCGGCCGCGTCCTGGGCCTTTTCGCCGGTCTTCCAGAGGATGGAGGCGCAGCCTTCCGGGCTGATCACGGAGTAGACGGCGTATTGCAGCATCAGCACCTGGTCAGCGACAGCAATGGCCAGGGCGCCGCCCGATCCACCTTCACCGATGACGGTGGTGATGATGGGGGTCTGCAGCTGGGCCATTTCGTAGATGTTGCGGCCGATGGCTTCGGACTGGCCGCGCTCTTCGGCTTCGATGCCGGGGAAGGCGCCAGGCGTGTCCACGAAGGTGAAGACCGGCAGGCCGAACTTTTCGGCCGTCTTCATGAGGCGCAGGGCCTTGCGGTAGCCCTCGGGGCGCGTCATGCCGAAGTTGCGCAGCGTGCGCTCCTTGGTGTCGCGGCCCTTCTGGTGGCCGATGACCATGCAGGAAATGCCATTGAAGCGCGCCAGCCCGCCCACGATGGACTGGTCGTCGGCAAAGTGCCGGTCGCCGTGCATCTCGATGAAGTCGGTGAAGCAGTCGCGCACATAGTCCAGCGTGTAGGGACGCTCGGTATGGCGCGCGATCTTGGTGATCTGCCAGGGCGAGAGGTCGCTGTAGATGTCCTTGGTCAGCTGCAGGCTTTTTTTGCTGAGCTGCTCGATCTCTTCCGAGATATCGACTGCGCTTTCGGTCTGCACGTAGCGCAGTTCCTCGATTTTGGATTCGAGCTCGGCGATGGGCTGCTCAAAATCCAGAAAGTTCTTTTTCGCCAACTTGTTTCTCCTTGTCCCAGCCAGGCACGGTGCATGCGTTCCGGCCGGAAAACGGGGGTTGATCGGGTGTGATCGGTTTGTCTTCAGGCTGCAGGCTGCGGTTCGAGCGAGCGCCAAATATACCAAGTCGCCACGGTGCACCACGGCTTCCAGGCCTCGGCAACCTCACGCGCCTCGCTGCGGCTGACGGGGTCGCCTGAAAAATAGTTCTGGCTGATGCCCGAGATCAGGCCTGCATCGTCCAGCGGCAGCACATTGGGCCGCTGCAGGTAGAAGATGAGGAACATCTCGGCGGTCCAGCGGCCCACGCCGCGGATGGACATGAGCTCGGCCACGATGGCTTCGTCACTCATGCCCTGCCAGTCGTCCTGGTGCAGGCGGTGCTCGGTGAAGTGCATGGCCAGGTCCACCAGGTAGTCCACCTTGCGGGCAGACAGGCCCACGGCGCGCATGTCGTCCACCTTGAGCTTGAGCACCAGGTCAGGCGCCATGCGGGCGGGCAGGCGCGCGAACTTGTTCCACAGCGTCTGCGCAGCCTTCATCGAGATCTGCTGGCCCACGATGGAGCGCGCCAGCGTGGCGAAGGCATCGCCGCCGGGCTGCAAGGCCAGGTGGGCAAAGCGCGGGATCAGGCGCTTCATCACGCGATCGCGCCGCACCAGCTGGCGGCAGGCCTCGGCCCAGTAGGCCGGGGCACCCTCGGGCGGTGCGGGCAGGGATATCTTGGCCTTGGGAGCGGAGGCAGCGGCAGCGGCTGCCGCAGGCGCCGATCCTGCGCGCGCGCCCAGCGTCACCATCGGCAGCGGGGCCGGTTGCTGTTCGGGCACGGGCAGATCGGCCACCAACGGCAACTGCTCGAAATCCATGGTGTCCAGGGGTTTGGCGGAGGCCATCAAAGCACCTCCCCGCACCTGGCGCGGCACATCTGGCAAGGCATACGGATCAGCCCTTTGCGGCTGCCTCCCAGGTCGTGCCTGCGGGGGAGTCCTTGAGCACGATGCCCTGTTCCAGCAGCGCCTTGCGGATGCGGTCGGCCTCGGCCCAGTCCTTGGCCGCCTTGGCGGCTGCGCGTGCGGCAATCTGCGCCTCGATGGCACCGGCATCCATCTCCGAAGTGCCCGCCTGCAGGAAGGCCTGCGGGTCGCCCTGCAGCAGCCCCAGGCAGCCGGCCAATGCCTTGAGCAGGCCCGCCGTCTCGGCACTCTTGCTGCGGTTGACTTCGGCAGCCAGCTCGAACAGCACGGCCACGGCCTCGGGCGTGCCGAAGTCCTCGTCCATGGCCGCCTTGAAGCGTGCGGCAGCGGGATGATTCCAGTCGATGGCAACCTCGGCGGGCGCGACCAGGCTCAGCGCCGTGTACAGGCGCTTGAGTGCGCCGCGTGCGTCGTTCAGGTGCACGTCGCTGTAGTTCAGCGGGCTGCGGTAGTGGCTGCGCACGACGAAGAAGCGCACGGTCTCGGCGTCGTACTCCTTGAGCACGTCGCGGATGGTGAAGAAGTTGCCCAGCGACTTGGACATCTTCTCGTTGTCCACGTTGATGAAGCCGTTGTGCATCCAGACCTGCGAGAACGGCTTGCCGGTCGCGCCTTCGCTCTGGGCGATCTCGTTTTCGTGATGCGGGAACTGCAGGTCGGCACCGCCGCCGTGGATGTCGAAGCTCTCGCCCAGCATCTCGCAGCCCATGGCCGAGCACTCGATGTGCCAGCCGGGACGGCCCACGCCCCAGGGGCTGGCCCACTTGACCTCTTCCGGCTCGGCGGGCTTGGCGCTTTTCCACAGCACGAAGTCCAGCGGATCCTGCTTGCCGTCCTGCACGGCCACGCGTTCGCCGGCCTGCAATTCGTCCAGCGACTTGCCCGACAGCTTGCCGTAGCCGGGGAATTTGCGCACGGCGAAGTTCACGTCGCCATCCGTGCCCTGATAGGCCAAGCCCTTGTCCTGCAGACGGCCGATCATGGACAGCATCTGCGGCACGTATTCGGTGGCGCGCGGCTCATGCGTGGGGCGCTCGATGCCCAGGGCGTCGGCGTCCTGGTGCAGGGCGTCGATCATGCGGTCGGTCAGCGAGCGGATGGTCTCGCCGTTCTCGACGGCGCGACGGATGATCTTGTCATCGATGTCGGTGATGTTGCGCACATAGGTCACGCGATGGCCGCTGGCACGCAGCCAGCGCTGCACCACATCGAAAGCGACCATGGAGCGTGCGTGTCCCAGGTGACACAGGTCGTACACGGTCATGCCGCACACATACATGCGCACATGGCCCGGTTCGATTGGCGAAAACGCTTCCAATGCACGCGACAGCGTGTTGTAGATACGCAAACTCATGGATGTTTATCAGGGGAGAAAGGGTCGCTGCAGGGGGCGCGTCCCACGCGCCGCCGGACCCTTGGCGCCGATGCAGGCATTGCTCAGCAGGGAGCAGGAGCGGCAGGCGCAGAGCCCGTGTGACCCAGCACACCCCTCAGCTACAATTGACCGCAGTATAAGCCCGCGCCGCGGGGCATTCCCCCGAGGCCCCGAAAGCACCTACATGCCTCTACGCAACTCGTTTCGCTCCGCCCTGCGCCTCGCGGCACTGGCGGCCCTGCTCGCAACAGGCCACGCCCACGCCGACGACTATACGGAAGTGAATCAGTTGCTGCGCAACGGCAAGAGCACCCAGGCGCTGGCACGCGCCGATGCCTATCTGGCCAAGAACGCACGCGACCCGCAGATGCGCTTTCTCAAGGCGGTTGCACTGACCGACAGCGGCAAGACAGACGAGGCCATCGCCGCGCTGAACCAGCTCATCGAGGATTACCCCGAGCTGCCCGAGCCCTACAACAATCTGGCGGTCATCTATGCTGGCCAGAACCAGCTCGACAAGGCGCGCTCCGCGCTCGAATCCGCCGTGCGCAACAACCCCAACTACGGCGTCGCCTACGAGAACCTGGGCGACATCCATGCCCGCCTGGCCTACGAGGCCTACTCCAAGGCGCAAGGCCTGGATGGCCGCGCGGCCAGCGTGCGCCCCAAGCTCAAGCTGCTGCGCGACCTGCTGGCACCCGTCACCGCCGCCAAGTAGGCCCCGGCCCACGCGCGCAGCCCTTGCGCCAGCGCGCGTGCGGCGGTCGATCGGGTCTTGCCATGCCTGGCGCGCACCCGCAGGAACCTGCCCGGTTTTCCCCACTCCATCCCCCAGCCCTTTGGCTTTCACAGGAGATTCGCATGACCACACGCCGCATTGCGTCGCTTTCCCTGGCCGGCATGGCCCTGGCCGCTTCCCTTTTCACCGCCCTGCCCGCCATGGCGCAGAACGCCACGCCCAAGGTGCAGATCAAGACCAGCATGGGCGACATCGTGCTGGAGCTGAACGAAGCCAAGGCACCCAAGACCGTGGCCAACTTCATGCAGTACGTGCGCGACAAGCACTATGACGGCACGGTGTTCCACCGCGTGATGGACGGCTTCATGATCCAGGGCGGCGGCATGGATGCCAGCCTCAAGGAAAAGCCCACGCGCGCGCCGATTCCGCTGGAAGCGGGCAACGGCCTCAAGAATGACCGGGGCACCATCGCCATGGCGCGCACGGGCAACCCCAACTCGGCCACCTCGCAGTTCTTCATCAACGTGGTGAACAACGACATGCTCAACGCGCCCAAGCCCGATGGACACGGCTACGCCGTCTTCGGCCGCGTGGTCCAGGGCATGGACGTGGTGGACAAAATCCGCACGGTGGCCACGGGCAACCAGGGCATGCACCAGAATGTACCCACCAAGCCGGTGACCATCCTCTCGGCCACCGAAGTCAAGTAAACCGCGCGCCGCGCCTTGCGTGGCACGCCCTTCCCCTCCATCCAACAAGGAATCGCCATGAGCAATCCCCAAGTCGAACTCCACATCGCCGACCACGGCGTCATCACCATCGAACTCGACGCCGCCAAGGCCCCGAAGAGCGCAGAGAACTTCCTGGCCTATGTGAACAAGGGCCACTACAACAACACCATCTTCCATCGCATCATCGATGGCTTCATGATCCAGGGCGGCGGCTTCGAGCCCGGCATGAAGCAAAAGGAGACGGACGCTCCCATCGAGAACGAGGCCAAGAACGGCCTGAAGAACGACAAGTACACCCTGGCCATGGCCCGTACCGGCGACCCGCACTCGGCCACCGCCCAGTTCTTCATCAACGTGGCCGACAACGGCTTCCTGAACCACACCTCGCCCAGCGCACAGGGCTGGGGCTATGCCGTGTTCGGCAAGGTGGTCAAGGGCACCGAGATCGTGGACAAGCTGCGTGGCGTGAAGACCGGCCGCAACGGCGGCCACCAGGACGTGCCCAAGGATGACGTGATCATCGAAAAGGCCGTGGCCCTGTAATCAGGCGCTTCCGCACACTCGGCGGCCGTGCCCTTTGGGGTCCGGCCGCCCTGTTGTCCATGCGCATGGCACCAGGCCGTGCGCATGGACAACAGACCCGCTCCAGAGCCGTCCCAAGGCTCCTACAGCCCTTCATGCAGCGCCCTTGCCGGGTGCCCCGTCCCATGGCCCAGACCGCCGCGCCCCGCCCTCTTCCCGTGCCGCCCATTGCGGCCGAGTGGACACTGCCTGCGGGCTGGCGCACGCTGGAGTTCATCTCGGACCTGCACCTGCAGGCCAGCGAGCCCGCCACCGTGCAGGCCTTCCTGAACTACCTGGCCGCCACGCGGGCCGATGCCGTCTTTCTGCTGGGCGACCTGTTCGAGGTCTGGGTGGGTGACGACGCCCTGCTAGAGCCGGGCAGCTTCGAGGCCGAATGCGCCACCGCCATGCGCGCGGCAGCCACCCGCACGCCGCTGTTCTTCATGCAGGGCAACCGCGACTTCCTGACCGGCGCGCAGTTCGATGCGCTGTGCGGCACGACCACGCTGACCGATCCCACCGTGCTTGACTGCGGCGACCAGCGCATCCTGCTCAGCCATGGCGATGCCCTGTGCCTGGACGATGTGGACTACCAGCGCTTTCGCGCCATGGCCCGCTCGGCGGCCTGGCAGGCCGGCTTCCTGGCCCAGCCGCTGCAGGTGCGCCGCGACCAGGCACGCGGCATTCGGCAGGAGAGCGAATCGCGCAAGCGGGAATCGGACGGCCATGGCGCCGCCATGCCCACCTATGCCGACCTTGACGCGCAGGCCACGCGCAGCTGGCTGCGTGCCGCAGGTGCCACCGCCCTGATCCACGGCCACACGCACCGCCCGGCCGACCATGACCTGGGCGATGGCCTGCGGCGCATCGTGCTCAGCGACTGGGATCTGGCGGCGCCCGTGCCCCGCGCCGAGGTGCTGCGCTGGGAGCGCGGCATGGGCCTGCGGCGCCTGCCACTGTCCGACGTTCTTGAACAGGCCAGCCCGCCATGAGCCTTTGGCAACAACTGGGCCGCTGGGTCCGCAGACTGGGCCGCCGCGCACGCTCCACGGTGTCGCCGGTGCCCGAGATTCCTGCGCCGCTGTGGCTGTCCACGCTGGCCGCCTACCCTTTTCTCGCGTCGCTGACGCTGGAGGAGCAATCCAAGCTGCGCGCCCTGGCCGCCGTCTTCCTGCAGCGCAAGCGCTTCCACGGCGCGCACGGCCTGCAAGTGAGCGATGCCATGGCGCTGGAGATTGCCGCCCAGGCCTGCCTGCCCCTGCTGCACTGGGGCGAGCCGCAGGGCGCGCTGTCCTGGTATGACGACTTTGTCGGCATCGTGGTGCACCCGGGCGATGCCGTGGCGCGGCGCCAGAGCATGGACGAGGCCGGCGTCATCCACGACTACGACGAAGTGATCATGGGCGAGGCCATGCATGGCGGCCCCGTCATGCTCAGTTGGCAGGCCATTGGCGCAGGCCGCGGGCCGCATGCCAGCCACCACGGTCACGGCGGCCAGGTAGCCAACGTGGTGATCCATGAATTCGCCCACAAGATCGACATGCGCAACGGCGGTGCCGACGGCTGCCCGCCCCTGCCGCCGGGCTTCATGGGCAGCAGCTCCGCGCGCCAGGCCCGCGAGATATGGCAGGCCGCCTGGGCACCGGCCTACGACGCCTTCCGTGAGCAGATCACCATCGCCGAGCGCTTTGGTGGCGAATGGCCCTGGCTGGACGGCTATGGCGCCACGGCGCCCGCCGAATTCTTCGCCGTGGCCTGCGAGGCCTTCTTCGTGGACCGCGCCCGCTTTGCCCTGGAATTTCCCACGCTGGCGCCGCTGCTGGCTGCGCTCTTCAAGCCGGCCACCAGTCAATCCTGATCGGAGCAAACCTCCTTCAGGGCCTGGGCGAACAGGCGCTGCTCCTCGTACTGCCCGCCCGCCTTGCGCTCGAACAGGGTGATGGGCGGAAGGGTCCAGCCAAAACGGTGGCGCACGATGCCCACGCCCGCGATGCGCACCAGCTCCTCGGCAATGTCGGCCGGCACGATGGACACGGCCCGCTCATTGGCCGCCACCAGTTCGCCGATCACCTTGGCCGAGAGCGTTTCCACAAACGGCGGCGGCGGCTCCACGCCCGCGCGCAGAAAAAAGTCGGTGATCTGCTCGCGCATGGGCGTGCGGCGCTGGCCCAGCACCCAGTCAAGCCCCGTGAGTTCGGCCCATTGCAGAGGTCGGCGCCCCAGCCGCGTGGCCAGGCTGCGGTGGGCGATCAGGCGAGGCTCCTGCTCATAAAGCACGCTGTGCCGTATGCCGCTCATGTCCAGCACAGCCGAGGCGCGGCCAATCACACAGTCCAGCTCATGTGCGCGCAACTTTTGCAGCAGGCGGTCGCTGGTGTCCTCATGCAGCGTGACCGTGATGCGCCGGCCTTGCGGCCGCGTCCTGCCGATAGCATCGGCCAGCATGCGCGCCGGCAAGAAGGGGATGACACCCACCTGCAGGTGCGCCGCACGCTGCTGCCCCACGGCCTCGATGTCGTGGGCCCAATGGTCCAGATCGGCCAGCATGCCCCGGGCGCGCGCCAGCACCAGCGCGCCCAGCTCCGTTGGCTCCATGCCGCGCGCAGAACGCAGGAACAGCGGCGCGCCGAACAATGACTCCAGCTCGGCCAGGGCCTGGGTCACGGCGGGCTGGCTGGTGGCCATGCGCTCGGCCACGCGGGTCAGCGTGCCCAGCTCGCTGATGGAGCGCAGCAGCAGCAAATGCTTCATCTTCAGGCGCGTGGCCATGCGGTGGGCCAGTTGGGCAGCGGTCGATGCAGTGCGGTTTTGCGGCATGGATTCAGGCGTGGCGCGTCATAAGCAAAACCATATTGAACAATAAAAACAAACGAATTTCTGCTTATGCACGCGTTCCAGAATTCCTGCGTCTTGCGCACCCAAAACGAAAGGACCAGGCAGACCATGGATGGCATGTTTTTCATCATCGCGCTGGGCGCGGCGGCGGCCGGATTCGTGCAGGGCCTGTCGGGCTTTGCCTTCGGCATGGTGGCCATGTCGTTCTGGGCATGGGTGCTGGAGCCGCGCGATGCGGCCGTGCTCACCGTCTTCGGCTCGCTGCTGGGCCAGGTGCTGTCGGCCATCACCGTGCGGCGCGGGTTTGCGCTGGCAAAGCTGCTGCCCTTCATCCTGGGCGGTCTTGCCGGCATTCCGCTGGGCGTCTTGCTGCTGCCGCACCTGGACATGGCCTGGTTCAAGGCCCTGCTGGGCGGCATGCTGGTGCTGTGGTGCCCAGTGATGCTGCTGTCGGCCCGGCTGCCCAGGCTGGCGCGCGGCGGCCGCCTGGCCGATGGTGCCGTGGGCCTGGCGGGCGGCGTGATGGGCGGACTGGGCGGCTTCACGGGCACGCTGCCCACGCTGTGGTGCACGCTGCGCGGCTACCCCAAGGATGAGCAGCGCTCGGTCATCCAGAACTTCAACCTGTCCATGCTGGCCGTGACCATGGCCACCTACCTGGGCACCGGCATGGTCACGCGCAGCATGCTGCCGCTGTTCGCCATCGTGGCGCCGGCCATGCTCATTCCATCGCTGCTGGGCTCCAGGCTCTATATCGGCATCAGCGAGGCGCGGTTCCGGCAGATCGTGCTGGGCCTGCTGTGCCTGTCCGGCGTGGCGCTGCTGGCGTCTTCCGTGCCCGTACTTTTGCAGCGCGCGGCCTGAGCGCGCCGCGCGCCGACACTCCATCGGCTAACGGCAGTCAACTATGTGAACCTCTGGCACACGCCGCGCTATGCTTAATCGTATATTACGAACTGCACCAGCCCATCCATGAGAGGCCTTCCGATGTTGACGCCCCCCTTCAAACTCAGCGCAGGCGGCATGGCCGCCCTGGGCGCCGCCGTGTCGGCCGGCGCGTTGCAGTCCGGGGACGGCCAGTGCTGCGGGCACGACCATGTCCGCGAAGAGCATGGCGGCGCAGCGCACGCCCAGGCGCGCACCCGGCTCTACCAGCTGGACACGCATCTGCACTGCTCGGTGATAGGCACCTGCCTGAGCCCGGCCGAGCTGCGCAAGCTGATGGGCCGGCACATGGATATCAAGGGCAAGACCGACCTGGAACTGCACCACCAGGCCGTGGGCCTGGCGCATGAGAACGGCGACCTGTCCAAGGCCATCCACAAGGCGCTGGACCAGCGCCATGCCGCCGTGATCAAGGGCTTTGCCGCCGCCCAGGACGAGGCTGCACTGGAGGCCGCGTGGAAGCAGGCCTGGCAGCAGGGCGAGATTCCGGGCGCCTACTGGGCCCTGCTCACGCACAAGTGCACCAGCTTTGCGCTGCGGCAAATGGCCTTTGGCGAGGTGCACATGCTGTCGCACCTGATGGGATCGGCCAACCGGCATGAACTCAAGCGCTTCGTGGCACTGGAAAAGGAAAACCTGGAACTGCAGGACAAGCTGGAACGCGAACGCCAGCGCCACCACCAATCCCAGCTCGAACGTGATGCGCTGGCCGGCCAGTTGCGCCAGCAGTCCCTGGACTTCGAAGCCCGCCTGTCGCAACTCAGGACAGGGACAGCCCCTGGAGGCGAGACCCGCCCCGCCGATGCCGGCGCCCTGGTGGGCATGCACACCGAACGGCGCGAGCGTGCAGAACGCGCTGCCGAACAGGCCTGGGCCGAGGCTGGCCGCCTGCAGCAGATGGCCGAGCAATTGCAGCAGCGCGTGCAATGGCTGGCCGAGGAACTGGCCGCCGCCGAAAAGGAACTGCATCGCGCCGCCACCCAGCCCCAGGCCCCTGATGCCGCGCAGCAGCAGGCGCTGCAGGGCCGCAAGCTTCTCTACGTGGGCGGGCGCCCCAGCTCCACCCCTGCCATACGCGACCATGTGCAACGCCATGGCGGCGAGTTCCTGCATCACGACGGCGGGTTGGAGACGCGCAAGGGCCTGCTGGCCGCACAGCTGCCGTGCGTCGATCTGGTGGTGTTCCCCGTGGACTGCGTGGACCATGATTCCGTGGTCAACCTCAAGCGCCTCAGCGAGCGGCATGGCGTGCCCTTCATCGCGCTGCGCACGGCCAGCCTGGCCAGCTTCGCGGCCACCGTGGCACGCGAGTTGGCACCGCCCGACGCGGGAACCCGCACCACCAGCGCATCACACTTTTGCCTGCGCCACGGTTGATGGTGCCGCATGGCGCGGGCCCAGCGCCGGGCCTTGTGTTTTCAGGATTACATCAGTACCTCAGTACCGCGCATCGGCCGGCTTCTTGTCCTTGGGCCAGTCCTTGTGCTTGTTGGCAAAGTCCGGGCGCGGCTGGTGGCTGAAGTACTCGGCCACGTCCACGGCCTCCTGGTCGCTGAGGCCGCCCTGGCCCAGCGGGAAGTTGCCATGGAAGGCGATGGGCATGTTGCGCTTGACGAAGGCCGCTGCCGTGTAGGTGCGCGCCATGCCCGCGCCGATGTTGAAGGACTCATCACCCCACAGCGGCGGATAGACCCACTGGCCCTTGGCATTCTTCACGCCCTCGCCCTCGCCGCCATGGCAGACCGCGCACTGGGCCGCATAGACCTTCTTGCCGTTGTCCACGTTAGGCACAATGGACTGGCTGATCTTGCCCACGCCCCGGCCTTCGACCTTGTCTTCGGGTTTGGTTTCGCGGCGCATCCAGTCGAAGTAGGCCACCATGGCCTTGATCTCGTCGGACTCCAGCGGCAGAGGCTTGCCGTTCATGGAGCGCAGGAAGCAGCCATTGATGCGGTCCTCCAGCGTGATGACGCGGCCCGCGCGCGGCGCATAGCCGGGGAAGAAGGCCGAGACACCGATATAGGGCGAACCATCGGCCACCGTGCCCGCGTTCAGGTGGCAGCTGGCGCAGTTCAGCGCATTGCCCACATTCCTGGGCAGCAGGTCACGCGTCTCTATGTTCAGGCGGGCGCCGTAGACCAGTTGCTTCGCGTTGGATTCGTCCAGCATGGCGGCCAGGCGCGGCGTCTCGAACGGGCGCGCGCTTTCGCCCTTGGCATCGAGCTGCTTGCGCATGGATTGCACCTCCCTGGCATGGATCTCGCGCGCATCGGCACGGCCCCAGCTCTTGCGGGCGAAGTTGAGGATGTCGGCGATCTCCGCATCCTTGAGCTGTGCGAAGGCCGGCATGGTCAGCGGCCGCGCATGGCTTTGCGTGACGGGCGCCTTCCAGCCCACCAGCATCAGATGGATCAGGGTGGACGGGTCCTGCGACTGCAGCGAGAAATTGCCGGCCAGTGGCGGGAACACGTCCTTCACGCCACCGCCATCGGCACGGTGGCAGTCGGCGCAGAACTGCAGATAGCCCAGGCCGCCGCGGCTGGCGTAGAGATCGGCAGGCACGTCGGAAGACACTGCCGACGTGGCGGACGGCGCATGCCCGGAGGCCTGCGACGCCGGATGCGGGGCGATGACCGGCCCCGGCCCCTGGGCCACCTGCATGGGCAGATCGTTCTTGCCTGCGGGCAGCGACTTCAGATAAGTGCCAATGGCCAGCAGGTCCTCATCGCTCATGTACTGCGTGCTGTGCTGCACCACATCGACCATGTTGCCGGAGACCGTGCCGTGGCTGTTGCGCCCGGTCTTGAGCAACTGGGCGGTTTCCTCGGGTGTCCACAGATTGCGCAGGCTCAGCGCGCGCCAGTTCTCCACGGTCTCGCCGGCCAGGAAATACTCGCCCTTGCTACCCTCGCCGGTCATGGTCTTTTCCTGGAAGCCCACGCCGCGCGGCGTATGGCAGGCGCCGCAGTGGCCCAGGCCCTGCACCAGGTAGGCACCCCGGTTCCACTGGGCAGTTTGCTGCGGCTGGGGCTGGAAGGGCGTGTCATCCAGAAACACCCAGTTCCACAGCGCCAGGCCCCAGCGCTGGTTGAAGGGAAAGCCCAGGTCGGACTCCTTGTTGGCCGCCTTCACGGGCGCCACGCCCTGCAGCAGATAGGCGTACAGGGCCTGCATGTCCTCGGCCGTCATCTTGGCGTAGGAGGGATAGGGCATGGCCGGGTACATGTTGCGGCCATCGGCCGCGACGCCCTTGCGCATGGCGCGGTCGAACTGCTCGAAGCTGTATTTGCCCATGCCCGTATCGGCGTCGGGCGAGATATTGGTGGAATAGATCTTGCCGAATGGCGTCTCCAGCGCCAGCCCACCACCCATGGGCTGGGATTTATTGCCGGTGTGGCAGGCAACGCAATCTCCCAGGCGTGCGATATATCGGCCGCGATCAACCAGGGTTCTTTGCTCCGTCGTCAGGTCCGCTGCGTAATCGGCAGGCAGGTCATCAATGATTTGTGGCATTTGCGCATGGTCCACTCCGGGCGCCGGCGCCGAAATGGCCAGTTGCCAGGCGGCGGCCGAGAGCGCGGCTACGCACAGCAGGCCTTGCTTGAGCGAGAGTTTCATCGTCTTCGATCCACTGAAATGAATTATTATTGAAAGAGGCAAAAACGGATATTGACGAGATATTCAACCCAACGCCTGCAGCCATTGCAGCAAATTATCATCTCTTTGCGCAATATCTTCTTATATATACGAATTCTAGTGGTATCCACCTATTTTTTCCATGCAAGCCGACGAAAACGATAAGCCAATAGCGCATTTAACGCGGGCTTAATCAATGCAGGGAAAAAGCGCGCGCAGCCTTCTCGGGTGCGCACGAAAAAGCGGCCCGCAAGGGGCCGCTGATTTCACCGTCGGTGTATCCGTCAGTGTATGGGGTGGCGGCTCGCCCGCCGGGCTCAGGCCGCCTGGCTGCAGCGGCGCGCCGCCTGCGCCACGCTGTGCGCGTCCACGCCAAAGTGGCCGCGCAACGCGGCACGCGTGTCACTTCGGCCAAAGCCGTCCGTGCCCAGGGTGAGGAATCGCCTGCCTGCGGGCAGGAAGGCGCGCACGGTCTCGGGCACGGCGCGCACATAGTCGGTGGCAGCAATCACCGGGCCCTGCGTGCCGTCCAGCAGTTGGGCGATCCAGGGCTGGCCAGGTGCCTCACCTGCCAGCATGCGCTGCTCGCAGGCCACGCCATCGCGCGCCAGTTCGCTCCAGCTGGTCACGCTGACCACGGTGGCGGCCATGCCCTCGCTGGCCAATTGCTCGGCGGCCTTGAGCACTTCGGTGAGGATGGCACCAGATCCCAGCAAGGTGACATGCTGCGTGGCACGGCCCGCATCGCCAAAGCGGCCGAACACATAGCCGCCGCGCAGCACGCCTTCGGCCGCGCCCGGTGGCAGGTCGGGCTGGGCGTAGTTCTCGTTCATCAGGGTGATGTAGTAGAAAACGTCGCGCTGCTCGACCAGCATCTCGCGCATGCCGGCGTCCAGGATCACGGCCAGCTCGCCCGCATGCGCGGGGTCCCAGGCCTTGCAGTTGGGAATGGTGGCCGCCACCAGATGGCTGGAGCCGTCCTGGTGCTGCAGGCCTTCTCCGCCCAGCGTGGTGCGGCCCGAGGTGGCGCCCAGCAAAAAGCCGCGCGCCCGCTGGTCGGCCGCCGCCCAGATGGCGTCGCCCACGCGCTGGAAGCCGAACATGGAGTAGTAGATGTAGAACGGCAGCATGGCCAGGCCGTGCACGCTGTAGCTGGTGGCCGCCGCCGTCCAGCTGGCGATGGCGCCGGCCTCGCTGATGCCCTCCTCCAGGATCTGGCCGTCCAGCGCCTCGCGGTAGGACAGCACCGAGCCGATGTCTTCGGGCGCGTAGCGCTGCCCCAGGCTGCTGTAGATGCCCACCTGCTTGAACAGGTTGGCCATGCCGAAGGTGCGCGCCTCGTCCGCCACGATGGGCACGATGCGCGGACCCAGCTGCGCGTCCTTAAGCAGGCCGCCCAGCATGCGCACGAAGGCCATGGTGGTGCTCATCTCCTTGCCGGCAGGCGCCAGCGCGAACTGCGCGTACTGGTCCAGGGCGGGCACGGGCACGCGGTCGCACACCGTTTCACGGCGCGGCAGTGCGCCGCCCAGGGCCGTGCGGCGATCGCGCAGGTACTGCATCTCGGCGCTGTCATCGGCAGGTTTATGGAAGGCCAGGCCCTTGGCCTGCTCGTCACTGAGCGGCAGGTTGAAGCGGTTGCGGAACTCGATCAGGTCGGTCTCGTCCAGCTTCTTCTGGCTGTGCGTGGTCATCTTGCCCTGCCCGGCCGATCCCATGCCGTAGCCCTTCTTGGTATGGGCAAGGATCACCGTGGGCTGGCCGCGATGGGCGGCAGCCGCTGCATAGGCCGCATGGATCTTCACCAGGTCATGGCCGCCGCGCTTCAAGCGGTCGATCTGCTCGTCCGTCAGACCCTGGGCCAGGGCGGCAAGCTCGGGGTTCTGTCCAAAGAAATGCTCTCGGTTGTAGCGTCCGTCCTTGGCCGCGAAGGTCTGCATCTGCCCGTCCACCGTGCCACCCAGCGTGCGTGCCAGGGTGCCGGTGAGGTCGCGCGCAAACAGCCCGTCCCAGTCGCTGCCCCACAGCAGCTTGACCACATTCCAGCCCGCGCCGGCAAACAGCCGCTCCAGTTCATCGACGATGCGGCCATTGCCGCGCACCGGGCCGTCCAGACGCTGCAGATTGCAGTTGACCACCCAGACCAGGTTGTCCAGCCCCTCGCGCGCGGCCAGCGTCAGGGCGCTCATGCTTTCGGGCTCGTCCATCTCGCCGTCGCCAAACACGCCCCAGACCTTGCGCTCCTGGCAGTCCAGCAGGCGGCGGTGCGTGAGATAGCGCATGAAGCGCGCGTGGTAGATGCTGCTGATGGGGCCTATGCCCATGGAGCCCGTCGGGAACTGCCAGAAATCGGGCATCAGCCAGGGATGCGGATAGCTGGACAGGCCCTGCGCGCCTGCAGCCGGCGCGCTGATCTCCTGCCGGTAGTGCTGCAGGTCCTGCTCGGTCAGCCGCCCTTCCAGGAAGGCCCGCGCATACACGCCGGGCGCGCTGTGCGGCTGGAAGAACACCAGGTCGCCCCGGTGCTGGCCCGGCGCAAGCCCCTCCCGGGCATGGAAGAAATGATTGAACCCGGTCTCGAACAGGTCGGCCGCGCTGGCATAGCTGGCAATATGGCCGCCCAGCTCGCCATAGGCCTGGTTGGCGCGCACCACCATGGCCAGCGCGTTCCAGCGCATGATGGACGCCAGCCGCTCCTCGATGGCCAGGTCGCCCGGAAACACCGGCTGCTGCTGCGCCGCCACGCTGTTCACATAGGGCGTGTTCAGGTCAGGCTGCCAGCCCAGGCGCTGCTCGCGCGCCATGCGCGCCAGCTCTTCCAGCACGAAGCGCGCTCGCTGCGGACCTTCTGTGGCGACCAGGGCCAGAAAGGCCTCGCGCCATTCGGCGGTTTCCTGGGGATCGGTATCGATATCGGCCAGCGCGGCCAGTGGCGTGGGTGCGTTCATGTCCGCCACTTTAGGACTGGCAGGCCGGCATGAGCAGCCGTTCATGGATAAGGAAAACGCCATATTCCAGCATTTCATGCCGGTATCTACATAAAATCCGGCACATGAAACTGGACACCATCGACTTACGCATTCTGGCCGAGTTGCAAACGGACGGCTCGCTGTCCAACGTGGAGCTGGCGCGGCGCGTGCATCTGTCGCCTTCGCCATGCCTGGCGCGCGTCAAGGCACTGGAGAAGGCCGGCGTGATCGCGCGCTATGTGGCGCTGGCCAATGCGTCGGCGCTGGGGCTGGGGCTGAATGTGTTCATCAACATCAGCCTCAAGTCGCAGGCCAAGGAATCGCTGGCCGACTTCGAGCGCCGCATTGCCGAGCACGACGAGGTCATGGAGTGCTACCTGATGAGCGGCGACGCCGACTACCTGATCCGCGTGGCGCTGGCCGACATCGGCGCGCTGGAGCGCTTCATCGTGGAGCAGCTCACGCCCATTCCCGGCATAGAGAAGATCCGCTCCAGCTTCACGCTCAAGCAGGTGCGGTACAAGACCGCCCTGCCCCTGCCTGCGGCGGGTTGATCCGACCCCCGACTCAGCCCGCAGGCTTGGCCATCTCGCCGGTGGCGATGCGGCGGCGCAGCTCGCCCAGCACGGCCTTGAGGCGGCGCTCGTTGTCCAGGCCCACGCGCACCAGCATCTTCTGGCCGCTGGACAGGGCCTGCAGCTCAGGGTCGGCGTATTCGTAGCGCACCCAGGGCTGGATGGAGGGCACCTCGCCCTCCACCTTGGTCAGCCGTACCTGCACCGGGCCTGCAGGCTCGGGCGCGGCGCGCAGGTGGTCTATGACGGCAATGAGGCGATCGTTGAAATAGCGGCTGGGATAGCCCAGGTCTTCATAGGCGGTCTGGAACAGGGGGTACAGCCGGGCATAGAGCTTGACGGCCCCGTCCATGGGAATGGACTCGGCAAAGGTCACAAAGGCCTTGTAGCGTGCGGCGTTGGCGGGGGCGATGGCCTGCGCCTCACCCGCCTCTGCCGCGCCCTCCACCGTGAAACGCTGAGGCGCCGGGTGCACGGGCCAAAGCCGTGCAGGGGCCTGGGAACGGGTCAGGTTGTCCACGGTGGCCACGGCGCGGCGCACAAAGCCGTCCATCTGCAGAAAGCTGCCTGCCTTGTCACGGCCCAGCAGGCCGTTGAGGGCCTGGGTGACATGGGCGTCGGAGTCCTGCAGCGCGGGCAGGCCGGAGGCGGGCTGCTCCAGCGCATCGACAGGGTTCTGGGGCTCGGTCAGCTCGGGCGCGGGGACGGGTTCAGGTTCGGAGGGCTGGGTGGACTGGGCGGGCGCCTGCGCCACTTCCGGCGGCGCCTCGGGCACGGGGGCGGGACGCCACCAGTACCACCAGGCCGCGCCCCCCAGGGCAGCAGCCGCCAGCACCACTGCGGCGATGCCAAAAGCCGATGGGCCGGAGGATCTGGCGCGGGGGCGGAAGTCTTGGGGATCGCGTTCTGGCATGGATGGGTCCTTTGGCTTGGGCGGGGGCTGGCAGCTCAGTTGCCGCAGGACGTGCGACAGCAAAGCACACCCAGGGTTCCCCGGCTTTGCTGACACCGGCCCCTGCCTTGTGTTTATAAGCCGCCCCGCTGCCTGCGCAGGCCACCGGGCGCGCCTGGCAACAAGGCGTTACCCGGCTTACCCGGCCGTCTCAGCCCTGGCCCAGATCCTGGAGCCAGGCCATGGCGGCCTGCAGTTCGTCGGGGCGGATCTCATGCATGCTCGGGTATTCGTGGTAGCTCAGTTGCAGCGGCAGGCGCTGCACGTGGCTGCGAATGGCGTGGGCGCTGGTCAGCGGAATGACGTTGTCGTAGGTGCCGTGGCTGACCCAGAGCGACTTGCCGTCAAAGGCCGCATCAGGGGCCTGGTGCGGCAAGGCCTCGGGCAGCAGGCGGCTGTGCCAGCACATGGCGGCGCGCAGCAGCGCGGGCTGGGTCAGCAGCAGGCTGAGCGCCATGATGCCGCCCTGGCTGAAGCCGCCCGCCACGGTTCGCTGGGCAGGGATGTCCAGCCGCGCTCCGGCCTGCTGCACGGTCTGGGCCACCAGGGCGCGGCTGTGCTCTTCCTGCGATGCGTGGATGTGGCGCGTGCCGTTGGCATCCACCGTGAACTGGAACCAGGCATGGGCTGAGGGACCCATGGAAAACGGAGCGCGCAGGCTGAGCACGTGGAACTGCGGCGGCACGAACGATGCGAGGCCGAACAGATCCTGCTCATTGCTGCCAACGCCATGCATGAGCACCAGCAGCCAGGGCTGCTGCCCCGGTGCGGGTTGTGCGGGGCGCTCCAGCGCCACCAGAGGCAGGTCGATCATCACGGACTCCTTGGTTTTTTAGCGATTTCCAGGACCGGGGTGGTCCCGGGCAACGCGCCATTGTGGCGCCTCGCCAAGTCCGCGGCAGCAGGAGGTTATGCCGCCTGCGCGTCCTCGAAGGCCATCGCATCCATGGCCAGGATGGAATACATGACTTCGCGGCTCAGATACCGTGGCCGCGCTGTCGCGCCGGCCGCGCCCAGCGCGAAGTACAGCGGCATGAAGTGCTCTTCGCTGGGATGGGCGCGCCGGGCCGAAGGCGCGCGGGCGCGGTAGTCCAGCAGCGCAGGCAGATCCTGCGCCTGCAGGCGCGATTCGATCCAGCGGCTGAAATCCTGCACGTAGGGCGAGGAGGCGCTGGAGCCGCCGACGGCATGGTCGTCCTGCAGGCCATCCTGGCTGCGCAGGGCCTGCACGGCGTCGTCCACCCGTACCGTGGCCTCGCCCGTGCCGCCCCGGAATTCGCCCAGGTTGTGCGTCATGCTGCCGGAGCCGACGATGAGCACACCCTCATCGCGCAGCCCCGCCAGGGCTGCGCCCAGCGCATGGGTTTCGGCCGGCCCGGCCGAGGCAGGCAGGGACAGCTGCACCACGGGCAGGTCGGCATCCGGCAGCAAATGCATCAGCGGCACCCAGGCGCCGTGGTCGAAGGGCCGCTGCGCGTTGGCGGTGGAGGCAATGCCTGCAGCCTGCAGGCGGTCCATGACTTCCTGCGCCAGCTGCGGCGCGCCGGGGGCCGGGTATTGCAGTTCATAGAGCGCGGGCGGAAAGCCGCCGAAGTCGTGCCAGGTGGAGGGAGTGGCACCGGTCATGACTTCCACGCCGTGCGACATCCAGTGCGGCGACATGACGACCACGCCGCGCAGCGGGCCGTGGGCCTGGCGCAGCGCCCTGCCCCATTGCGCGAGCACAGGGCCGGTTTCACCCGGCTCCAGCGCGAACATGGGAGAGCCGTGGGAGACATAGAGCACGGGCAGCCGAGCACCGGCAGCGGAGGAAACCCGGGAAGAGTAGGGAGCGTGGGAGTCTTGCATTCCCCTAATGTAGGGACGCCCGGGCGCCGCGCCAAGCCGCCAGCGGCAGCACACATTGTTGCGCTGGCCGGGTCAATCCGAATCAATCGTCGCGCGGGCGCCCGCGCAGGGCCTTGGTGGCACCGTGCCGGCTCTTGCTTTCCAGGCGGCGCCGCTGCGACCCCAGCGTGGGCCGGGTGGCGCGGCGCAGGATGGGCTCGGGATAGGCGGCGGCCACCAGCACGTTGAGCCGCTGCAGCGCGGCGCGCAGGTTCTGCTCCTGCGTACGGTGTTGCTGTGCCTTGATGACGACCACGCCCTCGTTGGTGATGCGGCCGTCGCGCAGGGCCAGCAGGCGCTGCTGCACGGCCTCGGGCAGACGCGAGGCGCGTACGTCAAAGCGCAGGTGCACGGCGCTGGAGACCTTGTTCACGTTCTGGCCGCCTGCGCCCTGGGCGCGCATGGCGGTCCACTGCACCTCGTGCAGCTCGATGGGCCGCATGCGCTCAGGCATCCAGCGCAGCGGTCAATGCCGCCACAAAGGCATCGGGACGCTCATGCATGACCCAGTGGCCCGCGCCGGGCACCAGCGCCAGGCCGCGGAAGTCGCGCGCATGGCGTGCAAAGGCCTGGGCCAGCTCCTGCATCATCGGGCCCGGGTAGAGCGCATCGTGCTCGCCATAGATGGCCCATACGGGGCCGTCCACGGCCTGCAGGGCACGCACCAGCACGTCGGTGTGCGAGAGACGGCGGCGCGGAAGGCGGTCACGCTCCACGTTGAGCACATGCAGGGCCAGCGTGCCCTCGTCGATGAGGCTGGCGTCATGCAGCATCAGCGCCTGCAGGTTGTAGCGGTGGGCCACGGCCTGCGCCTCGGGCGTGGCCAGGTGGCGCCAGCCCTTGAGCCGCACGGCCAGGCCCTTGCCCACGCCCATGCCGGGCGCCCCGGCCAGCACCAGGCGCCGGGCCAGCGTGCCGTCGGCAGCGGCCAGCATGCCGGCCGTCATGCCACCGAAGGAGAAGCCGACCAGATCGCACAGCGGGGCGGCGGGCGCGCCGCCATCGGCCAGCAGCTGCCGCAGGCCATGGCGCAGCGGCTCGACCAGGGTGTCGGCATCCTGGCCACCCGGCACGCCGTCGGAATCACCGAAACCGGGCAGGTCGGGTATCCACAGCTGGCGCCCCTGGGCCAGCAGCGCGTCCATGCAGCGCAGCCAGTGCGTCCAGCTGCCGCTGCCGCCGTGCAGCATGACGATGGGCAGCTCGCCCGCGCGTGCCTCGCCCCAGACATGCCAGACCATGTGGCCGTCTTCGGGCTGCGCGGCAGACAGCGGCGTGGTCAGGCGCCGCGCCTGGGCGCGCAGGCGCTCAATGGCGGCGGGCGTATTCACCACTGGGCCACGGCGTCAATGGCCAGGCCGTAGCCGGCCACGCCAAAGCCGCACATCACGGCGCGCGCGGCGGCCGACAGGTAGGAGTGGTGGCGGAAGCTCTCGCGCGCATGCACGTTGCTGATGTGCAGCTCAACCAGCGGCACGCCCGTGCCCTTGACGGCATCCAGCAGGGCCACGCTGGTGTGGGTGTAGGCGGCGGCGTTGAAGATCAGGCCGGCCAGGCGGCCTTCGGCGTGCACGCGGCCGGCTTCGTGGATCCAGTCCACCAGTTCGCCTTCATGGTTGCTCTGGCGGAACTCCAGCCCCAGCCCGTAGCGCGCGCAGGCGGCTTCGCACAGCGCACGCACATCGGCCAGGGTCTGGGAGCCATAGATGGCGGGTTCACGCAGGCCCAGCAGGTTCAGGTTCGGGCCATTGAGGACATAGACGGTTTTCACGGCGGGGACACTCCAGGTTTCCAACGGGCTGGATTATGCGGGTCATCCCCGGCCCGGTCTTGGCGCAGGCGCCACGGAAAAAGCCGCCCCAAGGGGCGGCAAGAGTCGGTTCAGCGCAGTTCAGCTCAGATCAACGGCGCCAGTGGCCATGCCCGTGGCCATGGCCATGGCGGTACTCGCCACGGTAGCCACCCCGGTAACCGCCGCCATAGCCGTATCCGTAGCCGGGAACGACCACGACGGGCGGAGCACGGTAGACTGCGCGCGGCGCGTAGTAGACCGGCGGCGGGGGCGCGTAGTAGATGGGCTGGGGCGGTGCCACATAGACGGGGGCAGGCGCGACATAGACGGGAGGGCCATACATGCCCGGCGAATTCAGGCTGATGGACCATTGCACATCGCCCCGGGCCTGGGCGGCGCCCGAAGCCACCAGGGCGGCCAATGCGAGGCCGGCTGCTGCTGCTCTTGCAACCCACGGGGAAGCTGTCGTTGTCATGGTGTCTCTCCTCGAAGTTGGACAGGCGTGGCAGGCATTGCCGCTGGTGCCGCCTTCCCGCACTTTGGCACAGGGGGACGGCATACGCCCTGCATTCTCAACGCGCGAGAGGGGTCTACGGATGGCAGGCTTTTATACAAGTTTGTTTCCAAATGCCTCAACCCTTGGCTGGCGCGGCTGTCCGAAAGCCGTCCGGAGCGGGTCTGCAGGCGGGCGCCTACAATGCTGCGATGAGCTCTGCTGACGCCTCCCCCATCTCCAAAGATCCGGTCAAACCGAGTAACTTTTTGCGCCAAATCATCGAGGCCGACCTGGCCAACGGTACCCACGCCCAGCGCCGCTGGGGTGGAAGTCCCGGTGATGGCGACCACCACAACCAGGGCCAGGTGGACGTGGCGAAGATCCGCACACGCTTCCCGCCCGAGCCCAACGGCTACCTGCACGTGGGCCACGCCAAGGCCATCTGCCTGAACTTCGGCCTGGCGCGCGACTACGAAGGTGCCTGCCACCTGCGTTTCGACGACACCAATCCCGAGAAGGAAGACCAGGAGTACGTGGACAGCATCATCGATGCCGTCCATTGGCTGGGCTTCGGCTGGAAGGAAGCCGACGGCCACGAGAACCTGTACTTCGCCAGCAACTACTTCGACTTCATGTACCGCGCAGCCGAGTACCTGATCGAGCAGGGCCTGGCCTATGTGGACGAGCAAAGCGCCGACGACATGAAGGCCAACCGCGGCGATTTCTCGCGCCCCGGCGTGGACAGCCCGTTCCGCAGCCGCACGGTGGCCGAGAACCTGGCGCGCTTTCGCGAAATGCGCGACGGCAAGCTGCCCGATGGCGCTGCCGTGCTGCGCGCAAAGATCGACATGGCATCGCCCAACATCAACCTGCGCGATCCCGCCATCTACCGCGTGCGCCATGCCGAGCACCACAACACCGGCAACCAGTGGTGCATCTACCCGATGTACACCTTCGCCCATCCCATCGAGGACGCGCTGGAGCACATCACCCACAGCATCTGCACGCTGGAGTTCGAGGACCAGCGCCCGTTCTACGACTGGCTGCTGGACCATCTGCGCGAAGGCGGCCTGATCGCCGCGCCGCAGCCGCGCCAGTACGAGTTCTCGCGCCTGCACCTGACCTATGTGATCACCAGCAAGCGCAAGCTCAAGCACCTGGTGGACAACGGCATCGTCAGCGGCTGGGACGATCCGCGCATGCCCACCATCGTCGGCCTGCGCCGCCGTGGCTACACGCCCCAGAGCATCCAGGCCTTCTGCGAGCGCATCGGCGTGACCAAGGACTACGCCTGGATCGACTACTCCACGCTGGAAGGCTGCCTGCGCGAGGACCTGGAGAACCAGGCCCATCGCGGCATGGTGGCCCTGGACCCGCTCAAGCTGGAGCTGACCAACTGGGCCGAGGTCTTCGGCAGCGCCGAGCACCTGGAAGCCTGCGAGCTGCCCGCCCTGCCCCACGCCGCCGAAGGCCAGCAGGTGCCGGTGCGCCGCTTCACGCTGGGCCGCGAGGTGTGGATCGAGCGCGAGGACTTCGCCGAAGTGCCGCCCAAGGGCTACAAGCGCCTGTTCCCGGGCAACAAGGTGCGCCTGAAGGGCGGCTACGTGATCGAGTGCACGGGCTGCGAGAAGGATGCCGAGGGCAATGTCACCAAGGTGCTGGCCGCCGTGGTGCCCGACACCAAGAGCGGCACGCCGGGTGCGGACAGCGTCAAGGTCAAGGCCGCCATCACCTGGGTGGGCGTGGCCGACGGCGTGCAGGCCGAGGTGCGCCTGTACGACCGCCTGTTCACCGACCCGCAGCCCGATGCGGGCGGCAAGGACTTCCTGACGCTGCTCAACCCGGACAGCCTCAAGGTGGTGACCGCCTATGTGGAGCCTTCGCTGGCCAACGCGCAGCCTGACGACAAGTTCCAGTTCGAGCGCTTCGGCTACTTCGTGGCCGACCGCAAGGACCACGCACCGGGCAAGCCCGTGTTCAACCGCGCAACGGGTCTCAAGGACTCCTGGGGCAAGTAGGCGCATGGCCCGTTGACGGGCACCTGCACCGCTCCTCCCCGAAGATGGCCCACCATCCTGCTTTGCAGGGGTGGGCCATCGCACATGGGCGCTTTTGCAGGGACCGTGGCCTCAGCACAATGCCAGGCCATGAACCAAGCCTTGCCACAGGCGGCTTCCGCCGCCAAGTTCGACACCTCCCGCGCGGCCGAGTACGAAACGCAAAGCCGCATCGCACTGGCCGGCTACGACGCCTGCCACGAACTGGCGGCCTGCCTGCTGGCCGCCAGCCTGGATGCAGGGCCGAAGTTGGTGCTGATTGGCGGTGCCGGTGGCACGGGCCAGGAGATACTGGCCACGGCGCGGCTCAGGCCGCAGTGGAAATTCACGGCTGCCGACCCCTCGGCCCCCATGCTGGACCAGACCATGGACCGCATCGCCGCAGCGGGGCTGTCGGCCCAGGTGCAGGCCGCTGCCTGCGCCGTGCAGGACCTGCCGGCCGGCACGGTGTTCGACGCGGCCACGCTGATCGGCGTGCTGCACCACGTCCCTGACGACGCGGACAAGCTGCAGCTGCTGCAGGCCCTGTCGGCGCGGCTGGCGCCGGGGGCGCCCTTCATCCTGGCCTGCAACCGCCACCGCTATGACAGCGAGCCGCTGTTCCTTGAAGCCTGGGCCATGCGCTGGCGCATGGCGGGCGTGGACGAGGCCGCTGTCCATGCGAAACTCGGCAAAATCCGGCAGGGCGCGGTTCCACCGGCCTCGGAAGAGGCGGTGGAGCAGATGCTGGCCCTGGCCGGTTTCGTGCAGCCCAAGCGCTTTTTCTCCAGCCTGTTCTGGTGTGCCTGGATTGCCTTCAAGGCCTGACCACTGAAACACCAGAACGCCCGGCGCCGGTTGACCCGTCCCTTTCTCCCTTTTCCCTTTGATTTGCCTTTCAGCATGAACTTCTCCGCACGCCTTCAGCAACTGCCCACCGTCACCCACCTCGCCGCGCTGCAGCTGGCCGATGCCCAGGGCCAGGTCGTGGCCACCATCGAGAACAAGCCCGGCCAGACCGGCTCGCTGGCCGTGTACCACGCGCTGGCCGCGCTGTACGGCGGCAGCATCACGCCAGCGGCCGCCGAGCTGGGCCTGGAGTGGTATGCCGAGCACACGCAGGACGCCATCGCCTTCCCAGGCAAGCACCCCAACATCGACCGCCTGCTGGCCTGGTCCAAGGGTGCCGAGAGCTACCAGGCCCGCCTGATCGCGGCTTGATCGCGGCTTGATCGCGGCCTGAGCGCGGCCTGATCGCCGCCTGACTCAGCCTGGGTAAACACCGCGTCACAGAAGTTGCGCGGACTGGGGGCATCGGCTGACACGCCGGTGTCAACGCAGCGCGCACTTTGGCGTTCAAATGACATGTGCCTTGCCGCTTCGGCGCGCAATGCTTTCCTGTCCAGGAGAACGCAATGCTGCAATCAGCCGTGCCCACAGCACGCACCACGGCCCGCTCAACTTCCCACGCTGGCGCCCTGCGCCTGAGCGTGCTGGGCGTGGCCGCCGCCCTGGCGCTGAGCGCCTGCAACGAATCCCAGGACAAGCCCCCGCAGGCTGCCAGCGCGCCGCTGCAGCCTGCCACCGAAAGCGCCCAGCCCGTCGCCACGCCCGTGGCCTATGTGCCGCCTTCGGCCGAGACGCTCTACCAGATGGTGGCGCCCATTGCGCTGTACCCCGACAAGCTCGTGGCCCAGGTGCTGGCCGCCTCCACCTATCCCGACCAGGTCGGCGCCGCCGAGGTGTGGATGGGGCAGAACCCCGGCCTCAAGCCCGAGGAACTGCAAAACGCCGTCAACAGCCAGGACTGGGACCCTTCGGTCAAGTCGCTGGCGCAGTTTCCCAATGTGCTGGCGCAGCTGTCATCCAACGTTCCCTGGACCACGGCCCTGGGCAAGGCCTACTACAACGATCCGGCCGATGTGATGAACGCCATCCAGGTGATGCGCCAGCGCGCCTACAAGGCCGGCACGCTCAAGGACTCCAGCCGGCTCAAGGTGGCCGTGGCCACGGCCGATGCTCCGCCCCCCGTGCCCCAGCCCGCACCGCAAGCCGTGGGCGAGCCGCTGTCGTCCATGCTGCCCGTGCCGGTGATCGACACGCCGCCGCAGTTCATCGAGATCGCACCTGCCCAGCCTGACACCGTCTATGTGCCGCAGTACGACCCGGGCGTGGTCTATGGCGAGCCGGTGCCGATGTACGGCGGATACCGCCCCATCGTGGCGCCGCAACCCGTATACGTGGGCAGTTCGGCCGCGCCCGTGGTGGCGGGGCTGATCGGCTTCGGCGCAGGCGTGATCCTGGCCGAGTCCGTGGACCGCCGCCCCTGGGGCTGGAACTCCTGGGGCATGCGCTGGGGCGAGCCCGGCTACCGCTGGCACCGCAACGAACCGCCGCCACCGCCCTCGCGCCGCCCGGCCGTGATCTACAACAACAACACCTACGTCTCGCGCTCGACCACGGTGGTGCAGAACATCCACAACACGCGCATCAACAACGTTGGCAACGTCACCCACATCGCGAACAACCCGCACTTCGAGCCGCGCCGCCCTGACTTCCCGCAGCAGGGCGGTGATCCTCGCTCGGGCGACCCGCGCTCCGGTGACCCTCGTTCTGGTGACCCTCGTTCTGGTGACCCTCGTTCTGGTGACCCACGTTCAGGCGGCATGGCCGCTGCGGCCCTAGCCGGTGCCGCAGGCATGACCGGCGCCGCCGCAGCAGCGCACTCCGGCATGTCCCAGCGCCTGGGCCTGAGGCCGCCGCAGGGCAGCCCGCCCCCGTCCGCCCAAGGCATGGTGCCGCCCGGCGGCGCCCAGGGCTTTGCCCGGCACGATGGCGCCGATCGCGGACGCCCGGGCCTCAGGCCCGATGACCGGCCCCAGGCCTCGCTGCAGCCCCGTATGAACCCGGTGCCGGCCTCGCAGCCGGGCCAGTTCGGCAAATGGCCGCAGTCCCCTCAGTCTGCGCAATCGGCCCCCTCATCCCCATCGGGCACCGCGCAGCGACCCGCGCCAGCACTGCCTGCGGCAGCCATGCAGGGTGACAGGGGCCGCGACTCCCGCGTGCCTTCCTGGTCTTCCGCAGCCACGCAGCAGGGCATGAGGCCACAGGACAGGCAGGACCGCGACCGCTCCATGGCCGATGCAGCGCGCCAGCGCCAGCAGCAACAGCAGCAAATGGAGACGCAGGCCGCCCGCCTTCGCGGCGAGGAACAGGCGCGCCAGCAACAGCAGCGCCAGGCCCAGATGCAGGCCCAGGCGCAGATGCGGGATCAGGCGCGTGACCAGGCCCAGGTTCAGGCGCAAGCCCAGGCCCGTCAGCAGGCCGAGCGCGATCGCCAGGCCTTGCAGCAGCGCTCCCAGGACCAGGCGCGCCAGCAGCAAATGCAGCAACAGCAACAGCAACAGCAACAGCAACAGCAGCAGCAGCAGCAACAGGCACGCGCACAGGAGCAGATGCAGGCCAGGATGCAGGCCCAGCAACAGGCCCAGCAGCAGGCGCAAAGACAGGCCCAGATGCAGGAGCGGCAGGCGCAGCAGCAAAGACAGCAGCAGTTCGAGGCTGCCCAGCAGCAACGCATGCAGGCCCAGCAAGCACAGCAGGCCCAGGCACAGGCGCGTGCCCAGCAGCAACAGGCCCGCGCACAGCAGGAGCAACGCCAGCAACAGCAGCGCATGGCCAACGCGGCCCGCCCACAGGAGCGGCGCGGCGGGCGTGACGAGCGCCGGGACCGTTGAGCGGCGCGCAAGCGCATTTGAATGCCATGGCGTCATGGCGTCATGGCGTCATGACGTTGAGGCGTTGACAAGCTGGCGCGCCGGCATGGCGGACAATGGGGCGCTCGACCACAGCCCCCCCGCTTCCCTCATGCAGATACCGACGACGAATTCCCGCTCCCGCCGACTGTTTGTGCAATCCCTGTGCGCCTCGGGCGCGGGCCTGATGGTCCCGGCCTGGGCCGCTGCGGCCTCCGGGGAATCCCCCTGGCCGCATGACAGCCGCGTGCCCGGTGGCGTGGCCCGCCTGTCGCTGGGGCCAGCGGCCCAGCGGCCCCAGGTGCTGGCCGGCGACGTGCCCGTGCTGGTGGTGGGCGACATGATCGAATGGACGGCCGTGGTCGGCATTGCGCTGTCGGTGGCGCCCGGCACGCATGGCGTGACGGTGAAGGGCGAAGGCGCACCGCGCACCCTGCCCTACGAAGTGCGCGACAAGAAATACACCGAGCAGCGCCTGAAGGTCTCGCCCAAGACCGTGGACCTGTCACCCGAGGACGATGCCCGCTACCAGCGTGAACGAGCCCACCAGCAGACCATCATGGCGCTGTTCACCGAGCCGCCTGCACGCCCTGGCGACCTGCGCATGCGCCAGCCCGTGCCGGGTCGCCGCAGCAGCAGCTTCGGCCTGCGCCGCGTGTTCAACGGCCAGCCGCGCAATCCGCACAGCGGCATGGACATCGCGGCAGCCACGGGCACCAACGTCGTCGCGCCGCTGCCGGGCAAGGTGGTGGATGTGGGCGACTATTTCTTCAACGGCGGCACCGTGTGGCTGGACCACGGCGGTGGCCTGCTGAGCATGTACTGCCATCTGAGCAGCGTGCAGTGCAAGCTGGGCGATCAGCTGGACACGGGAGATGCCTTCTGCAAGGTCGGCGCCACGGGCCGCGTCACCGGCCCGCACCTGCACTGGGGCGTGATGCTCAACCGCACCATGGTGGACCCGGCGCTGTTCCTGGCCGCCTGAGCCGGGCCGGCGCCCGCAGGCGTCAGTGGTTGGCCGAGGGAATGGTGTTCTGCGGCGCCACCGGCGTGGGCACGGCGATGGACTCGCGGTCCTGCGCCAGGTAGCGCGATACCAGCTCGAAGAAGCTGTCGTAGAAACCGCTCTTGGCAATCGTCTCGCTGCCCACCTTGACCATGGAGTCGCTGCCCGAGGAGAACGGCAGCGACACCGACCCCAGCGCACCCACGCCCAGGCTGGCCGAGTTGGCGCTCTTCTTCAAGGTATAGCGGTCCTGCAGCGCCGTGACAAAGCCGATGCTGACCTGGCCATCGGCCGTCTCGGGCACGCAGACCACGCGGATGTTCATCTGCAGGTTCAGTTCGGGGTCGGGCTGGAAGCTCTTGCTGCCCTCTATGAGTTCGGCCGTGCGCGCCATGGCGATGTAGCCCTGGCTCAGCAGCGCGCGGCGCGCGGCCTCGCAGGTCTGGGCCGGCGAGGCATCGAACATGCGCGAGAAGGTCTCGGTGGAGCCGAAGCTCTCCTGCACGGGCACATGCTGGGGAATGGTCGAGCCGCAGCCCGCAAGCATTGCAATGATGGCCAAAGCTCCCGCGTAGCGCATGCCACGCACCCTGTTTGCTGCACTCCAACGTCGATACACGAACCTGCTCCTTGCTCCGGCGCCGCAGCCTGCGGATGGCATGGCGGCTGGCCGCCTATTCTCACCTGAGCGCAACGCATCGGCCGGCAACTTTGCAGCAATCCGTTTTTTCCGCCTGCATCAAATAGATGCAAAGGAATGTGAATAGCGCCCCGTTCTGACAGGCGCCGCCGCGCATCTGCGTTATGGTGCCCCGGTTCGGCCAGGGCCGGCGCGGCACATGCCGCGCCAGGGCTGCCACCAGCCCGCCGCGCCTGAGCCTGTCTCCGTACCCATCAACCAAGGAATTCAACATGAAGCCAAGCTGGACCTGGTGCCTGCCCGTGATCGTCACCATGGGGCTCGGCGCCTGCAGCCATATCGACAAGGGTGGCAATGCCGAAGAAGGCGCCAAGACCCAGGCGTCGGCCCCTGCCGGCCCACCCGGTGATGCCCAATCGCTGACCGCCTACCACTGGAATCTTCGCCAGGCCTTCACGCCCCAGGGCACCGAAGACCAGAGCTGGTTCCTGACCGCCGCCTCGCGCAAGCGGCCCCTGCAACTGGAATTCGCCGACCAGCGCCTGGCCGTCAAGAACCTGTGCAACGTGGTGACCACGGGCTACCGCACCGAAGGCAACCGCATCGCCACCCAACGCGCCGCCAGCACGCTGATGGCCTGCGATGACGACCAACTGATGGCGCTGGAGCAAAAGGTGGCCCGCATCCTGCCCACGGCCAAGCAATGGTCCGTGCAACTGGGCGAAGGCAAGCAGCCTGCGCGCCTGACGCTCACCTTCATCGATGGCACGCGCTGGCAGTTCGACGGCTCGCCCACGGCCCAGACCCAGTACGGCAGCGCCGGCGAGCGCATCTTCCTGGAAGTGGCACCCCAGCGCACGGCCTGCAATCACCCGCTGATCAAGGACTTCCAGTGCCTGCGCGTGCGCGAGATCCGCTACGGCGACAACGGCGTGAAGACCTCCACCGGCGAGTGGGAGAACTTCTACAGCGAGATCGAGGGCTACAAGCACGAACCCGGCATCCGCAACGTGCTGCGCATCCAGCGCTACAAGCGCCAGAACGTGCCCGCCGACGCATCGGCCTACGCCTATGTGCTGGACATGGTGGTCGAGAGCGAGCGCGTGGGCCGCTGAGCGCGTCTGCCTCCCAACAGCCCTGAAGGCCTGCATTGCGCAGGCCTTTTTCTTTGCAGGCTCACAGCACCGGGCTCAGCATTGCCAGCAGGTTGTTCCAGATGCGGCGGCCCCAGTGCCAGGCGTGGACCTGGGCGGCGGTGATGCGGTCGGACTGGCGGATGTAGTCGCCCTGGCGCTGGCGGATGGCGCGGGTCACGGCCTCGTCCTGCAGCAGCACGTTGTTCTCGAAGTTCAGGTCGAAGCTGCGCAGGTCCAGGTTGGTGGAGCCCACGAGGGCCACCTGCCCGTCCACGCACAGGGTCTTGGCATGCAGCAGGCCGGGGCGGAATTCATGGAGGATGACGCCGGCCCGCAGCAGGTAGCGGTAGGTGCTGCGGCTGGCCGCGCCCACGATCCAGGAATCGTTGCGCGCCGGCAGGATGAGCGTGACCTGCACGCCGCGCCAGGCGGCGGCGCACAGGGCCTCCAGCACGGTGGCATCGGGGATGAAATAGGGCGTGGAGATCACCACTTCGCGCCGCGCACTGGCCAGCAGGGTGGACACCAGCTGCGAGGTGGAGCGCGGCCGCTCGGCCGGGCCTTCGGCAATGACGACGGCGGCAAAGCCTTCGGCGGGCGTGTCGGCCGGCCCCGCTTCGGGTTGGGCAGCCAAGGGCATGGACAGTCCATGGTCTGCGCTGCGCGCCTGCGCCCAGTCGCTGGCAAAGACCTGCTGCATCTGCGCCACCACCGGGCCTTGCAAGCGCAGCATGATATCGACCCAGGGCGCGTAGCGGGCCTTGACGGCGAAGGCCTCGTCCGCGCAGTTCTGGCTGCCGCAGTATGTGATGGCACCATCGATCACGGTGATCTTGCGGTGGTTGCGCAGGTCCAGCCGGCTGGTGAACATCACCCTGAACGGGTGGCTGGCCGGCAGGGCCACGGCCAGTTGCACACCGGCCTGCGCCATCTGCTGCCAGAGGTCGGAGCGCAGCAGCGCGCGCGAGCCCAGCCCGTCCACCATGGCGCGGCAGACCACGCCACGCCGGGCCGCGCGCACCAGCGCCTGGGCCACGGCCGTTCCCGTGTCATCGGCCAGCCAGATGTAGTAGAGCACGTTGATCTCGTGACGGGCGGCCTCCATGTCGGCCAGCATGCGGGCGCGGGCCTGGGCACCATCGGCCATGAGCTGCGCGGCATGGCCCGGCTGTACGGGAAAGTGGTTGATGGACGCCGCATAGCCAAAGGCCGCCTGCCATTGCGGCGCGATGCCCGCCACCGGCACGCCGCTGCCCGTGACCGGGGCGCCGGGCGCAAAGTCCTGCACCTTGCGGTACCGGGCCCGGCCTCGGCGGCGCAGCGTCACCTCGCCAAACAGGTAGTACAGCGCGCAGCTCGCATAGGGGAGCAGCACGATGACGGTGAGCCAGCCCATGCGCACGTCGGGCCGCACATCGTCGCGCAGCAGGATGCGCAGGCCAAAGCCTGCAATGAGCAGCAGATGCAATGCAAGAAACAGCCAGGTCATGCAGCCAGCATAGCCGGGGGCCCTGCGGACGGGATTGGGCGGAAGGGATGTTTCACGGCGGCAAACCTGGATCTGCGCGCGGCCGGCCTCGCCTCAGGCAATGAACCGGAATTCCATGAACCCGCCGATGCTGAAATGCAACGATAGTGCACACCCACATTCCAGGAACTTTTCCGCTGCATGACGAAAATGACCGCAGCGTGACGGTTATGCCCAGCGACTGTGGGCCTGCCTGTGGACAAGCTTCGGGACAACCCTGCATTGCCGCGCCAGCCATGGGTTTGCCGCAGGCGCTGAAAAAACAGGCAGATCGCGCAGATGCCGCAATGTTTCACGCGGCCGGGCTGCGCCGTGCAGGCGGGCGCCTCAACGGAAGCGGAAACGGCCTTCGACGAACATGGACGAGCGGTGCCCGCCCTCGCTGGCCGGGTCGGCAAACGACCAGAAGGCCTGCACCGTGCCCTGGGCCGTGTCGATGACCTGGCTGACGGTGAAGCCCGTTTTCTCGATCCAGTTGAGGAAGTGCAGGCTGTCGCTGACCTGCAGGTAGCTGAGCCGTTCGCAGCCATCGGATACATGGCCCAGGGAATCGACCACATGCCAGACCATCTGGCCTTGCGGCGTGTACCGCACATCAGCCTTGCTGTCGGGGAAGTCGATGACCGCTTCGCGCCCGATCAAGGTGCCGGCGTATTGCATGGACAACATGGACATGGTGTGTTGCTCCTCTGATGCGGGGTTCTGGCCTGACCCGTGATGGCATATTCTCGCGCCGCGCCGCGGGTGTTTGTGGGAGCAGACCGCATGCCTTCGTCGGCAGCGTGGAGCGGGCACAACGGCCAGCAAGGCGCCGGCATTTCGCAGATACTGCGCGTGCTCCTCCACGGATATCCGATCTTGCCCTCCTCCCCGCTTCCCCCCTCATCGGCCGACAGCCCCGCTGCCGGCCTGCGCAGCAGCGCCTTCGTCCCCTTCGTCATGGCGCGCATGCTGTCCATGTTCGCCCAGCAGATGCAGGCGGTGGTCGTGGCCTGGCAGGTGTATGACCTGACGCGCGACCCCATGTCCCTGGCCTACGTGGGGCTGGCCCAGTTCCTGCCAATGCTGGCGCTGCTGATTCCGGCCGGCGACCTCAGCGACCGCATGAGCCGCAAGCGCCTGCTGTCGGGCAGCTGGACCGTGGCTGCCCTGTGCTCCCTGCTGCTGCTGTGGCTGTCCTGGCACGAGGGCGCGGCCGCGCACGATGTGAACTGGATCTATGCCGTGCTGGTGCTGTTCGGCTGCAGCCGCGCCTTCACGGGGCCGGCCCTGCAAAGCCTGCTGCCGCAGATCGTGCCGCGCGAGCAGCTGGCCCAGGCACTGGCCACCAACAGCATGCTGATGCGCACGGCAGCCATCGCGGCGCCTGTGCTGGGCGGAGTGCTCTACGCCTGGGGCGGCGCCGTGCTGACCTATGCGGTCTGCGGCGTCTCCCTGGTGCTGGCCGTGCTGCTGCTGGGCACGGTGCCCGTGCGCTTTGCCGGGGCCATGGCGCCGGCGGGCGGCTCGCTGTGGCAGCGCTTTGGCGAAGGCATTCATTTCATCCGCACGCGCCCCATCATCCTGGGCACGATTTCGCTGGACCTGTTCGCCGTGCTGCTGGGCGGCGTGGTGGCACTGCTGCCCGTGTATGCGCACGAGGTGCTCAAGGTCGGCCCCGAAGGCCTGGGCCTGCTGCGCTCGTCCATGACCGTGGGCGAGGTGGCCATGGGCCTGTGGCTGTCGGCCCGTCCCATCCAGCGCCATGTGGGCCGCGTGATGTTCGCCGCCGTGGCCATCTTCGGCGTGGCCAACCTGGTGTTTGCGCTGTCGCACTGGTTCTGGCTGTCCATGGCCGCCCTGATGCTGGCCGGCGCGGCCGACATGGTGAGTGTCTACATCCGCTCGGCCCTGGTGCAGTTTTCCACGCCCGACTCCATGCGCGGGCGCGTGAACGCGGTGAACATGCTGTTCATCGGTTCGTCCAACGAGCTGGGCGAATTCCGCGCCGGCACCAGCGCCGCCTGGCTGGGCGCCGTGCCGGCTGCCGTGGTGGGCAGCCTGTGCACGCTGGGCGTGGTCGGCAGCTGGATGACCCTGTTCAAGCCGCTGCGTGATGTGGACCGGCTGGAAGACGCGGCCCGCGTGGGCCAGGGCTAAAGCAGCTCGGCCCGCAGCTGCTGCGCAGTTTTGGGCGACAGCAGGCCGGGCGCCACGTCAAACACAGTCTTGCAGCCCGTCTGCCCCGACTGCTGCAGCCTGTGCACGGCGCGCGCATAGGCCACGAGCACGCTGGCCGTGAATTCCGGATTGCTGTCCAGCTGCAGGCGGTATTCGATGGAGTGGTGCAGCCCCTGCGAGCTGCGGCCGCTGCGGATGACGAATCCGCCATGCGGCATGGCCGCATGGTCACGGGCAAGCTCCTCGGCGCTGATGAAATGCACCGTGGTGTCGTATTCGTCAAAGTAATGCGGCATGCCGACGATGGCCTGGCGCACGCCATCGGCATCGGCCCCCTGCTCCAGCACCACAAAGCACTCGCGCCGGTGCCGCTCGCGCGCAGACAGCTCGGGCCGCACGCCGCTGCGCACGCGCTGCACGGCCTCGTCCACGGGAATGGTGTACTGCACGCCCCCGGCCACACCAGGAATGCGCCGGATGGCGTCCGAGTGCCCCTGGCTCAGGCCCTTGCCCCAGAAGGTGTAGGTGGCGCCATCGGGAAGCAGGGCCTCGCCCATGAGGCGTTGCAGGGAGAACATGCCCGGGTCCCAGCCCGCCGAGATCAGCGCCGTGGTGCCGGCTGCGCGGGCGGCGGCATCCACCCGGTCGAAATGCTCGGGAATGCGCGCATGGGTGTCGAAGCTGTCCACCAGGCTGAAATGCGCGGCCAGCGCGGGCGACTGCTGCGGCAGGTCGTCCTTGGAGCCGCCGCACAGCACCAGCACGTCGATGCCGGCGCGATGGGCCAGCAGGCTGTCCATGCCGTGCACGGGCGTGCCGGGCTGCAGCGGACACAGCCGGGCCGGATCACGGCGGGTGTAGATGCCGGCCAGCACCATGTCGGGGTTGCGGCCAATGGCCGCCTCCACGCCACGGCCCAGGTTGCCGTGGCCGACGATGGCGATGCGGATGGGAGCGGTGCTGCGATGGTCCATGCGGTGTGGTGCGTTGCGTTTGAGAGGGGTTCAGAAGCTCCGGTTCACGCGGCGGCGCAGAACCAGGCGCGATCTTGCATCGCCCTGAAGCCGCCAGTCGTGCAACGGGAGGCAGCACTGCGTTGCCCTGCACGGGGGTAGTGCGCGGGGGAGTGCGCAAAGGTAGTGCGCGGGGGTCTGCATGGCGGTGGGCGGACAGCGCCTACACTCACGCCCTCATGTTCCAGCCTTCATCCATCCCCTCCCTGGCCCAGCCGCCAGAGCCCGACGACGCGCCGCTGCACATCCTCTGGCGCGACGAGCATCTGGTGGCGGTCTACAAGCCCGCAGGCTGGCTGGTGCACCGCACGGGACTGGACGCGCACGAGACGCGCTTTGTGCTGCAGACCCTGCGCGACCAGTTGGGCTGCCATGTGTACCCCGCGCACCGCCTGGACAAGGGCACCTGCGGCGTGCTGGTCATGGCCTTGCATGCCCAGGCCGCCCAGCGGCTGGGCCAGGCCTTTGCCGGGCAGGAAGTGCGCAAGCAATACCTGGCGCTGGTGCGGGGCTGGCTGCCGGATGCGGTGGAGGTGGACCACGCGCTCAGGCCCGACGATGCGCCCGAGGACGCCCCAGCCCAGCCCGCACAGACTTCGCTGCGCTGCCTGGCGCGCCTTGAGTGGCCCGAGGCCTTTGACCCGCGCCACGCGGCCACGCGGGTCTCGCTGGTCGAGGCCCTGCCCGCCACGGGCCGGCGCCACCAGATACGCCGTCATCTCAAGCATGTGGCCCATCCCATCATTGGCGACGCCACGCATGGCAAGGGGCCGCTGAACCGCTGGTGGGCCGAGCGGCTGGGCCTGCAGCGGCTGTGGCTGCACGCCCATGCGCTGGAGCTGGCGCACCCGATGACGGGCGAGACGCTGCGCTTCGAGGCCGACTGGCGGCAACTGGGCCATGTGGCCGATGTGCAGCACTGGCGCGCGCTGTGCGCCCTGCCCGGCTGGCAGGCCTGTGCGGGCCTGCCGGCGACGGCGCGGCCGGATCAGACGGCTTCGGCAGGCGCGCCCGTTTCAGGCTGCTCCATCAGCGGCGCTGCCACGTAGGCGTAGTCGGCCGAGGCATCGGCCTTGAGCACGCCAGACAGCAGCTCCACCAGGCGTTCGTTGCCCATCTTGAAGCCGCAGGCCTGGGCATGGCCACCGCCGCCAAAGCTCTCGGCCAGCGGAATGCAGTTGAACTCCGAGCGCGAGCGCAGGCCGATCTTCACGCCCTTGGTGCTGGCATGCCACATCAGCGCGAAGCTGCCGCTCTGGCGCGCCAGCAGGTCGCCGACCTGGCTGTGGAACATGCCCGGGCAGTTGACCATCAGCCCTTGCATGCCGTTGAAGACCAGGGGCTGGGCCGCCTCGGAAATGTCGGCGCACAGCTTCTGGAATTTTTCGTCCATGGCGCCGCCGCGCGCCATGAAGGCGGCTTCCTGCTCGGGCGTGAAGGCCGCGATCTCGGCCCAGCGCTCGAAGCTGCGCGGCTCCATGTCCAGCGCCGCGAGAAAGCCCGCGCTCTCGGCGAATTCCCACTTCCAGATGTCGCGGTCCTCGATGAAGCGGATCAGGCCGGGCACGGGCTTGTCGGCCTGGAAGAACTCCCATGCCAGGCGCGCGCCGGACTTGTTCATGTCGAAGTGCACGACGCCGCAGCGGCACTGGTAGCCGCTCAGCTTTTCGGCAGCGCTCTTGTGGTGGTCCAGCACCACGAGCTTGGCCACGCGCGACTCGATCTCGGCCATGAGCTCGGGCTCGAAGGCGAAGTCCAGCACGTAGACGGCGCGGCCGGCCAGCTCGCCCAGGTCGTCGGCCTTCTGGATCTCGCCATGGTCCAGGCCCCGGAATTCAGCCTGCCCGCCGTAGTACAGCCAGGCCGCCAGCGCCGCGCCGTAGCCGTCCGGGCAGCGGCGGCCGTGGTAGAGGATCAGGGGCTGGGGATCGTCATGCTCGGGGCGCACGAACAATTGCAGGGGCAGGATGGTGTTTTTCATGATGGGGGCGATTGTCGGTCCTGGCGCCATTCCCCTGCACTTGCTCCAGCGCCCGGGCACCCTGGGCAGCCGGGCATTGCGCGGGCTGCTCGCAAGGAACGTAGCGCAAAGCCTGGGCAGCACAAGGCCTATCGCCCCGGCAGGCGCCGCAGGCAAACCCCAGGACCTATCATGTCCGCCTTGTCATTGAATTGCTGCGACCGCCTGCGGACCCGCTGGGCGTGCAGGCCGCCGCGGCCCCTGTATGCGATCCACACCCGACATCACCCCCCACCTCGGCTCCCTGCTGAAGTTCCGCCACGACCTGCATGCCAACCCCGAGTTGCGCTACGAGGAGCACCGCACCGGCGACAAGGTGGCGGCCTACCTGATGGCGCTGGGTCTGCAGGTGCACCGCGGGCTGGGCAGGACCGGCGTGGTGGCAAGCATCCACGGCCGGGGGCGCAGCGCCGCCAACCCGGGCCGCAGCATCGGCATACGGGCCGACATGGATGCGCTGCCGGTGACGGAGCTCAACGCCTTCGGCCACGCCAGCCAGAACCCGGGCTGCATGCATGCCTGCGGCCATGACGGCCACACGACCATGCTGCTGGGCGCGGCCACGCTGCTGGCGCAGCAGCCGGATTTCGATGGATCGGTGCACCTGATCTTCCAGCCCGCCGAGGAAGGCGGCGCAGGCGCCAAGGCCATGATGGAGGACGGCTTGTTCGACCGCTTCCCCTGCGAGGCCGTGTTCGCGCTGCACAACTGGCCTGCCCTGCCTGCCGGCGAGATGGCGGTGCGCGTGGGGCCCATCATGGCCTCCACGCTGCGCTTCGAGATCCGCGTGCACGGCAAGGGCGGCCACGCTGCCATGCCCCACACCACGCTGGACCCGATTCCCGTGGCCTGCGCCATCGTCGGCCAGTTGCAGACCCTGGTGTCGCGCAGCACCGATCCGCTGGACAGCGCCGTGCTCACCGTGGGCAAGATCACCAGCGGCACGGTGGAGAACATCATTCCCGACGAGGCCAGCATCTTCGGCACGGTGCGCGCCCTCAGGACCGAGACGCAGCAGATGTTCATCGAAGGCATGCAGCGCATCAGCGAGCATGTGGCGGCCGCCCATCTGTGCCGCGCCGAGTTCATTCTCAAGCCCGGCTACCCCAACACCACCAACCACGCGCACGAGGCCAGCTTCATGGCCGAGGTGATGCGCGAGGCGGTGGGCGAGGACCGCACCCACGCCGACATCCTGCCGGCCATGACGGCCGAGGACTTCGGCTTCATGCTGGAGGCCGTGCCCGGCGCCTATGGCTGGATCGGCAACGGCCCCGCCACGGGCGAGCCCGGCGTGGGCCTGCACAACCCCGGCTACGACTTCAACGACGACAACCTGGGGCGCGGCGCACGCTTCTGGGACCTGCTGGCGCGCCGCTGGCTGGAACAGTCCAGGACCTGAACGCCGTCACACGTAGGCTCTTGGGCCTGCCCTCACACGCAGGCCCTTGCGCTGGCCCTCACGCCGGCTTTCACACGCCGGCAGGCGCCCCCAGCTGCAGATCCACCCACTCGACCGCCGGCAGGGGCCGGCCGTAGTGGTAGCCCTGGAACAGCACGTCCTGATTCCAGGCCCGCAGCGTGCCGGCCTGCTCTTCGGTCTCCACTCCTTCGGCCACCACGCGCAGGCGCAGGCGTCTGGCCAGCAGCAGGATGGCCTCGACCATGGCGGCATTGCCTGGCGAGGTATGGCAGTCCTGCACAAAGGACTTGTCGATCTTGAGTTCACGGAACGGCAGCCGCTGCAGATAGGCCAGCGATGAATAGCCGGTGCCGAAGTCGTCCAACCCCATCTCCACGCCCAGCAGCTGCAGCTCGGCCATGCGCTCGCGCGCCTCGTCCACATCGCGCATGACCACGCTTTCGGTGACCTCCAGCGTGAGGCGGCGCGGGTCGGCCCCGGTTGCGGCCAGGGTGCGCTTGAGCTTGTCCACCACGTCGGGCTGGCGGAACTGCCGCCAGCTGACGTTGACCGACAGCCGCCAGCCCTGCTGCACGAACTCGGGCCGCACCAGCATGCGGCAGGCCTGCTCCAGCATCCAGTCGCCCAGTTGCACGATCAGGTCCGATTCCTCGGCCACGGGAATGAAATCACCGGGCTCGACCATGCCCAGGCGCGGATGGTTCCAGCGCACCAGCACCTCGGCGCCCACACAGCGCCCCATGTGGTCCACCTGGGACTGCAGATAGGGCTGCAGCTCGCCGGCAGGAATGGCGCGGCGCAAGTCCTTTTCGATGCGAAAGCGCTTGCCCACGGCCTCGGCCATGTCGGGCTGGAAGATGACGACCTGGCCCAGCCCGGCCTGCTTGGCCTGGTGCAGGGCCACGCCCGCGCGGCGCAGCACATCGTGGCCACCGCTGTCGGTGCGCGAGGCGGCAAAGCTGGCCGCGCCAATGCTGCAACTGGCCTGCACTTCCTCGCCGGTTTCCTCCAGCCACAGCGGCCGCTCCAGCGCGTCCTGCAGCACCTGTGCCAGGGCGCGCATGTGCTGATCGACCTCGGCCGCCTCCTGGCCGGCCTTCTCCAGCAGCACGGCGAATTCATCGGCGCCCATGCGGGCCAGCAGCACGCCGTCGGGCAGGGCATCGGCCAGGCGCAGCGCCAGCGCGCCCAGCAGCGCATCGCCACGCACCGTGCCGCGCACATCGTTGAAGGCGGTGAAGCGGTCCATGTCCAGCAGCAGCAGGCCGTGGCGCGGCTCACCGCCCTTGCCGCCCTCGCGGAATTCGCGCGCCAGCGCGCGCAGGCGCTGGGTCAGCGACAGGCGGTTGGGCAGGCCGGTGAGCGCGTCGAAATGCGCCAGTGCATGGATCTGGCGTTCTGCGCGCATGCGCTCGGACAGGTCCTGCTTGAGTTCCACATAGTTGACGATGCTGCCGTCCGAGGCGCGTATGGGCGCCACCAGCACGGCCTCGGGCAGGTCCTCGCCCTGGCGTGTGCGGTTGGTCATCTGGCCGCGCCACAGCGCGCCCCGGCCCAGCTGGTGCAAGGCCTCTTCCCAGGCCGGCGCGTCCAGGCCCATGGTGGAGTAGCGGTGCGTGGGCTGGCCCAGGACCTCGTTGCGCGCAAAGCCGGTGCGCTGCAAAAAGGCCTCGTTCACGTAGACGATGTTCTGGTGCACGTCGGTGATGACGATGCTTTCGGGGTTCTGCTCCACGGCGCGGTAGAACTTGCGCAGATCGTCCTGGTGCTGCTCCAGCGAGCCCAGCGTGTCCTGCAGTTCCTGGGCACGGCGGATCAGGCTGCGCCTTGCCATCAGCGTGACCGTGCCCGTCAGCCCCAGCATGCCCACGAAGTACAGCATGGAGAACACGGGCGAGGTTTCGCGCTGGCCTATCCAGTCAACGCCCTCGCGGCCCGCCACCCAGAACGCGGCCATGGCCAGCACGGACAGCACCAGCATGGCCAGCGTGGTGCGCACGCCCAGCACCCAGGCGCACATGACGAGCAAGGCCGGAAAGGCCAGCACCGAGCTGCTTTGCACGCCGCCCGTGGCAGCCACCACGGTCACGGCTGCCACCCAGGTGCCCCAGACCAGAAGATTGGAGGCCAGCCTCCAGTGCCGGCGCCAGCCCAGCAGCACGGCGCCGAAGCTCACGCCCGCGGCAACCAGGTTCAGCCGAACGCTGGGCCAGGGAACGGGGTCCTGCGTCAGAAGCGCCATGGCCAGGAGCACGGTGAGGCTGGTGATCCATAGGCTGCCGACCAGAACGACCCGGCGCAGGGACAAATGGATTTCCGCCTCGACTCGATGACGCCGCATGAAAAAGCCCCAACAGAGAAAGAACACTCAACATGCTAGCGGTCGGCGCCGCCTGCGGCTGTGGTGGTTGTGCCACCGCCCCGGTCGGACGCTCTCTTGCACCAAACGGGGTATGCCGGCGCCAGCCGGCGGTGCCTCAGGGCGCGCTTTTGCGCTCGCGCGGGGGGCGCTTGCGCGCCTTGCTGGCGTCCTTGCGGGCCTGGCGCTCGGCATCGCGTTCCTGGCCCACGGCCAGCCACTGCGCGTATTCGTCGGGCGTCTCCAGCGTGATGCGGCCCAGGATTGCTCCGCGGAAATCCGTGAGCACCAGCTCGGCAGCTTTTTGCAGATTGACACGTCCGCCGCTCATCATGGCGCCGCGGCGCCGGCCGATGGCGTCCAGCAGCTCGTCGTCATGCAGGGCGGCAATGCGTTCGTTGTCCAGGCCCAGCTTGTAGCGCGCCTCCAGCAGGTCCGCGTAGTTCTTCTGCAGATAGCCCAGCAGCTCCAGCGCCACCAGTTCCTCGTCATAGGCGTTGCGGCCCACGGCGCCGCTGGCGGCCAGGTTGTAGCCGCTTTGCTCGACGATGATGCGCGGCCACAGCATGCCGGGCGTGTCCCAGAGGTAGAAGTCGTCGGCCAGCACGATGCGCTGCTCCAGCTTGGTGATGCCGGCCTCGTCCCCCGTCTTGGCCTGCCGCTTGCCGCTCATGGAGTTGATCAGCGTGGACTTGCCCACGTTGGGAATGCCGCAGATCAGCACGCGCATGGGCTTGGCCATGCCGCCACGGTTGGGGGCCAGCAGCTTGCAGGCCTCGATCAGCCGGCGCGTGGGCGCGGGCTCGGAGGCGTCCAGCGCAATGGCGCGCGTGTCGCTCTGGGCGTTGTACCAGTCCAGCCACAGCGGCGTGCGCGCGGCATCGGCCAGGTCCTGCTTGTTGAGCACCTGCAGGCGCGGCTTGTGGCCCGTCAGCTCCTGCAGCAGCGGGTTGCTGCTCGACCCCGGCAGGCGCGCATCCAGCACTTCGATGACCACATCGATTTCCTTGACGCGCTCGGTGATCACCTTGCGCGTGAGATTCATGTGACCGGGGAACCACTGTATGGCCATGGGATTACTTTCTGGGAAACGGGGGAACTGGCAGGGGCGCAAGGATAATTCATGGCTTGCGCAGACAGGATGGAACAGCGCGCTGCGCCCCAGCGCAAACCGCAGGCTTCATTCTTTCTTGCGCAAGCCGCAATTGTCCCCCGCTTTTACGCCCCGCCTCACTGCCTATGTCCTTGCCCGATACCCCCTCTTCCCGCTCCGCCTCGCGCAAGGCCGACATCGAACTGTTGATCAAGGGAGTGACCTGCGCCGTGATCGGCCTGGTGATTCTGCTGGCGCCGCAGTTCATGGCACCCGGGGGCATCGTGCAGATGATGGCCCAGTCGTACCTGGTCGGCTGGTTCGCCCTGCTGCTGGGCACGGCCTTCATCGTGCTGTTTGTGGTGCGCCGCAGCAAGGCGCGGCGCTGAGCATGGTGCAGGGCCCGCTGGAGCAGGCGCTGTCGCAGATCGGGCTTTGGCAGCAGCGCGCCCAGGCTGCAGGCATTGCACTGCGCCCGGCGCCGCCCCAGCCCACCAGTTGCTGCGGCCGCGGCTGCAACGGCTGCGTCTGGGAAGGCTTCTACGACGCCGTGCTGTTCTGGTGCGAGGATGCAGGCCAGGCCCTGAGCGGCGGACCTGGCTGAGGCACGGTCAGCGCAGGTTCTCGGGCGACATGTAGCGCAGGCGCCATTCCTCGAAGGACAGCGTGTCTGCGGCCTCGATGTCGCGCTGGTCCTGCACGGACTGCGCCGACCATTGCTCGAAGCGCTGCTGCTGCGCCTGGCTCCAGGGCAGGGCCAGCAGCGAATCGCGGGCCTTCTCGGAACGGGCCAGCGTGAAGCGCGAGAAGCTGTTGCCGTACTCGCCCGTCAGCTCGCCCAGCACATGGGCCGACGGCGTGCGCTCCGGATGCTCCAGGCGCTCCAGCGCCTGGGCCAGCGCGGCACTGTAATCGTGCGTGCCGTGCGTGCTGTCCAGCGCCTGGGCATAGGGGCGGCACTGGTCCAGCACTTCATGGGCCCAGTCGCGCAGCGGCACCTCGCGGCCCGCGCGCACCAGTTGCAGGCCGGGCTCGCGGCCACGCTCGGCGGTCAGGTGCTGGTTGTGCTTGAGTTCGGCGATCTCGGCCGGCGTATCGGGCGGGCTGTCGGCATTCAGGCAGTGCAGCAGGAACACGTCCAGCATGCGCATGGTGGGGGCGGCAATGCCCACATCCTCGAAGGGATCGAGGTCCATCAGGCGCACTTCCACATACTCCACGCCGCGCTCGCGCAGGGCATGCAGCGGGCGCTCGCCACGGCTGACGGTGCGCTTGGGGCGGATGGTGCCGTAGAACTCGTTCTCGATCTGCAGCAGACCCGTGCCCAGCTGGTTGTAGTCGCCGCCCGGATTGCGCACGCCCAGCATCTCGTAGGCCGGGTAGGGATGGGTCAGCGCCTCATGCAGCGAATTCGCATAGCCTTCCAGGCCGTTGTAGCTGACGTTGATGCTGGCCTGCGCATCGCTCTGGTAGCCCAGGCGGCCCATGCGCAGCGAGGTGGCATGGGGCAGGTACAGCGCCTGGCCCGTATTGCCCAGCGGCTTCAGGCCATGCTCGCGCCCCTCGACGAAACAGGGACACAGCGCGGGCGATGCGCCGTACAGATACAGCAGCACGAAGGCATGGCGCCGGAAGTTGCGGATCAGCGAGAAATACTGCTCGCTGGCCACGCCGGGCAGCGACCAGTTGTAGTGGATGCCCGAGATGGTCTGCATGCGCCGGCCATAGCGATGGCCCAGGCCCATGCGGTACACGCTCTTGGATCGGCCCGAATGCGAGGAGCCATAGCGCGCCAGCGGAATCGTCTCGTCCGTGGGCAGCTGGCAGGGCATGCTGGACGACCACAGCATCTCGCCGCCCGCATCGCGCAGGCTGCGCAGCACGAACTGGTGGATCTGCACCAGCTCGTCCAGGCATTCCTGCACGCCCAGGCGCGCGCCCGTGATCAGCTCGATCTGCGATTCGCTGTAGTCGGTGGTGATGTGCGGATGCGTGAGCGCCGAGCCCAGTGCCAGGGGATGCGGCGTCAGCGCCAGGCTGCCGGAAGGCAGCACGCGCAGGCCCTCCTTTTCTATGCCACGGCGTATGCCCTTGAGCCGCTGGGGATCGGGAACCGCCATGGATGCCTGCGATGTTTTCATTCTTGTTTACCGATTCGTTGATGGGCACCGGCCCACACGGAAACCACCAGGATTCCCGGCGGACCCGACCCGGACGCCGAATGATAGAGAAACGGCAGGAAACGCGATGGTGCCTGTCCGCTTAACCACGCGTTTTGGCCTGTTGCCCCGCATGGCACCGCCGCGAGCGAAAGGAATATGTCAGAGTTTCGCCCTCACGGCCGGCCCTGCCTTGACGCCGGGCAAGGGCAGGCCGGCCAGCGGTGAAATCACTTGCCGGCCCCCGCTTCATCAACGGGCAGCGGCCATGGCCTTGCCCACTTCCAGCGTGCCCTGCGCGGCGCCGCTGGCGGGCACCTGTTCGCCGCTGCGGTCCAGCACCTGGGCCAGTTGCGCCGCCAGTTGCTCCGGAACCTGATCGCCCTGGCCCAGATACACGCCTTCGGTCAGCGTGATGAAGGCCGCCTCGAAGCCGCCCGCGCCTGCGCACAGCGTGGTACGTGTGGGCGCACTTTCGTGGGCCAGCACCAGCATGGCGGGCACCACGGCCTCGGGCTTGAGGGCGGCCAGCACGGCCTCGGGCATCAGGCCTTCGGTCATGCGGGTGGCCGCCGTGGGGGCCAGCGCATTCACATGGATGCCGTGCTTGGCGCCTTCGATGGCCAGCGTCTGCATGAGGCCGACCTGGGCCAGCTTGGCCGCGCCGTAGTTGGCCTGGCCGAAGTTGCCATACAGGCCCGTGGACGAGGTGGTCATCACGATGCGCCCGTAGTTCTGCGCCTGCATGTGCGGCCACACGGCCTTGCAGCAATGCGCGGCGCCCATCAGGTGCACTTCCACCACCAAGCGGAAATCATCCATGTCCATCTTGGCGAAGCTCTTGTCGCGCAGGATGCCGGCGTTGTTGACCAGGATGTCCACGCGGCCCCAGGCATCGACGGCCTGCTGCACCATGGCCTGCACGGCCGCGAAATCGGTGACCGATGCGCCGTTGGCCAGCGCCTGGCCGCCCGCCGCGCGGATCTCGTCCACCACGGCCTGGGCCGCCGTGGCCGAGCCGCCGCTGCCATCGACCGCGCCGCCCAGATCATTGACCAGCACCTTGGCGCCGCGCGCCGCCAGCGCCAGCGCATGCAGACGCCCCAGGCCGCCGCCGGCCCCCGTCACGATGGCCACGCGGCCTTCAAACTCAATCGCCATGGAGATGCTCCCTTTGTTGCATTGGATGCCGGCTCCGCCCGCCGGATGGCAAGGCGCCGGTCACCCAGCAATGTAGACGGACGCCGCCTTCATTCCGGTTGCCCAAGCGACTGCGGCAGGCCCGCCAGCCTTGTCCCCACCATTGCGTGACAAGCCTGTGGACAACCATGTGCTGGCTCGGGACTGGTGACCCAAGCGGTTGTTTTGAATGGATTTTTTTCTTTTGCCTATTTTTTAATCAAATCCACAAGTCGTCTGCCCGACTTATCCCGTCTCACCCTGAACAATCTTGTGAACAACTTTCACAGCAGGCGGGATAAGCCACATAAGCCATTGATTCAAAAGGAAAACATGCAACCTGCTTAAAAAACAGGCAGAAGACCCCGGATTTTCGGGCCGCGTCCCGCTTATCCACCGCGCAACCCGCATGTACGCATTTACCCCCATTCGGACTGGACAAGCATGTGGACAAGCCGCCAAAAATGCCAAATTCGCAACATAAGTCATTGATTTGTCAAACAAGCCTGCCAATTGCTCAAAAAACAGGCAAACCTGTGCTTCACAGCCGGACGCGTTCAAACGCCTTGCGACCCGCTCCCCTCACAGGCCTCATCTCGCGCATGCGCTGCAAGCGCCCCGCAGACGGCACCGGCAACCAGGGGAAAGACATAGACGCTGAGGGATCTGGGAAACGGCGTGCCGGAGGTCGCTGCAAAGCATGCCGCCAGCGCAGCGACACCGCTCACCGCACCCAGCACGGCGCCGAACTCCCTGGTGCTCAGTACCTGGAGCAGGCCCCTGAGAGGCCAGCCGACCACATAGATCACCCCCGCCAAAGCGGCAGGAACAGCTCCTATGCCATAGCCAAACAGGACGAGCAGCCAGTTCACCGAAAGGGACGGCACACCGTCCGCACCCAGAAGCATCACGGTCAGCACGCCCACACCGGGACCGACCAGCAGGAAAACAACCACAGGCAGGAGGTAGGGCTTGATATGCATGGCGCCAAGCCTAGCGCACCGCCGACCGCTGACCGCTGTCCGGGAGACCCACCCCAACCCAGCCCCCTGGCGCCAGACATGGCCCGAGACAGGGTACAAACACCCTTCGCCCCACCGAATTGCTGATCCCCCCTGATTCCCCCTTGATAACCATGAGCCAGGATTCCCCCGCCTCCTCCCCTTTTTCCCCGCCCTTCTTCACAGCCCGCCTCACGCCCAGCGGCCTGCAGGTCGATGCCTGGGCCGACCAGCCGCTGCTGCATTCGCTGGAGCAGGGCGGCGTGGACTGGCCCAGTTCCTGCCGCAACGGCACCTGCCGCACCTGCATCGGGCAGCTGGTCTCGGGCAGCGTGCGCTACGAGATCGAATGGCCGGGCGTGACGCGCGAGGAACGGGCCGAGGGCTGCGTGCTGCCCTGCATCGCCTATCCCGAAGGCGATGTGGTGCTGCAGGACCCCGGCCCCTGAATCCGGCCAAAGCCCGCGCCGCCTGCGGCCGATGGCCGCTGGAATAGAATGTGCGCTTTCGCAAGGTCATTCCGGGTCATGCCGATTGCCGACAGCGGCTGCGCCGCGCCACACGTTCTTTGGAAGCCCACTTCTGACGCCTGCCAGGCCGAGGGAGCCGGCGCGTGTGCCGCGCCCTGTCCGCACGACCCGGCTCCTCCAGAAGGCACTCCATGAACAACTCCACGTCCCCCGTGCCCATCTCGCCGGTGGAAGACATCATTGCCGACATGCGCGCGGGCCGCATGGTCATCCTCGTCGATGAGGAAGACCGCGAGAACGAAGGCGACCTGGTGCTGGCCGCCGACCATGTCACGCCCGAGGCGATCAACTTCATGGCGCGCTTCGGCCGCGGCCTGATCTGCCTGACGCTCACGCGCGAGCGCTGCGAATACCTGAAGCTGCCGCCCATGGCCGCGCGCAACGGCACTGTGTACAGCACGGCCTTCACCGTCTCCATCGAAGCGGCCGAGGGCGTGACCACCGGCATTTCCGCAGCCGACCGCGCGCGCACCGTGCAGGCCGCCGTGGCCAAGGACTCCAAGCCCACGGATCTGGTCCAGCCCGGCCACATCTTCCCGCTGCAGGCCGTCGACGGCGGCGTGCTCATGCGCGCCGGCCATACCGAGGCTGGCTGCGACTTCGCCGCCCTGGCCGGCTGCAGCCCCGCCGCCGTGATCTGCGAGATCATGAAGGACGACGGCACCATGGCCCGCCTGCCCGACCTGCAGCTGTTCGCTGCCGAGCACGGCCTGAAGATCGGCACCATTGCCGACCTGATCCAGTACCGCAGCCGCAACGAATCCCTGCTCAGCAAGGTCGGCACGCGCCCGCTGCAGACGGCGCATGGCGAGTTCATCGCCCATGCCTTCCGCGACCTGCCCAGCCAATCCGTGCACCTGGCCCTGGTCAAGGGCCAGTGGGAAGCCGACACCCCCGTGCCCGTGCGCGTGCATGAGCCGCTGTCCGTGCTGGATGCGCTGGAGACCGGCCGCACCCTGCATTCCTGGAGCCTGGACTCCAGCCTCGAATACATCGCCCGCCAGGGCCACGGCGTGGCCGTGCTGCTCAACTGCGGCGAGACCGGCGACCAGCTGATGGCCCAGTTCGACGGCAGCGCCCGTGCCGCCCAGGCCCCCGAGCGCGGCCGCATGGACCTGCGCACCTATGGCGTGGGCGCGCAGATCCTGCGCGAATGCGGCGTGCAGCGCATGCAGCTCATGGGCCAGCCGCGCCGCTTGCCCAGCATGGCCGGCTACGGCCTCGAAATCAGCGGCTACATCCCCAAGGAATAAGAAATGTTGAACGCAGAAAAGGGCCAGGCCCAGAACCTCGACGGCGCGCAGCTGCGCGTCGGCATCGTCCAGGCCCGCTTCAATGAAAGCATCACCAACAGCCTGACCCAGGCCTGCCGCGAAGAGCTGCTGGCCCTGGGCGTGCAGGCCGGAAACATCGACCACGTCACCGTGCCCGGCGCCCTGGAAGTGCCCGTGGCGCTGCAGGCGATGGCCGAGTCCGACCGGTACGACGCCCTGGTGGCGCTGGGCTGCATCATCCGTGGGGAGACATACCACTTCGAGCTGGTGGCCAACGAATCGGGCGCGGGTGTCACGCGCCTGGCCCTGGACTACCAGCTGCCGATCGCCAACGCGATCATCACCACCGAGAACACGGAGCAGGCCATCGCGCGCCAGACCGAAAAGGGACGCGACGCGGCCCGGGTCGCCGTGGAGATGGCCAACCTGCTCCAAACCATAGCCCGAACATGAGCGACGAACAATCCACACCGGCCTCGGGCCGCCCTCCCCGCCAAAGCCGCGGCGGCCTGACCAGCACCGGCGCGCGCAAGGCCGCCTCCAAGTCCAACCGCAGCCGCGCGCGTGAATTCGCGCTGCAGGCGCTGTACCAGCACCTGGTGGGCGGCAACGACGTGGAGGCCATCGACCGCTTCACGCGCGACCTGTCCGGCTTTCACAAGGCCGACTCGGTGCACTACGACGCGCTGCTGCGCGGCTGCATCAACTCCCAGGTGGACCTGGACGCGCTGATCGCCCCCAAGCTGGACCGCACCATGGCCGAGATCTCGCCCATCGAGCACGCCAGCATGTGGATCGGCGTGTATGAATTCCAGCACTGCCCCGACGTGCCCTGGCGCGTGGTGCTCAACGAGTGCATCGAGCTGGCCAAGGAATTCGGCGGCACCGACGGCCACAAATACGTGAACGCCGTGCTCAACGGCCTGGCGCCCACGCTGCGCGCGGCCGAAGTCGAGCATGACCGTGCGGGCAAGGGCTCCGCGCCCGCGCAGCCCGCCGCCGCCAAGGCAGACACGGCCAACGACGCGGCAGCAGATGCCGCCACGGACGCAGCAGCAGACGACGCTGCCGACAAGGCCGCCGGCTGACGCCGCGCCTCGGGTCTTCGGGGCACAGGCCCCGCCGCATCCGGCCATCCATGGCCCGCCCGCGCCTGCCGGGCGCGGGCGCCTCTTCCAGGATTTCACCCGTCATGAAGTTTTCGACCCGCGCCGACCGCATTGAGCCCTTTTACGTGATGGAGATCGCCAAGGCGGCGCAGGAGATGGCGCGCGGCTGCGCGGACAGCGACACGCCGATGATCTTCCTGAACATCGGCGAGCCCGACTTCACCGCCCCCCCGCTGGTGCAGGAGGCCGCAGCGCGCGCCGTGCAGGACGGCGCCACGCAGTACACGCCGGCCCTGGGCCTGCCCCAGCTGCGCGAGCGCATCAGCCACTGGTATGCGCAGCGCTTCGGCGTGGATGTGCCGGCGCGGCGCATCGTGGTCACGGCCGGCGCCTCGGCCGCGCTGCAGCTGGCCTGCCTGGCGACCATCGACGCGGGCGACGAAATCCTCATGCCCGACCCCAGCTATCCCTGCAACCGCCACTTCGTGAGCGCAGCCGAAGGCCGGGCCGTGATGGTGCCGACCACGGCGGCCGAGCGCTACCAGCTGAGCGCCGACAAGGTCGAGGCCGCCTGGAACGAGCACACGCGCGGCGTGCTGCTGGCCTCGCCCTCCAATCCCACGGGCACCTCGATTGCGCCGGCCGAGCTGCGCCGCATCCTCGACGTGGTGCGCGCCCGGGGCGGGCTGACCATCATCGACGAGATCTACCTGGGCCTGTCGCATGACGACGCCTTCGGCCAGACCGCGCTGGCGCTGGGCGAGGACGTGATCAGCATCAACAGCTTCAGCAAGTACTTCAACATGACGGGCTGGCGCCTGGGCTGGATGGTGGTGCCCGAGGCCATGGTGCCCGTGGTCGAGCGCGTGGCGCAGAACCTCTTCATCTGCGCCAGCACCGTCTCGCAGCGCGCCGCCCTGGCCTGCTTCGAGCCCGAGTCCATTGCCGAGTACGAGCGCCGCCGCGCCGAATTCAAGGCCCGGCGCGACTTCTTCATCCCTGCGCTCGAGGCCCTGGGCCTGCCCGTGCCCGTGCAGCCCGACGGCGCCTTCTACGCCTGGGCCGACTGCCGTGCGGCTGCCGCCAAGCTTGGCGTCCAGGGCAGCTGGGACTTTGCCTACGCCGTCATGGAGCGCGCCCACCTGGCCATCACGCCGGGCCGCGACTTCGGCACGTTCGAGACCGCCGACTTCGTGCGCTTTTCCACGGCCAACTCCATGGAACAGCTGCAGGAGGCCGTGCGCCGCCTGCAGCGCCTGCTGGCCTGAGGGCCGCCGCACATGGCCTTCGAATTTCCCATCCGCGTCTACTGGGAGGACACCGATGCCGGCGGCATCGTGTTCTACGCCAACTATCTGAAGTTCTTCGAGCGTGCCCGCACCGAGTGGCTGCGCGCCCTGGGCATAGGCCAGCAGCAGTTGCGGGAACAAACGGGCGGCATGTTTGTCGTAACCCAGGCCCAGCTGCAATACCTGCGGGCGGCCCGGCTCGATGACCAACTCCTTGTTACCGCCGAGCTGCAAAGCAGCGGGCGCGCTTCGCTGACAATACGGCAGCAGGCGCTGCTGGCATCCGCCGGCGATGGCAATGCGCCGCCGCCCCTGTTGTGCGAAGGCACGATCCGCATTGGATGGGTGGATGGCTCGACCATGCGCCCCGCAAGAATTCCGAACCGCATCCTGGAGCAACTCTCATGAACTCCCATGACATGTCCATACTCAGCCTCGTGCTGCAGGCCAGCTGGGTCGTGCAGCTGGTCATGCTGATCCTCGTGGGCGCCTCGGTGGCCAGCTGGGCCACCATCTTCCGCAAGTCGCAGACCTTGAAGCGCGTGCGCTCGCTCAACGACGGCTTCGAGCAGGACTTCTGGTCGGGCACCAGCCTCAACGATCTCTATGCCTCGGCCGCTCACCACGCCAAGCAGGGCGGCCCCATGGAACGCATCTTCGCCAGCGGCATGCGCGAGTACCAGAAGCTGCGCGAGCGCCGCATCGCCGATGTGAACCAGTTGATGGACGGCACGCGCCGCGCCATGCGCGCCAGCTTCCAGCGCGAGATGGACGAGGTCGAGTCGGGCCTGTCCTTCCTGGGCACCGTGGGTTCGGTCTCTCCCTACATCGGCCTGTTCGGCACCGTCTGGGGCGTGATGCACGCCTTCACCGGCTTTGCCAACATGGAGCAGATCACGCTGGCCACCGTGGCCCCCGGCATTGCCGAGGCGCTGGTGGCCACGGCCATGGGCCTGTTCGCCGCCATCCCGGCCGTCACGGCCTACAACCGCTATGCCCACCAGATCGACCGCGTGGCCAGCCAGCAGGAAACCTTCATCGAAGAGTTCTCCAACATCCTGCAGCGCAACGTGGGTGCGACCGGCTCCAGCACCCCGTCCGGCCATTGAAGTCGCTCAAAGCCAGCAAGGAGTGAGCACATGCCCGCAGTAGCCTCGCGCGGCGGCCGCAGCCGCCGCACCGTCAACGAGATCAACATGGTGCCCTTCATCGACGTGATGCTGGTGCTGCTCATCATCTTCATGGTGACGGCCCCCATGCTCACGCCGGGCTCCATCAACGTGCCCAGCGCCGGCAAGGCCGCGCGCACGCCCCCGAAGCGCGCCGACGTGATGATCGACAAGGACGGCGGCATCCGCATCAAGGCCGGCAGCACCGACAAGACCGTCACGCTCAAGGAGCTGGGCGCAGCCGCCAGGAGCTGGCAGGACCAGCAAAGCGACGACAGCGCCGTGCTGATTTCGGCGGACAAGAAGCTGCCCTTCGAGACCGTGATGGCCGCCATGTCGGCCCTGCAGTCGGCCGGCGTCAAGCGCGTGGCCTTCGGCGTCAAGTCCTCCCAGTAAGCAGCGCCGCCCGCCTTCGATTCCATGCCCAACCTGCAAGACCACGACCAGTTCGCACCGCCGCGCACGCGCGGCCGCACGCGCTCGTGGGCCCTGGCCGCGGCAGCGCACGGGCTGCTCGTGGCCGCCATGCTGTGGACCGTGCGCCCCCCGAAGCAGGCCGACGAGCCCATGGTCGAGGCCGAGTTCTGGTCCACGGCCGCACCCGCTCCCACCCTGCCCGTGCCTGCGCCACCGCCGCCACCTGCACCCGAGCCTGTTCCCCAGCCGCCACCGCCGCCGCCCGCGCCCGTGATTGCACAGCCCCCACCTCCCAAGCCGCAGGCCGTGGACGACGACCGCGAGGCCGAGATCGCGCTGGAGAAGAAGCGCAAGATCGAGCAGCAAAAGAAGGAGCGCGCCGAACAGGCCGCCCGTGAGCAGCGCGAGAAGGAACGCCAGGAGCGCCTGGACAAGGAAAAGGCCGACAAGGCGGCCAAGGACAAGGCCGAGCGCGAGAAGGCGGAAAGAGCCGAGAAGGACCGCCGCGACAAGCTCGAGCAGCAGAAAAAGGACAAGGCCGAGCAGGACCGCAAGGACCGCCTGGAGCAGCAAAAGAAGGACAAGGCCGAAAAGGAAAAGGCGGACAAAGAAAAAGCCGCCAAGGACAAGGCCGAGCGCGAGAAGGCCGAGAAGGCCGACAAGGAAAAGGCCGCCAAGGCCGAAGCCGAGAAGAAGGCCGCCGAGGACAAGCGCAAGAAGGAACAGGCCGCCAAGGAAGCCCGCGAGGCCAAGGAAGCCGAGGCACGCCGCCTGGAGAACATCCGCCGCATGCAGGGCCTGGCCGGCAGCGGCGGCTCGGCCGGCGAAGGCGCAGGCGGCAGCAAGAGCGGTGGCTCGGGCAGCTCGGCCGGAGGCCCCTCGGCCGGCTATGGCGCCAAGGTGGCTGCACGCGTCAAGCCCAACATCGTCTACCCGGACGCCATCAGCGGCAATCCGCGGGCCGAGGTGCGCGTGCGCACCGCACCCGATGGCACCATCACCGGCGCCACCATTGCCAAGTCCAGCGGCAACAAGGCCTGGGACGACGCCGTCATCCGCGCGCTGCAAAAGACCGAGACGCTGCCGCGCGACATCGATGGCCGCGTTCCTTCGGACCTGGTCATCGGATTCCGCCCGCAGGACTGAACGGGCACAGGCCCTTCATCAAAAAGCCCCGCCGGTACCTGCCTGCGGGGCTTTTTCCATCTTGCGTTGTATGCAATCCGCCACGCGCCTGCGACTTCGCTTGCGGCACCGGCCGCTTGTCCCTAGCATCCCTGTCTTTGCCGCATTCGCGGCCCCCGTCCACCATCGCAAAGGAGAGAACCCATGTCCCATTCGACACGTCCCTTTGCAGTCGTGCACGCTTGAAGCCCTAGCGCCTCCAGGCCACGCTGCAGACCTGATTTCCGGCCCCCTGAGGCCCGGCTTTCGGCTGCGCGTGCGCTTTTCCTGATGCCTGTCCGTCGAGCTTGCGGCGACTGCCCATTGCGCATTCCGCATCTGCCGGAATGTGCCCCAAGCACTCGATCGAAAGCCATTCATGGGCAATTCCCTTTCGGACACCTACATTGAGGTGTTCGCCAACCGCGGCGTCTGGATTGAAGACGCCGCCATCCAACAACTTCAAACAACGGCCCGCAACCTGGCCGGCATGCGCGCAGCCGTGGGCCTGCCCGACCTGCACCCGGGCCGGGGCTACCCGGTAGGGGCAGCCTTCTTTTCCGTGGGCCGCTTCTACCCGGCCCTGGTCGGCGGCGACATCGGCTGCGGCATGTCGCTGTACAGCACGGAGCTGGCGGCGCACAAGACCTCGGCCCCCAAGCTGGAAAAGGCGGTGGGCAACATCGACGGCCCCCTGCCCCAGGAGCTGCTGGACGCCGTGGACATGCAGCAGCTGGAGCACATCGCCCGGGCCAGCGGCGTGGCCGACCTGGCATATCTGCAGGACAGTCTGGGCACCATTGGCGGCGGCAACCACTTTGCCGAACTGCAGGTGGTGGACACGCTGTACGAGGACGGCGCGCTCGACAGGAAACGCGTGCACCTCATGGTGCACAGCGGCTCGCGCGGGCTGGGCGGCGCCATCCTGCGCGCCCATGTGGAAGCCTTCAGCCACGACGGCCTGGCAGCCAGCAGCGATGCCGCCACGCAGTACCTGCGCCAGCACGCGGCCGCCATCGCCTTCGCCCAGCTCAACCGCGCCAGCATTGCGGCACGCCTGCTGCGCGCCCTGCGCACGCGCGGCCAGGCCCTGCTGGACATCACCCACAACCACGTGATCGCCCACCACTGGCGCGGCGAGGACGGCTTTTTGCACCGCAAGGGCGCCACGCCGGCCGACCAGGGGCTGGTGGTGATTCCGGGTTCGCGCGGCGACTACAGCTACCTTGTGCGGCCCGTGGCCGGGCGTGACGAGGCGCTGCACTCGCTGGCACACGGCGCGGGCCGCAAGTGGGCACGCACCGATTGCATGGGCCGCCTGCGCCCGCGCTTCACGCTGGACGAGCTGCTGCGCACCAAATTCGGCAGCGCCGTGGTCTGCGCCGACCGCGAACTGGTCTACGAGGAGGCCCCCCAGGCCTACAAGGACGTGGACTCCGTCGTCGCCAGCCTGCAGGAAGCCGGCCTGGTGCAACTGGTGGCGCGGCTGCGCCCCCTGCTGACCTACAAGAAGGGAGCCATGCAATGCTGCTGATCCAGCTGACTGCATCCCACGGCCCCGCCGAGTGCGAGCATGCCGTGCGCCTGACCCTGCGCGAGCTGCTGCGCGACTGCGCTGCGCGCGGCATCGCCGTGGACGTGCTGGAGGAAACACCCACGCCGGCCGGCTACAAGTCCGTGCTGCTGCGCTGCGAGGGCGACACCGGCCTGCTTCACGGCACGCTGGGCGCCTGGCTGGGCACCATCCAGTGGGTCTTCGACAGTCCCCTGCGCCCCCACCACCCGCGCAGGAACTGGTTTGTTGCCGTGCAGAAGTGCGAGCCGCCCCGGCAATTGCCGGCAGACGGCGAAATCGTCTTCCAGGCCTGCAAGGCCTCGGGCAAGGGCGGCCAGCATGTCAACACCACGGACTCCGCCGTCCATGCCCTGCATGTGCCCAGCGGGATCTCGGTGAAGGTCATGAGCGAGCGCAGCCAGCACGCCAACAAGCGGCTGGCGCGCGAGCTGCTGGCCCTGAAGCTGGCGCGCCTCAACGCGCAGGGCGAGGGCCAGGCCCGGCGCACGCGCAGCCAGCAGCACTGGGAGGTGGAGCGCGGCAGCCCCGTGAAGGTGTTCCGCGCCTGAACGCCCGGGACTAACCCCTGGCGCACATGTAGATGCCCAGGGCCAGCAGGCCCAGCATCAGCACGCGCTTGAAAACCTGGGGCGACAGCGACTGGCGCAGCCGCTCGCCCCAGGCCATGCCGGCCAGGGCGGGCAGCAGCATCAGTGCGGAAACCAGGGCCGTGGCCCCCCAGCCCGTCCAGGACGAAGCGGCATGGCCCGGCCCCTGCGCCAGCGCCATGCCCGCGCCCAGCGCCAGCGTGGACACCGTGAAGCACAGGCCCATGGCCTGCATCAGCGCCTGCCGGCCCAGCGCCAGCGATTGCAAAAAGGCCACGGCCGGCACCACGAACACGCCGGTCAACGCCGTGATCCCGCCCGTCAACAGACCACACAACAGGCCCAGCCAGGCCTGATGCCTCTGTGGCAACTGCAGGCCCGGCCCCCAAAGGCCCCACAGGGCATAAATAACCAGGGCCACGCCCAGCGCCGTGCGCGCCACGGCTGCCTCGCCCACCGGGCCCCACCACAGCATGCCGCCCACCGTGCCCGCGACAATGCCCAGCTGCATCCAGCCCAGGCGCCGCAGCAAAGGCCGCAGCGATGGCATGGGCCGCATCTGCACCACATTGGTCACCAGGGACGGTAGCAGCAGCCAGGCCGCCGCCTGCCCGGCCGGCATGAACAGCGCCAGCAGCGCCATGGACACCGTGGGCAGGCCCAGGCCCACCACTCCCTTGACGACACCGGCCAGCCCGAACACGGCCACCGCCGCCGCCAGCACCCACCACGCATCCCACATCACGGCCACCCTGCACTTTCACTGACTTGGCTCAGGCCTTTCCTGAACCTCATGGCGCCATGCTCGCGCACCACCGCAGGGGTCACAATCGGGAATCTTCAAACCAAGGCTCAGGCATGGCCTGATCCTTCAGCACCACAGTCCATGCGATTCGACCTCACCGACCTGCAGCTGTTCGTCCACATCCTCGACTGCGGCACGCTCACGGCGGCGGCCGGGCGCGCGCACATGACCCTGGCCTCGGCCAGCGAGCGCGTGCGCGGCATGGAGGCGCAACTGGGCTGCGCCCTGCTCGCGCGCCAGGCGCGCGGCGTGCGGCCCACGGCGGCCGGCCACACGCTGGGCCAGCATGCGCGTGACGTTCTGGCCCGGATGCAACGCCTGCGCGGCGACATGGCCGAGTACGGCGCGGGCCTGGCCGGGCATGTGCGCGTATGCGGCAACACCTCGGCCGTCAGCGAGCACCTGCCGCTGGCCGTGGCCGGATTCCTGCGCGGCCATCCGCGCGTGGCGCTGGAGCTGCAGGAATGCCGCAGCGCCGAAGTGCTGGACCGGCTGCGCCAGGGCCTGTGCGACATCGGCGTGGCCAGCGATGCCCAGGACCTGCGCGGCCTGCAGGCCACGCCCTGGCGCCCCGACCCGCTGGTGGCCGTGCTGCCGCGCGCCCACCGCCTGGCCCGGCGCAAGCGGCTGGCCTTGCAGGACCTGCTGACCGAAGACTGGGTAGGCCTGCCGCACGATGCCGCCCTGCAGGTGCTGGTGCGCCAGCAGGCCGCCTTGCTGGAAGGGCCGTCGGAAGGGCAGTTGCGCTGGCGCGCCCAGCTGCAGCACCTGGACAGCATCTGCCAGCTGGTGGGCCAGGGCGTGGGCGTGGCCGTCATGCCCGCCGCCGCCGCGCAGCGCCTGGCCCCGGCCAGCGGCGCCCGCGCCGTGCCCTTGAGCGATGCCTGGGCCCGGCGCCAGCTGCTGCTGTGCACGGCCCGGGAAGACCAGTTGCCCGCCCATGCAAGGCAGTTGCTGGTGCATCTGAAGGGACTGGGCCTGGCGGAGCCATAGCGAACCGTGTTGGAAAGCGCGATGCGGGACAATACGGGGATCATGACCCTCAAAGCCCCCGAACTGCTGCTGCCGGCCGGCTCGCTCGACAAGATGCGCGCGGCCTACGACTTTGGCGCCGACGCCATCTACGCCGGGCAACCCCGCTACAGCCTGCGCGCACGCAACAACGAATTCCGCCTCGAACAGATCGCCCAGGGCATCTCCGAGGCGCATGCGCGGGGCAAGAAATTCTTCGTCACCAGCAACCTGATCGCCCACAACGACAAGGTGCGCACCTATATCCGCGACATCGAGCCCGTGATCGAGTGCAAGCCCGACGCGCTGATCATGGCCGACCCCGGCCTGATCATGATGGTCAAGGAAAAGTGGCCCGAGACCGAGGTCCATCTCTCGGTGCAGGCCAACACCACCAACTGGGCCACGGTGAAGTTCTGGCAGAAGGCCGGCGTCTCGCGCATCATCCTGTCGCGCGAGCTGTCGCTGGACGAGATCGAGAAGATCCGCCAGGAATGCCCGGACATGGAGATCGAGGTCTTCGTGCACGGCGCGCTGTGCATCGCCTACTCGGGCCGCTGCCTGCTGTCGGGCTACTTCAACCGGCGCGATCCCAACCAGGGCACCTGCACCAATGCCTGCCGCTGGGACTACAAGACGCATGACGCGGCCGTGGACCCCAATACCGGCGAGGCCCTGGCCCAGACCATGGAGCAGGACTTCAGCTTCGAGAAGGCCCGCGAGGAAGCCGACAGCCAGTTCACCAGCACCTGCGGCGACGGCGCGCGCCACCCCAAGGCCGAGCAGGTCTACCTGCTGGAGGAAAAGGGCCGCCCCGGCGAGCTGATGCCCATCATGGAAGACGAGCACGGCACCTACATCATGAACTCCAAGGACCTGCGCGCCGTGGAGCATGTGGAGCGCCTGGTGAAGATCGGCGTGGACTCGCTCAAGATCGAGGGCCGCACCAAGAGCCTGTACTACGTGGCCCGCACGGCCCAGGTCTACCGCCGCGCCATCGACGATGCCGTGGCCGGCCGCCCCTTCAACCCCCACCTGATCACCGAACTCGAAGGCCTGGCCAACCGTGGCTACACGGGCGGCCTGCTGGAGCGCCGTCCCTCGCAGGACTACCAGAACTACGAGACCGGCCACTCGGTGCTGCAGCGCAGCCACTTCGTGGGCGAAGTGCGCAGCTATGCCGACGGCATGGCGGAGGTGGAGACCAAGAACCGCTTCTCGGTGGGCGACACGCTGGAGATCATCCACCCGCAGGGCAACCGCCAGGTGCTGCTGGAGAAGATGTTCAACCTCGACGGCGAACCCGTGCAGGTCGCCCAGGGCAACCCGATCCGCGTGCGCATTCCGCTGGATGCGCCGGCCGAGGGTGCGCTGATCTCGCGCCTGCTGTGAAGCCGGGGCGCAGGCCTCCCTGCTCTTCTTGCCCTTGATTTTTTCCTGGCGGCTGTCCAGGGCCATTGCTGCAATGGCCCGGAGCGGCCGCCGTTCCTTTCATTCCTCATTTCTGCACTGCCATGGACATCGTCGTCAACGAAGAACTCAAGGCCTACATCGACCCGCTGACCCCCGATGAACTCGACGCGCTGGAGCGCAGCATCGTGGCCGAAGGCTGCCGCGACGCGCTCGTGCTCTGGAACGACCTGCTCATCGACGGCCACAACCGCTACGCCATCTGCCAAAAGCACGGCCTGCCCTTCAACACCGTGCAGGCCACGCAGTTCAAGAACATGGACGACGTGCACCTGTGGATGATCGACCAGCACCTGGGCCGCCGCAGCGTGTCCGACTTCCAGCGCGGCGTGCTGGCGCTGCGCAAGCGCGAGATCATTGCCACGCGCCGCTCGGCCGCCGCCGCTGCCGTGATGGCCGCCAAGGCCGATGCGCCCCAGGCCGAGGGTGAAGCCCCCTGGGAAGGCGAGACCGACCCCGTGGTCGCCGCCGCCCTGGCCAGCGTGGCCAAGGTGCCCGATGAGGCCCTGGACACACGCGAGGCCCTGGCCCGCGTGGCCCGCCTGTCCAGCAGCCAGGTCAAGCTGATCGAGACCATCCAGCAAAAGGCCGCGCCCGAAGTGGTGGCCGCCGTGCGCTCGGGCGACATCTCGCTGAGCACCGCCGCCGTGGTCGCCAGCCTGCCCGTGGACGAGCAGCAGGCCGTGGCCGCCGCAGGCGCCGACGAACTCAAGCAGGCCGCCAAGCGCGTGCGCGATGCCAAGAAAAAGCCCAAGGCCGCCAAGCCCGAAGCCGAAGCGGCCGACGGCGAAGGCGCGGCCGTGACCGCCTCGCCCGAGGAGCTGCAGCAGCGCGTGAACGAACTCGAAGCCGAGAACGAGCGCCTGCGCCAGCAGATCAAGGCGCTGCAGGAACTGCTGGCCGAGCAAGGCTGAAGCGGCGCCCGCACCCAAGCACGCACGCCGCCATGACGCGCTACCAGGAGCTGGCCGACGATATCGAGGCATCCATCACCGCAGGCGTTCTGTGCCCAGGTGACAAGCTGCCCTCGGTGCGCCAGACCAGCGAGCGGCGCGGCGTCAGCGCCTCCACGGTGTTCCAGGCCTACTACCTGCTGGAGGCGCGCGGCCTGGTGCGCGCGCGCGAGCGATCGGGCTACTTCGTGGCCCAGCGCCCGCGCAGCGCGCCGCCCGAGCCCACCGAGCCGTCTTCGCCCGAGGGCGACAGCTTTGCCGTGGTCGATGTGAGCGAGCGCGTGTTCGAGGTGCTGGAATCGGCCATGGACCGCGATGTCGTGCCCCTGGGCTCGGCCTTTCCCTCGCCGGGCCTGTTCCCGCTGCGCCGCCTGGGCCAGTGCCTGGCGCATGCCGCGCGCGAGGCCGACCCGCGCAGCGCCATCGACGACCTCACGCCCGGAAGCCTGGCGCTGCGCCGCCAGATCGCACGCCGCTACCTGGCCGACGGCCTGGCGCTGACGCCGGCCGATCTGGTCATCACCAACGGCGCACTGGAGGCTCTGAACCTGTGCCTGGCCGCCGTCACGCGGCCCGGCGGCGCCGTGGTCATCGAATCGCCCTGCTTCTATGGTGCGCTGCAGGCGCTGGAGCGCATGGGCCTGTCGGCCATCGAGGTGCCCACCCATCCGGGCGAGGGCATGGACCTGGCTGCGCTGGAGGCAGCACTGCAGCGCCACAGGCCCCAGGCCGTCTGGCTGATGACCTGCTTTCAGAACCCGCTGGGCAGCCTCATGCCAGAGGCGCGCAAACGCGCACTGGTGGAGCTGGTCACGCGCCACCGCGTGCCGCTGATCGAAGACGACGTGTACGGCGAGCTGTACTTCGGCGAGCGCCGCCCGCCGCCCGCCAAGACCTTCGACACCGAAGGCTGGGTGCTGCACTGCAGCTCGTTCTCCAAATGGCTGGCGCCGGGCTGGCGCACGGGCTGGGCCGCGCCGGGGCGCTTCACGCGCGCCGTGGCCCGGCAAAAGCTCACCACCACGCTGGCCACGAATGCGCCCACCCAGCAGGCGCTGGCCGACTACCTGGAAAGCGGCGGCGCCGACCGCCACTTGCGCCGCCTGCGCCAGAGCCTGGCCCTGCAGCGGGACCACATGGCATCGGCCATTGCCCGCCACTTTCCACAAGGCACGCGGGCCACGCGGCCCGAGGGCGGCTACTTCATGTGGATAGAGCTGCCGCCGTACTGCAATGCGCTGGCCCTGCACCGCGCGGCGCTGGCGCGCGGCATCAGCGTGGCGCCGGGGCCGATCTTCTCGGCCTCGCAGGCCTTCGGCCACTGCCTGCGGCTGAACTACGGCCATGACTGGAGCGACGAGACCGGGCAGGCCCTGGCCACGCTGGGCGAACTGGCCCGCGCAATGCAGCCCCGTCCAACAGCAAAAGCAGCAAGGTAAGCGCCCGCTGCGCTGGCAGCACCTGCTGCGCTGTAGCGCCCGGGCAACGCGGCCCGGCACAGCTGCTGTCAGCCTGGTGCAAGCTGGATGATTCTCATTTAGACTCGCACCCCGAACCGGCATCGCCGCCATGCATGCTGACCGGTCCTTGTCTCCTGCTTCCGCCTCGCCCGCCGCCACGCGTCCTGCAGCCTGCCAGCCGACCCTTCAGCGCTGCACCAATCCCAGAGGCACAAAGGAAGTTTTCCATGGTTTCCAGCAATCACTGCGCCAGGCTCACACGCTGCGCGGCCGCTGTCGCCGCCGCCCTGCTGTCGCTGCAGGCGTCGGCACAGGCGCCATCCCCCACCACCACCGCACCCGAGGCCGGCCTGTCCGCCATCACCGTCACGGGCAACTGGCTGGACAACCCCACCGAGGAAAAGGTGCTGGACCATGCCGGCGCGCGCACCATCGTCGAACGGGCGCGCATCGAGGAAACCGGCTCCTCCAGCCTGCGCGACGTGCTGCGCCTGGTGCCCGGCGTGCAGGTGCAGGACAGCAACGGCACGGGCGGCAGCGACGTGTCTCTGAACATCGGCGTGCGCGGCCTGACGGCGCGCCTGTCGCCGCGCTCGTATGTGCTGATGGACGGCGTGCCCGTCTCCTACGCGCCCTACGGCCAGCCCCAGCTGTCGCTGGCGCCCGTGTCGCTGGGCAACCTGGAGTCGGTGGATGTGATCCGCGGCGCGGGCTCGGTGCGCTACGGCCCCCAGAACGTGGGCGGCATCATCAACTTCGTCACGCGCGCCATTCCCAAGACCTTTGCCGCAGAGGCCTCGGTGGGCACCGAGATCTACAGCCACGGCGGCAATGCCAAGACCACGCCCAGCCTGTTCGTGGGCGGCACCAACGAATCCGGCCTGGGCCTGGCCCTGCTGTACTCGGGCACGCATGGCGACGGCTGGCGCGCAGGCAATGACAAGACCGACATCGACGACATCCTGCTCAAGGGCGCCTACCGCATCTCGGCCCAGGACGACATCGCCGTCTCGCTGCACCACTTCGAGGGCTCGGGCCGCATGCCCGGCGGACTGACCACGGCGCAGTACGCGGCCGACCCGTTCCAGTCCACGCGCTCCTACGACAGCTTCGACGGCCGCCGCACCGATGCCTCGTTCAAGTACAACCACAAGGACGGGCGCAACAACTTCGAGGTGCTGGGCTACTACGTGGACTCGTTCCGCGGCAGCTACATCGAGCAGGACAACGCCAACCAGCGCCGTCTGACGGCCGCGCCGCGCAGCTACCACTATTTCGGCATCGAGCCGCGCTACTCGCGCCTGTTCGAGACCGGCGCCGTGGTGCAGGAAGTCAGCGTGGGCTACCGCTACCTCAAGGAAAGCAGTTCCGAGGTCGCGCTGCGCACCGCCTACTACAACCCCGCCACCATGGCCAACGCCATGGCCCTGCCGATCACGCCCTACCAGACCAGCCAGGGCGGCACCACGGCCCATGCCTTCTACATCGATGACCGCATCGACATCGGCAACTGGACCATCACGCCCGGCGTGCGCTACGAACGCATCAACTCCTTCAACAACGTCAGCAACCTGGGCGCCGATGGCAGCACCGTCACCAGCCAGCTGTTCCCCAAGGCCGATGCAAGCGAGTTCCTGCCCACGCTGTCCGTGCTCTACCGCATGAATGCGCAGTGGTCGCTGTTCGTCAACGCGGGCAAGTCCTTCGGCCCGCAGCAGTACGCGCAGCTGGCCCAGACCGAGCGCGGCCTGCATCCCGAATCGGCCAAGACCTATGAGGTGGGCACGCACTACAACAGCCCGGCGCTGAACGCCGAGCTGACGCTGTTCAACATCGACTTCGACAAGGAACTGCTGCTGACCCGCGTGGGCGTGGACGGCATCTGGACCGACCTGGGCGCCACGCGCCACCGCGGCATCGAGTCCTCGCTGCGCTACGACCTGGGCCAGTGGAATGCCGCGCTCAAGGGCCTGACGGCGGGTGTGTCCTACACCTACACCGAGGCTGTCTCGCGCGCTGGCGATTTCGCGGGGCGCGACCTGCCGCTGTACTCGCGCCACACGGGCCAGCTGTGGGCGCGCTATGCGCTGGGGCAGTGGACGCTGAATGCGGACCTGGCCGCGCAATCGAAGCAGCGCTCTCCGGGATCGGGCACGCAGTATGTGACGCAGGAAGATGCTGCGGGGCGGCTGGGTGATATTCCCGGGTTTGCGACCGTGGGCCTGCGTGCGGGCTATGACTTTGGCAAGTCGCTGAGCAATCTGCGGGTGGCTGTGGGGGTCAAGAATCTGTTCGATCGCAGGTACTACACGCGGTCTACGGATAACAACGGGGGCAAGTATGTGGGGATGCCTCGGACGTTGTATGTGCAGGGGACGTTGCCGTTCTGAGGCTTTGGTTTACGTGGGTCTGTTTTTGACCCTGCCGGGTGGTATTTTCCTGAGGCCGGGTCTCGGCCCGGCGGCCGACTGCCCTTTCTTGATTCGCCAAGAAAGGTCAGATCAAAGAAGGCGACCCGAATGTCAGCGACCCTCCGCTTCGCTGCGGGCAACCTGCGCTGACATACGGGGAGTGGGCATGGGGCGGGCCTTCGCTTCGCTCGGCCCGTTTTGTTCTTTTCAGCCCTCTGCTGTGAATCCCACGCGCTTGACGATGGGGCCCCATTTGGCGAGTTCGGACTGCAGCAGCGCGGCCAGTTCGGCGGGGGTGGAGGATTGGGCGTCCAGGCCGAAGGTGGCCAGGCTGTCCACCACGTCGGGCGTGGCCAGGGCCTTGCGCATGTGGCCGTTCAGGCGCTGCACGGTCTCGGCAGGCGTCTTGGCAGGCACGAAGAAGGCGAACCATTCGCTGTGCGCCATGTCCTTGTAGCCCTGCTCCACCAGCGTGGGCACCTGGGGTGCGAAGCGGCTGCGCTTGGCGCCGCTGACGCCCAGGATGCGCATCTTGCCGCCGGCCAGGTGCTGCAGCATGTCGCCCACGGGGCCGCAGACGGCGGAGACGTTGCCGCCCAGCATGTCCAGCAGCGCGGGCTGGGTGCCGCGGTAGCCGGCGTGCTTGAAGTCCACACCGGCATGCTGGCCCAGCAGGGCGCCGATGAAGTGCGGGGTGGAGCCGGGAGCGGGCGAGCCGAAGTTGGCGCCTGCGGGGTTGGCCTTGGCCCAGGCGAAGAATTCGGGCACGGTGGTCACGCTGGCGGGCACGGCGGGGCCGACGGCAAAGCCGAAGTCGAAGATGCAGCCCACGGTGACTGGCGCCAGGTCGGCCACCGGGTCATAGGGCAGCTTCTTGTAGATGTGCGGGTAGATGGACAGCATGGACGTGGGCGTCTGCAGCAGGGTGGCGCCGTCTGCGGGCCGGCCCTTGACGTAGCTGATGGCGATCTGCCCGCCCGCACCCGTGCGGTTTTCCACCACGGCGGTCTTGGCATAGCCCGACAGCTTGGTGCCCACGCGGCGGCAGATGGCGTCCGAGGTGCCTCCGGCCGCGAAGCCGGTGATGATGTTCAGGGTCTCGATGGGGCCCTGGGCCTGGGCCCAGGCCTGCTGGCCCAGGCTGGCCAGCAGCGCACCCGCTCCAGCGGTGCCCAGCCATTGGCGGCGGTCGATGTTCATGCGTATGTCTCCGGTTGAAATTGAAACTCTGAAAAAAACAGTGGGGGAACAGCGGGGGAAATGCGTGCCAGCCCGGCGGCTTCAACTGTCGTCGCGCAGCCAGACCACCTGGCCCGAATGCGTGACCGCACCCTGGTGGGCCGGGCGCACGGTGAGCGCGTATTTTTCCAGCACGCCGCCCAGCGGCGGGGCCTGGCGGCGCGCGGCGGCTGATTGTTCCAGACGTTCGGCCAGTTCCGCCTCGCCGATTTCCACCGTGATGCTGCGCGCATCGGCGCGGGCGTCGATGGCAATGAGGTCGCCGTCGCGCAGCGCGGCAATGGGGCCGTTGTCGGCGGCCTCGGGGCCTGCATAGCCGATGCACAGGCCGCGCGTGGCACCAGAGAAGCGCCCATCGGTCAGCAGGGCCACCTTGTCGCCCATGCCCTGGCCATAGAGCAGTGCCGTGATGCCCAGCATCTCGCGCATGCCGGGGCTGCCGCGCGGGCCTTCGTTGCGGATGACGATGACATCGCCGGCCGCGTACTGCATGGCCTGCACGGCGGCCTGGGCCTGTTCCTCGGACTCGAAGACGCGCGCGGGGCCCCGGTGCACCAGGGTCTTGAGGCCGGCCGTCTTCAGCAGCGCGCCATCGGGGCAGAGATTGCCCTTGAGCACGGTCAGGCCACCGTCGCGCGTGATGGGGTTGCCGGGCGTGCGCACCACCTCGCCATCGGGCGGCGCGGCATCGGCCAGTTCTTCGGCCAGGGTGCGGCCCGTGAAGGTGAGCGCATCGCCGTGGACAAAGCCCTGCTCCATCAGCGTGCGCAGGATCACGCCGGCGCCGCCGATGTAGTACACGTCGCGCGCCAGGAAGCGCCCGCCGGGGCGCAGATCGGCAATCAGCGGCGTGCGCGCGAAGATCTCGGCCACGTCGTCCAGGTGGAAGCGGATGCCGGCCTCATGCGCGATGGCCGGCAGGTGCAGGGCGGCATTGGTCGATCCGCCCGTGGCGCTGACCACGGCGCAGGCATTCTCCAGCGCCCGGCGCGTGATGATGTCGCGCGGCAGCGGGCCGCCGCCTTCGGCGCTGGCCCACACGGCCTGCATGAGCTGGCGCGCGGCGCGGCGCATCAGCGGTGCGCGCTCGCTGAACACGGCGGGCACCATGCTGGAGCCGATGGGCGCCAGGCCCAGCGCCTCGCTCACCATGCCCATGGTGTTGGCCGTGAACTGGCCAGCGCAGGCGCCGGCCGTGGGCAGGCAGGCGCGGCTCATGGCCTCCAGGTCCTGCGCCGTGGCGGTGCCGGCCAGCACCTGGCCGATGGTCTCGTAGGTATCGACCACGTTCAGGTCGCGCCCGTGCACGCCGGGCGCCTGTCCCGGCAGGGCCGAGCCGCCATGCACGAAGACGCTGGGCACATTGCAGCGCACCATGCCCATCATCAGCCCCGGCAGGTTCTTGTCGCAGGCGCCGATGGCGAAGATGCCATCCCACTGGTGGCCGCGCACCGAAGCCTCCACGCTGTCGGCGATCAGCTCGCGCGAGACCAGCGAAAACCGCATGCCCGAATGCGCCATGGTCAGCCCGTCGCTGACCGACACCACCGGGCATTCATGCGGCGTACCGCCCCCGGCATAGATGCCGGTCTTGGCATGCTGGGCCTGGTCGCGCAGGTTGAGGTTGCAGGGGCTCATCTCCCCGCCCGTGTGGAACACGCCGATGTGCGGGCGCTCTATGTCTTCGTCGTCCTGGCCAAGGGCATGCAGGAAGCTGCGCGTGGTGGCACGGATGGTGCCGGAGCGGATCAGGGCGGAGCGAAGGGGCGTGGGCGTGGGCGTGGCCGCTGCCGGGCTGCTGCCGGTGGTGCTGGTTGTGGTGGTGGAGGCGGCCAGCGATGCGGAGGCGCTGGACTCGGAAAAGACGTTGTCGGGGGAGGCAGGTTTCTTGTTCATACGCGGGACGGAAAACAGCCGCCCACCATAGCGGGGTCTGCGGATTTCCCTATGAGCATTTACACCAGATCGTGTCGCCCGGGAGTCGCCGCCCTGCAAGCCGCCTCGGTGCCGGCAGGATGAAAAAAAGGCCCCGGAACAAACTTCCGGGGCCTCAAAACCGATGCCAGCCCGCGCTGCAGCGGACCAGGCATCGTGCACAACAACTGCGCCGTACTCCTGAATCAATCCATCCAACCGGCCCTTCAGCGCGGCACCAGGAACGTGCTGTGCGCCTGCTTGGAGAGCGCCGGGTCACCCACCGCCGTGGCCGTGATCTCCACGCCGTGCGAGCCAGGGCCGGCCGCGCCATAGGGCGCCTGCAGCCGCACCACGACCCAGCGGTCCTGGGCCGCGCCCACGTCCACCTCGGTCTCCGAAGCCACGCGCAGGCCCTCGATGCCCGAGGCCGACAGCACATAGCGCTGGTCCTGCTCCGTGGCATTGCCGATCTGCACGCGGTAGATGTTCTCGATCTGGCCGCCGGCCACGATGCGCGACAGCGTGCCCCGGTCGCGCACCACGTCCACCTTCAGCGGCGTGCGCAGCGCCAGGCTGGCCACCATGGCCGTGGAGATGGCCACCAGCGCCGTGCCGTAGATGAGCACGCGCGGGCGGAAGATGCGGCGCACCAGCTCGCTCTGGCGCCAGCCCCGGGCCACGCCGTTCTGCGTGGACAGGCGGATCAGCCCGCGCGGGTAATGCATGCGGTCCATGACGCTGTTGCAGGCGTCGATGCACAGGCCGCAGCCGATGCACTCGTACTGCAGGCCGTCGCGTATGTCGATGCCCACCGGGCAGACCTGCACGCACAGCGTGCAGTCGATGCAGTCGCCAAGCCCCTGGGCCCGGTAGTCCACCCCCTTGTGGCGCGGACCGCGCGATTCGCCGCGTGCGGTGTCGTAGGTGACGACCAGGGTGTCCTTGTCGAACATGGCGCTCTGGAAGCGCGCATAGGGGCACATGTGCTTGCAGACCTGCTCGCGCAGGAAGCCCGCGTTGCCGTAGGTGGCCAGCGCATAGAACAGCACCCAGAAGATCTGCCATGCGCCGGTCAGCGCCAGCACCTCGGGCAGCAGGCTGCGGATGGGCACGAAGTAGCCGACGAAGGTCAGCCCCGTCCACAGCGAGATCAGCAGCCACAGCGCATGCTTGCCGCCGCGCCGCGCGATCTTCTCCGCACCCCAGCCGCTGCCGTCCAGCCGCAGCCGCGCGCTGCGGTCGCCCTCCAGCCGGCGCTCCACCCACATGAACAGCTCGGTGTAGACCGTCTGCGGGCAGGAAAAGCCGCACCACAGCCGCCCCGCCACCGTGGTGAACAGGAACAGCGCCAGCGCCGAGACGATGAGCAGCACCGCCAGGTAGATGAAGTCCTGCGGATACAACAGCCAGCCGAAGACGTAGAAGCGCCGCTGCTCCAGGTCGAACAGCAGGGCCTGCCGGCCATGGATCTGCAGCCAGGGAATGCCATAGAAGAACAGCTGCGTGAGCCAGACCATGGCCCAGCGCCAATGGGTGAAGCGCCCCGTGATGGAGCGCGGCTGGATCTTCCTGCGCGATTCGAACAGCGGGGAATCCGCGCTGGCGTCGGTGATGGGAATCACCTTGCGTGGCGCGGGCCGCGGCCGGGGGGCTGCGGCGGTTTCATCGGGAAGCGGTTTCGGTCGTTCTGACATGCGGGGCCTTCGCCCCGGCCGGTGCGCCCTTGATGCGGGCTTGTCATGAATTGCCGGGGACTGCCTGGACTATGCCCAGCGCCCTGCCCCGGCGGTAGCAGCAGATGCAGCGGATTCGACCGTATCAGATGGCGGGTCAGGCCTGCGGCGAGCGCAGCGCCGCAACGGCAAGCCGCAGCCCCCACAACACCAGGCACAGACCCAGCAGCGCCGTCAGCGTGCCGATGCGCACATCGGCCTGGAGCACGCCCCAGCGGCTGAAGATCTCCGTCCAGTCATGGTCGCCCCCGCCCACCAGCGGCAGTACCTGGGCACGCGCGTCCTTCATGTAGTGGGCCACGTTCATCAGGTTCTCGCCCAGCCACATCAGCGCGGCAATCCAGCCCGTGCGCTGGCCCTGCCTGTGGAAATGGCGCATGAACAGGGCCGGGAACAGCAGCTGGAACAGCGTGCCGCCGTAGACCGAGAGATGCTGCGAGAACAGGGCCACCAGCGGATGCCCGGCTTCGTGCAGTGCCAGGTTGGCGTTGTCCAGCAGCAGCAGCCAGTGACCCTGGCTGAAGAAGTGGCCCCAGATGATCCAGGCGGCAAAGGCCGTCAGCGCGATGGCGGCAGGCCGGGTGACCGGCTGCCACTCGATCTGCCCGTCCAGCGCATCGCCGCGCTTCATCGCGCCTGCCCTGCAGGTTGTGGGTGCGGGTGCGTTTGCGCACCGGGGCAAGGGGCAGGCAGGAAAGGCATGTCGGCAGGATTGGGATAAGCAGCAATGGCAAGAGGATGGCAGGACTCTGGCCGCGATCTTCCCACGGCTCGCCGGAATGCCGTCCTGCGCCGCCATCCATGCGCGCGAGGTTCTGGCACAGTCGGGCATCCGACTCTTCAAGCCAAGGAACGTCCGCACCATGAACCTGCGCCCCCTATTGCATGACCTTGTCCGCCAACATGGCCTGGACCGCAAGGCCGCCGTGCAGCTGTTTGCACTGGCGGGATTCGAGCAGGAACCGGCTGCGCTCAGAACCCGCCTGTGGCCCGTGGTGGCCTTGCTGGGCGCGGCGCTGGGCGGGCTGGGCATCGTGCTGTGGATTGCCGCCAATTGGGAGAGCATGGGCCGCATGCAGCGCTTTGCCCTGCTGCAGGGCTTCGTGCTCGTGATGTGTCTTGGCGCGGCATGGCGCGCGGCGGCGCGCGTGCCGCTGTCGGTGCTGGCGCTGCTGGGCACGGGTGCTCTGTTCGCCTTTTTCGGGCAGACCTACCAGACGGGAGCGGACCCCTGGCAGCTGTTTGCGCTGTGGGCAGCGCTGACCCTGCCGCTGGCCCTGGCGGCGCGCAGCGATGGCGTCTGGGTACCCTGGGTGGTGGTTGCCATGACGGGCATTGCGCTGTGGGCGCAGGCCCATACGCCGCAGTTCTGGGAGGTGGAGTCGCGCGACCTGGGCGTGCATGCCGTGGCCCTGGGCGCCGCCCTTGCCGTCACCGCGGTCATGGCACCGGCCCTGCGGCGCTTCACGGGCGCGGGGCTGTGGGCCTTGCGCGGCGCGGGCGCGCTGGCGCTGGCGATGATCACCTCCACCGCCATCAGCGGGCTGTTCCACAGCACGGTGGCGCCGCAGTACCCGCTGGGGCTGGTGCTGCTGGCAGGCGCGGCGGCGCTGGCGGGCCAGCGCAGGCATTTCGATATCTTCCTGCTCAGCGGTGCGGCGCTGGGCCTGAACGTGCTGCTGGTGTGCGGCCTGGTCTACCTGCTGCTGGAAAAACTGGGGGCGGACTTCACGGGCATGCTGCTGCTCGTCGGCCTGGGCGCTGCGTGCCTGCTGGCGGCCACGGTCAGCCTGGTGCTTCGAATGTCACGCAACGCGGAAGGAGGCCTTCAATGAGCCACGAACACGACACCCTGCTGCGCCAGGCCGTGGACCAGGGCATCCTGCCGCCTGCCGCCTTGCAGGACCGCCGCCCTGCCGCCAACGACCGCCATTGGGCGGTGGTGCTGCTCACGGCGCTGGGCGCCTGGCTGGCCCTTCTTCCCTTGCTGATTCTGTTTGCGTTTGCCCTGTCCGACTGGATAGAGCGCGGCGCCGGCACCTATGTGATCGGCGCCATGATGCTGGCCGCAGCCGTGGCCGTGCTGCGCGCCGAGGAGCTGCCCGTCTTCCTGGAGCAACTGGCCCTGCCTGCCATGCTGACCGGCGCCGGCCTGCTGGGCTTTGGCCTGGCGCGCGACCTGTCGGGGCAGGCTGCGGGCGCGATAGGCCTGGCCATTGCGCTGGCCTGCACGGCCGCCATTCCAAGGCCCTGGCTGCGTGTGCTGCTGGGCGCCGCCTGCGCGCTGCTGTTTTGCACCATGCTCTGGCCGGACAACGATCCATCCACCCTGTACGCAGGCCTGCCGACCTGGGTCATCGTGCATGCGGCGCTGCTGCTCTGGATGCTGCTGCTGGCAGCCCAGTGGCGCGCGCTGGGGCAGTCTGCGACACAGACCCGCATGGCGGCGGCGCTGGAGCCCTTTGCCACGGGCTGGCTGCTGGCGGTGCTGGCTGGCCTGGCCTTTCTGTCCGGCAGGAGCTTCATGGTGGCCGGCGCGCTGGGCGGCGGCCTGGCAGGCGAGCTGGCGCAGGAAGCCGCCCCGAACATCTCCATGGGCGTTCTGACGCAGGCCGGCTCGGCCGTGCTGGCCCTGGCAGCCGCCTGGTTCGCCCAGCGCGCATGGCCCACGCTGCGGCAGCCGCGCGCCGCCGTGGCTGCCGTGGTGCTGGCCGTGCTGAGTGCCTTTCTGCCCTGGCTGGGCGCCTGCCTGCTGGCGCTGGCGGTGACCGGCACCAGCGGCCGCTGGCGGCAGGCCGCAGCGGCCGCCCTGGCTGCTGCCTGGATCGTGGGCAGCTTCTACTACCAGCTGGCCTGGCCACTGGCCACCAAGGCCATGGTGCTGGCCGGCTGCGGCGCCTTGCTGGGCCTGCTGGCCTGGACAGGGCCGCGCGCCGCATCCCTGCCAGGCAGCGCGGAGACCGCCGCCGCATCGGGCGCCGTGCCCCTGCAGCGCTGGGCGCCGTGGCTGGTGGTGCTGACGGCGGCCTGCACGCTGGCGGTGGCCAATATCGGCATTGCGCAGAAGGAACGCACCATCGCCCAGGGCCGCAAGGTGTTCGTGGAACTGGCGCCGGTGGACCCGCGCTCCCTGATGCAGGGCGACTACATGCGCCTGAACTTCCGCCTGCCTTCCGAGGACAGGGACGTGGAGAAAGAGAACCTGCGCAGCGGACGCCTCTACGCCATCGGCAAGCTCGATGAACAGGGCGTGGTGCAGTGGCTGCGCACCGGCACGGCCAGCGAGCCGCTGGCGCCGGGCGAGCAGCGCTTTGAACTCACCCCGCGCGGCGGCCGGTGGACGCTGGTGACGGATGCCTGGTACTTCCGCGAAGGCGATGGCCAGCGCTGGGAGCAGGCCCGCTACGGCGAGTTCCGCGTGGAGCCCGACGGGCGTGCGCTGCTGGTGGGCATGGCTGACGCGCAACTGCGCCCCATCGTGCCCTGAATGCAGCTCACTCGAAACTGTCGCCCTCGGCCAGCGGCGCATGCCGGTAGCTGGCCGGCGTGCGGCTGAGCTTGACGGGCGCGCCCAGGCCCCGGTAGCCGCCCTCCATCTCCACCACCATCTCGCGGTGCAGGGTATGCGGGTGGTTGAGCGCCGCGTCCACGCCCAGCACGGGCGCGGCGGGCACGCCGATGGCCATCAGCGCATCGGCCAGCGCGGGACCGTCGCTGGCCTGCAGGGCCTGCTCCAGCAGCGGCTTGAGCGCATCGCGGTGGTGCGAGCGCTGGCCGGCCGTGGCAAAGCGTTCGTCGGCCACCAGTTGCGGGCATCCCAGGTGCTCGCACAGCAGGCGGAACTGGCGGTCGTTGCCCACGGCCAGGAAGACCGGCGTGGTGCCCGTGGCAAAGCTGTCGTAGGGATAGATGTTGGGATGGGCGTTGCCCGAGCGCCCCGGTGTCCTGCCGCTCATGAACCAGTTGCCCGCATGCGGATGCAGCAGCGAGATGCCGCTGTCGTACAGCGAGACATCGACCAGCTGGCCCAGGCCGCTGCGCTGGCGCTCCTGCAGCGCCAGCAGCACGCCGATGACACCGTTCATGCCCGTGACCATGTCCACCACCGGCAGGCCCACGCGCAGCGGATCGCCGCCGGCCTCGCCGTTGACGCTCATCAGCCCCGTCATGGCCTGGATGGCCGCGTCATAGCCGGGCCAGGCACCCAGCGGGCCATCGGCGCCGAAGCCGCTGACGCGGCACCAGATGAGGCGCGGAAAGCGCTCGCGCAGCTGCTCCCAGCCTATGCCCCACTTTTCCATGGTGCCGATCTTGAAGTTCTCCACCACCACGTCGGCCTGCTCCATCAGCGCCAGCACGGCCTGCTGCCCTTCAGACTGCGACAGGTCCAGGAACTGCAGCCGCTTGTTGCGGTTCAGGCCCCGGTAGTAGGAGGACACACCGTCCTGGAACGGCGGCCCCCAGGCGCGCGTATCGTCGCCCTGCGGCGGCTCCACCTTTAGAACGTCGGCGCCGTGGTCGCCCAGGATCTGGCCGCACAGCGGGCCACCAAGAATGCGGGAGAGGTCGAGGACACGGATGCCCTGGAGCGCTCCCGCCCGTTGATTTGTGTTCATGGGGATACTCTCGTCAGTCGAGCTTGGCGCCGGAGGCATCGACCACGGCCTTCCATTTCGTGACCTCCTGCGCGATGAAGGTCGACAGCCCCGCTGGCGACAGATCCGATGCCGGCTCCAGCCCCTGGTCGGCAAAGGTCTTGCGGATGCGCTCGCTGCTCAGGGCCTTGCGGAAGGCCGCGTTCAGCGTCTCGATGCGGTCGGCCGGCGTGCCGGCCGGTGCCACCACGCCGAAGAACACGCTCACGTCGTAGCCGGGCAGGCCCTGCTCGGCGATGGTGGGAATATCGGGCATGGCCTGGGAGCGCTTTTCCGTGGCCACGCCAATGGCCTTGAACTTGCCGGCCTTGATGTAGGGCATGGCCGTGAGGATGTCGGTGAAGGTCATGTTCACCTGCCCCGCCAGCAGGTCGTTGAGCGCCGGGCCCGTGCCCTTGTACGGGATGTGCTGCAGCGAGGTGCCGGCCATCTTGTTGAACAGCACGCCCGCCAGGTGCGAGGAGGCGCCGTTGCCCGAGGACGCATAGTCCAGGCTGCCCGGCTTGGCCTTGTCCTGAGCAATCAGCTCCTGCACGGTGGTGGCCTTGGTGGCCGGATTGACCACCAGCACATTGGGCAGGTGGCCCACGCGGATGATGGGCGCGAAGCTGGTCTGCGGGTCGTAGTTGATCTTGCGGTACAGGTGCTTGTTGATGGCCAACGGCCCCGAGGTGCCGAACATGATGGTGTAGCCGTCGGGCCTGGCGCGGGCCACGAAGTCGGCGCCGATGTTGCCGCCCGCACCGGCCTTGTTCTCCACGATCACGCTCTGGCCCAGCGTCTCGGTCAGCGCTATCGCCAGCGTGCGGGCCATGGCGTCCGTGGGCCCGCCGGGCGGGAAGGGAACGACGAAGCTGATGGGCCGCTCGGGAAAGCGCTCGGCCAGTGCGGCGGCCGGCAGCGCGGCGGTGGCGGCGAGCGCACAGGCCCACAGGAATCGGCGTTTCTGGAAAGACGGCTTCGGGTCAGTGCAAGGCATGGTGTTTGTCTCCGGTACTTGTGCGGTCATCCCTGTGGACGGGATGTGTGTTCTGGGTCGGTGCGGTCGATGGGCTCAGCGTGTCCAGCCTTCGGGCAGGTCGCCTGCCGCCAGCGGGTCGCGCGGCAGCACGCGGTGCAGCAGCACCAGCTGGGCCCAGCGCATGCGTTCGGCGCTGCCGGTGCACGAGGCCTCCCAGGCCATGGCCGTGGCCGTGAAGCAGTGGTACAGGCCCGAGGCGGCGGCGCGCGCCAGGCGGTCACCGCCCTCCTCGGCCGCGCGCAGGGCCAGGGCCGCAGCCTTGTCCATGCTGGCCGACAGCGCGGCCTTGAAGTCCGTGGCCGCCTCGGTCTGGGCCAGCAGCTGGGCCGCGTGGTCGCGCAGCACGGGCAGCGAGCCTTCGCGCTTGATGGCGCGGATCACGTCCAGCGCCACGATGTTGCTGGTGCCTTCCCAGATCGATCCCAGGTGGGAGTCGCGCACCAGGCGCGGATCGCTCCACTCCTCGATGTAGCCGCATCCGCCGCGCACTTCCATGGCATCGCCCGTGACCTTGCGCGCGTCGCGGCAGGCGCGGAACTTGATCATGGGCGTGAGGATGCGCAGCAGCGCGTAGGCGCCGTCTTCGCCTGCGTCCGAACGCTGCAGCGCCTGGGCCGTCTGCAGCACCATGGTGCGGGCCTGTTCGGAGTAGATGCGCAGCTTGTCGAGCTGGCGCTGCATCAGCGGCATGTCCTGCAGGGCCTTGCCGAAGGCGCGGCGCTCGCGCGCCACGTACTCGGCCTCGGCCACGGCGCGGCGCATCAGCCCGGCCGAGCGCACGCCGTTGGACAGGCGCGAGTTGTTCACCATGTCGGCCATCTGCACGAAGCCCCGGCCCTGCTCGCCCACCAGGTAGGCGACGGCGCCGTCGAGCACGATCTCGCCGCTGGCCATGGAGCGCGTGCCCAGCTTGTGCTTGAGCCGCACGATGCGGTAGTGGTTGGCCGAGCCGTCATCGAGCCGGCGCGGCAGCAGGAACAGCGAGATGCCCTTCATGCCCGCTGGCGCGCCCTCCACGCGCGCCAGCACCATGGCGAAGTCGGCATCGGGGTTGGAGCAGAACCACTTGTCGCCCGACAGGCGCCAGCTGCCGTCGGCGGCCGGGCGGGCCAGCGTCTGGGTGTTGGAGATGTCCGAGCCGGCCGCCTGCTCTGTCATGAACATGGCGCCCTGGGCCTGGTCCTCGAAGCGCAGCTGCGTCATGCGCGGCCAGTACTTTTCGACCAGGGCCGGCTCGCCGTACTTGCGCAGCGTGCGCGCCAGCGAGTCGGTCATGGACAGCGGGCAGCACAGGCCGAACTCGGCCTGCACGAACAGATAGGTCAGCGCGTACTTGGCCAGCGGCGGCAGCTTGCCATCCCAGCCCAGCACGCCCGTGCGGTGCGACATGACGGCCAGGCCGAACTCGCCATAGGCCACGCGCTCCATCTCCACATAGGCCGGATGCTTGACGATGCGCTGCGCATCGCGCCCCGTGCGGTCGCGGTGCTCCAGCTCGGGCGGGTTGCGGTCGGCGGTCAGTGCCCATTCATCGATCTCGCGGCCGGCCAGCGCGCCCATGCGCTCCAGATAGGGCTGCAGGTGCGCGTTCACCTCGGGCGGCAGGTACAGCGCCAGCAGCGGCTGCAACTGCGAATCGGTGGTGTACAGGTTGCTGCCGTGGCGGTCGGGCACGGCCTGGAAAGCCTGGGCGGGGGAAGACTGCATGGCGGCCAGCGCCTGCGGTTCGGGGTTCATGGTCTGTCTCCTGTGCGGGAACCGGGCCCGGGCGCATGGGCTCCGGGTCTTGGGGATGCCCCCATTCTTGGAAACAGTCCTATTCGAGTCAAATATCGATAACGTATCGATCAATAGTCAAACCAGATAGAACGCCATGGAGCTGAGACAACTGAGGTACTTTCTGGTGCTGGCCGAGGAGCTGCACTTCAGCCGCGCAGCCCAGCGCCTGTCCATCTCCCAGCCGCCGCTGAGCGTGGCCATCCGCCAGCTGGAGGAAGAGTTGGGCGCCCAGCTGTTCGAGCGCACCAGCAAGGAGGTGCGGCTCACGGCCGCCGGCAAGCACCTGCGCGTGCAGGCCCAGGACATCATGGAACAGGCCCAGCGCGTGCGCCAGGACATGCGCGCCATCGCCGACGGCGTGCAGGGCCGCATCCGGCTGGGCTTTGTGGGTTCGGCCATCTACCGCGGGCTGCCCGAGGCACTGGAGAGCTTTCGAGCCCGGCACCCGCTGGTGCGCATCGACATGCTGGAGCTCAACAGCGCAGAGCAGATCGCCTCCCTGCAGCAGGAGCGGCTGGACCTGGGCCTGCTGCACGCCACGCGCCCCGCGCCCGGCCTGCAATCACACACCCTGGTGAGCGAGCCGTTCATGGCCTGCCTGCCCGCAGGCCATGCGCTGGCCGGCCAGCGCACGCTGCAGGTGCGCCAGCTGGGGGGCGAGCGCATGGTGCTGTTCTCGCGCCAGGTCTCGCCCGACTACCACCAGCAGATCTGGCAGATCTGCCAGAGCGAGGGCTTCACGCCCGACCTGCACCACGAGGTGCGGCACTGGCTGTCGGTGCTGTCCATGGTGTCGCTGCGTCAGGGCGTGTCCCTGGTGCCGGCCTGCCTGCAGCGCGTGGGCTTCCCGGGGCTGGCCTTCGTGCCCATCCAGGGCCGGCACCCGCAGTCGCAGATGCAGGCCATGTGGCATCCGGGCCATGTGCAGCCCCTGGTCGAATCGCTGCTGGCCCACCTGCGCGACAGCGTGGGCAGGCTGGGGCAGCAGCCATAAACGCCACACCCTTGCTCAGTTCACTGTGTCCAAAACTGGCGTGACCTAAAAGCGAGGGACACCGAGCAAGGGCCGCCCTGCCGCCAGGGTGTCGTCCCCCTTCCAGGGGGAAGCCGCATAGCGGCTCAGGGGGTTTCCAACTTCATTCAAGGAGCTGCCTGAGAACGTACGGCAGGATGCCGCCGTGCCGGTAGTAGTCCACCTCGATGGGCGTGTCGATGCGCAGCTTGACCACCACGGTCTGCTTGCTGCCGTCGGCACGCGTGATCACCAGCTGGGCCTCGCTTTGCGGTGCCAGGTCGGCGGCGGGAATCACTTCCACGAACTCCTCGCCCGTCAGGCCCAGGGTCTGCCAGCTGTCCGTGCCCAGGAACTGCAGCGGCAGCACGCCCATGCCCACCAGGTTGGAACGGTGGATGCGCTCGAAGCTGCGCGCCACCACGGCCTTGATGCCCAGCAGCTGCGTGCCCTTGGCGGCCCAGTCGCGGCTCGATCCCGTGCCGTACTCCTCGCCCGCGAAGATCACGGTGGCACGGCCCTCGGCCTGGTACTTCATGGCCGCGTCGTAGATGGGCATCTTGGTGACCTGGCCCGTGCCGTCGCGGTACAGCGTCAGGCCGCCCTCCTCGCGCGAGCCATCGGGCTGCGCCGGAATCATCAGGTTCTTGATGCGCACGTTGGCAAAGGTGCCGCGCATCATCACCTCATGGTTGCCGCGCCGCGAGCCGTAGCTGTTGAAGTCGGCCTTTTGCACGCCATGGGCCAGCAGCCACTGGCCTGCGGGCGAGCTTTCCTTGATGGAGCCGGCCGGCGAGATGTGGTCGGTGGTGATGGAGTCGCCGAACAGCGCCATCACGCGCGCGCCGTGCACCACGTAGGGGTTGGAGCCTTCGGCGCCGGCGGCGGGCGCTTCCAGCTCAAGCCGGAAGCCGTCGAAGAACGGCGGCTCGGCAATGTAGGTACTCTCGGGCCAGGTATAGGTGGCGCCCGTCACGCCGTGGATCTTTTCCCAGAGCTTGCCGGGCTCGGAGCGCACCTTCTCGTAGTTCTCGCGGAAGGCCTTGCCGTTCATGGCGTACTTCATCAGCGCATGGATCTCTTCGCTGGTCGGCCAGATGTCGCCCAGGTAGATGTCACGGCCGTTCTTGCCCTGGCCCACGGGCTCGGTCATCAGGTCGCGGCGCACCGTGCCGGCAATGGCATAGGCCACGACCAGGGGCGGGCTGGCCAGGAAGTTGGCCTTGATGTTGGGGTGGATGCGCGCCTCGAAGTTGCGGTTGCCCGACAGTACGGCCGCGCAGACCAGGTCGTTGCTGGTGATGGCCTCGTTGAGCTCCGGCGTGAGGTCGCCCGCGTTGCCGATGCAGGTGGTGCAGCCGTAGCCGGCCAGCGCAAAGCCCAGCTTTTCCAGGTAGGGCAGCAGGCCGGCTTCCGTCAAATACTCGGTCACCACGCGCGAGCCCGGCGCCAGAGAGGTCTTGATGTGCGGCTGCACCGTGAGCCCGGCCTTCACCGCCTTCTTGGCCAGCAGGCCGGCGGCCAGCATCACGCTGGGGTTGGAGGTGTTGGTGCAGCTGGTGATGGCGGCAATCAGCACGTCGCCGTTGGCGATGCTCAGGCGCTTGGGCGGCGTGGGGGCATCGACCGGCGCCTCGCTGTGGGCGGCCTCCAGCTTGGGCTTGTTGGCCTCCATCTCGGCCAGCGAGCGCTGCGCGCCGGGCGGATGGGCCGGCGTCTCGGGCGCCACCTCGCCCTCGCCGCCACCGCCTACGCGAAAGCTCCGGCCCAGCCGTTCCATCGGCTGGTTGAACCCGTTGTGCGCCGCAGGGGCGCTGAACAGCTCATCGAACTTGGACGACACATTGCCCAGCTCGATGCGGTCCTGCGGGCGCTTGGGTCCGGCCAGGCTGGGCGCCACCGTGCCCAGGTCCAGGCGCACCACATGCGAGTAGTCGATCTCGCCGGCGGCCGGCACGCCGAACAGTTCCTGCGCGCGGAAATAGCCCTCGAAGGCCTCGATCTCGGCCTTGCTGCGGCCCGTGCCCCTGAAGTAGTCGATGGTTTTTTCATCGACGGGGAAAAAGCCCATGGTGGCGCCGTACTCGGGCGCCATGTTGCCGATGGTGGCGCGGTCGGGCAGCGCCAGGCTGCGCGTGCCTTCGCCGAAGAACTCCACGAACTTGCCCACCACCTTCTCGCGGCGCAGGATCTCGGTCACCGACAGCACCAGGTCGGTGGCCGTCACGCCCTCGCGCAGCTGGCCCGACAGCTCGAAGCCCACCACATCGGGCGTGAGGAAGTACACGGGCTGGCCCAGCATGGCCGCCTCGGCCTCGATGCCGCCCACGCCCCAGCCCACCACGCCGATGCCGTTGATCATGGTCGTGTGGCTGTCCGTGCCCACCAGGGTGTCGGGGTAGTGCACACCGTCCTTGGTCTTGTGCACGCCGCGCGCCAGGTACTCCAGGTTCACCTGGTGGACGATGCCGAAGCCCGGCGGCACCACGCCGAAGGTGTCGAAGGCCTGCATGCCCCACTTCATGAACTGGTAGCGCTCCTTGTTGCGCTGGAACTCCAGCTTCATGTTCAGGTCCAGCGCCTTCTTGGTGCCGAAGTAGTCCACCATGATGGAGTGGTCCACCACCAGGTCCACGGGCACCAGCGGCTCGATGGACTTGGGCTTCTTGCCCAGCCTGGCGGCCGTGCTGCGCATGGCGGCCAGGTCGGCCAGCAACGGCACGCCCGTGAAATCCTGCAGCACCACGCGCGATACCACGAAGGGGATCTCGTCCACGCGCTCGGCCTGGGGCTTCCAGCTCGCCAGCTGCTCCACATGCTCGCGCGTCACCTTGTTGCCATCGCAGTTGCGCAGCACGGACTCCAGCACGATGCGCAGCGACACGGGCAATCGCCGGACCTGTGGATATTGCCTTGCCAGTTCAGGCAGGGAGAAGAACTTGCCCTTCTTGCCCCCCGCCGCAGCAAAGGACTTGAGGGTGTTTTCATATTCGTGGCGCATCGTGAGACTCCTGGATGAAACTCTGGGAAGGCACATGCGCGCCGCCTTTTCCGGGCTGCTGGGCATGCACCAAGACTCTGATTTCCATTGTGCCCAGAAGTGCCCGCGGATGCTGTGGTCCATTGGCGATAGTCACACGCGGACAACGCTGTCCGCGCGGCAAAAGCGGCAGGCTTTCACGGGGCTGTCATCGAACCGGCCAGCGAAGCCCTGCTGCGCCACAACCCCGCGCACTGCAGATCGCCCAGCGCCACGCCGATGGCCGCCTGGCCCAGCACCCATGCCCAGCCTGCGGGCGCAGGCTCCAGCACGCCGCTGTACAGCACAACCCCGCACGCCAGGGCCCAGCCGAAGTTGCCGAACACGGCAAGCGCCACCAGCCCCCTGCTGCGCGGCATGCGGCACGCGCCCCAGCCAGCCACGCAGGCCCAGGCCAGCAAGAAGCACCCCGTGCCCAGCAGCAGCGCCTGCGGCAAGCCCGTGACAACGGCCAGCGGCTGCGCAAAGGCCAGTTGCACCGCACCGGCCGCGGCACAGCAGATGGCGTCGGCCCACAGGGTGCGGGGCAGGAAACGGGCATGGGAAAACATCGGCATCAGCACTCCTTGTGGATTGCCGGGCATGCACCTCGCAAGCCGGCCCCACCGATGCTCCGCCGCCACCGCCCCCCGAGTCCATGACCTGCCAGGTCATGCCAGCCCCGCTGGAGCAACTCCAGTCGCTATGCCACAATCCGCACCAGCCCCCTGTCACGGGGCCGGTGCTTGAAAACACCTTTGAAGAATAGCGGAGCGGCCTCCCCGATAGCGAGGCCTTGTCACGTCTGATTTGCTTGGATCGTGGGCGCTTGCCTGCATCCGAACGGTTTGGGACGGGATGGGGCTCACCGCAAGGCTGCCCGCACGACTATTCTCGTGTTTTCAACATCCCGTCCACCCTTGCTGTGCTTGAAAACCCGGCCTGGTGGTTCAGTCTCGAATAGGAGCACGGAACCATGTACATCGCATCCATCTCGATGGCCCGCCTCACCTTTGCACGGAGAGCCGAGCCATGACACCCAGACCCCCACCAAGCGCCGAGCATTTCACCCAGGTCGTGACCGAGGTGGACCGCCTGGTCCAGCAAGGCTGTGCCGAGATCTCGGCGCTCTCCCGCATGGCCCTGCTGTGGCTGGAAACGCCCGGGACCAGCAACCGCCTGGACGTGCTCGCCAGCGCCCTGCGCACCATCCGCAACAGCGCCGACATGCTGGCCAGCGAAACCAGCGGCGAAGTCGTCGCCGTGGGCTGCTCCCATTACGTCAAAAGCAGCGCACCCCCCTGAACCGGGCCGAGCGCAGCAAAGGCCCGAGCCCACTCCCCGTATGTCAGCGCCTGCGTCGGGCCGCCTGCGGGGTTGCAGTCCTGCCGAAGGACAGGACTGCTTCGTCATCTGACTCGCCGCAGTTGCCAGGTCATGCCAGCCCCGTTGGAGCAACTCCAGTCGCTATGCCACAATCCGCACCAGCCCCCTGTCACGGGGCCGGTGCTTGAAAACACCTTTTCCAAGACTAGCGGTGCAGCCTCCCCGTCAGCGAGGCTTTGTCACGTCTGAATCCTGTATTCGTGGGCGCTTGCCCACGTCTGTGCGATTTCGGGCGGGATGGGGCTCACCGCAAGGCTGCCCGCACGACTAGTCTCGTGTTTTCAACATCCCGCCCACCTGCCTGCGCTTGAAAACGCAACCCGGTGGTCTCAAGCCTCGACTAGGAGCACGGAAGCATGCGCAACGTTTGCCTTTCCACGGCCTCTCTCAACCTTGCACGGAGAGCCGAGCCATGACACCCAGACCCCCACCCAGCGCCGAGCATTTCACCCAGATCGTGACCGAGGTGGACCGCCTGGTGCAGCAAGGCTGTGCCGAAATCTCGGCACTCTCCCGCATGGCCCTGCTGTGGCTGGAAACGCCCGAAACCAGCAACCGCCTGGAAGTGCTCGCCAGCGCCCTGCGCACCATCCGCAACAGCGCCGACATGCTGGCCAGCGAAACCAGCGGCGAAGTCGTCGCCGTGGGCTGCTCCCACCACGTCAAAAGCAGCGCACCCCCCTGAACCGGGCCGAGCGCAGCAAAG
>NZ_JBQZGF010000016.1:0-92485 GCF_052692095.1 Delftia sp. NA_296.1 | reverse complement strand
TCGCCGCGCGGGTAGTTGTAGAGGCTGAAGGTGTAGCCCGTGGCCAGCGCCCGGTGGCAGGACTGGCCCCGCACCCGGCTTTGGCCCGTGAGGCTTTCCTTCAGGCGCACGCGGATGTAGTCCTCGCCGTCGCTCAGCTGGGTGTAGCCGCCCGGCCATTCGTAGATTTCGTGGCCGTCATGGGCGTGGCCCGGTGGGTCGCGCCGCAGGTGGGTGAGGTCGGCCCGGGGTTTCTTGAAGTCGTAGTCGTCGCTGTAATGGCGGCCCGATTTGATTTCCTGCTCCAGCTGCCAGGCGTGGATGTTTTCCTGATCGCCTGCGGCGGCTTTTTCCGGGGGATAAAAGGGAATGGAGGCGCCCCCGGGCAATACGCTGTGCGAGGCAATGATGTCGTCGCACAGCACCAAGGTGTGCTGGCCCGAGGCATGCTCGAAGAAGTAGTAAATGCCTTCGTGCTCCATCAATCGCGAGACAAAGTCGCAATCGCTTTCGTTGTATTGAACGCAGTAGTCCCAGCTGCGATAGGCGCGCGTGAGTTTCTTTTGCAGGGGATGGCCATAGACGCCCAATACCTGCTCGATGATGTCGGGCACGGTCTGGTTCTGGAAGATGCGAAAGTCGCTCTTGCGCGTGGCCAGCCACAGCCAGGGGCTCAGGCGGGCCTTGTAGGCGTAGTGGCGGTGGTCCTGGCCCTGCATGCCGAAGCGGGTGACGATGCCATCGATGAAGCGCCTGCCGCCGCCCTGGGTTTCTATTTCGATGGTGGCGTTTTTGCCCAATAGGGCCTTGGGATCGATGCTTTCGCTTTCGCTGAGCATTTCTACATCGAGGCTGAAGAGCTGGCTGATGTTTTCCTGGCCGCGCAATTCACGGAAATGCAGCTGCTCGCCCAATGGCGTGTGTATGGTGACTCTGCGTGTCATAGTGCGCGCCGCCCTGGGGGCGGCCTCCCTGCTCTTGGTGAGCGGGGATCATAGACAAGCCGATGGCCATAGGGCAATCAAATGAGGGGTCGGAAATATCCTGGATATGTAAGCAATTGCCTTATCTGGGATGCAAGGTGGTGTTTATTTGGAAAATCATCGATATCGGAATGCCCCGATACAGGCGTTTTGAGAGTCCCTGCTTACAGTGCGTCCTAGCAATACCAGGCCTCTTAGGGCAGAGCAAGCAGGCTTGCAATGTGATATGCACTAACTTGGTGCATTTTCGATGATGCGCCATGTGAGTGCCCGCTATCGCCGCATCGGTGCACATTTTTTGCACAAAGCCGGTGCATCGCTGTGTGTTGCAGTGCCGCATTGGGGAGCCGGAAAGGCGCACGCCCCGGCATCAAAAGACTGGCACGGTCCGTGCTTAACCCGGTTGTCACGAAATTTTTCAAACCGGAGGATCCCATGTCCCGTGCCAGCCTCAAGTCGCTCGCCATCGCCTGTGTCGCCATCGCTCCGCTCTGGGCCCACGCCCAGCTCACGGCCAATGTGTCCCTGACGACGAACTACAAGTTCCGCGGACAGGACCAGGACACGGGACGCAACAAGGCCGTCAAGCCTGCCCTGCAGGGCGGTTTCGACTACACCTTCGGTGACAGCGGCTGGTACATCGGCAACTGGAACTCCAGCGTGGACTGGCTCCCCCGCAATTCGCTGGAAACCGATTTCTACGGCGGCTACAAGTTCAAGGCCGGCGAGGTGGACCTGGACTTCGGCGCGCTGCAGTACCTGTACTCGGGCAATTCCAGTGGCAACACCACCGAGCTGTATGGCGCGGCCACCTATGGACCGTTCACGGCCAAGTACTCGCACACCGTGTCCAAGGACTACTTCGGCTGGGCTGGCGAGAAGGCCGGCTCGGGACTGTCGGGCCGCAACACCGGCTACCTGTGGCTGGGCTTCACCCAGGAAGTGATGCCCAAGGTGACGGTCAAGGCATCGCTGGGCTTCACCCGCTTTGCCAGCGACATCAAGGGCCTGGGCGTGCCCAACTATATGGACTACAGCGTGGGCGGTGCCTACGATTTCGGCGACGGCGTGTCGCTGGGCGCGGCCGTGACGGGTGCGAACAAGAAGTCGTACTTCGGTGACGTCAACAAGGCGCGCCTGATCGTGACGCTGACCAAGACCCTGTAACCGGACCTGAGGAGCAAAGCATCATGAAACTGGTGACCGCCATCATCAAGCCCTTCAAGCTCGACGAGGTGCGCGAGGCGCTCTCCGACATCGGCGTGCAGGGCATCACCGTGACCGAAGTCAAGGGCTTCGGCCGCCAAAAGGGCCATACCGAGCTGTATCGCGGCGCGGAATACGTGGTCGATTTCCTGCCCAAGCTGCGCCTGGAGGCCGCCGTGCCCGACGCGCTGGTGGACCAGGTGATCGATGCCATCGAGGCCGCTGCGCGCACCGGCAAGATCGGTGACGGCAAGATCTTCGTGCTGCCCATCGAGCAGGCCGTCCGCATCCGTACCGGCGAGACCGGCGACAGCGCACTGTGAGTTTCAACCCCTCGTTTCCCGAAAGACTGCCATGACCAAACGACTTCTTTCCATGGGCCTGGGGCTGGGCCTGCTGGCCGCAGGCGCCGCTGCCCTGGCACAGGAGCCCGCCGCCGCTGCAGCCGTTGCCGATGCAGCCGCTGCAGCAGCCCCCGCCGCCGCGGCCGCAGCCGAGGCGCCGGCCCCCGCACTCAGCGCCGGTGACACGGCCTGGATGCTGACCTCGACCATGCTGGTGATCCTGATGGTGATCCCGGGCCTGGCACTGTTCTACGGCGGCCTGGTGCGCACGAAGAACATGCTGTCCGTGCTCTGCCAAGTGTTCGTGATCTTCTCGCTGATCACGCTGCTGTGGGCCGTCTACGGCTACTCGCTGACCTTTGCCGGCGAAGGCAACTTCTTCGGCGGCTTCAGCAAGATCTTCCTCAAGGGCATTGCACCCGACACGCTGGCCGGCGCGCTGCCGACCATTCCCGAGTACGTGTTCGTGGCCTTCCAGTCCACGTTCGCCGCCATCACCGTGGCCCTGATCGTCGGCGCCTTCGCCGAGCGCATCAAGTTCTCGGCCGTGATCCTGTTCTCGGTGCTGTGGTTCACCTTCAGCTACATCCCCATGGCCCACATGGTCTGGGGTGGCGGCCTGCTGGGCAAGGACGGCGCGCTGGACTTCGCCGGCGGCACCGTGGTGCACATCAACGCCGGTATCGCCGGTCTGGTGGGCTCCTACATGCTGGGCAAGCGCATCGGCTTCGGCCGCGAGGCACTGCCTCCGCACAGCCTGACGCTGACCATGGTCGGTGCCTCGCTGCTGTGGGTGGGCTGGTTCGGCTTCAACGCCGGCTCGGCAGGCGCTGCCAACGGCATTGCCGGCCTGGCCTTCATCAACACCATCGTCGCCACGGGCGCCGCCACCATCTCCTGGCTGGCTGCCGAAGCCCTGCACAAGGGCAAGGCATCGATGCTGGGCGCCGCCTCGGGCGCCGTGGGCGGCCTGGTGGTCATCACCCCGGCGGCCGGCCTCGTGGGCCCCATGGGCGCCATCGTCATGGGCCTGATCGCCGGTCCCGTCTGCCTGTGGGGTGTGTCGGGCCTCAAGAAGCTGCTCAAGGTCGATGACGTCTGCGACGTGTTCGGCGTGCACGGTGTGGGCGGCATCCTGGGTGCCATCCTGACCGGCGTGTTCTGCGCCTCCAGCCTGGGCGGCATCGAGCCCGCAGACTTCAACATGGGCCATCAAGTGTGGGTGCAGGTCAAGAGCGTGCTGCTGACCATCGTCTGGTCCGGCGTGGTGGCTGGCATCTCCTACAAGATCTGCGACCTGGTCGTCGGCCTGCGCGTCAGCGAAGAGTCCGAACGCCAGGGTCTGGACATCACCACGCACGGCGAGGTGGCGTACTACCGCTGATCGGTTTCCAGGGAGTTCATTGCGGATTGGCCTCGGTGCTTGCACCGGGGCCTTTTTTGCTTTGGAGCCGCTGCAGAGATGGCGTCTTTGCTTTTTCGTCCCGGCTGTTTTGCGCCGCCCGCAGAACTTCAAGCGCGCCGTTCAAAAAATTCACGGGTCCGCACCGAGGCGCAAAAGGGCCCAGCCGCTACGATGCAGGCCATGGATTCAGCCCAAAGCCACCTCCTCCAGATCGCCCAGCGCGTGCGCGCTGCTGCGGCCGACGCCACGCCGCTGCGCATACGCGGCGGCGGCACCAAGGATTTTCACGGCCTGGCCCTGCAGGGCGAGCTGCTGGACACGCGGGCGCTGGCCGGCGTGGTCAGCTACGAGCCCAGCGAGCTGGTCGTGACCGTGCGCGCCGGCACGCCGCTGGCCGAGGTCGAGGCCCTGCTCGCGGCACAGGGCCAGTGCCTTGCCTTCGAGCCTCCGCATTTCGATGGAGACAGCAGCAACGCCACCGTGGGTGGCATGGTGGCGGCCGGCCTGTCCGGGCCAGCGCGTGCCAGCGTGGGCGCCGTGCGCGACTTCGTGCTGGGGCTGGAGATGATCAACGGCCAGGGCGAGCTGCTGCGCTACGGCGGGCAGGTCATGAAGAACGTGGCGGGCTACGACGTCTCGCGGCTGATGGCGGGCTCCTGGGGCGCGCTGGGCCTGATCACCGAGGTCAGCCTCAAGGTGCTGCCCGTGGCGCCGGCCGAGGCCACGCTGCGCTTCGAATGCACTCAGCAGCAGGCGCTGGACTGGCTCAATGCCTGGGGCGGGCAGCCGCTGCCGCTCAATGCCAGTTGCTGGCTGCAGGAGGAGGGCGCAGCCCAGGGCGTGCTGTACCTGCGCCTGCGCGGCGCACGTGCCGCCGTGCAGGCGGCCTGCGAGCGCCTGGGTGGCGAGCGCATGCACAGTGCTGCGGCCGACTGGCAGGCCTGCCGCGAGCAGCAACTGCCCTGGTTCACCGCACGCGCGCCAGGCCATGCGCTGTGGCGCCTGTCCGTGCCGCAGACGGCTCCGGCCCTGGCGCTGCCGGACGGCTGCACGGGGCCGCTGATCGAATGGCATGGCGCACTGCGCTGGGTACAGGCGCCGCGTGCGCTGGGCCATGCGCTGCGCGCGCTGGCAAAAGCAGCGGGCGGATCGGCCACCTTGTTCCGCTCCGAGGCCGCAGGCCAGCCCGGCGCCGAGCCCGATTTCGACGCCCAGGCGGCCGATGCCACGGCCGCGCTGCATGCGCGGCTCAAGCAGGCCTTCGATCCTGCGGGCATCTTCAACCGCGGCCGGCTGGCCGCCGCCTGGTAGGCCGGGCCAACGCCTGGCTCCGCCCATGCGCATGCGCCACCACCTGCACCTGCTCACGGACCGGCACCGCACGGTGGCCAGCAACCGCACGCTGGGCCTGCTGCTGGCCTTCAACGCGGGTGCGGTGAATGCGGGCGGCTTTTTGCTGGTGCACTCCTATACCTCGCACATGACGGGCTTTGTCTCGCTGCTGGCCGACAACCTCGTGCTGGGCAATACGGCGCTGGTGCTCAGTGCCTGCGGCGCGCTGCTGGCCTTTCTGTGCGGCGCGGCCGCGACATCGCTGCTGGTCAACTGGGCGCGCCACCACCGGCTGCGCAGCAGCTATGCGCTGCCGCTGCTGCTGGAAGCCGCGCTGATGCTGCTCTTCGGCGTGCTGGGCGCGGCCATGCTGGCCTGGCCCACGCCGTTCGCCGTGCCGCTGGCCGTGCTGCTGCTGTCCTTCATCATGGGATTGCAGAACGCCACGGTGACCAAGATGTCGTCCTCGCAGATCCGCACCACGCACATGACGGGCGTGATCACCGACCTGGGCATGGAGCTGGGTCGAGCCCTTTACTGGAATCGCCATGGCAGCCCGCCCGAGCACCGGGTCCACGCCAACCATGTGCGGCTGCGGCTGTTCGCAGGGCTGCTGTCCATGTTCCTGCTGGGCGGCATTGCGGGTGCGCTGGGTTTCCGGCACCTGGGCTTTGTCTTCGTCGTGCCGCTGGCCGTGGTGCTGTGCCTGCTGTCCCTGCCGCCGCTGTGGGCCGACCGTGCGCGGCTGCCCCTGCTGCTGGGCCGGCGAGCCGCGCCTCGCGCGTGACCGCCGCGTCCGGCTGCCGTTCCCCGATACCCATACAACAAGAGCCCCACCATGCAGACCCAACTCGCACCCCAGTACCGCGCCACGCCCGAGGGCCAGGAGGCCGAAGCCATTCTGCGCAAGTGCGTGCACTGCGGCTTTTGCACGGCCACCTGCCCGACCTACCAATTGCTGGGCGATGAACTGGACGGGCCGCGTGGCCGCATCTACCTGATCAAGCAGGTGCTGGAGGGCGAGACGCCCACGCGCGCCACCCAGCAGCACCTGGACCGCTGCCTGACCTGCCGCAACTGCGAAAGTACCTGCCCCAGCGGCGTGCAGTACGGCCACCTGGTGGACATAGGCCGCAAGATCGTCGAGGAACAGGTGCCGCGCCCCTTGGGCGAGCGCGCCAGGCGCTGGGCGCTCAAGGAGGGGCTGAACTCGCCGCTGTTCGCCCCGGCCCTGAAGCTGGGCCAGGCCGTGCGCGGCCTGCTGCCCGAAGTCCTGGCCGAGAAAGTGCCCCAGCCCCAGGATGCGGGCGCCTGGCCCGTGCGCGAGCATGCGCGCAAGGTGCTGCTGCTGGCCGGATGCGTGCAGCCGGCCATGATGCCGCGCATCAACTTTGCCACCGCGCGCGTGCTGGATGCGGCCGGCATACAGACCGTGATCGCGCCCAAGGCCGGTTGCTGCGGCGCCGTGAAATTCCACCTCAACGACCAGGAAGGCGGCAAGGCGCAGATGCGCGCCAATATCGACGCCTGGTGGCCGCAGGTGGACAGCGGCGCGGTGGAGGCCATTGTCATGAATGCCTCGGGCTGCGGCGTCACCGTCAAGGAATACGGCCATCTGCTCAAGGACGATGCGCAGTACGCGGACAAGGCTGCCCGCATCAGCGCCCTCACGCGCGACCTGAGCGAGCTGCTGCCTGAGCTTCTGCCCGAGCTGGCCGAGCGCCTGCAGGGCAGGGTGCGCGCACCGGCCGCGCCCATGGCCTACCACCCGCCCTGCACGCTGCAGCACGGGCAAAAGCTGCGCGGTGGCGTGGAAACCCATCTGGCCAGGCTGGGCTTCGAGCTGCGCGTGGCGCGCACCGAGTCCCACCTGTGCTGCGGCTCGGCGGGAACCTACTCGGTGCTGCAGCCCGAACTCTCGCACCAGTTGCGTGACCGCAAGATCGGTGCGCTGACCGAAGGCTTCGATGCCCGGCGGCCCGCCGCCATCCTCTCGGCCAACATGGGCTGCATCGTCCACCTGCAAAACGGCACGGACCTGCCCGTGCGCCACTGGATCGAGGTGCTGGACGAGGCCCTGCTGGCCTGAGACCCGCCGCGTACCGACTGCGCATCTGTGCCTCCAGCGCGACGCCGTGGGGCCTATGCCCGCGCAAGCCTTTGCAATGCTGGCATGATGCGGGGTTTCGTTTTCTCCAAGCCCACGTGCTCCGCCATGACTGAATCCGTGTCTGAACCGCAAGAACAGAGCGCCGCGCTGCCGGCGGACGCCGCTGCCGGCACCGAGCCGCAGGCTGCAGCCAGCGCCGATGGCCAGGGCCGCAAGCGCTCGCGCCGTGGCGGACGTGGCCGCAACAAGGGCAAGGCCACCGAGCCTGCCGCCGATGCCGCATCCGGCACGGTCGCCAGTGCCGAGGCCAACGCTTCCAGGCCCGTGCGCACCCAGCACCCGCTGCTGGCGCAACTGGCCCAATGGCATCCGAACCTGTTCGGCGAGCAGCCGCTGCCGCTCAAGCGCGGCATCTTCGAAGACCTGCTGGCCGCCCATCCTGAAGCCATTGACCGCGACCAGCTCAAGCTGGCCCTGTCCCAGCACACGCGCTCGAGCCGCTACCTCACCGTGGTGGCCAGCGGCCAGGCCCGGCATGACCTGCAGGGCCAGTCGGTCGAGGCCATGGCGCCCGAGCATGTGCACCATGCGCTGATCGAAGTCTTCCGCCGCCGCCAGCACCGCTCGCCCGAAGACCTGGCGCCCAAGCTGCGCAACCGCATCATCGCGGCCTACGAGGCATCGGGCCTGTCGCGCGACGACTACGCGGCGCGCGTGCAAGGCCGTGACGAGGCCACCAACAACCTGGTGGCCGAGGCACTGGCCGAGGCCGATGCGCGCACCGCACGCGACGAGGCGCTGCTGCGCGCCTTCGAGGCCAGCGGCCAGACCTCCGAAGCCGGCTTTGCCGACATGTACGGCATGAACCCGCGCCAGGTGGCGCAGCAGCTGGAACGCGCCCGCCGCCGCCTGCAGACGCAGGCGGCCTGAGGCACAAGGACCGGCACCAAGGACCGGCACCAAAGACCGGCAGCACCGCCTGCCGGCACACTCCACCGCCGCGTGCCCGGCAAGGGCCGCGCCGGTGCACCTGCCCTGGATCACAGGCGGCATCTCTGCGGCGGACCCTTCCGCCAGCACGCAGATGCCCACCAGGGGCGGGCCCGGGGATGAACTGTTTCACGGACGCCGCTGCATCCGGCCACGGGGCGGCGGCGCCTTGCCGTGCGCGCTCGTTCCCGTGGACTGAACACGGCGCGCAAGGCACTTCAAAGCAAAAAAGCAAAAGGAGACTTGCGATGTGGCTGGGTTTGTCGTTGTTCTACGTGGGCGCCGTGCTGTGCCTGAACGGCCTGTGGATGCTGGGGCGCATTGCCGACCGGGAGATCTGGGTCATCAACGTGTTCGCGGGCCTGGTCTCGCTGATCATCGGCCTGGCCTCGGCCTTCGGGCCCGAGCCTGATGCGGCCTCGGTCAAGACCGGCGCGCTGACTCTGCTGTTCGCCTTCACCTACCTGTGGGTGGCCATCAACCGCTTCACGGGCGCCGATGGCCGGGGCCTGGGCTGGTTCAGCCTGTTCGTGGCCATCACCGCCGTGCCCGTGGCCATCGACACCCTGCTGGGCGCGCGCACCGCCATCGACTGGTGGATGGCGGCCAACTGGGCGGCCTGGGCCGTGCTGTGGGCCATGTTCTTCGTGCTGCTGGCCCTGGGCCGCAACATCGGCCGCGTGACGGGCGCCCTGTGCATTGCGCAGGGCGTGCTCACGGGCTGGCTGCCGGGCTACCTGCTGCTGGCCGGGCAGCTCACGGGCTGATTGCGCAGCGTGAGTACGGGCGGGGCGTCAAGCCCCCCGCCGCCGTGCATGCGCCAGTGCAGACAGCAGCGCGGCCGCGATGATGCAGGCGCCGCCCAGCAGCGTGCGCGGCGTCAGCACCTCGCCTGCAATCAACACCGAGGAGACGCTGGCAAACACCACCTCGGCCAGCATGACCACGGCGGTCACGCCGGCCGGCAGGCGCGCGGCGCCGAACTGCAGCGCCCAGTTGCCCAGCATCAGCAGCACGGCCAGGCCGGCGGCAATCAGCATCCAGCCGGCCTGCGGTGCTGGCATGGGCGGCACCAGCCCCACGCTGCTGCCCGCGAAGGCGCTGGCCAGCCCCATGGCCATGCAGCCGCTGAACATGGCCAGCATGCGCGCCTGCGCCGGCACGGCCTGCAGGCGGCGCAGCAGCACGTTGGTCAGCGCAAAGGTGAAGCCGCCAAACAGTGCCAGGCCGTCGGCCAGCGACAGACCGCGCAGCAGCCCGGGCGAGCCGCCGCTGAATGTGCCCTCGGGCACCAGCACCAGCGCCACCCCGCCAAAGGCCAGCAGCAGCCGCGTCAGCGCGGCCGGCGTGGGCCGCTCGCCCAGGATCTTCCAGGCCAGCAGCACGGACCACGCCGGCATCAGATAGAACAGCAGCACCACGCGCACCACATCGCCAATGGTCACGGCCCAGTTGAAGGCGATGTTGTTGCTGCCCGCGCAGGCGCCCAGCAGGATCAGCGCCGGGTACTGCAGCGCCTGGCGCAGGCTGGCCGGGCGCAGCGCCACCAGCCCCGCCAGCACCAGGGCATACATCAGCGCCGTGGCCCACAGCGGATGCAGACCGGCCTCGTGCATGGCGCGAAACGGCCACCAGGCCAGACCCCAGACCAGGGTGTTGAACAGCAGGGCGAGAACGGGGAGCGGGCTATGCATAAAACCACGAAAAAGTGCCCGGTCAGGCAAAGCCCGCACCGAACACAATACGAGAAGACCATTTAGACCAGGCCTATCAATCGATAGCGCCCTATGGAACTGGCGAGGCCCAAAGCGAGAGACACCGAGCCAGGGCCGCCCCGCCGCGAGGGTGTCGTCCCCCCCCTGGGGGAAGGCGCGAAGCGCCTCAGGGGGTAGTCTCAATGGCAATCCTTGCGGGCAATCACCAGCAGGCGCTCGACTTCCTCGGGATGGTTGCGCACGTTGCTGACGTGCCAGCGGCCGATCAGCCACATGATGCCGGCCACCACCAGGCCGAACACCGTGATGGCGCCGAAAGCCGACAGTCCGAACTTGGTGGACAGCGCATAGAAGGCGCCCAGCGCCAGGATGCAGGCCTGCTCGTTGAAGTTCTGCACGGCAATCGAGCGGCCCGCGCCCATGAGGTTGTGGCCGCGGTGCTGCAGCAGCGCATTCATGGGCACGACCAGGAAGCCGCCCAGGCCGCCCAGCAGGATCAGGAAGGGAATGGCCACCCACACGCTCTTGATGAAGATCATGGCGATCACCAGCAGGCCCATGGTGATGCCCAGCGGAATCACGCGCGTGGCGTTGTCCAGCCGCATGCGCATGGACGCGAGGATGGCGCCTGCGGCCGTGCCGATGGCCACCACGCCCACCAGGGCCGATGCCTGGGAGGTGCCGTAGCCCAGAGCCGCCGCGCCCCAGGCCAGCACGATGTAGCGCAGGTTGCCCGACACGCCCCAGAACAGCGTGGTCGTGGACAGCGAGATCTGGCCCAGCTTGTCCCCCCACAGCCGCTGGCTGCAGGTCCAGAAGTCGGGCAGCAGGGCCAGGGTGTTGGCCAGCAGGCTCTTGCTGGGGTCCTGGCGCAGCGGGCGCAGGATGGTGTCGGTCAGCGGAATGCGCAGGTTGAACCAGGCGGCCAGCGCATAGACGCCGACCAGCACTGCAATCGCCGCTTCGGCGGCCGTGTCCACGCCCGTGTCCAGCAGCGGCAGGTCGAAGTCCAGCAGATGGGCCGAGATGCCCGGGCTCAGCAACTGCCCGCCCACGAGCACGCCCAGGATGATGGAGGTGATGGTCAGCCCCTCGATCCAGCCATTGGCCTTGACCAGCTGGGAGGCGGGCAGCAATTCGGTGAGGATGCCGTACTTGGCCGGCGAGTAGGCCGCTGCGCCCAGGCCCACCACGGCGTAGGCCAGCAGCGGGTGGTTGCCGAACAGCATCATCAGGCAGCCCACGATCTTGATCGCATTGCTGATGAACATCACCCGCCCCTTGGGCAGGGCGTCGGCAAAGGCGCCGACGAAGGGGGCCAGGATCACGTAGAACAGCGCGAACATGGGCACCAGGGCGGCGCGCTGCCACTCGGGGGCGCCATTGGTGCGCAGCAGTTCCACGGCGGTCACGAACAGGGCGTTGTCTGCCAGCGAGCTGAAGAACTGCGCTGACATGATGGTGTAGAAACCGCGCTTCATGGATAGGCAGATGGGGTCAGCTGCAGGGCTGCTGACCAGTTAAATAAGGACCCCGTGGCAAGTGACTGGCGGTTATATCACGCGGCCTTTGGCTGGCAGTGCCAGAATCCCAAGCTTCTGACTGAGTGAAAACCATGCCGCGTCCCATTCTTGCCACCATCCATTCCGCCGCGCTTCGCCACAACCTGGAGCGGGTGCGGCAGGCGGTCCCCGATGCCAAATTGTGGGCCGTGGTCAAAGCCAACGCCTATGGCCACGGTATCGAGAACGTGTTCGAGGCCCTGCGCGGCGCCGACGGCTTCGCCATGCTGGACCTGGCCGAGGCCGAACGCGTGCGCCAGCTAGGCTGGCGCGGCCCCATCCTGCTGCTGGAAGGGGTCTTCGAGCCGCGCGACCTGGAGCTGTGCTCGCGCCTGTCCATCTGGCATGCTGTGCACTGCGATGTCCAGATCGACTGGCTGGCCGCGCACAAGACGCAGAACGGCCACCGCGTCTTCCTCAAGATGAACTCTGGCATGAACCGCCTGGGCTTCACGCCCGAGCGATACCGCGCGGCCTGGGCCCGGCTGAACGCCTTGCCCCAGGTGGAGGAAATCTCGTTCATGACCCATTTCAGCGATGCCGACGCAGGGGCCGGACAGCCCGGAATCTCGGCACAGCTGCAGCGCTTTCATGACGCCACGCGCGACCTGCCCGGCGAGCGCAGCGTGGGCAACAGCGCAGCCACGCTGCGCCAGGGCGACGACGCGCTGGTGCGCTGCGACTGGGTGCGGCCGGGCATCGTGCTCTACGGCAGCGCCCCCGACTATCCGCAGCACACGGCGGCCCACTGGGGCCTGCAGCCCACGCAGACGCTGAGCTCGCGCATCATCGGCGTGCAGCAACTGACCGAGGGGCAGAGCGTGGGCTATGGATCGCGCTTCACGGCCGACGGCCCCCTGCGCCTGGGCACCGTGGCTTGCGGCTATGCCGACGGCTATCCACGCCACTGCGGCACGGGCACGCCCGTGCTGGTGAACGGCGTGCGCACCCGCACCCTGGGCCGCGTGAGCATGGACATGCTGGCCGTGGACCTGACGCCCGTGCCCGATGCCGGCATGGGCAGCGAAGTCACGCTGTGGGGCCGCGCCAGCAACGGCGCGGTGCTGCCCATCGACGAGGTGGCCGAGGCCGCAGGCACGCTGGGCTATGAACTCATGTGCGCCGTCGCGCCGCGCGTGAACAAGACCGTCGATTGATCAGGGCGCGGCTTCCACGCTGTCCCTGGCCCGCTCCAGCAGCGCCATCAACTGCTGTTGCGCGGCGGGCTCCCAGTCCTTGAGCAGCCGGGCCGCCAGCGCCTGGCGCGACTGGCGCAGCCGGTCGAACAGGGCCTGCCCCTGGGGGCTGAGGCTCAGGCAGCGCACGCGGCGGTCGCGGGCGTCCGGTTCGCGGTCCAGCCATCCCTGCTCCTGCAGCTGCGCCAACATGCGCGCGAGCTGGGCCTTGTCCATGTGGCTGTGATCGACCAGATCCCTTTGCGTGCGGCCCGGGTGCCGGCCCACGTACATCAGCACGCGCACCTCGTTGGGCGTCAGCCCGGGCTCCATGGACTCCATGTCCTCGCGCATGCGCGAGCGGAACAGGTGCAGCAGCTCGTGCATGGCCTCGAAGATATCGGCGGGCAGGGAGGCATTCATGGCAGGGTCTTGTGGAAATATGTTGACAAAGTCAACGGATGACAGAGAATTGGTGGACTAAATCAACATTCTAGGCCGTCGCAGGCCGTTTCGCCAATGAACTTGCCCAATCCAGCCACCTCTGCCGTGACACCGGCTCCCGTCGTCCAGCGTGTCCGCCATTCCTTCCGCGCCCGCCATGTGCAATTGCTCTCGCGCGAGCAGCCCAGCCCCGGCTTTGTCCGCCTGACCCTGGGCGGCCCCGATCTGGAGGACTTCGTGAGCGCCGGTTTTGACGACCACGTCAAGCTCGTCCTGCCGCAGGCCGGGCGCGAACTGCCCGCGCTTCCCGTGCTGCTCGATGGCCGTCCGACCTTCGTGGAGGACGAACGCCCCACCTTGCGCGACTACACGCCGCTGCGCTACGACGCCGCGCGCCAGAACCTCATCATGGATTTCGCGCTGCACGATGCCGGCCCCGCCACCGAATGGGCGCTGACCGCCCCGCTGGGCCAGTGGGTGGGCCTGGCCGGTCCGCGCGGCAGCCTGGTGATCTCGGCCAACCTGCCATGGCATTGGCTGTTCGGCGACGAGACCGCCATGCCCGCCATCGAGCGGCGCCTCGCCGAGCTGCCCGCCGGCAGCCGCGCCGTGGTGCGCGTGCAGCTGCGCAACCCGGCCGACCGCCGCCAGTGGAGCAGCACGGCCCGGCTGGACTGCGACTGGGTCGAATCGCTGGCCGACGCCGTGCAGGCGTTGGAGCTGCCCCAGGACGACGGCTATATCTGGGCGGCGGGCGAGCACAGCGCCATGGCCGAGCTGCGTCGCCTGCTGCTGGCCAAGGGCGCATCGCCCAAGCGCATGCGCGTGGCCTCTTACTGGAAGCAGGGCACGGCCGACCACCATGAAGACCTGAACGATCCCAGCTGACCTGCCTGGAGAAAAGAACGGATGTACAGACGAAAAAAAGCCCACCGAAGTGGGCTTTTTTTCGTGGTGGTTGCGCGAGAAGGATTTGAACCTCCGACCTTTGGGTTATGAGCCCAACGAGCTACCAGACTGCTCCATCGCGCGGTAATCCGCAGTAATTTCGTTTTCACTGCATTTTCTGCAGCGAAGAAGTGAACTATAACCGATATCTTTCCGTCACGCAACTGCGATAGGCGCGAAACATGCGTGCCAGGGCGGCAGCCACCCCTCGGTATAGTGCTCACCCCATGGCCAAAGACAAAACCACGTTCATCTGCAATGCCTGCGGAGGCACCAGCCCGCGCTGGCTGGGCAAGTGCCCGGCCTGCGGGGCCTGGAACTCGCTGATCGAGGCCGTTGCCGAGCCTGCGAGCGCGGGCAAGAACCGGCTCAGCCAGCCCCAGGGCTATGCGGGCCTGGCCAATGTCCAGGCCGTGATGCCGCTGTCGGCCATCGAGGCCCAGGACGTGGCGCGCACGCCCAGCGGCATCGAGGAGCTGGACCGCGTGCTGGGAGGCGGCATTGTCGAAGGCGGCGTGGTGCTGATTGGTGGCGATCCCGGCATCGGCAAGTCCACCCTGCTGCTGCAGGCCATGGACGCGCTGCACCGCGTCGGCCTGCCCACGCTGTATGTCACGGGCGAGGAAAGCGGTGCCCAGGTCGCGCTGCGCTCGCGCCGCCTGGGGCTGGAGGCCAGCCAGGTCAACGTGCTGGCCGAGATCCAGCTGGAGAAGATCCTCGCCACCATGGAGGCCACCCAGCCGGCCGTGGTCGTCATCGACTCCATACAGACCGTGTACTCGGACCAGCTGTCCTCGGCGCCGGGCTCGGTGGCCCAGGTGCGCGAATGCGCGGCCCACCTCACGCGCGCGGCCAAGACCACAGGCATCACCGTCATTCTGGTCGGCCACGTGACCAAGGAAGGCGCACTGGCCGGCCCGCGCGTGCTGGAGCACATGGTGGACACGGTGCTCTACTTCGAGGGCGATACGCACAGCAACTTTCGCCTGGTGCGCGCCATCAAGAACCGCTTTGGTGCGGTCAACGAGATCGGCGTCTTCGCCATGACGGAGAAGGGCCTCAAGGGCGTGACCAACCCCAGCGCCATCTTCCTGTCCCAGCACAGCGAGCCCGTGCCCGGCTCCTGCGTGCTGGTCACGCTGGAGGGCACGCGCCCCATGCTGGTGGAGATACAGGCTCTGGTCGACCAGGGCGGCCCCGCGCCCCGGCGCCTGTCCGTGGGCCTGGACCGCGACCGGCTGGCCATGCTGCTGGCTGTGCTCAGCCGCCACGCGGGTGTGGCCTGCGCGGACCAGGATGTGTTCGTCAACGCCGTGGGCGGCGTGCGCATCAGCGAGCCTGCGGCCGACCTGGCCGTCATGCTGTCCATCACCTCCAGCCTGCGTGGCCGCGCCCTGCCCAAGGGATTCCTCGCCTTTGGCGAAGTGGGCCTGGCCGGCGAAGTGCGCCCCGCGCCGCGCGGCCAGGAGCGACTGAAGGAAGCCGCCAAGCTGGGCTTCACCATGGCCGTGGTACCGAAGGCCAATGCGCCCAAGAAGGCCATCCCGGGTCTGACCGTTCATGCCGTCGAACGCGTGGACGAGGCCATGAACATCGTCCGAGGGATGGGCTGACGCGCTTGCCGAGCGCATTGCGGGGGCATACGCACTGTCCGCAGCGGCCCTGCGGCGCCTCCATAAGACAATCGGCGCCATGAATTTGCGCAATATCCTGATTCCTCTGGGCCTGCTCGTACTGCTGGTGGCTGCGCACCAGTCCTATGGCTGGATGGGTGTGGTCGCCGTGGGCGGCGGCATCATGATGTGGCTGTTGCTGCATTTCACGCGGCTGATGTCCATCATGAGGAAGGCCGCGGACCGGCCCATGGGCTATGTGGGCAGCGCCGTCATGCTCAACGTCAAGCTCAAGCCCAAGGTCTCGCTGATGCACGTGGTGGCCATGACGCGCTCCCTGGGCGAGCGCCTGTCCGAGGAGGGCCAGCAGCCCGAGATCTACCGCTGGACCGACGGCACGCAGTCGCATGTGACCTGCGAGTTCAAGAGTGGCCGTCTCATGAAGTGGACCCTGGTGCGCCCCACGCCCGAACCCGAACCGCAACCCGAGACGGTGGCGGCCCCCGAGGCAGCCCCCGCGCCCTAAAATACCGGGTTGGTGTTCTGTTCAATACCCCCAAGGATGTTCCTATGAGCCCCGTTGTTCCCTCGATGGCCGACCGTGACGGCAAGATCTGGATGGATGGCCAGCTGGTGGACTGGCGCGATGCCAAGATCCATGTGCTGACCCACACGCTGCACTACGGCTGCGGCGCATTCGAGGGCGTGCGGGCCTACAAGTCCGAGCAGGGCACGGCCATCTTCCGCCTGGAAGACCACACCAAGCGCCTGTTCAACAGCGCCAAGATCCTGCGCATGCAGATCCCGTTCACCCAGGAAGCGGTGAACCAGGCCCAGGTCGAGGTCGTGCGCGCCAACCAGCTGGAATCGTGCTACCTGCGCCCGCTGACCTGGATCGGCGACCGCAAGCTGGGCGTCTCCCCCAAGGGCAACACCATCCACCTGATGGTCGCGGCCTGGGCCTGGGGCGCCTACCTGGGCGAGGAAGGCATGCAGCGCGGCATCCGCGTGAAGATCTCCAGCTTCACGCGCCACCATGTGAACATCACCATGAGCCAGGCCAAGGCGGTGAGCAACTACACCAACTCCATCCTGGCCAACACCGAGGCGCTGGACGACGGCTATGACGAGGCCATCCTGCTGGACGCCTCGGGCTTCGTCTCCGAAGGCTCGGGCGAGAACATCTTCGTCATCAAGGACGGCGTGGTCTACACGCCCGACCTGTCGGCCGGCGCGCTCAACGGCATCACGCGCAATACCGTGATGCACATCTGCAAGGACCTGGGCCTGGAAGTGGTGCAAAAGCGCATCACGCGCGACGAGCTGTACATCGCCGATGAAGTCTTCTTCACCGGCACGGCCGCCGAAGTCACGCCCATCCGCGAGGTGGACCGCATCGAGATCGGCGCGGGCAGCCGCGGCCCTCTCACCGAAAAGATCCAGCAGGCCTTCTTTGACATCGTCAACGGCCGCAACCCCAAGTACGCCCATTGGCTGACTCGGGTCTGAACATCCCTAGAGACCCACGAAAGAGATAAGCAAGCATGACAACGAATGCCACCGTCGAACTGGCGGCCAAGGACCTCAACGCCCAGGGCGGCGTGTTCTGCCCCAGCCCCAAGGCCGACATGAAGCTGTGGAACAGCCATCCCAAGGTCTACCTGGACGTGGCCCACACCGGCGAAGCCAAGTGCCCCTACTGCGGCACGCTGTACCGCCTGAAAGCCGGCGAAGTCTTCGCAGGCGGGCATTGAACAAAGCGGGCCTCGGCCCGCTTTGTGTGTCTCAGCGCGCCGACAGCGCGCGGCTCCAGATGCTGCCGGGCGCAGCACCTCCGTGCAAAGCCAGCATGTCCGTGAAATGGCGCCGCTCCCCGCCGCGCAGCTTGACGATGGGCGCCGCCACCTGCGGCGCCTTCGCCAGGCACAGCTGGGGGTAGAGCAGGTACCACTTCCAGCGCAGGGCAGAGTGATAGAAGAAGGCCGTGTCCTCGGCCTTGAACAGCGTGAGCCGGGCATCGGGCAGGCGCCGCATCACCTGCTGGGCCGCGACATGGATCAGAAGGTAATTTGGATCGGGAATGCCCTGCAGCACCTCGGCGGCGTCGGGCCGCGACTGCAGGCGCTGCAGATAGGCCTCGGGGCCGTCCACGATCAGCGCCTGGTGAAACTCCTTTTGCCATTCCGATACAAAGCGCGAGCCGGCCGGAGCGCAGAATGACCAGCTTTCGATCACGGGGTAGCGCCTGTCCCTGGTGAAGCCCTCAAGGTAGAAGCCTGCCAGCTCGGCAGCGCCTGCGCCGGGGGAGGCGCTCATCCAGTCCAGCGGCGCGGTCAGCAGCGTGGTGGCGTCGAACCAGTAGCCGCCGTGGTGTGCCACCAGGTACAGGCGAAGCCAGTCCGATTGCTTGGTGGGATGGAGTTCGGCAAACGCCGCAGGAAGGTCGCCGCAGGCGACGTACTGGCCCAGGTTCTCTGGAGTCACGACGATGACCTGGTGATCCGGGCACTGCCGCCGCCAGCTGTCCACGCACTGCTGGACGAAGGGATCCAGGCCGGACTGGTTCCAGTACGTCCAGATCGTTTTCGGGATTTCCGCTGCAAGACCATCGGCTGCCGGGGGCGATGGGGGCAGCTGCAAGGGCGCAGGCATGGTGTAATCTGCGCCGATTTTGGAAGGCGCCGCCCAGCGATGGAGCAGCCTGAATAAGACCGCAGGAATTTTTTTCATGAGCGGATGGAAAGCGGAATGCCCGCATTTTGGGGCAGAAAGTTGCGGTCTTGATGAGATTTGACAAGTCGAAGCTGCCAGGGCTCCTCACGACCCTGGCCGCTATTTTGGTGCCCGGGCTGGCCTTGTGGCTGCGCTCGGGCTATTCCTATGGCGCCGGCCTCATGGTCCTGGGCGCCCTGTGTTTTCTGCCTCGCTGGGTCAGATACCGGCAGTCCAACGGCACCTGGCTGCTGGTCGCGCTGTTCCTGGGCATGGCGGTGATGTGGTACTTCCTGTCCGTGCTGGACGGGGGCACCGGGCAGTTCGACCGGCCCGTGAAATTCATCCTGGGCGCGGTCAGCCTGCTGTTCGCCATGTGCTATCCGCCCACGGCGCGGATCTTCCTGTGGGGCATACCGCTGGGCAGCGCAGGCGCGGGCTTCATGGCCCTGTGGCAGGTCTGCGTGCTGGGCATGGAGCGGGCCACGGGTTACACCAATGCCATCCAGTGGGGCAACATGGCCTTGCTGCTGGGCTGCTTCTCCTGCATCTATGCCGTGTCCTTCTGGCACCAGCGCTCCCTGCTTTGGCGCCTGCTGGTGCTGGCGGCTGCCGCGCTGGGGGCGCTGGCTTCGCTGCTGTCGGGCTCGCGCGGCGGGTGGCTGGCGCTGTTGCCGATGTTCTTCATGCTGATGGTGCTGGTGCGCATGTACCGCCCGCAGTACTTCGGGCGCCTGTTGCTGGGCTGCGCTGCAATTGTGGTGGCGCTGGCCACCGTGATGGCTTTCATCCCGCGCGTCAGCGAGCGCGTGGATGAGGTCTATCTGGATGTGAGCACCTACCTTCATGCTGGCAACTCCAACACCTCGCTGGGCACCCGGCTGGAGCAGTACCGGCTGGCCGTGCAGATGATCGGCGAGAAGCCGCTGCTGGGCTGGGGCATGCAGGGCTATGTGGACGAGATGCACCGGCGCGTGGACGCCGGCAGCTATGGCCAGTCCATCCGCGAATACAACTTCATCCACAACGACTTCCTGGACATCTGGGTCAAGCTCGGCGTGCCGGGCGTGCTGCTGCAGGCGGCACTGTTCATCTCGCTGCTGTGGCTGTTCTGGCCCTCGCGGCGGCGCATGGCGCTGTGGCCTGCGGACAGCACCCCCTGGCGCGAGGCCCTGCTGCTGCGTATCCTGGGCAGCCTGATGCCAGCCATGTACCTGGCGTTCGGCATGTCACAGCAATTTTTCGTGCACAACAGCGGCATCGTCTTCTTCGTCTTCCTCGTGGTGGCCCTGTGGTCATCGCTGCATGGCCTGGAAAGGGCCAGCGGAGCCGTGCGGTGACGGAGCGCGCCACCACCGCCCGGCCCCGGGTGCTGCACTTCGTGACGGGCGGCTTCTCGGGTGCCACCCAGGTGGCGGTGGATCTGGTGTCGGCGCACCGCGCGTCGGGCCGCTTCGACGCCCGGCTGGTGCTGCGGCGCAAGCGCAATACCTCCGATGAACGCGTGCAGAAGCTGCGCGACGGCGGCATCGATGTCGACGTGGTCGCCGGCTGGTCCCATGCCGCCACCGTCTGGCAGCTGCGCCGCATCTGCCTGGACTTCCGGCCGGACATCGTGGTCGCCCATGGGTTCAGCGACCACCTCTGGGGCCGCTTTGCCGCGCTGTGGGCCGGCGTGCCCTGCCTGGTACATGTGGAACACAACTCGCGCGAGCGCTACACGCGCTGGCGGCTGGCGCAGGCCCTGTGGCTGACCGAGCGCACGGCCGCCATCGTCGGCTGCTCCGAAGGCGTGCGCCAGAGCCTGCAGGACCGCGGCTTTCCTGCGGCCAAGCTGATGGCCATCAGCAACGGCATCCGGCCCGAGCCCTATCTGCAGGAGCCGCCCCCCTTGCTGCAGCGCCGCCCGGACATCGTCATGGCGGCGCGCTTTGCGCGGCAAAAGGACCATGCCACCTTGCTGCGCGCGTTGGCCGTGCTGCGACAGCGCGGCCTCAAGCCCACGCTGACCCTGGCCGGCGGCGGCAAGGCGCGCGCCCAGCAGGCGGCGCAGCGGCTCAGCGCCGAACTGGGCCTGCAGGACCAGGTGCAATTCATCGGCATGTGCAACGACGTGCCTGGCCTGCTGCGCGCGCACCGCGTCTGCGTGCTGTCCACGCACTACGAGGGCATGCCCCTGTCCCTGCTGGAAGGCATGGCGGCGGGCTGCGTGGTGGTGGGCAGCCGCGTGGTGGGCGTGCAGGAAGTGGTGCGGCCCGGCGACAACGGCCTGCTGGCCGCGCACGCCAACCCTGAATCGCTGGCCGACGCCCTGCAGCAGGCGCTGCAGGATGACGAGGCCGCCGTGCGCATGGCCGCCACCGCGCGGCAGGAAGCCCTGTCGCACTACAGCCTGCAGCGCATGACCGGCCAGTACGAAGACCTGTTCGCCCGCCTGCTGCAGGGGGAGCGTCCGTGACCTGGCTCAGCATCCTGGTGCCCGTCTACAACGTGCTGCCCTACCTGGAGGAATGCCTGCAGTCCGTCATGGACCAGGCCGATGCCGGCGTGCAGGTGCTGGTGCTGGACGACTGCTCCACCGATGGCTCCTGGGCCCTGATGCAGCAGCTGGACCAGCGCTGGCCCGGCCGCCTGCAGCTCATGCAGCACGAGCGCAACGCCGGCCTGAGCGCGGCGCGCAACACCATGATCGATGCGGCCACGGGCGACTACCTGTGGTTCCTGGACTCCGACGACAAGCTGCTGCCCGGCGCGATTGCCGGGCTGTCGGCCATCGTGAAACAACATGCGCCCGATGCCGTGCTCTGCGACTTCTCCGTCTGGCGCGAGGCCCCGCGCCTCAAGCACCGCCTGCGCGGCGAGGCGCACCGGCACAGCTTCCAGGGCCCCACGCTGCAGCGCTCGCAGGACCGGGGCGCCCTGCTGGCCGGCCTGCTGCGCACGGGGCAGCTGCATGCCTGGTCCAAGATCTCGCGCCGCAGCCTGTGGGATGCGGGCCTGCGCTTTCCTGCAGGCCGCTATTTCGAAGACATGATGACCATGCCGCAGATGGCGCTGCGCTGCAGCAGCTTCTACTACCACCCCCAGCCCTGGGTGGCCTACCGGCAGCGTGCCAACTCCATCCTTGCGTCCATGACGCCTGCCAAGGCGGCAGACCAGTCCGCCGCCCTGTGGCCGCTGGCGCAGGCCGTGCAAGCCCTGCAGGATGATGCGCTGCGCAACGACGGGCGCCTGCACTTCGCCTGGGCGCACCAGGCCGCGCGCAACCTCATCGGCGCCCTGCGCTTTCTCGACCGACAGCGGGACATGCCGCCCGCGCAGCTGCAGGCACTGGCCCAGCAGTTCCTGGCGGACTTCGGCCGCATCTCCCCGCTGTCCCTGCCCGCCCTGCGCCAGGCCTATCTGCGGCGCGGTTGGTGGCTGCGCGCATGGAAGCTGCGCAGCTGGGAGCGCCGCGCGCAACAGCTGGGAACACCGGGAGCCCACGCATGAGCGGCCTGAAACTGAAAACCCGGGGCGAGCTGTGGCTGGCGGCCGGCATGCGCCGCTTCTACGCCACCTTCGCACGCCGCCTGGAGCAGGGCCCCGCGCCCGACTTCCGCAGCCACGACATCGGGCCTGCGGCGCCCGTGCCCGTCTCCACGCCCATACCCCGCATCATCTGGGCCTACTGGAATGGCGACTCGGTGCCCCTGCTCATACAGCGCTGCTTTGACAACTGGGCCCGTCTGAACCCCGGTTACAGCCTGCGCATCCTCAACGACGCGCAACTGCCGCAGTACGTGCCGCAACTGCCCGGCAACCTGCAGCAGCTGCCCGTGGCCAAGCGCTCGGACTGGCTGCGGCTGGAATTGCTGCACCGCCATGGCGGCATCTGGCTGGATGCCAGCACCATCCTCACCGAGCCACTGGACTGGCTGCTGGAGCAGCAGCAGCGCAGCGGCGCCGACCTCGTCGCCTACTACCTGGAGCGCTACACCCGCGACCCGCAGGTGCCCGTGGTCGAGAACTGGCTCATGGCCGCGCCTCCGGGCAGCGCCTTCATAGCGGCCCTGCACAAGGAATACGTGGAACAGGTCCTGCCGCAGACGGGCGAGGCCTATATCTCCCAGCTCCAGCAGGCCGGCGAATACGAGCAACTGCGCCAGGGCATCGACATGCCCGCCTACCTGAGCATGCACCTGGCCATGCAGCGCGTGCTGCGCGCCGGTGGCAGCTACCGCCTGCGGCTGGCCAAGGCCGAGGACGGCCCCTTCTTCCTGCACGTGCAGGGTAACTGGGGCCGCACCCCGCTCAAGATCCGCCTGATGTTCTCGCGCACCGAACAGGCGCCCGTGCCGCTCATCAAGCTGCGCGCGCCCGATCGCAAGAAGCTGGACTTCTACCTGGAGCGCGGCCTCTACGTGCCCGGCAGCATCGCCGACCGCTATCTGCGGGGCTGAGCGGCGAGCACGGACTGGGCCATCAGCCCAGGGCCGTCTCATGCAGGTAATGCCACAGCACCCCTTGGCCCGCACGGTTGAGGATCACGACCGATCGGCGCGAGGCCTCCACGCCGTCCAGGCGATGGGTTTCCAGATAGCGCATGGCCAGGCCGGCCGCGTCCCGCCATACGGGCTGCATGTCGCAGACGCATATCTCCAGCCCTGGCCGCTGGCCGGCCGCGCGCCGGAACATCTGTTCCACATCGTCCAGGCCGACAAGTCTGCCTGCGGTGGTCACCATGCTGAACTCCGGGCTGAACTGCGGCATCAGCGCCTGCAGCGCGGCCTGTGCGCCCGCTGGTTGGGTGAAGACGGTGTGGATCAGCTCGTGCACCTGGTGGATGCTGCGTTTGGCGATGCCGATGTCAATGTCACGGTCGATGGGCTTGTTGTCTTGCATGGTGGTCCTCGGGGGTGTGCAGCAATCGCAGGTGCAGCAGGGGCACAAGCCCTGCCAGCGATGCGATCAGAAACGTCATGTGATAGGCCCGGCCTGCGTCCAGGCGGGTGGCGAGCGTGTTGAAAACCATCAGGAAAAACGCGGCGCCCACGCTGAAGGCCATCTGCCGGTTGAGGTTCCAGATCACGCTGGCCTGCTGCGTCTGCCGGCCATCGAAGTCCAGCAGCGCCGTCGTCTGCGCGGTATTGGCCCCCAGGCCGCCGCCCAGGCCCATCAGGCCGTAGGCGGCCGCCAGCAGCCAGGGGTCGGCAGGGGCCGCCACGGCGGCCAGCGCCGCAATGCCCAGGCTGTGCAGCACCATGCTGGCGATGAACAGGGGCCGTGCGCCCGCGCGGTTGTACAGCCGGCCGCCCACCAGCATGGACACCAGGGCGCCGCCGGCGTAGACCATCATGAATCGGCCTGTGGCCTGCGCGCTCAGGTGCAGCATGTCCTGCAGGTAGAAGATGTTGAGCAGGTTCACGCCCGTGAACACGCCGGGAATGGCGTGGTAGACGGCCACCGACATGCGCAGGCGCGGGCTTTTGAGCAGTTGCAGTTCCACAATGGGGTGGGCGGTCTTGCGGGCATGGATGGCATACAGCACCGTGAAGGCCAGGCCCGCCGCCATGCCCAGCCAGGCCAGCGCCAGGCCCTGGCCCGAGCCTTGGCCTGCGCCATAGAGCGACATGCCCAGCAGCCAGGCGGCCAGCGCGGCGCTGACCAGCACCAGGCCTTTGAGGTCGGGCCGCTGCCGGGCCGTGGCCGGTGCATCGCGCACCCACAGCCAGGCCAGGACTGCGGCGGCCAGGGCCAGCGCAATATTGGAATGGAACACCCAGCGCCAGGAGCCGTGGTCCACGATCAGCCCGCCCAGCCAGGGCGAGAGGGCCGGTGCGATCAGCGCCACGGCCATGACCAGCGTGGAGACACGCGCGCGCTCCGGCCCCTGGAACCGGTTGAAGGCCAGGGCCTGGCCCACTGGGATCACCAGGCCGCCCGCCATGCCCTGGATGAAGCGCCAGCCCACCAGCTGGCCGAAGCTGCCCGCCTCGCCGCAGGCCCAGGCGGCCAGGGCGAAGGCCAGCATGGAGCCCGCCATCAGCCCGCGCGCGCCCCAGCGGTCGGCCAGCCAGGGGGCGAGGGGAATGGCCAGCGTCAGTCCCAGCATGTAGGCATTGGCCACCCAGGCCCCGGCCGAGATGCCCACATGGAACTCGGCCGCAATCGTGGGCAGCGCGACGGCGGGCATGAAGATGTTGATGCAGTCGACGAAGAAACCCATCAGGAAAACGGTGGCCAGGCGGTATCGGTATGTCATCTTGCGCTTTCAGGAGGGGCAAGACTAAAGAGCGCGGGCGGCCACGTCGATGGGGCTATGCTGGACTCTTTGTTTGACTGGATTGAACAATGACCCCCACAAGCACGGCCATGCACACGCTGCTGCACCGCGCGCAGACGTTTCTGGCCGTGGTGGATTTCGGCTCCTACACCAGGGCGGCGGACTTTCTGGGCATCAGCAAGGCCATGGCCAGCCTGCACGTGAAATCGCTGGAAGAGGCGCTGTCGGTGGCCCTGCTGGTGCGCAACACCCGCAGCATCGCCCTGACGGAAACCGGGCGGGAGTTCTACGACGAGTTCAAGGGCATCGTCCGCGACGTGGGCAGCGCCTTCGACAACGCCATGCACAGCGGCAACCGCATCGCGGGCCGGCTGCGCATCAGCACCACCAGCGAATACGGGGAGAAGTACATTCTTCCGCTGATCCCGGCCTTCCTGGAGCGCTACCCGGGCATCTCGGTGGCCTATGACGTCAACTCTTCGCTGAGCGACCTGGTGGCCGAAAAGCTGGACCTGGTCGTGCGCCTGGGCCACCTGGCGGACTCCAGCTTCAAAAGCCGCAGGCTGGCCGGCTACGACATCGTGCTGGTGGCCTCGGCCGCCTTCCTGCGCAGCCATCCCGTGCGCAGGCCCGAAGACCTGGCAGACCTGCCCTGGATTGCCAACAGCAACCTCGCCCATCCCACGGCCTGGACGCTGCGCACTGCCGGCGGCCAGGGCGTGGACGTGGTGGGCCGGGCGGCCCACCAATCCAACTCCTCCACCGCCATCCGCGCCCTGGCCCGGTCCTCGCTGGGCGTGGCCGTGCTGCCTGCGTGGTTTGTGGAGGACGACCTGGCCGGCGGCGTGCTGCAGCGCGTGCTGCCGGACCACGCCCTGCCGCCCCAGCCCATCAGCGTGGTCTTTCCCGACAGCAGCCACCTGCCGCGCAAGACCCGCGTGTTCATCGACTTCCTGTGCGAGCACCTGGGCCGGGATTGAGGGTGCGGCTGGCCGGCCCGCCCCGCCCCCGTTAAACTGGCCGCAAGCCGAAAGGCCCGGTGCGTAGAAACACCTTCCGTGAGGTTGCAGCCCCCACCTTAAAGCGGGGCTTTGTCATGCCTTATCTCGTCGGATTGGCGCATTTGCTTGCGCCTGTCCGCATGGTTTCGGGCGTGGTGGGGGCTATCCGCAAGGACGCCCGCACGGCTACGGACGTGTTTCTAACCACCACGCCCACCTGTTGTGCGTAGAAACTCAACCGGTGGTTTTCTGTGATCTCGTAGGAAAACAGACCATGACCCTCCCCATCCTTGCCAGCCCCAGCGCTGCGCTTGCCCCTTCCAGCCCTCTTCTCTACCAGGAGGGCTGACCCCATGACATCCCGCAAAAACACTGCCGGCGCGGCAGTGCAGGCGCAGCCGTTGCCCAAGCGGTCGCAAGCCGCAAAGCCTTCCGACTGGCCCAGCGCGTGGCAGGCCATGCATGTCTGTCTGGTCGTCATCGAGGGGAGGCTGGTCACCCTGGCCGAGGTCTGTGGCAAAAAGCCCGACCGCAAGGCCCGCCAGTTCGACGTGGAATGCGCGGTGGAGCTGGCGCTGGCGCACATACGCCGCATGCGCGCCGACCCGCCGGACAGCCACCAGGCGTTCGAGCAGCAGTGGCACCTGGCGTCCTGCGCCATCGAACTGGCCGATGGCGCCTACCGCTTTCCCCGCTCGCGCTACGGCCGCCTGCTCAAGCGCACCCGCTGGCATTTCGACCTGCTCAGGGATCTTGTGGAACGTGTGGAGTGGCAGCACCGGCGCGGCTGAGCCGCAGGCGGCAGCTCAGGCCAGCGGCAGCCGCAGCACGAAGCAGGCGCCCGGCTGGCCGTCGGCACGGCCTTCGCAGTGCACGCTGCCGCCGTGGCGCTGGGCGATGGAGCGCACCAGGGCCAGGCCCAGGCCCACGCCGCCCGAGCGCTCGCTGGCGCCGGGCAGGCGGAAGAACTTCTCGAAGATGCGCTCGCGGTGGGCCGGCGCCACGCCGGGGCCATGGTCGCAGACGCGGATCTCGGCCATGGCGTCCTGGCGTGCCAACTCCAGCGTGATGGCGCCCTGGCTGTAGCGGCGCGCGTTCTCCAGCAGGTTGCGCACGGCACGGCGCAGCAGCTTGGAGATGCCGGGCACTTCCAGCGCGTCGGTGGACTGCAGGTCCAGGTCGGCATCCACGCGTGCGCATTCCTCGGCGGCCAGGCCGATCAGGTCCACGGGCTCGATCGTGCCCACGTCGCCCTCATAGGTCTCCAGCCGGCTGGCCAGCAGGATCTCGTCCACCAGCTGGTCCAGCTCGCTGATGTTGCGCTGGATCTCGGCGCGCGCGCGGGCGCTGGCCGGGTCGTCGCCCATGAATTCCAGGCCCATGCGGATGCGCGTCAGCGGCGAGCGCAGCTCGTGCGAGGCATTGGCCAGCAGCGATTTGTGCGAGGTCACCAGGGTCTCGATGCGCGCGGCGGCGGCGTTGAACTGGTGGGCCAGGTCGGCCACCTCGTCGCTGCCGTGCTCGGGCACGCGCACCGACAGGTCGCCCTCGCCAAAGCGCTTGACGCCGCGCTGCAGGTTCTCCAGCCGCTTGAGCAGGCGGCGGATGATGGGGAACACGCCCACGGCCACGGCCACGCCCACCAGGCCCAGCAGCCACAGAAAGCCGAAGGGCGGGCGCAGCCAGAAGGCGGCGGCGCCGTCGTGCGGCGGGCGGTCGCCGCGCGGCGGGCGCGGCGCCATGTGCAGCATGTAGGTCTGGCCGTCCGTGCCCTCGATCTCGAAGCGCAGCCCCTCCTCGGGCGAGCCGGGCAGGCGCCGTGCACGGCCCTGGGCGATCACGTTGCCCTGGCCGTCGCGCATGGCCACGTCGCGCGAGGGCGGCGAGCTGGCGCTTTGCACGTTCTGCGCGTTCTGCTCGGCCGCGATCTGCCAGGCCCATGCCACCGTCAGCGTGAGCACGGCCACGCCGCCGACCACGGCCAACCAGATGCGCAGGTACAGGCGCTGGGAGAAGAGGGACAGCAGCTTCATGCAGCGGTCAGTCTTGTTGCTTGGCGAAGACGTAGCCCACGCCGCGCACGGTCAGGATGCGCTTGGGCGCCTTGGGGTCGGCCTCGATGGCGGCGCGGATGCGGCCCATGTGCACGTCGATGGAGCGGTCGAAGGCCTCCAGCTCGCGGCCTCGCACGGCCTCCATGATCTGGTCGCGCGTGAGCACGCGGCCCGCGCGCTCGGCCAGCGTGACCAGCAGGTCGAACTGGTAGGAGGTCAGCTCGCAGGGCTGGCCCGCCACGGTGACGCTGCGCGCGTCGCGGTCGATCTCCAGGCTGCCGAAGCGCAGCGCCGTGGTCACCTGGGCGTTGGCTGTGCCCTCGCCGCCGCCGCGCCGGCGCAGGATGGCGCGGATGCGCGCCAGCAGCTCGCGCGGCTCGAAGGGCTTGGGCAGGTAGTCGTCGGCGCCGATCTCCAGGCCGATGATGCGGTCCATGGGATCGCCCTTGGCCGTGAGCATCAGCACCGGCACCTGGGCTGCGGGGCCGGGCAGGGCGCGGATGCGCCGGCAGACCTCCAGGCCGTCCATGTCGGGCAGCATGAGGTCGAGGATGACGAGGTCGGGCAGGTCGGCGCCGGCCACGCCGTCGGCGGGCTGCAGCTGCTCCAGGCCGCTGCGGGCATCGCCCATGTGCGTGACCTGCAGGCCGTTGTTGCCCAGGTAGTCACCCACCATCTGCGCGAGGCGGGTGTCGTCTTCGATCATCAGAAGATGGTGCGTACTCATGGAGGGCAGTGTATTCATGCTGGGGCCTGGCGTCGTATTGCGACGATGCTCGCAGCGCCCCGTCAGCCGTGCTTGTCGCTTGCGTAAAGTTCGGTAAAACAGCGCAGCCTGCGGCCAGCCGCTCAACTGCCGCGTTGCGCGGGCCGCACCGCATGCACGCGCGAGGCCAGCGCGATCAGCACCAGCACGGGCAGGCCCAGCAGGGCCGTGGCCTGGAAGAAGCTCACGTAGCCATGCGCATCGACAAAGGCGCCCGAGAAGCCGGCCAGCCATTTGGGCGCCAGCAGCATCATGGAGCTGAACAGCGCGTACTGCGTGGCCGAGTACTGCACATTGGTCAGCCCCGACAGGTAGGCGATGAAGGCCGCCGAGGCGATGCCGCCGGCCAGGTTGTCCGCGCTCACCACCCAGACCAGCGCATTCACGTCATGGCCGCGTGTGGCCAGCCAGGCGAACAGCAGGTTGGTGGCGGCCGACAGCGCGGCGCCCAGCATCAGCACGCGCATCACGCCCCAGCGCATGGCCAGCGCCCCGCCCAGGAAGGCGCCCGCCAGCGTCATGATCACGCCGTACACCTTGGTCACGGCGGCCACTTCGTCCTTGGTGAAGCCCATGTCCACGTAGAAGGGGTTGGCCATGATGCCCATGACCACGTCGCTGATGCGGTAGATGGCGATCAGGCCCAGCACCAGCAGCGCCTGCCAGCGGTAGCGGCCCAGGAAGTCGGCGAAGGGCTCGACCAGCGCGCCACGCAGCCACTCGGCCGCGTTGCGGGCAGGCGCCAGCGGGCGTGGCACCGGTTCCGGCGAGAGCAGCACGGTCAGCATGCCCACGGCCATGGAGGCAGCCATGGCCAGGTAGGCCACCTGCCAGGCGCCGCTCTGGTAGCCCGCCGTGCCCGCCACCTCGGCGCGGGCGGCCAGCCACAGCACGCCGGCGCCGGCCCAGATCATGGCCAGCCGGTAGCCGGTCTGGTAGGTGGCGGCCAGCGCGGCCTGGCGATCGGTGTCGGCAGATTCGATGCGGTAGGCATCCAGCGCAATGTCCTGCGTGGCCGAGCCGAAGGCCACGGCCAGCGCGCACCACACCAGCGGCGTGAGCGAGACGCGCGGATCATTGAACGCCATGCCGCACAGCCCGGCGACGATGAGCATCTGCGCGAACAGCAGCCAGCCGCGCCGCCGCCCCAGCCAGCGCGTGAGCAGCGGCAGCGGCATGCGGTCCACCAGCGGCGACCAGACCCACTTGAAGGCATAGGCCAGGCCCACCCAGCTCAGGTAGCCGATGGTGGTGCGGTCCACGCCGGCCTCGCGCAGCCAGAACGACAGCGTGCCCAGCACCAGCAGCAGCGGCAGGCCTGCCGAAAAACCCAGGGCCAGCATGCGCAGGCTGGCCGGCTCGGCATAGACGCGCAGGGTCTGGCCCCAGCTGCGGCGGGGCGTTTCGGCGGCGGTGGAGGGGGCGGAGGGGGTTGTGGTGGACGGCTCGGTCATGTTGTGCTGCGGCAGGCTGCGGCCATTATCGGGCCCATGGTGGTGCGGACTGGCGCGCGCTACCATCGCGGGCACAGGATGCCGCCATGGCCTACACCCTCTCTTCCCTCCACAGCGATGCCGCCGCGCAAGACGGCGCGGCCGATGCCACCGATACCGCCTTCGCGCCGCACAGCTCGGTGCGCAGCTACAGCGGCGAGCACCAGGCCCACGCCCACGGCCATGCGCAGATCCTCTATGCCCTGCAGGGCCGCATGGAGCTGGAGGTGGGCGGGCGCAGCGCCTTTGTGGACGCCGTCAGCGGCATGCTCATCCCCGCCGGCGTGGACCACGGCTACCTGGCAGCGCCGCGCTCGCGCGTTTTCGTCATCGATGCGCCCAGCGGCCCGGGGCTGGACCGGATGCGGCGCTTTTCCGTGCCGCCCGCCCTGCGCGGCCGGGAGTCGGAAGGCCCGGCCGCCGAGCAGCTGGCCCAGGTGCTGCAGGCGCCCGGCCTGCTGGCGCGCCGGGGGCTGGACCTGCAAGGGCTGGCCGCGCAGGTGCAGGCCGCACTGCACGAGGACTGGCCCACGGCCCGGCTGGCCGCCCTGTGCCATATGAGCGCCCAGCGCTTTCACGCGCGCTTCGTGGAGCTGGCGGGCCAGCCGCCCCAGGCCTGGCTGCGCGGCCTGCGCCTGGATGCGGCCGAGCGCGGGCTGGCGCGGGGCCTGCCCCTGGAGGCCACGGCGCTGCGCTGCGGCTATGCCTCGGCCAGTGCGCTGGCCTATGCGCTGCGGCGCGACCGGGGCGTGACGGCGCGGCAGCTGCGCGGCTAGCCCGTTCACAGTCCTCCGGACTACGAGCGTTTCTCGACAAATGCCCGGCCGCTCCGGGCGCAACATGGCGCCATGGTTCGCAATTCTTCCGCCTCTTCCTCCGCCGTCGGCATCGCCTTCGTTTCGGTGGCCGCCGTGCTCTGGGGCACGACGGGCACGGCGCAAAGCCTGGGCGCAGGCGGGCTGTCGCCGTTCTGGGTGGGCGCCGCGCAGCTGGCCGTCTCCAGCCTGTTTCTGGGGGCGCTGCTGGCGGTTTCCCATTGGAGGCTGCGCGGGCGGGCCGGGCAGGGCGTGGCGCCCGTCCAGCCGCTGCTGCCCAACCCGGTGCACCTGGGACTGCGCCCGGCCTGGTTCGTGCTGGCTTCCATGGGAATCGGCGGCTACAGCATCTTTTTCTACGAGGGCGTGACGCTCACGGGCGTGGCCGTGGGCACGGCCGTGGCCATTGGCAGCGGCCCCATCTGGGCCGGGCTGATGCAGGCGCTGGTGCTGCGCGCGCCCCTGTCGGCCCTGTGGTGGGCCGGCACGCTGGTGAGCGTGGCGGGAGGTGCGGCCATGGTGATGGCCCGGGGCGGCGCCACGCTGTCCTGGAGCGGCCTGGCCCTGTGCCTGCTGGCGGGGCTGTCGTACGCGGGCTATGCGCTGATCAACAAGCGCCTGGTCACCCACATGTCGCCGCGCGTGGTGAATTTCTATGTCTTCACCGGGGCGGCCTGCATGGCGGTGCCGATTGCGCTGCTGCAAAGCGGCCTGCCGCAGTGGAGCCTGGCGGCCGTGCTGGTGGTGGTCTACCTGGGCGTGGTGGTGTCGGGCCTGGCGCACATGCTGTTTTCCATCGGGCTGCGCAGCATCTCCGGCCCCACGGGCGTGACGCTGAGCCTGATCGAGCCCGTGGCGGCCTTCGTGCTGGCGGTGTGGGTCGTGGGCGAGCGGCAGCCGCTGCAATCGTGGCTGGGGCTGCTGGCCGTGCTGGCCGGGCTGATGCTGGTGATCGGCGCCGAGATGCGGGCGCAGCGGGCCGTGATGGCCGCGCAGATGGCGTAACTCTTTGTAGGCCGGCGCCGCTCTTCACGATGCGCTGTTCTCCGCATGTTTCAGGCATGCATGGCCGCTAGACTTGGCGGCATGCAGCAGCCATCCCATCTCTCCTCCGAACCCTGTGCCCCGTCCGCCTGGGGCTGTGCCTGCGCGCCCTGGCGCGCGCGTCGCGGTTTTCTGCTGGCCGGCAGCGCGGCGGCCATGGGCCTGGCCACGGCGCCGGTGGCGGCACAGGTGCAGGTAGGCGGTGCCTCGGGCCTGCGCAAGCTGGTGCCGGCCGAGACGCTGGAAGGCGCCGCCACCGACCAGTACCAGCAACTGCTGGCCAAGGCCCGCGCCCAGGGCGCGCTGGCCGGCGACAGCAACCCGCAGCTGCAGCGGCTGCGCGCCATTGCCCGGCGGCTGATCCCTTACACCGCCCAATGGAACCCGCGCGCCAATGCCTGGCGCTGGGAGGTGAATCTGATCGGCAGCAAGGAGATCAATGCCTTTTGCATGCCGGGCGGCAAAATCGCCTTCTACACCGGCATCATCGAGCAACTGCAGCTCACCGACGACGAGATCGCCATGATCATGGGTCACGAAATGGCCCATGCGCTGCGCGAGCACTCGCGCGAGCAGCTGGCCAAGAACCAGGCCACCAGCATCGGCATCTCGCTGGGCGCCCAATTGCTGGGCCTGGGCGACCTGGGCAATGCGGCGGCCCGCCTGGGCGGCCAGCTGCTGTCGCTGAAATTCAGCCGGGGCGACGAGAGCGAGGCCGACCTCGTGGGCCTGGAACTGGCTGCGCGCGCCGGCTACAACCCCCAGGCCTCGGTCTCGCTGTGGCGCAAGATGGGCCAGGCCACGGGCGACCGTGGCGGCCTGGAATTCCTGTCCACCCACCCCGCAGGTCCCGAGCGCATCCGCGAGCTGGAGCGCAACATCCCGCGCGTGGAAGGCCTCTACGAGGCCGCACGGCGCGGGTAGGCAGCCGCCTTCAGGCGGCGGCTTTTTGCTTTGGTTGATAGCCCATCACGGCTTTCACTTCAAGGTATTCCTTGAAGCCATGCTCGCCCCATTCCCGGCCCGTGCCTGACTGCTTGTAGCCGCCGAACGGCGCGCCGAAGTCCGGTCCTGCACCGTTGAGGTGGACCATGCCGGTGCGCAGGCGCGATGCCACGCGGCGTGCGCGCTCCAGGCTGCCTGACTGCACATAGCCCGACAGGCCGTAGGGCGTGTCGTTGGCCTGGGCGATGGCTTCTTCCTCCGTGTCGTAGGGCAGGATGACCAGCACGGGGCCGAAGATTTCCTCGCGCGCAATGGTCATGTCGTTGCGCACGTCGGCAAACACCGTGGGCCGCACGAAGTAGCCGCGCGCAAGGCCCTCGGGGCGGCCCGTGCCGCCGGCCACCAGGGTGGCGCCTTCGGCGATGCCGGCCTCGATCAGGCCCTGGATCTTGCGGAACTGCGCCTCGCTGACCACGGGGCCCATGTGCATGGTGCCGGTGTCGGCCAGTGCATCGCCCACCTTCATGCCCTCGGCAGCGGCCTTGGCGGCCGCCACGGCGCGCGCATGCAGGGCGCGCGGCACGAACATGCGCGTGGGCGCGTTGCAGCTCTGGCCCGAATTGGTGAAGCAGGCGTTCACGCCCTGGGCCACGGCCTTTTCGATGTCGGCATCGTCCAGCACGATGTTGGCCGACTTGCCGCCCAGCTCCTGCGTCACGCGCTTGACGGTATCGGCCGATGCCTTGGCCACGGCAATGCCCGCGCGCGTGGAGCCCGTGAAGGTCATCATGTCGATGCCGGGGTGCACGGACATGGCCTCGCCCACCGAGGGGCCGTCGCCGTTGACCAGGTTGAACACGCCGGCCGGCACGCCCGCTTCGTGCAGGATCTCGGCCACCAGGATGGCGTTGAGCGGCGCGATCTCCGAGGGCTTGAGCACCATGGTGCAGCCCGCCGCCAGGGCCGGTGCCACCTTGCACATGATCTGGTTGATGGGCCAGTTCCAGGGCGTGATCATGCCCACCACGCCCACGGGCTCATGCACGATGCCGGTGGTGCCGCGCACGCTCTCGAACTCGAAGTCCCTGAGCACCTGCAGGGTCTGCTTCAGGTGCCCTGCGCCCACGGTGGCCTGGGCCGCGCGCGACAGCCACAGCGGCGCGCCCATCTCCAGCGAGATGGTCTGCGCCACCTCGTCGATGCGGCGCATGTAGACCGCCAGCACCTTGTCCAGCAGGGCCAGCCGCTCGTCGCGCGTGGTCTGCGAGAAGCCGTCGAACGCGCGGCGTGCGGCGGCCACGGCTGCATCGACATCGGCGGCCGAGCCCATGCTGATGCGGGCCGCCACCTCCTCGGTGGACGGATTGATCACATCCAGCGTGCGCGGCACCGCCGGGGGAACCCATTGGCCGTCGATATAGAACTGCAGGTGCTCTTGCGTGCTCATGAAGCTGTCTCCGTTAGTTGGAATGGGAGGCGGTCCGGGGGCGCCGCCGGCTGTGCCGGGCATGATGCCCGATGGGCGCAGGCGCGCGGAGTCCTGTAGGGGACTCCCGTACGGCTCAGGTCCCGCCCACGTAGGGGTTGCTCTTGCGCTCGCGGCCGAAGCTGCTTTCGGGGCCGTGGCCCGGGATGAACACGGTCTGGTCGCCCATGGGCCACAGGCGCTGGACGATGCTGTCGATCAGCTGCTGGTGGTTGCCCTGGGGAAAGTCGGTGCGGCCTATGCTGCCCGCGAACAGCACGTCGCCCACGAAGGCGCGGTCGATCTGCGGCGCATGGAACACCACATGGCCGGGCGTATGGCCGGGGCAGTGGCGCACCTGCAGCGTCTCCTGGCCGATGCTCACCGTGTCGCCATCGTGCAGCCAGCGCGTGGGCGTGAAGGGGTCCGAATGCGGGAAGCCGAACATGGCGCCCTGCTGGGGCAACGCATCGATCCAGAACTGGTCGCCGGGATGGGGGCCGATGATAGGCAACTGCTGTGCATCGGCCAGCTCGCGCGTGCCGCCCGCGTGGTCTATGTGGGCGTGCGTGAGCCAGATGGCCTTGAGCGCCAGGCCCAGGCGCTCAATCTCCCAGCCGATCTGCTCCAGGTCGCCGCCCGGATCGATGACGGCGGCTTCCATGGTCTGGTCGCACCAGACCAGCGAGCAGTTCTGCTGGAAGGCGGTGACGGGGATGGTGTGGTACTGGAGCATGGGCGGCGTGGGTGCTTCTGGCGAAAGCGCCCATTATTCCCGCTCCTTCCCCTGATGGCAGCGCAGGGCCGCCCCCGCTTGCACCGTCAGGTGGTCGGCTGGCCGCATTGCCCGCAGAACCGCGCGCCGGCCGGATGGCTGGCGTTGCAGTTCCTGCAGGCCTGCGGCAGCACCGCGCCGCCACACTGCGGGCAAAAGCGCGAGCTGGCGGCAATGGATGCACGGCAGCCGGGGCAGACCGCCGCCACGGCTGCGGCACGGTATGCGCCGCCCCCGTGGTGGCCGCCGCGCGAATGATTTCCGAACAGTCTTTGCAAGAGTCCCATGGTGTATTCCTTCGCACTGCGCGGATGCGCCGCTGCAGTCGTTCAAAGGCGCATTGGGACACGGCAGCGGTCCGCCGGGCCGTGGATGGCGATCATTTAATGTGGCTGTCATCTCGTGGCAATCCAGGTCCTGTGACGGACAGGAGACAGCCTCGCGGGCAGACCCCGTGGCTGCGGCAACGCCGCCGTGTTACAAGCTAGCCGTGCCGCCAAGCCAGCCTGCCCCCGATGCAGGCACGCAAGGATTTTTTCGAGGATGGGCCGGGCCGCCACCTGCGCAATGCAGGGCGGGTACCGGCATCACGCGAGGGAGAACCGGTATGTTGATTGGCGTGCCTGCCGAGACCATGGCAGGAGAAACCCGGGTGGCTGCGACCCCCGAGACCGTCAAGAAGCTGCGTGCGCAAGGCCATGTGCTGCGCGTGCAGGCGGGGGCGGGAGTGGCGGCCAGCGTGCCCGATGCCTTGTACGAGGCAGCGGGCGCGGAGATCGTCGATGTGGCAGGCGCCCTGGGCGCCGACCTGGTGCTCAAGGTCCGTATCCCTTCGGAGGACGAGTTGCCCGGCATCCGCAAGGGCGCAACGCTGGTCGGCATGCTGGACCCGTTCCAGCCCGCAGGCCTGCAGCGCCTGGCCGATGCGGGAGTGACGGCCTATGCGCTGGAGGCGGCTCCGCGCACCACGCGTGCGCAGAGCATGGACGTGCTGTCCAGCCAGGCCAATATCGCCGGCTACAAGGCCGTGATGATTGCGGCCAACCAGTACCAGCGCTTCTTTCCCATGCTGATGACGGCGGCGGGCACGGTGAAGGCCGCGCGCGTCGTGGTGCTGGGCGTGGGCGTGGCCGGCCTGCAGGCCATTGCCACGGCCAAGCGCCTGGGCGCCGTGATCGAGGCCAGCGATGTGCGGCCCAGCGTGCGTGAGCAGGTCGAATCCCTGGGTGGCAAGTTCATCGACGTGCCCTACGAGACCGCCGAGGAAAAGGAGGCCGCCGAAGGCGTGGGCGGCTACGCGCGCCCCATGCCGCAAAGCTGGCTGGACCGCCAGAAGGCCGAGGTGGCCAAGCGCGTGGCCCAGGCTGACGTGGTCATCACCACGGCGCTGATCCCGGGCCGGCCCGCTCCCGTGCTGGTCACGGCCGAGATGGTGCAGGCCATGAAGCCCGGCGCCGTCATCGTGGACCTGGCGGCAGAGCGCGGCGGCAACTGCCCGCTGACCCAGGCCGGCATGACCGTGGTCACGCATGGCGTGACCATCGTGGGACTGACCAACCTGCCCGCCATGGTGGCGGCCGATGCTTCGGCCCTTTATGCACGCAATGTGCTCGATTTTCTCAAGCTCATCATCAACAAGGATGGCGCCCTGCATGTGGACATGGAGGACGACATCGTGGCCGCGTGCCTGATGGCCCATGAAGGCCAACTCGCAGCACAGCGGAGGAAATGACATGGAAGCCGTATCCCCCACCATCATCCATCTCATCATCTTCGTGCTGGCCATCTACGTGGGCTACCACGTGGTCTGGACCGTCACGCCCGCGCTGCACACGCCGCTGATGGCGGTGACCAATGCCATCTCGGCCATCGTCATCGTCGGCGCCATGCTGGCGGCGGCGCTCACGGAAACGGGCCTGGGCAAGACCATGGGCGTGCTGGCCGTGGCGCTGGCCGCGGTCAACGTGTTCGGCGGCTTCCTGGTCACGCGGCGCATGCTGGAGATGTTCCGCAAGAAAGAGCGCAAGAGCGCTCCGGCCAAGGACGCCAAGGCGGAGGGCCAGTCATGAGCATGAACCTCGTCACATTGCTCTACCTGGTGGCCAGCGTCTGCTTCATCCAGGCGCTCAAGGGGCTGTCGCATCCCACCACGTCCATACGCGGCAACCTGTTCGGCATGGCCGGCATGGTGATCGCCGTGCTGACCACGGCGGCGCTCATCGTGCAGCTGGCCGGCGGCAACGCCCTGGGCCTGGGCTGGGTGCTGCTGGGCCTGCTGGTCGGCGGCACGGCCGGTGCCGTCATGGCCCAGCGCGTGGAGATGACCAAGATGCCCGAGCTGGTGGCCTTCATGCACAGCATGATCGGCCTGGCGGCGGTGTTCATCGCCGTGGCCGCCGTGGCCGAGCCCTGGGCCTTTGCCATCACGGCCAAGGGCGGCGCCATCCCGGGCGGCAACCGCGTGGAGCTGGCGCTGGGCGCCTTCATCGGCGCCGTGACCTTCACGGGCTCGGTGATCGCCTTCGGCAAGCTCAGCGGCAAGTACAAGTTCCGCCTGTTCCAGGGCGCGCCCGTGCAGTTCAAGGGCCAGCATGCGCTCAACGCCGTGCTGGGGCTGGCAGCGGCCTTCTTCGTCTTCGGCTTCTGGCACAGCCAAAGCTGGATGGACATCGTGCTGGTCATCGCCCTGGGCCTGCTGCTGGGCGTGCTGCTGATCATTCCCATCGGCGGCGCGGACATGCCGGTGGTCGTGTCCATGCTCAACAGCTACTCGGGCTGGGCGGCGGCGGGCATAGGCTTCTCGCTGAACAACAGCATGCTGATCATTGCGGGTTCGCTGGTGGGCAGCTCGGGCGCCATCCTGAGCTACATCATGTGCAAGGCCATGAACCGCTCATTCTTCAGCGTGATCCTGGGCGGCTTCGGCGGCGAGGCCACCAGCGCGGCGGCAGGCTCCCAGCAGCAGCGCAACGTGAAAAGCGGCAGCGCCGACGATGCCGCCTTCGTCCTGGGCAATGCCGAGACCGTGGTCATCGTGCCCGGCTACGGCCTGGCCGTGGCGCGTGCCCAGCACGCGGTCAAGGAGCTGGCCGACAAGCTCACCGAACGGGGCGTGACGGTGAAGTACGCCATCCACCCGGTGGCGGGCCGCATGCCCGGCCACATGAACGTGCTGCTGGCCGAGGCCGAGGTCCCCTACGACCAGGTCTTCGAGATGGAGGACATCAACAGCGAGTTCGGCCAGGCCGACGTGGCCATCATCCTGGGCGCCAACGACGTGGTGAACCCCGCCGCGCACGTCAAGGGCAGCCCCATCTACGGCATGCCCATCCTGGAGGCCTACAAGGCCAAGACGGTGATCGTGAACAAGCGCTCCATGGCGGCCGGCTATGCGGGCCTGGACAACGAGCTGTTCTACATGGACAAGACCATGATGGTCTTCGGCGACGCCAAGAAGGTGGTGGAGGACATGGGCAAGGCGCTGGAGTGAGGCGTGCGCCCGGGCTGAAGTCCGAGGAGGGCAGGGCCCAAGCCCTGGCCTCCTTGAAAACGATCTTGGGTCAGCCCCCGGACCGGGTCAACAATTCGTCCAGCGCATCGGCGATGGCTTGGCCTTCATGCTCCAGTGAGGCCACCACTTCACCCAATTGATCCAGGGCGACTGAAACCATGTCCAGGGCATGCAGGACGACCGGCACGCCTTCAATGACAAACACAGGATTCATCCTCGCACCCACGGTTGGAGTGCCGCGCGGCAGCAGATTCTGCCGAACCAGTGGAACCACGACGCGACGGCGGTAGCGGTCAAACAGCGAGGACTGGACCACGACGACGTAGGGAATCGAGTCGCGCAAGGCTCCCTTGTTGCGATGAACGTCGAATTGCGCCACTAGAGCGTCGAGTGCTCGTCTGCGAACGAACCCACCGCGATGTTGACCGCGTTCCAGTCGCTGGCGCAGGCGTCGGCAAGCCGTTGGCGCTCACGCTGTGCGCCCTCCTGCCTGGCAACGTATTCGGCCAGCAGGGATTCCATGGTGGCCGAGAGATTGTCGGTATAGGCCTTGGCCTGCGTCACCAGATCTGCATTGATCGTGAGATGGATTGGCCGCTTGGCGCTGGAGACAGCAATGGATTTCATCTCGGAACCCTCAGATAAAGATCATGCGCAAAGTGTCTGTATGAGAGCGCGACGAGTCAAACCGCCGCGACCCAAGGCCCTGCTTGAACGTCTCACACCTTCATGTCATAGCCGATGGTCACCGGCGCATGGTCCGAGAACTTCACATCCTTGTAGATGTGCTCGGTGCGCGCCAGTGCGGCGGTGGCCGGGGTGGCCAGGTGGTAGTCCAGGCGCCATCCCACGTTGTTGGCATAGGCCTGGCCGCGGTTGCTCCACCATGTGTAGCAGGCGTCCGTGGTGTCGGGCTGGAGCAGGCGATAAACGTCCACAAGACCGCCCGTGGGATCAGTTTTGTGTAACAACTTTGTCATCCACTCGCGCTCTTCGGGCGTGAAACCGCTGTTTTTCTGGTTGCTGCGCCAGTTCTTGAGGTCGATCTGCTGGTGGGCGATGTTGATGTCGCCGCACAGGATGAACTCGCGCTCGCCCTTCATGCGCATCAGGTGATCGTGCATTTCGGCCAGGAAGCGGAACTTGGCCGTCTGGCGCAGTTCGCCCGAGCTGCCGCTGGGAAAGTAGGCGCTGATGATGGACAGCTTGCGCGCGGGCGTGTCGAAGCGCGCCTCCACGTAGCGGCCCTCGGCGTCGAATTCGTGCGAGCCGAAGCCGACCACGACATCGCTGGGCTCGTGGCGGCTGTAGACGCCCACGCCCGAGTAGCCCTTCTTCTCGGCGTAGTGGAAGTAGCCGCGCAGGCCGGCCAGCAGCTCGAAGCGTCCGGTCATGTCGGCGGCCTGGGCCTTGATTTCCTGCACGCAAATACAATCCGGCGCAGTGGCCTCGATCCAGGCTTCGACGCCCTTGGTCGAGGCCGAGCGGATGCCGTTGAGGTTGAGGCTGGTCAATTTGAACAAGGATGAATCCATGGTGGTGAGTAATCTGCAGGCCGATGACACAGGCCGTCTGGCGCAGGAATTTGTGCAATTCGCCGTTGACGCAGGGGTGCTGCGTTTCGGCGAGTTCAAGACCAAGGCCGGGCGCATGAGCCCGTACTTCTTCAATGCCGGCCTGTTCGATGACGGCGGCAAGATGGGCCGTCTCGCCGAATTCTATGCAAAAGCCATCGCAGCCAGCGGCATCGAGTTCGACATGATCTTCGGCCCCGCCTACAAGGGCATCCCGCTGGCCGCCACCGTGGCCGTGGAGCTGGCCCGCATGGGCCTGAACAAGCCCTTTGCGTACAACCGCAAGGAAGCCAAGGACCACGGCGAGGGCGGGACCCTGGTGGGCGCGCCCCTCAAGGGCCGCGTGCTGATCGTGGACGACGTGATGAGCGCCGGCACGGCCGCGCGCGAGTCCATCGCAATCATCCGCGCCGCAGGCGCCACGCCGCATGCCGTGGCGATCGCGCTGGACCGCCAGGAAATGGCCACCGAGAATGGCCAGGACGTGCCCCACAGCGCCGTGCAGTACGTGCGCAACCAGCTGGGCATGCAGGTCTGCACTATTGCAAAGTTGGCAGACTTATTGCTTTATCTTGAGATTCAGGGCGGCAGCGAAGGCAGCGGCCACCATGAGCGCGTGCTGGCCTACCGCCAGCGTTACGGAGTCAACGACAAGGAATAAGGGTTTGATGAACAAGGCGTTGCATGCACGGTTCCTGTGGTGCGCCCTGGCTGGTGCCACGGTTGGCCCTGCCTGCGCCCTGGATGCCGGCGTGCCGGCCGGCATCTATGCATGCACCGACGCCAAGGGCCGGCGCCTGACGGCAGACCGCCCGATTGCCGAATGCGTGGACCGCGACCAGCGTGTGCTGGGCAGCTCCGGTGTGGAGCTGCGCCGCGTCGGCCCCACGCTGACCGACAACGAGCGCGCCGAACTCGATGCCCAGCGCCGCCGCGAGCAGGCCGAACAGCGCCGTGTGCGCGAGGAGCGCTCGCGCGAGCGCGCGCTGATTGCGCGCTATCCCAACCAGGCCGCGCACGACGCCGAACGCGCCGAGGCCCTGTCGCAGACCGACCAGGTCGCCAACCTGGCGCGCCAGCGCATACAGGAGCTGCAGGCCCAGCGCGTCAAGATCGATGGCGAGATGGAGTTCTACCGCAAGGACCCGTCCAAGGCCCCCGCCTCCCTGCGCCGCCAGCTCGATGAAAACCGCAGCAGTCAGGAAGAGCAGCAGCGCTTCATCCAGCAGCAGGAGCAGGAAAAAAGCCGCATCAACCAGCGCTTCGATGCCGAGCTCGTGCCGCTGCGTGCGCTGTGGAGCGCGGCCGCCGCCGCTGCGGCTCCCACGGGCCGCTGAACGGCCCTTGCCCCCTGTCTTTCCCGTCTGGCGCGAACGGCCTGCCGCACGCCCGGCGCGCGTGAATCGGATTCGTCCTGCAAGCGCTGCCATTGCGGCGGTCTAGGCTGTCACTACATTCCCGGCCACGGATTTTCCCGGGCCCTCAGGGCCTGGCTGCTGGTGTGCGCTGCAGCCACAGGTGCCGGGCCGCCGCGAGAAGGGAGCATGCATGACGGCATGGCGATGGTTGACGGTGCTGTGGCTGTGGGCCGCCGGTGCCTGGCTGGCCTGGGGAGGCGCGCAGCTGCTGTGGGCCGGGGGCAGCGGCTACTACGTGGTGGCAGGTGTGCTGCTGTTGGCCGTGGGCCTGGGCGTGGCGCGCCGTTCGGCCATGGCGCTGTGGCTGTTTGCGCTGTGGCTGCTGGGCACCGCGCTGTGGGCGGTCTGGGAGATAGGGCTGGACTGGTGGCCGCTGGCGGGGCGCCTGGGGCTGCCCTGGTTGATGGGCCTGCTGCTGGTGCTGCCCTGGTCGGTGCGTGCGCTGCGCCATGAGCCCGACATGGGCCAGAACCGGGGCCTGGCCCCGGCCCATGCGGCGCTGGCGCTGGTGGTGCTGGGCACGGCCATTCTTGCCGGCCTGTCCTTCGGCCGTCAGCGCGATGCCCATGAAACCCAGGGCCAGTTTGCGGGGGCGGCCGCCGCTGCGTCGGACCTGCCTGCTGACGGCCAGGTCACGGCCGTGCAGAACATGTCCATGGTGGCCTCCGATGCCGGCGGCCTGCGCAGCCCGCCGGTGCTGCAGGGCGATGCCACCGATGCCGTGCCCGATGGTGAATGGCATGCCTACGGCCGCACCGGAGCGGGCCAGCGCTATTCGCCGCTGCGCCAGATCGGCCCGCACAACGTGCGGCTGCTGCAATTGGCCTGGGAGTTCCGCACGGGCGATGTGCGCGGCAAGCCCGGCGATCCCGAAGAAACCACGTTCGAGGTCACGCCGCTGAAGATCGGCGAGCGCCTGTTCCTGTGCACGCCCCACCAGTCGGTGATTGCGCTCGATGCCACCACGGGCAAGCAGCTGTGGCGGCGCGACCTGCCCATGCCCAAGGGGCTGGCGCTGCAGCACCTGACCTGCCGGGGCCTGTCCTACCAGTCGGCGCAGGCGGCCGCGCAGTTCGATGCGGCGGCGGGGCAGACGCATTCGGCGGTGGCGCCGGCTGCAAGGAAGGCCGGCGCACAGGCGGTACAGGCTGATCCGGCTTCCTCGGTCTCCCCGGCCTCCCCGGCCCCTTCCTCCGATGATGGCCGCTGTACCGCCAAGCTTTTCATGGCCACGGCCGACGGCAAGGTGGTCGCCCTCAATCCCGCCGACGGCCAGACCTGCGGCAACGTGGCGGGCGGCCAGGGCCAGATCGACCTCTGGCAGGGCATGCCCGAGCGCAAGCCGGGCTCGTACTACTCGACCTCGCCGGTGGTGGTGGCGCGCGACCGCATCATCGTGGGCGGCACGGTGCTGGACAACCATTCCACGCGCGAGCCTTCGGGGGTGATCCGTGCGTTCGACATCCGCTCGGGTGCGCTGCTGTGGGCCTGGGACCCGGGGCGGCCAGCGACCAGCACGCCGCTGCCCGAAGGGCAGACCTATGTGCCCAGCTCGCCCAACAGCTGGTCCATCTCCAGCGTGGACGAGACGCTGGGCCTCGTCTTCGTGCCCATGGGCAATGCGCCGCCCGACCAATGGGGCGGGAGACGCAGCGCCGAGGCCGAGCGGTATTCGTCCTCCGTGGTGGCGCTGGACATCGCCACGGGCGCCGTGCGCTGGGTGTTCCAGACCGTGCACCACGATCTCTGGGACTACGACGTACCCTCGCAGCCCAGCCTGATCGACCTGGAGATCGGCGGCCACAGCGTGCCCGCCCTGGTGCAGCCCACCAAGCAGGGCGAGCTGTTCGTGCTGGACCGGCGCACGGGCCAGCCGCTGCTGCCCGTTACCGAGGTGGCTGCGCCGCAGGGCGCGGCACGCGGCGACCGCACGGCGCCCACGCAGCCGCATTCGCAGCTGAGCTTCAATCCCCCGGCCCTGACCGAACGCGACATGTGGGGTGCCACGCCCTTCGAGCAGCTGTGGTGCCGGCTGGCCTTCCACCGGCTGCGCTACGAGGGGCGCTTCACGCCGCCCTCGGAGCAGGGCTCGCTGATCTATCCGGGCAATTTCGGCGTCTTCAACTGGGGTGGCGTGGCCGTGGATCCGCGCCGGCAGGTGGTGTTTGCCACGCCCACGCGGCTGGCCTTCGTCTCCACCCTGGTGCCGCGTGCGGACGATACCTCGCTGCTGGTGCAGGATGGCGGCCCGCCCAAGGACGGCTTGCCCGCGCTCAACGAAAATTTCGGCGCACCGTTTGCGGTGCGGCTCAAGCCCTTTGTCTCGCCGCTGGGCATTCCCTGCCAGGCGCCGCCCTGGGGCTTTGTGGCGGGTGCCGACCTGCGCACGGGCCAGATCGTCTGGCAGCGCCGCAACGGCACGCCGCGCGACCTGAGCCCGCTGCCGCTGGGCTTTCGCATGGGCGTGCCCGGCATTGGCGGCCCGGTGGTGACCGCGGGCGGCGTGGCCTTCTACTCGGGGGCTCTGGACAACTATGTACGCGCCTACGACGTGGACAGCGGCCGCCAGCTCTGGCAGGACCGCCTGCCTGCTGGCGGCCAGGCCACGCCCATGACCTACCTGGGCACGGACCAGCGCCAGTACCTGGTGGTGGTGGCGGGTGGCCATGGTTCGACCGGCACCAAGGCTGGCGACAGCGTGCGTGCCTATGTGCTGCCCAAGGAGGTGGCGGCGCCCTGAGCGCTCAGCGCCGTGGGGGTCTGCGCCGGCTCATGCCGATCCGGCCCGGCCCAGCATGCGCAGCACGCGCGTGACCAGCAGCGCGGCCACCCAGGCCAGTCCGCCGATCAGCAGCGGCAGGCGCAGCAGCGCGCCTTGCTGGGCGAACAGCATCAGCGCGTCTGCCTTCCACAGCGCGGCATAGCCCGTGTACAGGCCGTAGGCCAGCCAGGCCAGGGCGCCCAGGGCGAACAGGGCCGCCATGCGCCGGGCGCTGCGGCCATCGCGCGAATCCGCGGGCAGGGCGCGCGTGCCGTGCCAGACCCAGCCGATGGAGGCGAGCACCAGCAAGGCACTGGCTGCCACGGACAGCTGCAGCCAGGTATGGGGGGAGAGTGAGGACATCAAAAGGAAACCGCGCGCCGGCAAAGTGCCGGCCGCAGCGAGTGTAGCGGCGCAGTGCCCTGCGTGGTTTCGGTGCTCAGGCCGGTTGCCAGACGGTGGCGCCGTGGCCCTGGCCGCCGCTGCCGGGGACGGAATGGATGCCCAGCACGGCTGCATGGCGCTGCAGCAGGGCGTCGAACTGCTCGATGCTTTCCGCCGTGGCCGGGGCGTCGTCGTATTCGCTGGCCACCTGGTCCGTGGTGAAGGAGCTGGCGCCGAACTTCTGGACGATGTTGCGCAGCTTGTCGAGGTTGGGGCTGGAGGATGGTGTCATGGCAACTCCTTGGGGTCATGGACGCCTGCTGCGCCGCAGGCCTGTGGACCAGTGTAGCCCCGGGGCCTGGAGCGGCCATCCGGGGCATCCCCGCAAAGCGGCGTAGGACTTGGAACCCGCCGTCAGCCGCCCGTGGCCACGGGGCCGGCGCTCAGCACTTCGGCCAGCGGCTTGCGCGGCGTGGGCACCTCGCGCTCGCGCAGATCGTCGGGCAGGGTGGCCGCATCGCCGCGCCAGCCCACGGCGATCACCACCTCGGGCTCCAGGTGCTCGGGCAGGCGCAGCACCTCGCGTGCGGCGTCGGCCGAGAAGCCGCCCATGGCGTGCGTGGCCAGGCCCATGGCGTGGGCTTCCAGCGCCAGGTAGCCCCAGGCGCAGCCCGCGTCGAAGCTGTGCTTGCCGGGCGAGGCCTGGCGGTCGGACATCAGCACGATCAGCGCGCCCGCCTCCAGGCACCAGCGGCGGTTGAACTCGTTGGGAATGGTGCTGAAGGCCTGCCAGTTCGCATCGCCGCGCAGCGCATAGGCAAAGTGCCAGGGCTGCTTGTTGCTGGCCGAAGGCGCCCAGCGCGCGGCGTCGGCCAGCTGCTCGACCTGGGCCTGGCTCAGTGCCTCGGGCCTGAAGGCGCGCGGCGACATGCGGCCCAGGAACTGCGGATGGATGGGGGTGGTGGTGTTGCGTGTCATGCGGATAGGCGGCAAGCAGAAAGGAAAGCGGCAACGATAGCGCAAGGCCTCAGGGCTGGCGCGGTGCCTGGCCATGCTGCTGGCTGATCACGCGCAGGTGGCGCTCCATGCGGATGAAGACCAGCACCATCACCACCAGCACGAGGAATGACATCAGCATGCTCCAGAAGGCCGTCTCCACGGCGCCGAAGCGTTCCTTCCAGGAGCTGCTGCCGTGGCTGTCCTCGCCGCGCAGCGCGCGCGCCGCATTGTCCAGTGACAGCGTGTAGTTCAGCAGCACCGTGGACAGGATCTGCTGGGCCGTCTGCGCCTGCAGCCGCGGCTCCAGCGCGGCATTGCCGAAGACCTGCTCCAGCGCGGCGGGCAGGCCCTGCACATAGGCCGCATAGGCGCCCTTGCCGTGTTCCAGCTCGGCGGCCTGGGCACGCTCGTGGATGGCGGCGGCGGTATCCACGGGATCGACCATCCAGCTGTCTTCCTCGTCGGCGGAGGCGGCTGCGGAAGCCGCTGCGTCGGCAGCCGCTGCATCGGCCGCCGCATCCACGGCCCCGGCATCGCCTTCGCGCTGGCCGCGCTCCTGAATGCGGCGCTGCACATCGGCCTCGGACGGCAGGGCGTCGCCTTGCAGCAGCGGGTGCAGCGGTGCCAGGCCCCGTGCCTGGTGGTCCCGCTCGGTGCGCTCGCGCCGCGCAGGATCCTTGTTCACGAAGGCGCGCACCAGGGCGTCGGCCTTCTGGAAGGCGGGGCGCAGCGCCGGATCGGCCAGGCGCTTTTCCATGGCGGGTTCGCCGCCGCCCGCGCCCAGGTCGCGGCTGGTTTCGTCCACGACGAACTGCAGGTCGGGCCTGGCGTCCTTCCAGTTCAATTCCTGGGCCACGGCCTGGGGCGCCTCGGCCTTGCCGGGCCTGAAGCTCTCCCAGGTCCACAGTGCCATGCCCACCAGCACGAGCAGGGAGAACACCAGCAGCACCACGCGCACCACCTGCACCAGCAGGTCCTCGATCCTGCGCAGCATGTTTGTAATCATCGGATTCCTCGGTTGGTTCGTAAAACAAGGGCGCGTCCGGCCCGCCTGCAGGCCTGTTCTGTTGCTATTGATTTGAAAGCACCGGACGCAGACGCGCGAATTCTAGGAAGGCTGCCGCGCACGCGCGCACCGGTTCTCAATGTTTTACATTTCGCGCCAAACTCGAAGTGTGCATGTGCTCCCGTGGCATGCGCCGTCCTGCAATGGGTGTCTGCCGGATGGCGGGATGTTCATGGCCGCAGGGCGCATGGTTCTCCCGCTTGCGGGCACGCTGGCTTTGGGCCTACCGGCTGTAGCGGCTTCCCGAATCCGCTGTAATGCTCGCTTTGATTTCTGACTGACTAGAGAGGGCTCGCCCATGACCAAAACGTCGCTGGATAAATCGAAGATCAAGTTCCTGCTGCTCGAAGGCATCCATCCTTCCGCACTCGAAGTGCTGCGCAACGCGGGCTACACCAATGTGGAGACCGTGACGGGCGCGCTGGAAGGCGAGGAGCTCAAGCGCAAGATCGCCGACGTGCACTTCGTCGGCATCCGTTCGCGCACGCAGCTGACGGCCGACGTGTTCGCCGCCGCGCAAAAGCTCGTGGCCGTGGGCTGCTTTTGCATCGGCACCAACCAGGTGGACCTGGACGCGGCGCGCGAGCGTGGCGTGGTGGTCTTCAACGCGCCTTACTCCAACACGCGCTCGGTGGCCGAGCTGGTGCTGGCCGAAGCCATCCTGCTGCTGCGCGGCGTGCCCGCCAAGAACGCCTCCGCCCACCGCGGCGGCTGGCTCAAGAGCGCCGAGAACTCCTACGAAATCCGCGGCAAGACGCTGGGCATCGTGGGCTACGGCTCCATCGGCACCCAGCTGTCGGTGATGGCCGAGTCGGTGGGCATGCAGGTGCTCTTCCATGACGTGTCCACCAAGCTGCCGCTGGGCAATGCGCGTCAGGCCGCATCGCTGGCCGATCTGCTGGCCGGCAGCGACATCGTCACCCTGCACGTGCCCGAGCTGCCCTCCACCCAGTGGATGATCGGCGCCAAGGAAATCGCGGCCATGAAGCCCGGCGCCATCCTGATCAATGCCTCGCGCGGCACCGTGGTGGAAATCGAGCCGCTGGCCGAGGCCCTGAAGGCCGGCAAGCTGCTGGGCGCCGCCATCGACGTGTTCCCCACCGAGCCGCGCAGCAACAAGGATGAATTCGTCTCGCCCCTGCGCGGCCTGGACAACGTCATCCTGACCCCGCACGTGGGCGGCTCCACCATGGAGGCCCAGGCCAACATCGGCCTGGAAGTGGCCGAGAAGCTGGTCAAGTACAGCGACAACGGCACCACCACCTCGGCGGTGAACTTCCCCGAAGTGGCCCTGCCCGCCCACCCCGGCCAGAACCGCATCCTGCACGTGCACCACAACCAGCCCGGCGTGCTGTCGGCCATCAACCAGGTGTTTGCCGAGAACGGCATCAACATTGCCGGCCAGTACCTGCGCACCGACGAGAAGGTGGGCTATGTGGTGATCGACCTGGCAGCCCAGTCCTCGGGCCTGGCGGTCGAGAAACTGACCCAGGTTCCCGGCACCATCCGCTGCCGCGTGCTGTTCTGATGGTCAGGTTTCAGGATGCTGCGCTTGGGCGCACTTCCTGAAACTGGCGCATTGCCGGCTCGCCCTATCTGCCCGGCTGCAGCAGCAGCCGCATCAGGTCCGTGCGCGTGATCAGGCCGGTCAGCCGGCCTTCGCGCATCACGGGAATGCAGGGCACGCTGTGCCGGGCCAGGGCGTCCAGCAACTGGCCCACGGGCGTGTCCTCGTCCACGCTGAGTTCAGGCGCATGAACCAGCTGGGGCAGCTCCGACAGGCGGGGCACGGCCCGGCTCTTGCCGGGCAGGCGCTGGCCCAGCCAGTTCAACAAAGAAGGTTTTGCCGCAGATTCGGCCGGGCGCACGGGGCTCATCCACAGCCACTCGTACAGCTCGGCACGGGAGACCGTGCCGGCCAGGCCGCCATCGGCGTCCAGCACCGGCAGGCTCTTGGCCGGGTGCGCGCGAAAGCGTGCGGCCACGGCGTGCACGTCGTCGTCCATGGAGCAGCTCAAGGGATCGCGCGTCATCAGCTGGGCGCAGCGCACGCCGCCCAGGCGGTGCTCGATGGCGGTTTCCTCGGCGGCGGCCAGCAGCTCGGCCAGGTCGTCGGCTTCCAGGTTGTTTTCCTGGCCGAAGCGCAGCAGCAGCGCCTCCAGATCGGCATGGGACAGGCCCAGGCGCGAGGCATGGCGATGGGCCGAATCGGCGGGCGAGGCCTTGGGCGCCGTGTCGGCATGGTGGGGATAGCGCCGGCCCGTGGCGCGGTGGAGCGCCGTGGCCGCCAGGACCAGCGCCAGCGTCAGCGCGCCCACGGGCACGAAGGGCAGCATCCAGCCGGCGGCCAGCGAGGCCTTGGCATTGAGCACCGTCAGCAGGGCCATGGCGCCACCCGGCGGATGCAGCGAGCGCGTCAGCAGCATGCAGCCTATGGCGCCACCCACGGCCAGCGCAGGGGCCAGCTGGGGAGGGCTCCACTGCAGCACGAACAGGGCCCAGAGCGCCGACACCGTATTGCCCACCACGCAGGACCAGGGCTGGGCCAGCGGGCTGGTGGGCACGGCGAACAACAGCACGGCCGTGGCGCCCAGCGGCGCGAACAGGCGCAGGGGAAGATCCCAGGTGCCCGCATGCGCCAGCCAGACCAGGGCCGTGGCCAGCCCCATGCCCACGATGGAGCCCATGGCCACGCGCCACATGTCCGCAGGCGCGGGGCGTGGCACCACCGGCCCCCATGCTTTTCTGTTCCAGCCCATGGCTTTGTTGTCTTGTTGTCTTTGCCTGCGCGGCCCCGGGGAGGGCTGCAAAAGCGCGTCATTTTAGGAAGGGACGCCGCTCTTGCTGGCAGCATGGGCTTTGCACCCTTTCGGTGCAGCGCGCCTGCCGGCTCAGTCCACCACGGACTGGTACACGCCCTCGCGCATCACCCAGCGGTAGGGAATGCGCTGGGCCATGGACTGCATCATGAGGATGGCGAACAGGTCCTCCTGCGGATCGATCCAGAAGAAGGTGCCGTAGATGCCGCTCCATGAAAAGTCGCCCACGCTGCCCGGCAGCGGGTTGAGGCCCGGCGCCGTGCGCACCGCAAAGCCCAGGCCGAAGCCCTGGCCCACCTCGGGCGAGGGCAGCTGGGCGCCGAAATACGCCATGTCCGGCCCCATGCGCACGCTGGCGGGCAGGTGGTTGGAGGTCATCAGCTCCACGGTCTTGCGCGAGACCAGGCGCACGCCGTCCAGCGTGCCGCCGTTGCGCCAGAACAGGCACAGCCGCGCGTAGTCGGCCATGGTCGAGACCATGCCACCGCCGCCCGACTCGAACAGCATGGCACGCGTGACCGGGGGGATGGGCGGCATCTGTTTCTGCGGCCCTTCGGGCTGGGGCCGCGCGGCGCGTGCGATCTCGCTGTCGGGCGCATGAAAGCCCGTGTCGGCCATGCCCAGCGGCCCGGTGATGTGCTCGCGCACGAAGGCGGCCAGCGTCTGGCCGCTGACCACCTCGACCACGCGGCCCAGCACATCGGTGGACATGCCGTATTCCCAGGTCTCGCCGGGCTGGGCCACCAGCGGCAGCTGCGCGAGCCTGGTGATGAACTGCGCATTAGTGAACTTGCCGCTGAACAGGCCCGCATCCAGGTACATCTTCTTGACGGGGTGCTCGGTGCCGGCGAATCCATAGGGAATGCCGGAGGTGTGGCGCAGCAGGTCCTGCAGCGTGATGGAGCGTGCCAGCGGCGCGCGCTCCAGGCCCACGCGCAGCGCGGCCAGCTCGGGCAGGTACTGCTCCACAGGCTCGATGATGGACAGCCGACCCTGCTCGGCCAGCATCATGATGGCCAGCGAGGTGATGGGCTTGCTCATGGAGGCGATGCGGAAGATGGCATCGGGCCGCATGGCCGTGCCGGCCTCGGGGTCCAGCAGGCCGAAGCTCTCCAGGTAGGCCAGCTTGCCGCGCCGTGCCACCAGGGCCACGGCGCCCGGGATCTCGCCGGTGTCCACGCCGCGCTGCAGCCGGGCCGACAGGCGCGCCAGGCGCGCGCCGCCCAGGCCTACGGCTTCAGGGGAGTCGGCCCAGGGCAGGCCGGGGATGTGCAGGCGGTCGGTGCTGGCGGTCATGGAGTCTCCTGTGGTGTGCGTCGATTGTTCCGGCAGATGGCCTGGTGCGCTGTTGGCTGCGGGACAGCGGCGTGCGGGTGCAGCGGGCATGCCGCCGCTAAACTGGCCCGCAGGAGACAACGACACCATGAAGCAGATCATTCTGGCCGCAGCAGCCTGCGCGGCCGTCGCCCTTGCCATGCCGGCCAGCGCCGCCTATCCCGACAAGCCCATCCGCCTGGTCGTTCCCTTCCCGCCCGGGCAGGCCACGGACATCTTTGCGCGCGCGCTGGCGGAAAAGCTCGCCCAGAAGCTGGGCCAGCCGCTGGTGGTGGAGAACAAGGCCGGGGCCGGCAGCAACATCGGCAGCGAGCAGGTGGTGCGCAGCCCGGCCGACGGCTACACGCTGCTCGTGGCCGGCAGTGCCATGGCCGTGAACCAGACGCTGTACAAGAAGGTGAATTTCGACCCGCGCACCGACCTGGTGGGCATCACGCTGATCGCCAAGGTGCCGCTGGTGTTCCTGGCGCACCCGGGTGCTGGCATCCAATCCATGAAAGATTTGGTGGACAAGGCGCGTGCCGAGCCGGGCCGCTGGAACTACGCCAGCGCCGGCATCGGCGGCACCCAGCACCTGAGCGCCGAGATGGTCAAGGCGCGCGCCAAGATACAGATAGAGCACATCCCCTACAAGGGCAGCGGCCCCGCGCAGGCGGATTTCGTGGGCGGCCAGGTGCCGCTGATGGTGGATTCGGTGACGGCCGCCCTGCCCAATATCCAGGCGGGCAAGGCGGTGCCGCTGGGTGTGACCTCCAGCGCCCGCTCCAGCCAGCTGCCCGAGGTGCCGGCCATTGCCGAATCGGGCCTGCCCGAGTTCCGGGGCTTCGAGGCCGTGGGCTGGCTGGGCCTGATGGCGCCCAGGGGCACGCCGCAGGAAGTGATCGACCGGCTCAACCGAGAGGCCGTGGCCATCCTGCGCAGCCCCGAGATGCGCAAGTTCATCAGCGACCGTGGCTCGGAAGCCGCACCCACCACGCCCCGGGAGATGGATGCCTTCGTGGCCTCGGAGATCACGCAGTGGGGCCAGGCCGTGCGGCAGTCGGGCGCCTCGGTGGATTGAGGCAGGCGCCCCCCGGAGCGCGGGGGGGCGCCCGCTGCGGCCGGTCAGGCCAGCTTGGCCTTGAGCAGCTCGTTGACCTGCGCCGGGTTGGCCTTGCCCCTGGAAGCCTTCATGACCTGGCCGACCAGGGCGTTGAAGGCCTTGTCCTTGCCTGCACGGTACTGCTCCACGTTGGCCGGGTTGGCGGCGATCACCTCGTCGATGATCTTCTCCATGGCGCCCGTGTCGTTCATCTGCTTGAGGCCCTTGGCCTCGATGATGGCATCGACATCGCTGCCTTCACCGCTCCACAGCGCCTCGAAGACCTGCTTGGCGGCGTTGTTGGAGATGGTGCCGTCGCCGATGCGCTGGATCAGCGCGGCCAGCTGGGCGCTGGAGACCTTGGCGGCCTCCATGCCGATTTCCTCGGTGTTCAGGCGGCGCGAGATCTCGCCCATGATCCAGTTGCTGGCCAGCTTGGGCGCATTGCAGGCCCGGGCCGTGTCCTCGAAGTAGGCGGCCATGGCCTGGCTTTGCGTCAGCGTGGTGGCGTCGTACTCAGGCAGGGCGTACTGCTCGACAAAGCGCGCGGCCATGGCGCGCGGCAGCTCGGGCATGTCGGCCCTGACCTGTTCCACCCATTCGGGCGCGACCACCAGCGGCGGCAGGTCCGGGTCGGGGAAGTAGCGGTAGTCGGCCGCGTCTTCCTTGGTGCGCATGGAGCGCGTCTCGCCCGTGTCGGGGGCGAACAGCACGGTGGCCTGCTGGATGCGGCGGCCGTCCTCGATTTCCTCGATCTGCCAGCGGATCTCGTAGTCGATGGCCAGCTGCATGTTCTTGAAGCTGTTGAGGTTCTTGATCTCGCGGCGCGTGCCCAGCGGCTGGCCGGGCTTGCGCACGGAGACGTTGGCGTCGCAGCGAAAGCTCCCTTCCTGCATGTTGCCGTCGCAGATGCCGATCCAGGTCACGATCTGGTGCAGCGTCTTGGCGTAGGCCACGGCTTCTTCCGTGCTGCGGATGTCGGGCTCGGTCACGATCTCCAGCAGCGGCGTGCCGGCGCGGTTCAGATCGATGCCCGACTGGCCGACGAAGTCCTCGTGCAGCGACTTGCCGGCATCTTCCTCCAGGTGGGCGCGCACCAGGCGGATGGTCTTCTTCTCGTCGCCGAGGAAGAAGGACACCTCGCCGCCCTGGACCACGGGAATCTCGAACTGCGAGATCTGGTAGCCCTTGGGCAGGTCGGGGTAGAAGTAGTTCTTGCGCGCGAAGATGCTGCGCGGCGCAATGTGCGAGCCCAGCGCCAGGCCGAGCCGGATGGCGCACTCGACGGCCTTTTTGTTCATCACCGGCAGCGTGCCGGGCAGCGCCATGTCCACGGCGCAGGCCTGGGTGTTGGGCTCGGCGCCGAAGGCGGTGCTGGCGCGGCTGAAGATCTTGGACTGGGTGGCCAGCTGGGCGTGGGTCTCGAAGCCGATGACGACTTCATAGCCCTGGATGAGTTTCGCGGTCATGGGGTATCAGATGCCCTTCGGAGCTTGAAGGTGGAAGTCGGTGGCCTGCTGGAAGCGGTGGGCGGCGTTGAGCAACTGGCCTTCCTTGAAGTAGTTGCCGATCAGCTGCAGGCCCACGGGCATGCCGGCCTCGCCAAAGCCTGCGGGCACGCTCATGCCGGGCAGGCCGGCCAGCGACGCAGGCAGCGTGAAGATGTCGGCCAGGTAGTTGGCCAGCGGGTCGCTCTTTCCGCCCAGCTGCCAGGCCACGGTGGGCGCGGCGGGGCCGGCGATCACGTCGCACTGCTGGAAGGCGGCCTGGAAGTCGTCGGCGATCATGCGGCGGATCTTCTGCGCCTGCAGGTAGTAGGCGTCGTAGTAGCCCTCGGACAGCACATAGGCGCCGATCATGATGCGGCGCTTGACCTCGTCGCCAAAGCCTTCGGCGCGGGTCTTCTTGTACATGTCCACCAGGTCCGTGTAGTCCTTGGCGCGGTGGCCGAACTTCACGCCGTCGAAGCGCGACAGGTTGGACGATGCCTCGGCCGGGGCCAGGATGTAGTACACGGGAATCGACAGCTCGGTGCGCGGCAGCGAGATGGGCACCAGGCGGGCGCCCAGCTTCTCGTATTCCTTGAGCGCGCCATCCACGGCGGCGCGCACGTCGGCCGACAGGCCTTCGCCGAAGAACTCGGCGGGGATGCCGATGCGCAGGCCTTCGATGCCGTCGTTCAGGCGGGCCGTGAAGTCCTCGGCGGGCACGTCCAGGCTGGTGGAGTCGCGGTCCAGGTCGGGGCCGCACATCTCGGACAGCAGCAGGGCGCAGTCCTCGGCGCTCTTGCCCATGGGACCGGCCTGGTCCAGGCTGGAGGCGAAGGCGATCATGCCGTAGCGGCTGGCGCGGCCATAGGTGGGCTTGATGCCCGTGATGCCGCAAAACGATGCGGGCTGGCGGATGGAGCCGCCCGTATCGGTGCCGGTGACGGCGGGCGCCAGGCCGGCGGCCACGGCCACGGCCGAGCCGCCCGAGGAGCCGCCGGGCACGCGGTCCGTGTTCCAGGGGTTGCGCACGGGCGCGGGGGCGTCGAAGCCCACGGGCGCGATGGCCGAGTTCTCGTTGGCCGAGCCCATGGCGAATTCATCGCAGTTGAGCTTGCCCAGCGTCACGGCGCCGGCCTCGGCTAGGCGCGTCACCACGGTGGCGTCGAAGGGCGAGCGGTAGCCGGCCAGCATCTTGCTGGAGGCCGTGGTCGGGAAGTCGCGCGTGACGAAGATGTCCTTGTGCGCAATGGGCACGCCAGCCAGGCGGCCGCCCTTGCCCTGGGCAATCAGGGCGTCGGCAGCGCGGGCCTGGGCCAGGGTGGCCTCTTCGTCGATGCTGACGAAGGCGCCCAGGTTCTGGTGCGCCTGGGCGCGGGCCAGGAAATGCTGGGCGGCTTCGACGGCGCCGAGCTTGCGCTCGCGCAGCAGGGCCGACAGGGCCGACACGCCGAGCGTGTGCAGATCAGTGGTTTGCTGGGTCATGTATGGGGTGCGGAAAACGGGGACGGATGCCGGTGACGAGGGCGCGCGGCGCTTACTCGATCACCTTGGGGACCAGGAACAGGCCGCGCTCGACGGCCGGTGCGCTGCGCTGGTTGGCGTCGCGCTGGTCGGGCTCGCTGGCAATGTCCTCGCGAAGACGCAGGGCAATGTCCTGGATGGCGGCGACCGGATGTGACAGCGGGCTGACGCCTGAAGTATCCACAGCCTGCATCTTCTCCACGATGCCGAAAAAATCATTGAGCTGGCCTAGCATGCGCTCACTCTCGGTGGAGGAGAGCTCAAGTCGTGCCAGGTTCGCGATGCGTGCGATGTCTTGTGCGTTCAGTGCCATAGGATTTTTGAAGGGGGCAACGGGATGTAAACCCGTATTTCAAGCCCCGGCAGTAGAAGTTATTCACAGGGGATACGGTATTATCTCGGCTTTGCCGCAATACCCTCTCCGAGCCGGTCATTGTGCGAAAAGCCAACCCCATCCAGACTCCCTAACTTTCATCCCGGCGATGGCAGGCCGACGAGCATGCCGTGCCTGAGAGGACTCTCGTAATGTTCGGAGCTTTCCGTCGGTATTTCTCCACCGACCTTGCCATTGATCTTGGCACAGCCAACACCCTGATTTTCGCCCGCGACAAGGGCATTGTTCTGGACGAACCCTCCGTTGTCGCCATCCGCCACGAAGGCGGGCCGCACGGCAAGAAGGTGATCCAGGCGGTGGGCCGCGAGGCCAAGGCCATGCTGGGCAAGGTGCCCGGCAACATCGAGGCCATCCGCCCGATGAAGGACGGCGTGATTGCCGACTTCGTCATCACGGAACAGATGATCAAGCAGTTCATCAAGATGGTGCATCCGCGCTCGGTGCTCACGCCCAGCCCGCGCATCATCATCTGCGTGCCCTGCGGCTCCACCCAGGTCGAGCGCCGCGCCATCAAGGACGCGGCCGAGGCGGCAGGCGCCACCTCCGTCTACCTGATCGAGGAACCCATGGCCGCCGGCATCGGCGCCGGCCTGCCGGTGTCCGAGGCTTCGGGCTCCATGGTGGTGGACATCGGTGGCGGCACCACCGAAGTCGGCGTGATCTCGCTGGGCGGCATGGTCTACAAGGGCTCCGTGCGCGTGGGCGGCGACAAGTTCGACGAAGCCATCATCAGCTACATCCGCCGCAACTACGGCATGCTGATCGGCGAGCCCACGGCCGAGTCCATCAAGAAGAACATCGGCTCGGCCTTCCCCGGCTCCGAAGTCAAGGAAATGGAAGTCAAGGGCCGCAACCTCTCCGAAGGCGTGCCGCGCAGCTTCACCATCTCGTCCAACGAGGTGCTGGAAGCCCTGACCGATCCGCTCAACCAGATCGTCAGCGCCGTCAAGAACGCGCTGGAGCAGACACCGCCCGAGCTGGGCGCCGACATTGCTGAGCGCGGCATGATGCTCACCGGCGGCGGCGCGCTGCTGCGTGACCTGGACCGCCTGCTGGCCGAAGAAACCGGCCTGCCCGTGCTGGTGGCCGAAGAGCCGCTGACCTGCGTGGTGCGCGGCTGCGGCATGGCGCTGGAGACCATGGACCGCCAGGGCAGCATCTTCACCAGCGACTGATGCGGCGCAGGCCGGGGCCCGTTGTCGCGGGCCCGGGGCCGCAGCCGTCTGACTGCAACGACTTTTCTCCCCCTTCCGTGGTGACCTGCATGCTTGCCCTGCCTTCCTTCGCACCGGGACCGGCCCGTGCTTTCCAGGCTGCAGCAAGTGCGGCAGGGCAGGCCCTGCCACGCGGGAGGGCCGCATGAACCCCAATACCCTGGACCACTCGGCGCCCTCGCTGTTCAAGCGGCGGCCCTCGCGGGTCTCGCAACTGGCCCTGTACAGCGCCCTGGCGCTGTTTCTGATGGTGGCTGATGCGCGTTTCAGGATCACCGATCCCGTGCGCGTGGCCGTGGCCACCGTGCTGTACCCCGTGCAATGGGTGATGCTCAAACCGGTGCAGGCCGTGCACGACGCCAGCCGCTACCTGGGCTCGCTGGACGATGCCCAGGCCCGCGAACAGGCCGCGCGCAAGGAACTGGTGGCCATGGCCCAGCGTGCATCGCTGGCCGACGAGCTGATCCAGGAAAACGACCACCTGCGCGAGCTGCTGCAGCTGCGCGATCGCCTCACCACGCCCGGCACCGCTGCCGAGGTGGTCTACGACAGCCCCGACCTCTATACGCGCCGCGTGGTCATCGACCGCGGCCAGGTGGATGGCATCGACCAGGGCTCGCCCGTGCTCGATGAAAAGGGCGTGGTCGGCCAGGTCACGCGCGTGTATCCGCTGCGTGCCGAGGTCACACTGCTCATCGACCGCGACCAGGCCATTCCCGTCTTCAACCCGCGCACCGGCGCGCGCAGCGTGGCCTATGGCGATCCGTCGCCGCTGCGCACCGGCGGCATCGAGCTGCGCTTCATGCCCAGCAATGCCGATGTCCAGGAAGGCGACCTGCTGACCACCAGCGGCGTCGATGGCCTGTACCCGCCGGGCCTGCCCGTGGCCAAGGTTGTCTCGGTGGAGCGCCGCGCCGACTCGGCCTTCTCGCGCATCTACTGCGAGCCCGTGGGCCGCGTGCAGGGCGTGCGCCACGTGGTGGTGCTCAAGCCGCTGGACCGCGCCACCCATCCCGAGGCGGAAGGCGCCGCAGAACCCCTGCGCGCCGGCAAGGGCAAGGAAAAAGACAAGGGCAAGGAAAAAGACAAGGCCAAGGACGGCAAGGGCAAGGAAGCCTCCAAGGACGGCGGCAAGGCCGGCAAGACAGATGCACCGGCCACGCCTGCCGCACCCGCTGCTCCCGCCGCACCCGCCTCCGCCAGGAAGGAGCCTGCATGATCATGCCGCGCGGCCAGCAGCTGCTGCTGCCGGTCAACCCCCTGTTCATCGTCGTCAGCCTGCTGGCGGCGCTGGCACTCAACATGCTGCCGCTGGGCCGCCAGGCCTGGCAGCCCGACCTGCTGATGGTGCTGCTGGCCTTCTGGGCGCTGAACCAGCCCCAGCGCGTGGGCATGGGCGTGGCCTTTTTGCTGGGCCTGTGCATGGATGTGGACCGCTCCTCCCTGCTGGGCCAGCATGCGCTGGCCTATGCGCTGCTGGTGTTCGCGGCCGGCGCCATGGGCCGGCGCCTGTCCTGGTTCTCCACGCCCGTGCAGGCGCTGCACCTGCTGCCCCTGTTCGCCGTCGTGCACGGCCTGCAGGTGCTGCTGCGCATGGTGGCCGGCGGCATCGTGCCCGGCCCGCTGGTGGTGGTGGCTCCCTTGATCGAGGCCCTGCTGTGGCCCCTGGTCAGCGGCCTGCTGCTGGCGCCGCAGCGCCGCCCGCCGGACAGTGACGAGAACCGTCCCCTGTGAGGCTTGACGCGTGATGGAAATCCGCAATACAGAAGCCGAGCTGCAGCGATTCAGGCTGCGCGCATGGGTGATGAGCGTGGTGGTGCTGCTGGCCTTCGGGCTGGTGGTGGCGCGGCTGCTGGTGCTGCAGGTGCAGCGCCATGAGGAGCTGGCCGAGCGCGCCGAAAGCAATCGCACGGCCGTGGTGCCCATCGTGCCCAACCGGGGCCAGATCCTGGACCGCAACGGCGTGGTGCTGGCCACCAACTACTCGGCCTATACGCTGGAGATCATGCCCTCGCGCGCGGGCAACCTTGAAGAGACCATCGACGGCCTGGCTGAGATCGTCGAGATCACGCCGCGCGACCGGCGCAAGTTCAAGCGCCTGGTGGATGATTCCCGCAGCTTCGACTCCCTGCCCATCCGCACGCGCCTGACCGATGACGAGGTCGCGCGCTTCGCCGCGCAGCGCTACCGCTTCCCGGGCGTGGACATCAAGGCGCGGCTGTTCCGCACCTACCCCATGCAGGACACGGCCAGCCACGTCATCGGCTACATCGGCCGCATCAACCAGCGCGAGAAAGAGGCGCTGGAAGACTCCGACGACGCCGCCAACTACCGGGGCACCGACGTCATCGGCAAGCTGGGCGTGGAGCAGAGCTACGAAACCGACCTGCACGGCCAGACCGGCTGGGAAGAGATGGAAACCTCGGCCGGTGGCCATGCCGTGCGCAAGCTCGGCAGCCGCCCCGCCACGCCCGGCGACAGCCTGGTGCTGTCGCTGGACATCAAGCTGCAGCGCATGGTGGAGGAGCTGTACGGCGACCGCCGTGGCGCCCTGGTGGCCATCGATCCGCGCAGCGGCGAGCTGCTGGCCATGGTCAGCCGCCCGACCTTCGACCTGAATCTCTTCGTCGATGGCATCGACCAGGAAAGCTGGTCCGCGCTCAACGAATCCATCAACCGCCCGCTGCTCAACCGCGCGCTGCGGGGCACCTATCCACCGGGCTCCACCTACAAGCCCTTCATGGCGATTGCCGCGCTGGAGTCGGGCAAGCGCCGCCCCGACACCACCATCATGGACAACGGCAGCTGGACCTTCGGTGGCCACACCTTCCGCTCGGGCCACCCCAACGGGCCGACCAATCTGCGCCGCTCCATCATCAAGTCGTCCAACGTGTACTACTACATGCTGGCCAACGACATGGGCGTGGACATGATCCACGACTACATGAAGCCGCTGGGCTTCGGCCAGATCACCGGCATCGACGTGCGCGGCGAGGCGCGCGGCGTGCTGCCCAGCACCGAGTGGAAGCGCAACACCTACAAGCGGCCCGAGCAGAAGAAGTGGTACGCGGGCGAGACCATCTCGCTGGGCATCGGCCAGGGCTACAACAACTTCACCATCCTGCAGCTGGCCAACGCCATGTCCACGCTGGCGGCCAAGGGCGTCAAGCACCGGCCCCACCTGGCCGTGGGCCGTGTCGATGCCGTGACGCAGCAGTTCTCGGCCATCAACAAGGACCCCGGCACCAGCATGGGCTACAAGCCCGAGAACGTGGAAGCCGTGCGCGCCGCCGTGGCCGCCGTGACGGTGGAGGGCACCTCGCGCGGCATCTTCGGCAACGCGCCCTACACCTCCACCGGCAAGACCGGCACGGCCCAGGCCGTGGGCGTGCGCCAGAACGAGAAGTACAACGCCTCGCGCCTGTCCGAGTTCCAGCGCGACCACTCGCTGTACATCGCCTATGCGCCGGCCGACAACCCCACCATTGCCGTCGCCGTCATCGTGGAGAACGCAGGCTTCGGCGCCGCCGCTGCCGCGCCGCTGGCACGCCGCGTGTTCGACTACTGGCTGCTGGGCCGCTACCCCAGCCTGGAGGACATGGCCGCCATGCGCAAGGGCCAGGCCGGCGTGCCCATAGGCGCCCCGCGCCGCGTCTCCGAAATCACGCTGGACGCAGAAACCGTGAACCTGCCCGGCCTGCCGCGCTACGAGCCGCCCGAGGCATCGGCGCCCGTGGCATCCAACCGCGCTGCCGCGCTGCCGCCGCCGTCTGCTGGCGAACTGGAGGATTGAGAAAGCAAAAGAGCCGGCATTGCCGGCTCTGTGTTTTCTTGAGCAGCCTGCGTGCGCAGGCCCAGGCCTCAATGCCCCATGCGCCCGATGAACGCCGCGATCCGCTCGCTGGCCGGGTTGCCGAAGAACTCGGCCGGTGGCGCCTCGTGGGCGATGCAGCCCTGGTCGAAGAACATCACGCGGTCGGCGACCTCGCGGGCGAAGCCCATTTCGTGGGTGACCACGATCATGGTCATGCCGCCGCGTGCCAGCTCGCGCATCACGTCCAGCACTTCCTGCACCATCTCCGGGTCCAGCGCGCTGGTGGGCTCGTCGAACAGCATCACCTGCGGCTCCATGGCCAGGGCGCGGGCAATGGCCACGCGCTGCTGTTGGCCGCCCGACAACTGCCACGGGTACTTGTGGGCATGGGCCTGCATGCCCACGCGCTCCAGCAGGGCCATGGCCTTGGCATTGGCCTGGGCGCGCGGCGTTTTGTGGATGCGGCGCGGCGCCAGGGTCACGTTGTCCAGCACCGTCATGTGGCCGAACAGGTTGAACTGCTGGAACACCATGCCCACTTCGCAGCGCTGCTTTTGCAGCGTGGCTTCGTTGTCGGTGACTTCGACGCCATCGATGGTGATGCGCCCGCCGTCGTGCGGCTCCAGCCGGTTGATGGCGCGCAGCAGCGTGGACTTGCCCGAGCCCGAGGCGCCGATGATCACCGTCACCTCGCCCGTGCAGAACTGCGTGGAAACGCCCTTGAGCACCTGGTGGCTGCCGAAGGACTTGGTGACCTTCTCGGCCACGATGTAGGGCATGCCCCGTGCCAGCTTGTCGGCGCTCATTTGTGGCGGCCCTCCACGTCGAAGCGGTACTCCACGGCAGCCGTGACCTGGGTCACCAGCGTGGTCAGCACCAGGTAGGTCACGCCCACGGTGACCAGGGTCTCCACGGGCTGGAAGGTGGCCGACTGGATGCGGTTGCCCACATTGGTCAGCTCCACCACGCCGATGGCGTACGCCAGCGACGAATCCTTGAGCAGGGCCACGAAGTTGCTCACCAGCGGCGGCAGCGAGATCTTGAAGGCCTGCGGGAACACCACGTCCATGAAGACGCAGATGCGCGGCAGGCCCAGGGCGCGTGCGGCCTCGGCCTGGCCGCGCGGCACGGCCTGCAGGCCGGCGCGCACGGCTTCGGCGTTGTAGGCGCCCACGTTCAGCGCCAGTGCAATGCAGGCGGCTGCGAAGTCGGGCAGGTTCAGGCCCGGGATCAGCACCGGCAGCGCGAAGTAGATGAACAGGATCTGCACCAGCAGCGGCGTGCCGCGGATCGCCCAGACGTAGAAGCCCGCGGCCCAGCGCAGGGCGGCCGTGCGCGAGGTGCGCGCCAGCGCGGCGGCGATGCCCAGCACCAGGCCGGCGGCGCCGCTGACCAGCGTCAGGTACAGCGTGGTGCGCGCGCCTTCGGCGAAGGTGTCGGCATTGGAGCCTATGGGCTCGGGCAGCAGGGACAGCAGTTGCCCCAGCAGCGAAACCACGAGCACCATCAGCAGCAGGGCCGTGACCAGGGTGGCGTTGCTGCGCTGCGAGCGGCTCCAGTGGGCGGGCCAGAGGACGGTAAGCATAGGTGGGCTAGAAACAAAAAGGCGCCCTGCAAGTGGGCGCCGGTCGGGCAGATCTGCCCGGGGCCTCAGTCAGGGCAGCGGATGTCTTCGTGGAAGTATTTCTGCGACAGCTTGGCGTAGCTGCCGTCGGCCAGGGCTTCCTTGAAGGCCTTGTTCCAGGCATCGGCCAGCGACTTGTTGTCCTTGGCCACGGCGGCCGCAATGCGCTCGACCAGCAGCAACTCGCCCTGCTTGAGCTGGGCATTGGGGTTCTTCTGCTGCAGTTCCTTGGCAATGAAGCGTTCGGTCACCCAGGCATCCACGCGCTTGGACAGCAGCGCATTGCGGGCGGCCTCGTTGGTGGGGAAGTTGACCAGGCGCTTGATGCCGGGCAGGTTCTTCTCCATGTACTGCATATAGGTGGTGCCGGTCTGCACCGACACCGTCTTGCCCGCCAGGTCCTTGGCCGAGCGGATGGCCGGGTCCAGCGACATCACGATGGCGCCAGAGCAGTAGTGGGGCTGGGTGAAGGTCACGGCCTTCTCGCGCTCGGGCGTGATGCCGTGCGAGGAAATCACCAGATCCCAGCGGTCCTGCTGCAGGCCGGTGAGCAGGGCGTCGAAGCTGATGGTCTTCCACTCGTACTTCACGCCCATCTTGGCGGCCATCATCTGGGCCAGCTCGACTTCGAAGCCGGTCAGCTGCTTGCCCTCGAAATGGGCGAAGGGCGCGTAGTAGCCCTCGGTGGCCAGGCGCAGCGTGCCTTCCTTCTGGATGGCGTCGAAGGGGCGGGCCTGAACGCCGGCGGCGGTCCACAGGGCCAGCGCGGCGGCGGCGATGACGGTAAAGCGTTTCATGGAACTCCTGGGCTGTCGCTCAAGACCTGACCCCGGCGCCGCAGCATGAAGAAAGCGCCAAGGCACGCATCAGTGCATGGGCCATGGACGGCGGGGCCGGTTTTTTGCGGCTGGTCGGCTGGTCGGGTACGGCCGCTGGCAGGGGTGCGACATGCACCAGCCGCCGCAGCTCAAGGCGAAAAGTCGGCAATTATAGAAGGTTGCCGTCGCCAACGCCGATGGCAGGTGTTGCGAACGCCGCTGGCCCGTGCTCAGGCGATGAAGGCGTCGTAGCCGGTCTTGAGGATCAGCAGGCTCACCACGCCGATGAAAATGCCGCGCACAAAGCCCGTTCCATGGCGCAGGGCCATGTGCGTGCCCAGCATGGCGCCCAGCACATTGGCCACCGCCATGGGCACGGCCAGGTGCCACCAGATATGGCCCTTGAGCGCGAACAGCGCCAGCGCAGCCAGGTTGGTGGCCATGTTCAGCAGCTTGGCCGAGGCCGACGCGTTCAGGAAGTCATAGCCCATCAGCCGCACGAACAGGAACACGAAGAAGCTGCCCGTGCCGGGGCCGAAGAAACCGTCGTAGAAGCCAATCACCAGGCCGATGGCGCAGGCGATCAGCGTCTCGGCGCGGCCCGAATAGTGCGGCGTGTGGTGGCGGCCCATGTCCTTGCGCGCCAGCGTGTAGACCAGCACGCCCAGCAGCACCAGCGGCAGCAGCCGGCGCAGGAAATCGGGGGAGATCTGCGTGACGGCCCAGGCGCCCGCAAAGGAGCCCGCCATGCCCACGCAGGCCGCCGGCATCATCGCGCGCCAGGGCAACTGCACCTTGCGGCCGTACTGCCAGGTGGACATGGCCGTGCCCCAGACCGAGGCGCTCTTGTTGGTGCCCAGCAGCGTGGCGGGCGGTGCGGTGGGGAAGGTGGCGAACAGCGCGGGCAGCAAGATGAGGCCCCCGCCGCCCACGATGGCGTCCACGAAGCCGGCCAGCATCGAGGCCAGCGAGACGATGATCCATTCCATAGGGCGGCGATTGTCGCACCGCCCAGGTGCCGCAGCAGGCTGGCCGCAGGCATAAAAAAAGCGCCGGACTTGCCGGCGCTCTGGGAAATGCATCTTGAGATGCTATTTATGAATGTTGATCTGGTTGTGTACGAGTTGTCTCCTCGGCCCCTCTTGTGCAGCACTGTGGTGCCGCGAGAGTGGGTGGACTTTAATGGTCGCACCTGGGTGGTGCATCGGGGATTTCCCGCAGTTACCGCAAAAGTGCGGGATTGCACCAGCAAAGGGCCGTGAACACCGGGTGCCGCGGCTTTGACGCCAGGGCGACCATTCGTTCCTCATCGATCTGTTTCTGCCCACAACAACCCTGGTCCGCCCGGGCTTGGCGCCCCTCAGGTGGCCATCGCCACCGCTGCGGCGGCTGGTGCCGCTGTCGCTGTCGCTGTCGCTGTCGTTATCCCTGCCTGTCCCTGTCGGTCCGCAAGAATCCAGCCGGCGGCCTTCTCCGCCATCATCAGCGTCGGGCTGTTGGTGTTGCCGCTGGTGATGCGCGGCATGGCGCCTGCATCGATCACGCGCAGCCCCTGTACGCCGCGCACGCGCAGGCGGCTGTCCAGCACGGCCATGGGGTCGTCGGCGCGGCCCATCTTCGTCGTGCCCACGGGGTGGAAGATGGTGGTGGCGATGTCGCCGGCCAGGCGCGCCAGATCCTCGTCGCTCTGGTACTGCACGCCGGGCTTCCATTCCTCGGGGGCGAAGCGCGCCAGTGCGCTCTGGCCGACGATGCGGCGCGTCACGCGCAGGCTGTCGGCGGCCACCTGCCGGTCCTCGGGTGTGGACAGGTAGTGCGGCGCAATGGCCGGCGCCTGGCGGAAGTCCCCGCTGTGGATGCGCACCGTGCCCCGGCTCGTGGGATTGAGGTTGCAGACGCTGGCCGTGAAGGCCGGAAAACCGTGCAGCGGCTCACCGAAGGCGTCCAGCGACAGCGGCTGCACGTGGTACTGGATATTGGGGTGCTCCTGCTGCGGGCTGCTGCGCGTGAAGGCCCCCAGCTGGGAGGGCGCCATGCTCATCGGCCCGCTGCGGCGCAGCAGGTATTCCAGGCCGATGCCGGCCTTGCCCCACAGCGAATTGGCCATGGTGTTCAGCGTGCGCGCGCCCTTGATCTTGTAGACCGAGCGGATCTGCAGATGGTCCTGCAGGTTCTCGCCCACGCCGGGCAGGTCGTGGCGCACGGCAATGCCGTGGTTCTGCAGCAGCGCGCCCGGGCCGATGCCCGACAGCTGCAGGATCTGCGGGGAGTTGACGGCGCCCGCGCACAGCAGCACCTCCTGGCTTGCCTGCACGTTGACCATTTCCGAGCCGGTCCAGACCTGGGCGCCGCTGCAGCGCAGGCCGCCGGCGGGCAGCTGTTCAAACAGCAGCTGGCTGACCTGGGCATGGGTCCACAGCTCGAAGTTGGGGCGGCCATAGCAGGTGGGCCGCAGGAAGGCCTTGGCGGTGTTCCAGCGCAGGCCGCCCTTTTGGTTGACCTCGAAGTAGCCCACCCCCTCGTTGCTGCCGCCGTTGAAGTCCTCGGTGGCCGGAATGCCGGCCTGCTGCGCGGCTTCGGCAAAGGCGTCCAGGATGTCCCAGCGCAGGCGCTGCCGCTCCACGCGCCATTCAGCGCTGCCGCCTGTGCCCGTGCCGCCGTGCAGGGCACGAAAGCCCGCATCGGCATTGCCGCCGGCATCGAGCCGCCAATGGCTTTCATGCTGGCGGAAGGCCGGCAGCACCTGGTCCCAGCGCCAGGCGTTGTCCCCGGTCAGCTCGGCCCAGCCGTCGTAGTCGCGGGCCTGGCCGCGCATGTAGATCATGCCGTTGATGCTGGAGCAGCCGCCCAGTGTCTTGCCGCGCGGATAGCGCAGGCTGCGGCCGTTGAGCCCTGCGTCGGGCTCGGTCTGGTAGAGCCAGTCGGTGCGCGGATTGCCGATGCAGTACAGGTAGCCCACGGGGATGTGGATCCAGTGGTAGTCATCCTTGGCGCCCGCCTCGATCAGCAGCACGCGGCTGCGGCCATCGCGCGAAAGCCGATTGGCCAGGAGGGCGCCCGCCGTGCCGGCGCCGATGACGATGTAGTCGAAGGTGGTGTTGCTCATGGAGATGGGCGGGCGTCCGCTGCGGGCCGGAACGTCCTTGGGAGCCGGGGTTGGTGCTTCGGCCCATTGTGCGGACGGCATGCGCACTGTCGAGAGGGAAAGCGCGCTGGACTCCTTTTTTCGCAGCATCGCATGCAGCAGTCATGGCTGTCGCGCTGGTTTTTTGATAAAAATTGCACGCGTAGGGCAAAGCTGTCGTGCGCACGGCGCCGCCAGGCAATCTGCGGCCCGTGCCGCTCGGTTATCCTGCGGTCTTGGCTGCAATGCCGCCCGGCCCTGCCTGCGCGCCCCGCCTTCGCAACCCCCAAGGACTTTCCGCACTTGTCTGCCCTCAACAATCCCCCCCAATGCAGCCTGCGCCGCGACAACGACGGCCAGTGGGCGTTGCTGACCGGCTCCTGGGGCGCGGCCGAGCTGGGCCGGCGGGCGCAATGGCGCAGGCTGCGTGCGCAGCTGGCCGATGCCAAGGGCGATGACCTGGGCTGGAACCTCGAAGGGCTGGACTGGCTGGACCACGTGGGCGCACAGCTGCTGTGGAACCACTGGGGCCGTCGCCTGCCCGCGCGCCTGGCGGCCAGCGATGCGCAGCGCGCCATGCTCGAACGCGTGGGCCGTTTCTCCAAGGAGCCTGCGCCGCCGCCCCCGCGCCTGAACCTGCTGGAGCGCATCGACAGCCTGGGGTGCCTGGTGATCAACGCCTGCGGCCATTTCGCGCAGATGACGCGGCTCATCGGCCAGTTGCTGATCGACCTGCTGCGCTTTGCGCGTGCTCCGCACCGGGGCCCCTGGCGCGACATCTCCGGCCATCTTTACTCCATGGGCGCCACGGCCCTGCCCATCACGGCCCTGGTGGGCTTTCTGATCGGCGTGGTGCTGGCCTACCTGATGGCGCTGCAACTGCGCCAGTTCGGGGCTGAATCCTTCATCGTCAACATCCTGGGCATCTCGCTGATCCGCGAGCTGGGTCCGCTGCTGGCGGCCATTTTGGTGGCGGGCCGCACGGGCTCGGCCATCACCGCCCAGATCGGCGTCATGCGCGTGACCGAGGAATTGGATGCCATGCAGGTCATGGGCATACCGCACGGCTTTCGCCTGGTGCTGCCGCGCGCGCTGGCGCTGGCCATCGCCATGCCCCTGGTCTCGCTGTGGACCACGCTGGCCGCGCTGGCCGGCGGCATGCTCGCGGCCGACCTCACCATGGGCGTCACGGGCGCCTACTTTGCCGAGGCGCTGCCTGCCGCCGTGAAGATCGGCAACCTCTGGATCGCCATGGGCAAATCCGTGGTCTTCGGCGCCCTCATCGCCCTGATCGGCTGCCACTGGGGCCTGCGCGTGGAGCCCAATACGCAGAGCCTGGGCAAGGGCACGACGGCCTCGGTGGTGACGGCCATCACCATGGTCATCGTGGTGGATGCGATCTTCGCAATCCTTTTCAAAGATGTCGGAATCTGATGGCCATGGACACCGAAACCTCCTCCACGCCCGCAGCCGACGAGCCCATCGTGCGCATCGCCGGGCTGTGGAGCGTGTTCGGCGAAGGCGAGAACGCCTTTGCCGTGCACCAGGACCTGGACCTGGATGTGCAGCGCGGCGAGATGCTGTCCATCGTCGGCGGCTCGGGCACGGGCAAGACCGTGCTGCTGCGCCAGATGCTGGGGCTGCTGGAGCCCACCAAGGGCCGTGTCGAAGTGCTGGGCCGCCCGGCCAGCGAAATGGGCCGCGAGGGCGCCGCCAGCCGCGTGGGCATGCTGTTCCAGCATGGGGCGCTGTACTCGGCCTTCAGCGTGCTGGACAACGTGGCCTTCGCGCTGCGCGAGCAGGGCACGCTGCCCGACGAACTGGTGCGCGACGCGGCCCTGGTCAAGCTGCAGATGGTGGGCCTCAAGCCCGAGCATGCCTCGCGCATGCCGGCCGATCTCTCGGGCGGCATGATCAAGCGCGTGGCGCTGGCGCGGGCGCTGATCATGGACCCGCCCCTGCTGCTGCTGGACGAGCCCACGGCCGGCCTGGACCCCACCAGCTCCGACGAATTCTGCGAACTGCTGCGCGAGCTGCGTGCCGAGCTGGGCCTGACCGTCATCATGGTCACGCACGACCTGGACACGCTGTTCGCCCTGTCCTCGCGCGTGGCCGTGCTGGCCGAGAAGAAGGTGCTGGTCAGCGGCCCGCCGCGCGAAGTGGCCGAGTTCAAGCATCCGTTCATCGAGCATTTCTTCCAGGGGGAGCGCGGCAGGCGCGCGATGAGCACGGTATGAGAAGCCCCCCTGAGTCGCTTCGCGCCTTCCCCCCTCTCGCTTTGCGGGGGGGGACGACACCCTCGCGGCGGGGCGGCCCTTGCTCGGTGTTCCTTGCCTTGGGGTGCGCCGGTTTTGAAGGCCTCGCCCTGAGTTGTGGATTGACTGGGGGCCGCGGCCCCATGCCTTGTTTGCTGGGCTAACGTTATGGACCATTGATATGGAAAACAAATCACATGCCATGGCGGCCGGCATTTTCGTGCTGGTTGTGGCGGCCCTGCTGGCGGGGCTGGCGATCTGGCTGACGCGGGATACGCGGCAGTACAACGAGTACGAGCTGTCCACCAAGGACGGCATCAGCGGGCTGCAGGCCCAGGCGGCCGTGCGCTACAAGGGCGTGGCGGTGGGCAAGGTCACGCGGATCGGGTTCGATCCGCAGACCAATGGCAATGTGCTGATCCGCATCGCCATCGGTGTGAACACGCCCATCACGCCCACCACGTTCGCCGTGCTGGGCTACCAGGGCGTCACGGGCCTGGCCCATGTGCAGCTCGATGATGCGGACCAGCCGCAGCCCCAGCTGCCCCCGGGCCCCAGCGGGCTGCCGCGCCTGCCGCTGCGCTCGTCGCCGCTGAGCATGCTGGCCGACCAGGGGCAAGTGCTGCTGGAGCGCGCCGATGAGATCTCGCGCCGCCTCAGCGACATGCTGGACACCGACAACCAAAAGCGCGTGAGCCAGGCGCTGGAGAACATTGCGGCCGCTGCCGCAGGCGTGCAGCAGCTCACGCAGAACCTGGACCGCACGCTGTCCACCCAGGTGCCGCAACTCGCCGCCGATGCCCACAACACCCTGCAGTCGCTGGAGAAGGCCAGCAACGGCGCCTCTGCCGTGGCCTCCGAACTGCAGCAGACCGTGCGCCGCGTGAACGCGCAGGACGGGCCGCTGGAGCAGATCGCCCAGAGCACGCGCGCACTGACCCGCATGGCCGATTCGCTGGGCCGCAGCACGGTGCCGCACGCCAACCGCGCGGCCGACGATGTCTCGCGCGCCGCGCGCCAGATGGGCACGGCGGCCAGCCGCTTCAGCGACAACCCGCAGGCCGTGATCTACGGGCCGGGCCAGGCCCGCCCGGGGCCGGGCGAGCCCGGTTTCGTCGCCCCGTCCGCAGCCACCCAGCCCTGACCGAGGAACCCGCATGTCCCCATCTCGCAAGACCGCCGTGGCCAGCGCTGGACTGGCCGCCGCCCTGATCCTGCTGGCCGGCTGCTCGGCCCTGCCGCAGCCCCCCGCCCAGCCCGCGCGCTATGACTTCGGCCTGGCGCCGCTGTCCGCGCCCGCACAGGCCGCCACATCCGCAGCACCGCAGGCACGCACGCCGCTGGCTTTGGCCGATGTGGAGGCTCCCGCCCTGTCCGACGGCAGCACCGCCATGTTCTACCGCCTGGCCTATGCCAACGGCCAGGAACTGCGCCCCTACCAGCTGGCACGCTGGAGCCAGCCTCCGGCCCTGCTGCTGCAGCAGCGCCTGCGCAGCCAGCTGGGCGTGCAGCGCCCCGTGCTTGCCAGCAGCGAAAGCGTGGCCCAGCCGCGCCTGCAGGGCGCCGTGCCCACGCTGCTGCGCGTGGACATCGAAGAGTTCAGCCAGGTCTTCGACGCGCCCGGCTCCAGTGCCGGCGTCGTGCGCCTGCGCGCCACCCTGGTCGAGCAAAGCGGTGCCGTGGACCGCCTGCTGGGCCAGAAGCTGTTCGAGGTGCGCAGTCCTGCAGCTTCGGGCGATGCCGCTGGCGGCGCCCAGGCCCTGGCCAAGGCCACTGATGCGGCCATTGCGCAGATCGATGCGTGGCTGGGGCAGCAGGGGCACTGAGCGGCTGCTGGATTTCCAGCCCATCCATTCTCTTGAGAACGGCTGGTGGGTGCATTGCATCCGCTGGCCGTTTTTTTGTTCTCGGCAATTGGCTCTGCAAGCAAGTGGGGCTTTTTCCGCCCCTGCCGGGTGGTTGCTTTTCGAGGCCAGGTCTCGGCCCGGCAGCCGACTGCCCTTTCTTGATTCGCCAAGAAAGGTCAGATCAAAGAAGGCGACCCGAATGTCCGCGACCCCTTCGCTTCGCTGCGGGGCAACCTGCGCCGTGGCGGTTGCGGGGTTCGCCGTGAAACTCACTTCGCTCTGCGAGCTACGTTCAAACAATCACGGCGAGTCAGTTGACGAAGCAGTCCTGTCCTTCGGCAGGACTGCAACCCCACAACCGCCACGACGCAGGCGCTGACATACGGGGAAAAGGCCGGGTACTCAGGGCAGGGGCGGGCCGCGCCTGACCCAGCGCTTCCCGCGCGTCCGTCAGGGGCTGTAGTCCCGATCCCACCGTCTCGGCTGCCCCTGGGACGACCGTCAACACTAGGTCCAGACTACGACGCGCAGCCCCCAGGTTTTTTACAGTGGAACCGTCGCTGATGCAGATCGCGGCTTTGAAAAAACAAGGCCTGATTGCACAGCGCTACTTCAACATCACTGAAAGGACCAAGCCATGAATGAAGACCGCATCAAGGGCAACTGGAAGCAATTCACCGGCAAGATCCGTGAGCAATGGGGCAAGCTCACCGATGACGATCTGGATGTGATCGCCGGCAAGCGCGAGCAATTCCTGGGCAAGCTGCAGGAGCGCCAGGGCCTGGCCCGCGACGCTGCCGAAAAGCAGCTGACCGACTGGCAAAAGCGCAACCCCGACTTCCGCTTCGAAGACTGACGAGGGTGGACTGCGGATGGGCTGGACGCCCTGGCCGGCGCCGCCATCCGCTCCTCGACAGCCAGCGTGCCTGAGGGCACGCACCAATGGCCCGCCGCCGCAGGCAACAAGGGCCGCTTCAGTACAAATACAAGGAGTTCCATCATGCAAACACCGCAACGCTTTCGCCATATGCTTTCCGCTGTCGCCCTGGGCCTGATGGCCTCCGGCGCCATGGCCATGACCAATGCGGAGCACACGGCCGCCAAGAACCAGATCGAGGCTGACTACAAGGCTGCCAAGGAACAGTGCAAGCCGCTCAAGGACAACGCCAAGGACGTCTGCGAGAAGCAGGCCAAGGGCCAGGAAAACGTGGCCAAGGCCGAACTGGAATCGCGCCGCAATCCTTCGCCCAAGAACAGCGAAAAGGCACTCAAGGCCAAGGCTGATGCGGACTACGACATCGCCAAGGAAAAGTGCGATGACCTCAAGGGCGACGCCAAGGATGTCTGCGTGAAGGATGCCAAGGCCGCCCACGTGCACGCCGTGGAAGCCGCCAAGGTGAACAAGGCCCAGGCCGAGCCCGCGTCCAACTCCGCAGCCAAGGCTGCCAACGTGGCAGAAACCCGCAAGGACGCTGCCGAGGAAACCCGCGAAGCCGACTACAAGGCTGCCAAGGCCCGTTGCGACACTATGAGTGGCGCTGCCAAGGACACCTGCGTGGCTGATGCCAAGCGGAAGTTTGGACAGTAAGCTCCCCCTGAGCGGCTGACGCCGCTTCCCCCGTTGCACGGCGCCTCTCTACTCGCTACGCGAGGGAGGGGGACGGCACCTTCGCCGCGAGGCGGCTCTTGCTCGGTGCCCCTGGCCTTTTGGCCGCGCCAGTTTTATCCGCCTTGACCAAGCCCCGCTCGCGGGGCTTTGCTGTTTTCGGGTTGGCTGATGTGGGTCAAACGGGTTGGGCGGTGCTGTTCCTAAGCTGCAGGCTTTCACGATGAAGGCAGGAGAAGCATATGGCCGTGCTGGAATGGAGCGGAGCGCTGGCATTGGAGTTGCCGGCCATGGACGAGGTGCATCAGGAGTTCGTCCTGCTGCTGGCCGAGGTGGAGGCGGCCGATGATGCGCAGCTGTGCGCGCGCTGGGATGAGTTGATCGCGCATACGCAGGTGCATTTCGACCAGGAAGACCGCTGGATGCAGTCCACGCGCTTCACCAGCACCAACTGCCACAGCCTGCAGCACAAGGTGGTGCTGCAGGTGATGCGCGAGGGGGCGGCCAAGGCGGCGGCCGGTGATCTGGCCGTGATCCGCAGCATGGCGGGCGAGCTGGCGGCCTGGTTCGTGCACCATGCGCAGACCATGGATGCGGCGCTGGCCCTGCATCTGCGCAGTGCGGGCTTCGATCCCGCCACGGGCTCCCTGGCGCACCCTGAGGCCTTGCCCGAGCAGCCCATCACGGGCTGCGGCGGTGCCTGCGACGGAAGCGCCGACCGCGCGCGGGCCGTGCCGGCCTGATCCGGCCTGAACCGATCTGAACCGGCAGTAAGGCCACCAGTCAGCCAGCCCGATCAGGGCACGATCGCGGGCGATGCCAGGATGGGGAAGATCTTCACCAGCCCGCCCGCCATCACCTCCACGGCCAGGGCCGCGAGGATCAGGCCCATGAGCCGCGTCATCACATTGATGCCGGTCTTGCCCAGCACGCGGGCGATCGGGTCGGCCAGCGAAAAGCAGACCATCACCACCAGCGCCACCACCACGCCATAGCCCACCAGGGCCAGGTGCTGCCAGATGGTGCGTGCCTGGTCGGCGTAGATCACCACGGTGGACATGGAGGCCGGCCCCGTCAGCAGCGGAATCGTCAGCGGCACCACGGCAATGCTGTTGCCCATGGCAGCCTTTTCCGCGCCAGCGACCAGCGTGGGCGCGTTGGGCCGTTCCTCGGCCGGGCGGGCGTTGAGCATGTTCATGGCGCTGATCAGCAGCAGCAGGCCACCGCCCACCTGAAAGCTCTGCAGCGAGATGTTGAAGAAGTCCAGCACCTGCAGCCCGATGATGGCGCAGGCCGCGATCACGCAGAACGAGGCCAGCGCCGCCGTGCGAATGGTCTGCTGGCGCTGCTGGGCGCTGAATCCCTCGGTGTAGTGGATGAAGAAGGGGACGATGGCCAGCGGGTTGATGATGGCCACCAGCGTGATCAGCGGTTTGAGGTCCATGGAGAGCCTTAGAGGTTGCCGCCCGAAATATCGACCAGGCTGCCCGTGGTGTAGTGCGAGCCATCCGACATCAGCCAGAGGATGGCGTCGGCCACCTCCTCGGCCCTGCCGCCGCGCTGCATGGGCACGTTGGGCGCCAGGCGCTCGACGCGGTCGGGTTGTCCGCCGCTGGCGTGGATGTCGGTCTCTATCAAGCCGGGCCGCACGGCGTTCACGCGTATGCCCTGGGCGGCGACTTCCTTGGCCAGGCCCAGCGTCATCACGTCCAACGCGCCCTTGGCGGCCGCATAGTCGACGTACTGGCCCGGTGCACCCAGCCGCGAAGCGATGCTGGAGACGTTCACGATGGCGCCTCCCCTTCCGCCATGGCGGGTGCTCATGCGCCGCACGGCTTCGCGCGCGCAGATGAAGCTGCCGATGGTATTGACGCGGAACATGCGCTCCAGCCGCTGCACGCTCATCTCGGCCACGGTCTGCGCGCGATCCACCACACCGGCGTTGTTGACCAGGGCATCCAGCCGGCCGAACTGCGCATCCGCCGCACCGAACAGGGCCAGCACCTCGGCTTCGTCGCCCACATCCGCCTGCACGGCCAGCGCGCGGGTGCCGGCTGTCTGCACGTCGGCCACCACGGCCTCGGCCGCATCGCGCTGTTGCTGGTAGCTGATCACCACGTCCCAGCCCCGGTGCGCAGCCATGCGTGCCGTTGCGGCGCCTATGCCGCGGCTGCCACCGGTAATGAGCACGACTTTTCGTTCCATCGAATGTCTCCTGTGAAAGAATTGCCGCACGGGCCGGCCCGCCGCCATTACAGCATTGCGGGGCGCGTCCGCCCACCGGGAAATCACAACAGGTTCTCAGACAGAAAGGAACGCGGACATGGGCAGTTTTGTGCAGTTGACTTCGTTGGATGGCACGGCTTCGCCGGCCTGGGTGGCGCGGCCCGATGTGCCCGCGCGCGGTGCCGTCGTGGTGCTGCAGGAGATCTTCGGCGTCAACGCCCATATCCGCGCCGTGGCCGACCGCCTGGCTGCCCGCGGCTATATGGCCGTGGCGCCGTCACTATTCACGCGTGTCGAGGCCGGTGTGGACCTGGGCTATGGCGACGCCGACCGTGCCAAGGGCATGGCGCTGAAATCCGCCGCCGAGGCGCTGCCCCAGCCCGGCGTGCTGCCCGAGATCGAGGCCGCCATCGCCCATGCTGCCACGCTGGTGCCCGGCGGCAAGGTGGGCATCGTGGGCTTTTGCTGGGGCGGCCTGTGGGCCTGGCGCGCGGCCTGCAACCTGCCCAGCCTGTCGGCTGCGGCCTGCTACTACGGCGGCGGCATGACCACGCCGCTGGAGATGGGCCGCGAGCCGCTGTGCCCCGTGATTGCCCACTTCGGCCGGCGCGATACGCACATTCCCGTGGACGCCGTGCAGGCCTTTGCTCAGGCGCAAAAGCATGTGCAGGTGCACCTGTACGACGCCGACCACGGCTTCAACTGCGACCAGCGCAGCGCCTACGACGAGGCCAGCGCCCTGCAGGCGCGCGACCGCACGCTGGCCTTCTTCGACCAGCATCTGGCCTGATCTGCCATGCCGGGCGTGGCCCGGCATGGAAAATCCAGGCATCGGGATTTCCGGGAGTGCTGCTTGAAACCCGGTGCCTGATGCAATAGGCTTTCCAGAAGTCTCAACAGGAAAGGATGTTCATGCGACCGTCCGTGGTGCTCGACATGAATCGCAGCGCAGTGCGTGAAATGGCCAGCCGTTTCCGCACTGCGAACCCGCGCGTCTTCGGCTCCGTGCTGCATGGCACCGACCGGGACGGCAGCGACCTCGACCTGCTGGTCGATGCATTGCCGGGCGCGACGCTGTTCGACCTGGGCGGCCTGCAGGACGAGCTGGAATCGCTGCTCGGCCTTCGCGTTGATCTGCTGACGCCCGGAGACCTGCCGCTGAAGTTCCGTGCCCAGGTGCTTGCGGAGGCGCAGCCGATATGAACGGGCATCGCCTTCCCGATTACCTCGATCACATACAGCAGGCCGCAACGGATGCCTGTAGCTTCGTGGAGGGCTTGGCCAAGGAGGCTTTCCTGGAGGACAAGCGCACCCAGCAGGCCGTCATCATGAGCCTCGTCATCATCGGCGAGGCTGTCACGAAGGTCATGGATGGCTATGCCGAGTTCGCCCAAACACACGGGCAAGTGCCATGGCGCAACATGCGCGGCATGCGCAACCGCATCGCCCATGGCTATTTCGACATCAACCTCGATCTGGTGTGGGACACCGTGCAGACGGCCTTGCCTGAATTGCTCAGGCAATGGCCATCCATTCGCCGGGATGCGGACGGCGCCAGGCCGGGTTGACCGGTGCTGCGCGAGTGTCCGCAACTGGCCTGATCACCCCCCTGGGTCGGGATCACATGCCGGCCCCGGCGTCGCCTTGCGCGCCTGCACGGTCTGCAGCGTGCCCCGCAGCGCGCGCTGCTGCGCGGTCAGGAAGCTCATCAGCCCGCCCAGGTCGTTCAGTTGTTGGTCGGGGCCGGCCATGCAGCACAGGTCGATCACCAGGCCCATCTGGTGCATGCAGTCCTTGAGGCGATAGACCTCGTATTCGGAAATGGGGTAGTACAGGCTGGTCTCTTCCCTCGGCACTTGCGGGGAAGAGAAGAAAGGCGGGGAGGCGTGTGCTCCGCTGAGTGCATCGAGGTCAGACATGGCGGCTCCTTTGGCATGAACTGGCACCCCCTAGCGGAGGTCCCGCACAGCCCCGCCAAAAACGGAACCGTGCCCGGCGCAGCACCGGGAAGATGAAAAGCCACTGCCTCATCAAAAGGCGTGCGGCTGCTGCGCCTACGTTGTTCCGGGCCGCCAAGCCCGTATCCCCCGAGGGGATCGCGAAATGGTACTCCAAATGCGCGCCACAGCCCGGGTTGCAATGTGGTCAACGCTATGCTGAGCTTGCCGCCGCCAACGGGTGGCAGGGCTGTGCAGGTTGGCGGGCCGGGCAAAGGAGCCGGCACCCCCTTGCGGAGGTCCTGCACAGCCCCGCCGAAACGGAACCATGCGCAGCCTTGGGGTCAGCCCTGCGGCTGCTGCGCGTGCAGCCCCATGTGGTACAGCCCCCAGGGCGCCTGCGCAAAGCGTTCCTTCAGGGGCTTGCCGGCCAGCTCCGCAATGCGGTCGGCGTCATACATGGCCCATTGCGGGCCCAGGCCGCCCAGGCCCAGGCGCCGGCCGTCCATGTGCGTGGCCAGCAGCATGCGCCATTGCAGGGCCTGGGCCAGCGGCAGCTGGGCGCGGTAGCCGTCGATGGCCTGCAGGGTGATCCATTGGCCCTTGGCCGCAGCGGCGGCGCTGTCCACTCCGGCCGCCTGCAGCACGGTGGCCAGCAGCGGGCCGCGCAGCCGGTGGGGCTGGCCGTCGTATTCGATATGGGGCGTGATCTCCACCGTGGGCAGGCGCTCCAGCGCACCAGCCCCTGTGGTCCAGGCCGAGTCGAAGGCCAGGCCATGGTTTTTCAGCAGCAGGTCGGCCACCGGGTCCAGCGGCCCCCGGTTGCCGCGCACGCCGGGGCCGCTGATGGTGAGCACGGCGGCTTCGGTGCTTTTCCCGGGGGCGGCGGGGGCGGCCAGGGCGCTTTCGCACAGGGCCAGGCCGGTGGCTGCGCTGGCGGCCAGCAGGCTGCGGCGTGAAAGCGGGCTTCGGCTTGCGGATGCGGTCATGGGGAACTCCTGGGGGTGCGTGGCGATGTGCCAGCGCCGATTTTCCGTGAAGTGCCCATCCTGCGCGACAACGCCGCGCCCGCTGCGGTCAGCAGGCCCAGCAGCGCAAGCCCCCCGGCGCCCAGCCCGGGAACGGGCACCGCAGATGGCGCGGGGGCCGCCGTGACGGTCACGGTATTGCTGTCCGAGCCGGTGGTGTTTCCATCACCGGGCACATAGCGCGCCTGCACCGTGGCCGTGCCCGGTGGCAGCCGGGGCACGCTGCAGCTGGCCTGCCCGCCGGTCACCGGAACGCTGGCGCACAGCACCTGCGTTCCGTTCAAGAAATCCACGGTGCCGCTGGCGCCGGCAGGCAGCGTGACCTGGGCGCTGAAAGTCACGCTCTGGCCAGGGCCTGGCGCAGCGGGGGAGGCCGACAGGTGGGCGCTGGTGGCTGCCGGGCCGATCACCACGGTCACGGCTGCGGGTTCGGTGGTGGCGCCGTTGGCATCGGTGGCGGTCAGCGTGAAGCTGTAGCTGCCTGCCGCCTGCGTGGCTGGAGCCGAGAGGGTGCCGGCGGCTTGGCTGAAGCCAGCGGGCAAACCGCTCACGCTGTAGCTGAACGGCCCCACGCCGCCGCCAGGCACGGGCGCCAGCGGCTGGCTGTAGGCCGTGCCGTAGGTGCCGGAGGGCAGGCTTGCCGTGACGCTGAAGGCCGTGAAGCTGGCCTGCACGCTCCTGGCGGCATCGATGGTGACGCTGCAGGTGGACGTGCTGCCGCTGCAGGCATCACCCCAGGCGGCAAAGGCGTGGCCAGCGTCGGGCGTGGCGGCCAGGGTCACCAGGGTGGGTGCGCCTTCGAAGTAGCCATAGCCGGCCTGGCACAGGCCGCCTGGGTGGCCGCAGTCCTGTACGGCGCCCGTGGCCGCAGGCGGGGAGGGCTGCGCAGATACGCCGCCCGCGCCGCTGGCCAGAACGGTCAATGCTGCCTGGAAGACGTTCGCCTCCACGGCACCGATGTCGCACCGCGCACCTTGGGGGCGGACCACGCCGCGCTGGTCCGTGCCGGGTGCGGCCGTGCAGGCCACCCCGTCCAGTGCCGGGCTGCCGGTGCTGTTCAACATGGTCTGGGTGGGGCCGCCGTGGCTGGCCAGGGGGCTGAGCTGCGGGTTGCCCGTGGTGAAGGCCAGGGCGCTGATGTCGGCATTGTTCAGGGCCTGCGCCAGGCCCAGCAGATTGTTGCTGCCGCTGGCATCGCTGGTGCCGCCATTGCGCAGGTCCAGCACCACGTCCCTGCCAGCGGGCTGTTTGGTGGCCGGCTCGAACACGCTGCCCTGGGCAATGCTGGCCTGCATCTCCAGCGAGGCACCGCTGCGGGTGCAACTGGTGTTGCCACCCGCACTGCAGGCGGCCTGGGAATCGCCCAGGCTGTAGATGGCGCCGCCTTGCGCGGCAGGGTTGTCGTCGCCATTGGCCTGCACGGTATTGCCGGCCAGGGTGGAGAAACGGATGGTGAGCACGCCGTTGTAGTTGAAAACGGCGCCACCCAGGCCGGCGCCGCCGCCGCTGCTGTTGCCCAGCCCGCCGTGTGCACCGTTGCCAGCCAGGGTGACCTGGTTCAGCGTCAAGGTGCCTGCGTTGTTGAAAACAGCCCCTCCCATGCCGCCTGCGCCACCGCCAGCGTCGAAGGCGCCGCCCCCACCGTTGCCGGCGCCGAAGCCGCCACCGCTGCCACGACGGCCACCGCCACCGCCAAATCCGCCACCGCCGGAGCCGCCGCCGCCACCACCGAAGCCGCCGTTCTTGCCGCTGGCGCTGCCACTGCCACCGCCCAGGCCGCCATCGTCCGGGCCGCCAGCGTTCGGCCCTCCCCCCGGGGAAAAAGTCGCATCCTCGCCCACGCCGGCACCTGCAAAGGAGTTCAAGGAAAGCCTGCCTCCTTGCCCCCCTTGTGCGTGATTGCGCGTGAGCGTGCTGCGTTCGATGGTGAGCTGGCCCCGATTGAAGATGGCACCGCCCGCACCCAGCGCGCCGCCGCCAAAGCGGCTGGAGCCGCCTGTGGCCTGCCCCCCGGCCAGGGTCAGGCCGCGCAGGACCAGTCCACCCTGCGCATCGATGTCGAACAGCCGGAAACCGGGTGCGGTACCGAGGCGCTGCACGCTCACGCCCTGGGGCGTCAAGCCATTGGCGGTGGCATCGATGGTGATGCGCTTGCCGCTGATGAAGAAGGCGCTGGGGCCGAACTGCGAGACGTAGCCGGGCCAGCTGGCCAGCGGCAGGCAGGTGGCGCCGGCGGCCTGCCCGGTGTCCAGGCAGTTGGTAAAGCGGGTCAGCGAGATGGTCTGCCCATCCAGGGCCGCGCCGAAGACGATGGTGTCGCCATCGGCGGCATGGTTGATGGCGTCGCGCAGGGTGTCGCAGTTGCGGTCGCCTGCGGCAGGCGAGCATTGCGCACGAGACAGCGGCTCGGTGTCTGCAATCTCGCCGGCGGTGGTGACGGTGAGTGTGGCGGCCTGGGCCGCGGCGCCGGCAAGGGCCAGTGCCAACCCGCCCGCCAGGCCCGGCAATGTCCGGCCCCAGGGGCTCGGCGTGGGTATGGGTGGTACGTCGGCTGCAGCAGACGGATGGATGATGGACATGGCGGACCCCCTCGGTAGGCACAGCATCTCGGTGATGTGCTGAAGAGGGCAAATCTATGGGGTGTCCGGCTTTCTGTATGTCCCCCGTTCGGGCTACATGGCCGATGAGAGGGGGCGGGGGCGCCATGCCGCCCGTGTCACCCATGCCGCCCATGTCACCTATCCGGGCGACATGACAGCGGTCTTGTTCCATGTGAACATGCGGCCCTCGCCACGCACTCCACCTCCATGGACACGCCCACAGACCCTTCCTCTGCCGCCGCGACGGGTGGCACCACAGTCATCCGCGTGGCCGTGGTGGAGGACGACGCCGCCTGCCGCCACGCCCTGGTGGGTGTGATCAATGCCGCGAAGGACATGGTCCTGTGCTGGGCGGCAGCCAGCCGCGCGGAGGCCCTGCACCAGCTCGGCCGGGCCGATGGGGCCGGTGCCATGGACGTGATGCTGGTGGACCTGGGCCTGCCCGACGGCAGCGGCCTGGAGGTGATTGCTGCCGTGCGCACCCGCCATCCGGGGGCGGCGGTGATGGTCAGCACCATCTTTGGCGACGAGCAGCATGTGCTGGCCGCCATCGAGGCCGGCGCCATGGGCTATCTGCTCAAGGACCTGGCCGCCGACGCGGTGCTGGAGGAAGTGCGCAGCCTGCACGCGGGCGGCAGCCCCATCAATCCCATGGTGGCGCGCAAGCTGCTGCTGCGCCAGCAGCGGGCCGGGGCGGTGGCCGGGCTGGAACGGCCTGTGGAGCCGCAGGCCGCCGCGCAGGCGCTGTCTGCGCGCGAGCTGGAGGTGCTGCGCCTGGTGGCGCGCGGCCATACGCTGGACGAGGTGGCGCGCCAGCTGGGCGTGTCGCGCCATACGGTGCGCACCTTCGTGCGGCGCATCTACGGCAAGCTGCAGGTGTCCAGCCGCACGCAGATGATGCATGTGGCCTTGCAGCGCGGCTGGCTGGCCGAGGGGCGGCAATGAGCGCCGCCAGGGTGGGCAGATGACGCAGCCGCTGCTGCGGGGGAGGGTCCTGCTGGTTTCGGCGGGACTGGTGGCGCTGGCGATGCTGCTGGCGGGGGCGTTCGGGCTGCGTGGCCCCGCCGCAGGCGAAGCGGTGCAACTGCGCCAGGCGCAGCTGTGGCGGTCGGATAGCCCGCACTGGGCGCCGCCTGCGGCGCTTGCGTCGGCCGACGACGCGGTGCTGGATGCATCGACGCCGTGGAGCGATGTGGACCTGCCCTATGGGGGCGACAGGGCCGTGTCGGGCAGCGGCGACCTGGCAGCGGCGCCGCCCGAGGTGCGCTGGTTCCGCGCCGTGGTGCCGCCTGAAGCCCTGGTGCCTACGCCGCAGGGCGCGCGCCTGTACATCCCGCGCTGGCAGACGGTGGGCACGGTGGCGGTGTATGTGGACGGGAAGCTGGCCTGGCAGACGCGCGGCAGCCGGGTATGGAACAGTTTCAACCGGCCGGTGTGGCTGGACCTGGGCGGGCTGGCGCAGCCGGGCAGGCCGCTGCAGGTGCATGTGCGCATGGCCAGCCAGCAGGGCGTGGGCGGGGCGCTGTCCAGCCTGTGGGCGGGGCCGACCGAGTCGCTGCGCCTGTCCTGGCGGCTGCGCAGCCTGCTCCAGGCCGATCTGGTGGTCTACACGGCGGGCTCCTACCTGGTGCTGGGCCTGTTCGCGCTGGCGCTGTGGACGCTGCAGCGGCGGCGCGGGGATGTGGTGTTCCTGCTGTTCTTCCTGATGTCGCTGTGCCAGTTGCTGGGCTCGCTGCAGTTCATGGTGGACGGCGAGGGGCTGGCCCTGTCGGACGGCTGGTTCTCCTGGCTGACGCTGGCCGGCCTCATGGGCGCCACGGTGGCGGCCTTCCATTTCCTGTGCCTGATGCAGCGCAGGCGCCGGCCATGGCTGGCCCGGGTGCTGCAGGGCTATGTGGGCACGGTGCTGCTGGTGGCGGTGCCGCTGTGGGGGCCGGCGCACGAGACCATCCTGCCGCTGCTGCGGCTGCTGATGGTGCCGCCGGAGATCCTGGTGCTGTGCATGGCCGTGGCGGGCGCCTGGCGCATGCGCGATGGCGGCAGCACCATGCTGGCGGTGTGGATGCTGCTGTCGTTTCCCATCGGCTTCCATGACCTGGCGCTGCAGAGCTACCTGATCAGCATAGAGAGCATCTACCTCACGCCCTATGTGTACCTGGGGCTGTTCACGCTGTTCCTGCTGGTGGCCTACCGGCGCTACAACGGCGCGCTGGCCGTGGCAGAGAACGCCAACCTGCATCTGGCGGAACGGCTCAAGGCCCAGGAGGCCGAGCTGGCCCAGGCCCATGAACGCCTGCTGGCCGTGGAGCGCGAGCAGACGCTGATGCAGGAACGCCAGCGCCTGATGCGCGAGATGCACGACGGCGTGGGCTCTTCGCTGATGAGCGCGCTGCGCGTGGTGGAGTTCAACCAGGCCGGCACGGTGGACCTGGTGCAGCTGCTGCAGGAGTGCATCGATGACCTGAAGCTGTCCATCGACTCGCTGGAGCCGCTGGACTGCGACCTGCTGGCGCTGCTGGCCGGGCTGCGCTATCGGCTGGGGCCGCGCCTGGAGGGGGCGGGGCTGCGGCTGCACTGGGAGGTGAGCGACCTGCCCGCGCTGCCCTGGCTGGACGCGCAGGCCGCCCTGCATGTGCTGCGCATCCTGCAGGAGGTGCTGACCAACATCATCAAGCACAGCGGCGCGCGCGAGATCACGGTGCGCACGGCCCAGGCCCCGCTGGACGGCCGGGCCGGCGTGCAGGTGCTGGTGGAGGACGACGGCCACCCCTTCGACCGCGCCCAGGCACCCACCGAGGGCCGCAAGGGACTGGCGAACATGCGCACGCGCGCGCTGGCGCTGCAGGCGCGGCTGGACTGGGCGCCGCTGGCCGGCGGCAATCGCTTCACGCTGTGGATGCCGCTGGAGCGGGCGGGGCCCTAGTCCTGCGCCGTGCGCGCCATGTAGCGCTTGCGCCAGAAGAACACGGTCAGGCCCACGGCAATCGTCGTCATCGAGCCCATGGCCCACCAGAAGCCGTCCTGCTTGTGCACCAGGGGGATGAATTCGAAATTCATGCCGAAGATGCCGGCAATCAGGTTCAGCGGCAGGAAGACGGCCGTCAGCGCGGTGAGCGTGCGCATGATGTCGTTGGTGCGGTTGCTCTGCACCGAAAAATGCATCTGCACCACGGTCTCGGTGCTTTGCTCCAGCCGCCGCACGTGGTGGACCACGCGCTCTATGTGTTCCAGCACGTCGCGGCTGCGCACCTTGAGCAGGTCCAGCTCGCGCAGCGCCGCCGCATCTTCAGGCGGCGCCCAGGTCTCCAGCGCGTCCGTCCAGTCCTGCACGGCGGCGCGCTGGTCTTCGCAGACTTCGTCCAGCTCGTGCAGGGCCAGCCGTGCGTCCAATAGCGCGCTCCAGTTGGCAAAGCGCGTGCGCGGGCGCAGCAGCTCGGTCTGCCAGTGGTCCAGCTGGCGCGACAGTTCGCGGCGCAGGTCCAGGAAGCCGTCCACGATGAGGTTGACCACGCGCAGCATGAGGTCGGGCGGGCTGGCAGGCAGCCGCGTGCCGGAGGTGGGGTTCAGCCGTCCCTCGCGGGGGTCATTGGGCACGGCGGCCAGCAGCCGCGCGGCATAGGCGTCGCGCACGGTGCAGTCGTCGGGGTGCACGGACAGCAGCACCTGGTCGAACATGGCAAAGCCCACGGGGCTGGTGTCGATGTTGCGCAGCACGGGCGGACCTGTGCGGCGCACGGGAGGTGAGGGGGGCAGCGCCTGCGCCGCAGGCGAAGAGGCCGTGCCGGCCTGCGGGGCGGCACGTGCCTGCCCGCTGGCCAGGCGGCGAAAGACCAGCAGGTCGTACTGCGAGGTGTAGTCGTAGCGCGAGGGCAGCTGGGCGTTGAGCAGGTCCGAGACATGCAGGTCCACCAGCTGCTGGCCCGACAGCAGCTGCAGCGTGCGCTGCACCTCGGCCAGCCGCTCCTGCAAGGTGGCGCGGGTGCAGGAGATCCAGACGAATCCCTGCGCGGGCGCCTGGTCGGGCAGGGCGGCCAGCTCGGTGGCGCCGCCCGGCTGCAGGTGGAAGATGCGCATGTTCCTGGCGGCGGGAGCGGCTCCCGCGGGCGGCATCACCGGCTGCATGCGCTCAGCCGCGCAGCTTGCGCGCGGCGTCGATGGCGAAGTAGGTCAGGATGCCGTCGGCACCCGCGCGCTTGAAGGCCAGCAGCGATTCCATCATCACCTGGTCATGGTCCAGCCAGCCGTTGGCGGCGGCGGCCTTGAGCATGGCGTACTCGCCGCTGACCTGGTAGGCGAAGGTGGGCACGCCGAACTCGTCCTTGACGCGGCGCACCACGTCCAGGTACGGCATGCCGGGCTTGACCATGACCATGTCGGCGCCTTCGGCCAGGTCCTGGGCGACTTCGCGCAGGGCCTCGTCGGTGTTGGCGGGGTCCATCTGGTAGACGTTCTTGTCGGCCTTGCCCAGCGCGCCGCGCGTGCCCACGGCGTCGCGGAACGGGCCGTAGAAGGCGCTGGCGTACTTGGCGCTGTAGGCCATGATGCGGGTGTGGATGTGGCCGTGGGCCTCCAGCGCCTCGCGGATGGCGCCGATGCGGCCGTCCATCATGTCGCTGGGCGCCACCATGTCCACGCCGGCCTCGGCATGGTTCAGGGCCTGGCCCACCAGGACCTGCACGGTCTCGTCGTTGATGATGTAGCCGGACTCATCCAGGATGCCGTCCTGGCCGTGGCTGGTGTAGGGGTCCAGGGCCACGTCGGTCATCACGCCCAGTTGCGGGAATTCCTTCTTGAGCGCCCGCACCACGCGCGGGATCAGGCCGTCGGGGTTGAGTGCCTCCTTGCCGTCGGGTGTCTTCAGCGAGGTCTCGATGGCGGGAAACAGCGCCAGGAACGGGATCTCCAGCTGCACGCACTGCTCGGCCACGGGCAGCAGCAGGTCCAGGCTCAGGCGGTCCACGCCGGGCATGGAGGGCACGGCCTCGCGCTGGTTCGTGCCTTCGTGCACGAACACGGGGTAGATGAAGTCATGGGCCGTGAGCACGTTCTCGCGCACCAGATTGCGCGTGAAGGCGTCGCGGCGCAGGCGGCGAGGGCGGTTGTGCGGGAAGGGGGTGGGGCTGGACAGATGCATGCCGAAAATTGTGCCCCATTCCCGCCGCAGGCCCCGCAACCCTTGCGACGACGCCGGCACGCGGGACTCGGCTTTTGCGCCTGCGCAGCCTGGCGCACCCCTGTACGCACGTACACTGCCCGCATGCTGTGGGTCAAAGCCTTTCATATCGTTTTCGTGGCAAGCTGGTTCGCGGGCCTGTTCTATCTGCCTCGCATCTTCGTCAACGTGGCCATGGTCACGCCCGGCTCGGTGGCCGAGCGCGAGCGCCTGCTGCTGATGGCACGCAAGCTGCTGCGCTTCACCACGCTGCTGGCCGTGCCTGCACTGGGCCTGGGCCTGTGGCTGTACCTGGGCTACGGCATCGGCAAGGGGCCGGGCAACGGCTGGATGCATGCCAAGCTCGCCGGCGTGCTGCTGGTCATCGGCTACCACCACGCCTGCGCGCGCCTGCTGCGCAAGCTGATCGACAACCGGGACCAGCACAGCCACCGCTGGTTCCGCTTCTTCAACGAGGTGCCGGTGCTGCTGCTGGTGGCCATCGTCATCCTGGTGGTCGTCAAACCTTTCTGAGAAACCGATCCAACGAAGAGGGAGGCAGGGCGTGGTGCAAAAGACTTCGGCCTGGCCGCTGGCACTGGTCTATGCGGTGCTCATCGTTTTCGCCAGCCTGTTTCCTTTCGATGGCTGGCGTGCCCAGGGTATTGATCCGCTGGTCTTCCTGACGGCAAAGATCCCGCCGCCGTACTGGACCTGGTTCGACATCAACATCAATATCGTCGGCTACGCGCCGCTGGGCTTTTTCCTGGCGCTGGCCCTGGTGCGCAGCGGCAGCCCGCGCGCGGCCGTGCCGCTGGCAGCGCTGGCCGGCACGCTGCTGTCGCTGGGCATGGAGTTCCTGCAGATCTACCTGCCGCGGCGCGTTCCCTCCAACCTGGACCTGGTGCTCAATGCGGGCGGCACCCTGCTGGGGGCGCTGGTGGCGCTGCTGCTGGAGCGGCTGGGCGCTCTGGCGCGCTGGAGCGCCTTTCGCACCCACTGGCTGGGCGAGGACGGCGGCGGCGCCATGGTGCTGCTGGCGCTGTGGCCCTGGGCGCTGCTCTTTCCCGCCGCCGTGCCCTTTGGCCTCGGCCAGGTGCTGGAGCGGCTGGAGCAGGGGCTGCTGGATCTGCTCGAAGGCACGCCCTTCCTCATGTGGCTGCCGCTGCGCGAGTCCGCGCTGACGCCGCTGTCGCCTGTCACCGAGATGCTGTGCGTGATGCTGGGCCTGTGGGTGCCCTGTCTGCTGGCCTACTGCGTGATGCGCCACATGGGCCGGCGCGCCATGCTGGCGGGCTCTGCGGTGGTGATCGGCATCGGTGTCTCGGCACTGTCGGCTGCGCTGAGCTGGGGGCCGGCCCATGCCTGGGAGTGGGTGGACCTGCCGGTGCGCATGGGCGTGTGGGGTGGCCTGGGCCTGGCCATGGTGGCCATGCCGCTGCCGCGCCGGGCGTGTGCGGCCCTCTTGCTGCTGGTGCTGGTGCTGCAATTGAGCATCCTGAACCAGGCGCCCACCAGCGCCTATTTCTCGGAAACGCTGCAGGCCTGGGAGCAGGGCCGCTTCATCCGCTTCTACGGGCTGGGCCAGTGGCTGGGCTGGCTGTGGCCCTATGCGACCCTGGTCTATGTGCTGCTCAGGCTGGCGCGCCGCGATGCGGCACCGCCGCCGCCCCCGGCGCCTGCAGTGCCGCAGGCCTAGAATCCGCTCCATGAGCGAACACCCACGTCCCGGGGCCGACAACGGCCAGCAAGGCGCAGGCAACTACTATGCGCGCCACATCTTCTTTTGCCTCAACGAGAGGCCCAACGGCGAGGACTGCTGTGCGCTGCACGGCGCCAAGGCGGGCTTTGACCACTGCAAGAAGCAGGTCAAGCAGCTGGGCCTGGCCGGCAAGGGCCAGGTGCGCGTGAACAAGGCCGGTTGCCTGGACCGCTGCGCGGGCGGTCCCGTGGCCGTGGTCTACCCCGAAGGCACTTGGTACACCTTCGTGGACGAGTCCGACATCGACGAGATCGTCGAGTCCCACCTCAAGAACGGCCAGCCCGTTGAGCGCCTGCTGCTGCCGCCCGACGTGGGTCGCTGAGCACCGGCTGGAACTTTGGGCCTTTCCGGGCATCAGTGCTTTGTCAGCTTGGATTGGCTGCTACTACTAGGATAGCGATTGTGAATGCGCAGACCGAACGTTTGACCTTGACCGGCCTTGCCGGGGCCGTGGAGGCCCTGCGCGATGCGCCGGCCGCCGATGCACCGCCGCGCGGCGTGGCCATCATCGCCCACCCCCATCCGCTGTTCGGCGGCACCATGGACAACAAGGTGGTGCAGACCCTGGCGCGTGCCTTCGTGCAGTGCGGCTACACGGCCGTGCGATTCAACTTCCGCGGCGTGGGCGCCAGTGCCGGCGAGCACGACGCAGGCGTCGGCGAGGCCCAGGACATGCTGTCCGTGGTCCGCCAGGTCGCCCCCGAAGGACCGATCGCGCTGGCCGGCTTCTCCTTCGGAGCCTTCGTCACCAGCCATGTGCTGGCGGGGCTCTGGAACGAGGGCCGGGTGGAAAAGGCGGTGCTGGTGGGAACGGCGGCCAGCCGTTTCACCGTGGCGCCTGTCCCGCCCGAAGCCCATGACCGGACCCTGGTGGTGCATGGCGAAGCCGATGACACGGTGCCTCTGTCTGCCGTCATGGACTGGGCGCGCCCGCAGATACTGCCTGTTACCGTCGTGCCCGGGGGCGGTCATTTCTTTCACGGACAATTGCCGCTGCTCAAAAGCCTCGTGGTCCGCCATTTGCGCTCACTCCCCTAGCGGCCCGCGCCGCTGCTCAACAGGCCTGCCCCATCGGGCGGGCATGTTTTCGCCTTTCCTGCATTCCCTGCCCTTTAGCGAGAGTTTTCCTCATGAAGCCACTTTCCTCCACGCTGCGAGTCCTGGCACTGGCGGCCGCCATGGCGCCGGCCCTGGCGCTGGCGCAGATCACCCCGCCCCAGCCGCCCGAAATCGCAGCGCGCAACTATCTGCTGGTCGATGTCACCGCCAACCAGGTGCTGGGCGCCAAGGACATCGATGCGCCCATCGAGCAGGCCTCGCTGACCAAGCTGATGACCGGCTACCTGGTCTTCGACGCGCTGCGCGCCAAGAAGATCACGCTGGAGCAGCGCCTGCCCGTGAGCGAGCGCGCCTGGAAGATGCCCGGCTCGCGCATGTTCATCGACCCCAAGATGCAGGTGCCGGTCGATGACCTGGTCAAGGGCATGATCGTGCAGTCCGGCAACGACGCCACCATGGCCCTGGCCGAAGGCGTGGGCGGCTCGGCCGAGAACTTCGTGCGGCTCATGAACGAGCAGGCCAAGGCGCTGGGCATGAAGAACACCAGCTACAAGAACCCCGAAGGCCTGACCGAGCCCGGTCACCTGACCACGGCGCGCGACCTGTCCATCCTCGCCCAGCGCCTGATGCAGGACTTCCCCGAGTACATGCACTACTACTCGACCAAGAAGTACTTCTATCCTGGCACGCCGGCCTCCAACGGCACCAACCGCAACTCGCTGCTGTTCCGCGACCCGACCGTCGATGGCCTCAAGACCGGCCACACGGCCGCCGCCGGCTACTGCCTGGTGGCCACCGCCAAGCGCGACCTGCCCAACGTGGGCAGCCGCCGCCTGATCTCCATCGTGCTGGGCGCGGCCAGCGAGAACGCGCGTGCCAATGAAAGCCAGAAGCTGCTGAACTGGGGCTATGCAGCCTTCGATTCGGTCAAGCTGTTCGATGCCGAGCAGGCCGTGGCCACGCCCGAAGTCTGGAAGGGCAAGGCGAACACCGTCAAGATCGGCCGCACCACGCCCATCGTGGTCACCGTGCCGGCCGGCAGCGGCGGCAAGCTGAGCACCGAAGTCGTGCGCCAGGACCCGCTGATCGCCCCGTTCACCAAGGGCCAGGCCATGGGCACGCTCAAGGTCAAGATGGGTGCCGACACCGTGGCCGAAGTGCCGCTGGTGGCGCTGGAAGGCGTGGAGCAGGCAGGCTTCTTCGGCCGTGCCTGGGATGCGATCCGCCTCTGGATCAAGTAAGCCCCGCGCCTGTCGCGCAGGCCCTCGCATACTGGCTTGGAGGGGGTGCAGTTGTGCGATCTCCCGCAAGCTGGTACAGTCGAGGGCTTTTCGGAATTTCCGAAGGGATTCACGTTTTCGCTTTTCGCAAGCAATTCACGTTTAGGGACGTTTATTAATGCCAACCATTAACCAACTCGTGCGTCAGGGCCGCACGGTCGAAGTTGTCAAATCCAAGAGCCCTGCTATGGAAAACTGCCCTCAGCGCCGCGGCGTGTGCACCCGTGTGTACACCACGACGCCTAAGAAGCCTAACTCCGCTCTGCGTAAGGTTGCCAAGGTGCGCCTGACCAACGGCTTCGAGGTCATCTCCTACATCGGTGGTGAAGGCCACAACCTGCAAGAGCACAGCGTTGTTCTGGTGCGCGGCGGCCGTGTGAAGGACTTGCCCGGTGTGCGTTACCACATCGTGCGTGGCTCCCTTGACCTGCAAGGCGTCAAGGACCGCAAGCAATCCCGTTCCAAGTACGGCGCGAAGAAGCCCAAGGCCAAGTAAGCCCTGCGTTTTTTCGAGGAAGGTGCTGTATCCCGCGTGGCGCGAGATTCAGCGTAGTGACCCCAAACGCAAGTGTTTTGCGCGGGTCGAGTAAGTGGGAGTCCTGTTGACTCTCGCGGTGTCTGAAAAGATGCCAACTGAAGCAAGATAGAGGTAAAAAATGCCACGTCGTCGCGAAGTCCCCAAACGTGAAATCCTGCCGGATCCCAAGTTCGGCAATGTCGAGCTGTCCAAGTTCATGAACGTGATCATGGAAGGCGGCAAGAAGGCGGTCGCAGAACGCATCATCTACGGTGCCCTGGACCTGATTCAAAAGAAGCACCCTGACAAAGACCCGCTGGAAGCCTTCGTTGTTGCCATCAACAACGTCAAGCCCATGGTCGAAGTGAAGTCCCGCCGTGTTGGCGGTGCCAACTACCAAGTGCCCGTCGAAGTGCGCCCCGTGCGTCGCCTGGCCCTGTCCATGCGTTGGCTGAAGGAAGCCGCCCGCAAGCGCGGCGAGAAGTCCATGGCCCAGCGCCTGGCCAACGAACTGCTCGAGGCCACCGAAGGCCGTGGCGGCGCCATGAAGCGCCGTGACGAAGTTCACCGCATGGCCGAAGCCAACAAGGCATTCAGCCACTTCCGCTTCTAAGAGCACTTCGCTCCCGATCAGACAGGCCGCATGCATTTTTGCCTGCGGCCTTGTCTCGATTAGGAGCATCCCCAGATAAGACTGCTGTCCGTCTGCACCATGAGGCTGGAACGGGCAGAGACTCCCTCCATACGATCAAGGATCCATCATGGCTCGCAAGACCCCCATCGAGCGCTACCGCAACATCGGTATCTCCGCCCACATTGACGCAGGCAAAACCACCACCACGGAACGTATCCTGTTCTATACCGGTGTGACCCACAAGCTGGGCGAAGTGCACGACGGCGCTGCTACGACCGACTGGATGGAGCAAGAGCAAGAGCGCGGCATCACCATCACTTCCGCTGCAGTGACCTGCTTCTGGAAGGGCATGGACCTGTCCTACCCCGAGCACCGTTTCAACATCATCGACACCCCCGGCCACGTGGACTTCACCATTGAGGTGGAGCGTTCCATGCGCGTGCTGGACGGCGCCTGCATGGTGTACTGCGCCGTGGGCGGCGTGCAGCCCCAGTCGGAAACCGTGTGGCGCCAAGCCAACAAGTACAAGGTGCCCCGTCTGGCCTTCGTGAACAAGATGGACCGTACCGGTGCCAACTTCTTCAAGGTCGTTGACCAGATGAAGCTGCGCCTGAAGGCCAACCCCGTGCCCGTCGTGATCCCGATCGGCGCCGAAGACAACTTCAAGGGCGTGGTCGACCTCGTCAAGATGAAGGCCATCATCTGGGACGAAGCCTCGCAAGGCATGAAGTTCGAATACCACGAGATCCCCGCCGAGCTGGTGGAGACCGCCAACAAGTGGCGTGAGAACCTCGTGGAAGCTGCCGCTGAAGCCAGCGAAGAGCTGATGAACAAGTACCTGGAAGAAGGTACTCTGTCCGAAGAAGACGTGAAGGCCGGCCTGCGCGCTCGTACGCTGGCTACCGAAATCCAGCCCATGCTGTGCGGTACCGCTTTCAAGAACAAGGGTGTGCAGCGCATGCTGGACGCCGTGATCGACTACCTGCCGGCGCCTGTGGACATCCCTGACGTCACCGGTACCGATCCCGAAAACGAAGAAACCAAGCTCAGCCGCAAGGCCGACGACGGTGAAAAGTTTGCGGCACTGGCCTTCAAGCTGATGACCGACCCGTTCGTCGGTCAGCTGACCTTCGTGCGCGTGTACTCGGGCGTCCTGACCAAGGGCGATACCGTGTTCAACTCGGTCAAGGGCAAGAAGGAACGCATCGGCCGTATCGTGCAGATGATGGCCAACGAGCGCGTGGAAGTCGAAGAAATCCGCGCCGGCGACATCGCTGCCTGCGTGGGCCTGAAGGACGTGACGACCGGCGAAACGCTGTGCTCCGTGGACGCCCCCATCGTGCTGGAACGCATGGTCTTCCCCGAGCCCGTGATTGCACAGGCCGTGGAGCCCAAGTCCAAGGCCGACCAGGAAAAGATGGGCATCGCCCTGTCCCGCCTGGCTGCCGAAGATCCGTCGTTCCGCGTGCGTACCGACGAAGAATCGGGCCAAACCATCATCGCCGGCATGGGCGAGCTGCACCTGGAAATCATCGTTGACCGCATGAAGCGCGAATTCAACGTGGAAGCCAACGTGGGCAAGCCCCAGGTTGCCTACCGCGAAACCATTCGCCAGAAGGTCGTGGACGTGGACGGCAAGTTCGTTCGCCAGTCCGGTGGTAAGGGTCAGTACGGCCACGTGGTGTTCACGGTCGAACCCCAGGAACCCGGCAAGGGCTTCGAGTTCGTCGACGCCATCAAGGGCGGTGTGGTTCCTCGCGAATACATCCCCGCAGTCGAGAAGGGCGTGATCGAAGCGCTGACTTCCGGCGTGCTGGCTGGCTACCCCGTCGTGGACGTGAAGGTCACGCTGACCTTCGGTTCGTACCACGATGTGGACTCGAACGAAATGGCGTTCAAGATGGCCGCCATCTTCGGTTTCAAGGAAGCTGCCCGCAAGGCCAGCCCCGTCATCCTGGAGCCCATGATGGCTGTGGAAGTCGAGACGCCCGAAGACTACGCCGGTACCGTGATGGGCGATCTGTCCTCGCGTCGCGGCATGGTGCAGGGCATGGACGACATGGCCGGCGGCGGCAAGTCCATCAAGGCTGAAGTGCCTCTGTCGGAAATGTTCGGCTACGCCACGTCGCTGCGCTCGCAGACGCAAGGCCGCGCTACGTACACGATGGAGTTCAAGCACTACTCTGAAGCTCCCCGTAACGTGGCTGAAGCCATCGTTGCTGCTCGCTCGAAGTAAGCTTTTTTGTATAATTGAAGGCTTTTGAATCGCAGCACCCAGGCGTTTTGGCGCCGGGGTGCTGCGGTTTTTGCCGGTCTGCGATCCCATGCCGCCCTGTCACCTGTGCGGGGCGACCAAGCAATGGGGTGCAGACCTTAAACATCACACAGGTTTTGCTCTTTCGGAGAAATCATGGCAAAAGAAAAATTCCAGCGGAACAAGCCGCACGTCAACGTTGGCACCATCGGTCACGTGGACCACGGCAAGACGACCCTG
>NZ_JBQZGF010000015.1:0-107977 GCF_052692095.1 Delftia sp. NA_296.1 | reverse complement strand
GGTGAAGGGAAAGCGGGCCAGGTCGGACAGCGTGCGCAGGTCGGACGGATGCACGCCCTTTTCGTCGAAGGCGCGGCGGTAGTGGGGCACGTTGTCGTAGGCATGCTGCAGCGACCAGCGCAGGCGCAGCAGCTGCAACGAGGCGATCTCGTCGCGGCTGGCGGTTTCGATGGGGTCGAGTTCGCCGGGGGCGGGGCGCAGGTCTTTGTTCATCGGGGTTCTGGCGTCGTGAGGCAAGGGGTTCAGAATAATTGACCGACCGGACGGTAGGATTATAAGATGCAGCTTTCTTGAGCAACAAGGCTTGTTGTCCGGTACTAACCCTGATAGCGACGCCACATTCCAACCCAGGAGACATCCCATGCCCGCCCACGCCCTCTACGAACGCCACCGCCCTCTGCTCGACGACGCGCTGCAGGCCCTGTCCCGCCGGGGCCACTGGTCGCCCTTCCCCGAGGCGCCCTCGCCCAAGGTGTATGGCGAGACCGCCCAGGCCCAGGGCCATGCCGCCGTGCAGGCGCTGTTCGGCAAGGACTATCCGCTGCGGCAGCCCGGTGAACGCGCCCGCGTGGCCACCGAGCAATCGCCCTATGGCGTGGCCCTGGACATCCGCTACCCCGAGTGCGATGCCCAGGCGCTGGTGGATGCCGCCCAGGCGGCCGAGCCTGCGTGGCAGGCGCTGGGACCCCAGGGCCGCACCGGCGTGCTGCTGGAGGCGCTGACGCGCATCCACCAGCGCAGCTTCGAGATCGCGCATGCGGTGATGCTGACCACGGGCCAGGGCGCGATGATGGCCTTCCAGGCCGGCGGCCCCCATGCCCAGGACCGCGCCCTGGAAGCCATTGCCGTGGCCTGGAAGGCCATGGCCGACGTGCCTGCCGAGGCCGTCTGGGAAAAGCCCCAGGGCAAGCATGCGCCCGCCGTGCTGCACAAGCGCTTCGAGATCGTGGGGCGCGGCGTGGCCCTGGTCATCGGCTGCGCCACCTTCCCGACCTGGAACACCTACCCGGGCCTGTTCGCCGCGCTGGCCACGGGCAACCCCGTAATCGTCAAGCCCCACCCCAACGCCGTGCTGCCGGCCGCGCTCACCGTGAGCGTGCTGCGCGATGTGCTGACCGAGCAGGGCCTGGACCCCAACATCGTGACCCTGGCCGTGAGCGACAAGCCCGAATTGACCCAGGCCCTGGCCACGCACGCGGCCGTGGCCTCCATCGACTTCACGGGCGGCAATGCCTTCGGCCAGTGGCTGCAGTCCAACGCGCCGCAGGCACGCCTGTATGCCGAGATGGCCGGCGTGAACCTGGTGGTGATCGAGTCCACCGATGCCTACGCAGGCATGCTGCGCAATCTGGCCCTGTCACTGTCGCTGTACAGCGGCCAGATGTGCACCACCACGCAGAACCTCCTGATTCCGGCCGGCGGCATAGAGACTGACCAGGGCCACAAGAGCTTCGAGCAGGTCGGCGCCGATCTGGCCGCCGCCATCGACCAGTTGCTGGCCGATCCCAAGGTGGCCTTCACCGTGCTGGGCGCCATAGGCTCTGCGCAGACCGTGGAGCGCGTGGAACAGGCCGCCACCGTGGGCCGCGCCGTGCGCACCTCGCAAAAGCTCACCCATCCCGAGTACCCGCAGGCCGAGGTGCGCACGCCCGCGCTGCGCGCGCTGGACGTGGCGGACGCCGCCATCTACGAGCGCGAATGCTTCGGCCCGGTCTCCTACCTGGTGGCCGTGCCCTCGGCCCAGGCCGCGCGCGAGCTGGCCGAGCGCAGCGTGCGCGCGCATGGCGCGATGACGCTGGGCCTGTACTCCACGGATGCGGCCTTCGTCGATGCCGTGGCGGCCTCGGCGCTGCGCTCGCGCGTGGCCCTGTCCATCAACCTCACACAGGGCGTGATGGTCAACCAGTCGGCAGGCTTCTCGGACTTCCATGCCACGAGCGGCAATCCCGCGGCCAATGCCAGCTACACCACGCTGGCCTTCGTGGCCGACCGCTTCGTGGTCGTGCAGCGCAGGTGGTGAGGGGCCGAGCCTAGGCCTGGCGGGCCTTGCGCGGCTTCTTGCCGTCAGGCACGCTGACCGCGCGCACGCCGCCGAAGAACAGCTGGGACACCATGGTGCCTATGGCGTCATGGTCCAGCGTGCCGCCCGGCTTGAGCCAGGTGAAGGTCCAGTTGATCATGCCGAACAGCAGCATGGCCAGGGGCTTGCCCAGGGCGCTGTCGGCAGGCTCGCCACGCACCTGGGCAATGGTCTGCGCAAAGGCGGCGACCACGCGGCGCTCCACGTCCAGGATGCGCTGCTGGTCTTCCTCGCGCAGGAAGCGCACGTCCTCGGTCAGCACGCGGTGGGCATTCTGGGCCTGGGCGTACTCCTGGCCGAAGCCGCGGATCAGCGCATGCAGGCGCTGCTCGGGATCGGCATGGGCCTGCAGGGTGTCGTTGACCAGGGCTTCGAGGCGCAGCACATGCTCTTCGGCAATGCGCACGGCCAGGTCGTGCTTGTCGAGCACATAGTGGTAGAGCGTGGCCTTGGAGACGCCGCAGGCCGCAGCCACCTCGTTCATGGAGGTGCCCGCATAGCCGCGCTGCGCGAACAGCTGGGCGGCATGGGAGAGGATCATTTCACGCTGGCCATCGTAGCCAGCAGGGTCACGTACGCGTGCCATGCGGCGGCGTCCTTTCGGTAGGTGTCGTTGCCAGGGTCCGCCCGTGCGGCCCCGGCCGGAATTATGGACGGCGCAGCGGCGCGCGCCCCCGCGATTACCAGTTTTCAGGGATATGCAAAGATGCGGGCTTCGCCCACAGTCGGGCGGCCATCCTGCCCCTTTTTACGCCCGCCGCTTCGCACGCCTTTTCCATGCCCGCCCACCTGCTTGTCCCAGAGTCCACGCTTCCGGCCCCGGTGCTGGTGGTGGAGGACGAGCCGCTGATCCGCCAGCGGCTGCAGTCCGTGCTGGGCCAGCTGGGCTACACGCCCGATGCCCTGCTGTTCGCCGGCTCCCTGGCCCAGGCCCGCGCCTGCCTGGCCGAGCCCGTGGCCCTGGCCCTGGTGGACCTGGGCCTGCCCGACGGCAGCGGCATCGACCTGATCGCCGAGATGCGCAGCGCAGACCCGGCCGTGGGCATCCTGGTGATCTCGGCCTGGAGCACGGAGGACGCCATCCTCTCGGCGCTGCGCGCAGGCGCCACCGGCTATGTGCTCAAGGAGCGCGACGACCTGGAAGTGTCGCTGTCCATCCGCAGCGTGCTGCGCGGCGGCGCGCCCATCGACCCCTTCATTGCGCGCCGCGTGATCGCCGAGCTGCAGGGCGCGGCACCCGCCACGCCGGAGAGCGGCGGCACCGAGTCCACGCTGAGCGCGCGTGAAAGCCAGATCCTGCGCCTGGTGGCCGATGGCCTGACCAACCGCGAGATCGCCGAGCAGCTGCACCTGTCGCGCTACACGGTGGAATGCCACATCAAGCACATCTACCGCAAGCTGGCCGTGTCCTCGCGCACGCGCGCCGTCAACACGGCACGCGTGCGCGGATTGCTGGGCTGACGGCCATGGGCGGGTGGCGCCGGTGGTTCGGCCCGGTGCGGCGCCTCGCCCTGGGCCAGGCCCTGGGCCTGGCGGTCCTCCTGTGCAGTACCTGCGCCTTGGCCCAGGCCTGCCTGCCGCAGATCCTGTCCATCCAGTCCGCCAAGGCCGCAGGCCTGGGACCGCCGCCCATCGCCAGCGCGGTACGCGACTGGCACAACGTGACCCTGCCCGACCACTGGCTGGACCGCTGGCCCGGCTACAGCGGCGCCGTCTGGTACCGCATCGACTGGCAGCGCGACTGCGCTCACCCCGCTGCCGCTTCTGCCACCGCTCCCGCCGCCGCAGATCCCGTGGCGCTGGCCCTGCACTCCATGGTCATGGCCGGCGAGGTCTTCGTGAACGGCGACCTGCTGTGGCGCGACCGGCACCTGGTCGAGCCCCTGTCGCGCAGCTGGAACATGCCGCGCTTTTGGCTGCTGCCCGAATCCGCCCTGCATGCGGGCACCAACAGCGTGTGGATACGCGTGCACGGCCTGGCCGAGCAGACGCCCGGCCTGGGCGAGGTGCGCCTGGGCGAGCCCGAGGCGCTGCGCCAGTGGCACGAGCAGACCTGGTGGAACCAGCGCACGCTGTTTGCCATGAACATCGTGGTCTCGCTGGTGCTGGGCGTGCTGTTCGCCTTTGCCTGGCTGCAGCGGCGCGCCAGCAAGGCCTTTGGCTGGTACGCGCTCAATGCCTTCTGCTGGGCGCTGTTCCTGGCCAATATCCTGGCCACCGAGGCCTGGCCCTTCCCCGACACCCTGGCCGTGGCACGCGGCAATTTGCTGGTCTTTTTGCTGTTCGGCCAGAGCTTTTGCCTGTTCACCTGGCGCTTCGGCAGGCTGCACCTGCCCCGGCTGGAAAAGCTGCTGTGGGCGCTGACGCTGGCCGGCATGGCCGCCGCCATCTTCGCGCCCTGGTCGCTGGTGGACGGCGTGCTGCACATCGGCCTGGTGTACTTCGGCATCTGCGTGGCCGTGTCGCTGCACTTTCCGCTGCACGCCTGGCGCACGCGCGAGCCGGGCCACCTGGTCTACGCGGCCTGCCTGCTGGTCTTCCTGTGTGCGGGCCTGCACGACATGCTGGCGCTCAAGAAGGTGATCGGCCCCGCCACGCCCTGGATGCCCTATACCGCGCCGCTGACCATGCTGGCCCTGTCCATGGTGCTGGGCCGGCAGTTCGTGCTCAGCATGCGCCGCATCGAACAGTTCAACCAGGAGCTGACCGACAGCGTGGCGCGTGCCTGCGACGAGCTCGGCGGCACGCTGGCGCGCGAGCATGCGCTGGCGCTCAGCCACTCGCGGCTGCAGGAACGGATGCAGCTGGCGCACGACCTGCACGACAGCCTGGGCGGCTCCCTGGTGCGCTCCATCGCCATGGTGGAGCAGGCCGGCACCCCCATGCACAACCGCCAGTTCCTGTCCGTGCTCAAGCTGCTGCGCGACGACCTGCGCCAGATGATCGACAGCGGCACCAGCGTCTCCGTCACCGTGCCGGACACGCCCCAGGCCTGGATCGCGCCGCTGCGCCACCGCTTTGCCAGCCTGTTCGACGCGCTGGACATGCAGTCCGACTGGCAGGTGCCGGCCGCCTGGCCGCAGCCGCCCGGTGCGCTGCAGTGCCTGGCGCTGACGCGCGTGCTGGAGGAAGCGCTGGCCAATGTGATCAAGCACAGCCGCGCCCAGTGCGTGCAGGTGCAGCTGCAGTGGCCCGAGCCGCATTGGCTGATGCTGCGCATCACCGACGACGGCGCAGGCTTTGACGTGGCCGCCGTGCAGCAGGCCGGCATGGGCGTGGGCCTGCGCAGCATGCAGGCGCGCCTGCAGCGCCTGGGCGGCCATCTGGACATGGATTCAGAGCCCGGCACCACCGTGCTGGCCGCCTGGCTGCCCGTGCCCGGCAATCACCTGCACAACGGCGCGGAGCAGGCCACCCTCAGCGCGAAAAGCGCCCTATCCCCGCACTGACGCCGGCCGGCGTCAGCACATCGTCGAAATACTCCAGCGTGAGCTGGTTGCCGTCGAATGTGGCCTTGGACAGGCTGCCCGGCGAATCGCCCTCGGGCACGAAGCTGAATACCTCGCCATCCCAGTGGCTGAGCAGCATGCGCTGCGAACCCAGGCTGACCTGCAGCCCCCCGCCACCCGTCTGCAGGCTGACCTGGGCCGGCCCGTAGAAGCGGTTGGCGTAGCTGCCCACATAGGCGCCCAGCGGCCGGGGCGGGCGCGGGAAAGGGGGCCGGGTCTTGCCTGCCAGCTCGCCATGCGGCTGCATGATGGGTGCCAGCCGCTTCGTCCAGATGCTCTCCCAGTCCTGGCGCTGGCGGCCCCATTCGACCTGGTCCAGGAACTGCGAGACCACGATCTCGGGCACGCCGATGGGCATGCCGTTGGTCAGCACCACGATGCCCAGCTTGAGCTCGGGCATGACGGTGAAGCTGGTCGCGCTGCCCGTGCCGAAGGCGCCCGAGTGGCTGTAGGTGGTGCGCCCCGCCTCGGACACGCCCACGTTGAAGCCGAAGCCGTAGTAGCGCGCAGGCTCGCCGTTGCCGGCCGGCGACTGCAGCATCTGCGGCGACAGCGCCGTGCGCAGGGCCTGCGCATCGACCACCTGGCGGCCCTCGAAGCGACCCTCGTCCAGCAGCATGGTCATCCAGCGCGCCATGTCGCGCACCGTAGAGCTGACGCCGCCGGCGGCCGACTGCGCATCGGGCCGGCGCACCGGCCCCGTCTGCCAGACGCCGTTGACGCGCAGGTGGCCGGCCGCGCGGTTGGCGCGCGCCTCGAAATCGGCAAACAGCGAACTGGTCTGCGTCATGCCCAGCGGGCCGTAGACGGCCTGCTGCGACAGCGCCGCCCAGGACTGGCCCGCGATGGCAGCCACGGCCTCGGCGCCCGTGGTCAGGCCGAAGTTGCTGTAGGCGTACTGGGTGCCCACGGGCCGCAGCGGCAGGTAGCGCAGGCGCTCCAGGATCTGGCGCTGGCTGTAGCCCAGCTCCTCCAGCGCATCGCCGGCCTGGCCGGGCAGGCCCGAGCGGTGGGCATACATGTCGCCCACGGTGATGCGCTGGGCCGCGTCGGCGTCCTCCAGCGTCCACCAGGGCAGGCCCTGCTGCACGCGCGTGTCCCAGGACACGCGGCGCTGGCCCACCTGCTGCGCCACCACGGTGGCGCCCACGGACTTGGAGACGGAGGCGAGCTGGAACACCGTGTCCGCATCCACGGCCAGCGACGAGCCCAGACGGCGCACGCCCATGCCCTGGGCATAGACCAAGCGCCCCTCATGCACCACGGCCACGGCCACGCCGGGCACGCCCGTGCGCCGCATCTGCGCGCGCACCTGGCCGTCGAGTTGATCGAGCGCACGCTTGACGCGGTCCGTCACGGGCGGATCGATGGGATCGCCCCAGGACACCTCGCCGTTGCATCCGGCCGTGGCCACGGCGCCCAGGGCCGCTCCCAGAAAATGCCGGCGCGCAAGAATCGATGAAGCCATGGGGTCTCCTGTGGTGCTGTCGTGAAGAACAAAAGGAAAAAGAAAAAGGGGCGGTTGTGCCGCCCCCCGTGACGATAGCAAAACGCGCCGGGCCGAATCCTGCCCGGCATCAATGCCGCATCAGTGCGGATCCACCGCCGCGATGATGCCGCCGCCCAGGCACACGTCGCCGTCGTAGAGCACGGCCGACTGGCCGGGCGTGACGGCCCATTGCGGCTCGGGAAAATCCAGCCGGAAGCCCTCGGGCGTGGCGCCCGAGATCAGGGCCGGCGAGTCGGGCTGGCGGTAGCGCGTCTTGGAGCCGTAGGCCTTGCCCTCGGCGGGCGCGTGGCCGGCCACCCAGCTGACCTGGTCGGCCAGCAGCGACTGCGACAGCAGCCAGGGATGGTCATGGCCCTGCACCACGCGCAGCGTGTTGGTGTCCAGCTCCTTGCGCGCCACGAACCAGGGCTCGTGGTCGCCGCCGCCGCGCGGCGCGCCCTTTTCCTTGACGCCGCCGATGCCCAGGCCCGAGCGCTGGCCCAGCGTGTAGAACGACAGGCCCACATGCTTGCCCAGCTTGCGGTTGCGGTCGTCGAGGATGTTGCCGGGCTCCTTGCTGATGTAGCGGTTCAGGAAGTCGCGGAACGGCCGCTCTCCGATGAAGCAGATACCCGTGGAGTCCTTCTTCTTCGCGTTGGGCAGGCCGATCTCCTCGGCAATGCGGCGCACCTCGGTCTTCTTCAGCTCGCCCACGGGGAACATGGACTTGGACAGCTGTGCCTGGTTGAGGCGGTGCAGGAAGTAGCTCTGGTCCTTGGCCGGGTCCAGCCCCTTGAGCAGCTCGAACAGCTGCGTGTCGGGGTTCTGGCGCACGCGGGCGTAGTGGCCCGTGGCGATCTTCTCGGCGCCCAGGCGCATGGCGTGGTCCAGGAAAGCCTTGAACTTGATCTCGGCATTGCACAGCACGTCGGGGTTGGGCGTGCGGCCGGCCTGGTACTCGCGCAGGAACTCTGCGAAGACGCGGTCCTTGTACTCGGAGGCGAAGTTCACATGCTCGATCTCGATGCCGACCACGTCGGCCACGGCGGCGGCATCGACGAAATCGACATTGGACGAGCAGTATTCGCTGTCGTCGTCATCTTCCCAGTTCTTCATGAAAATGCCGACCACTTCATGGCCCTGTTGCTTGAGGAGATGGGCCGTGACAGCGGAGTCCACACCGCCCGACAGGCCCACCACGACGCGGTGTTTAGTCATGGCAGTGATTATCCCAGCGCCCTTCAAAGGCTGCGCGCCACGGGCTTTGCAGCCCTGCGCCAGCAGGAATAATGGCCCTCTTGCCCCCTAGGAAACGCCCGCATGCGCTACGACCTGACCGATCTCAAGCTGTTCATGGCCATCGCCCAGGCCGGCAATCTCTCGCGTGCCAGCCAGGCGCGGCACCTGACGCCCTCGGCCGCCAGCCAGCGCCTGCGCAACCTGGAGCAGGCCCTGGGCTGCCAGCTGTTCACGCGCGAGCACAAGGGCATGCGGCTGACCGAGGAAGGCCACGCCATGCTCGAGCATGCGCGCGGCGTGTTCGCCGCCATCGACGGCATGGAGGCCGAGGCCGCCCTGCTGGGCAGCAGCCTGCAGGGCAAGGCAACGCTGGCGGCCAACAGCTCCTCGCTGCACGGCTTCATAGGTCCGCACATCGGCGAGTTCCTGACCGCCTTTCCCGAGGTGAACCTCACCCTGGTCGAGCAGACCAGCGAGACGATTGCCGCCAGCGTGGCCGAGGGCGAGGCCGACCTGGGCGTCTACGCGGGCGAGCCCATGGCGGGCGCCGTGGCCTGCGAGACCTTTGCGCTGGACCGCCTGGTGGTGATCGCCCCGCCCTGCCATCCGCTGGTGCCCCAGCCGGGCGAGAGGCCAGAGGACGGCGAAGGCCCTTCCTGCCGGTTCTTCGACACCCTGTCCCATGCCTTCGTGGGCATGGCGCTGACAAGCAGCAACTACGCCTTTCTGCGCGAGCTGGCCAAGCGCCATGGCCGGCCGCTGCGCTGCCGCATCCACGTGGACGATTTCACCTCCATCGTGCGGCTGGTCTCGCAGGGCGTGGGCCTGGCCATCATTCCGCACAGCATCTACCGCAGGCTCGGCACCGCGCATGCGGTGGCCTGCCTGCCGCTGGAGGAAACCTGGGCACGGCGCCCGCTGCAGCTGGTGCGCTCCAGCGAACGGCCGCTGACGCCCACCGCGCAGCGGCTGCGCAGCTTTCTGAAAGGGCTGGCCGACAAGGCCTAGGCCCGGGTTCAGGGCTGGGCTTGGGCCTTGGCCTGCTTGCGTTCCAGGAAGGCATTCATGTGGTGCTGCGGCTCGCCCGTGTTGAAGGCCGCGCCGAACTCGGCCACGCTGTCGGTGATGGCCGAGTCCACGCCCATGCCCTCCCAGCGGCGCAGCAGGCGCTTTTGCTGGCGCAGCGCCTCGATGCCGATCCCGCCCAGCCCCTCGGCAATCTGCGCGATGCGCGCATCGAGCTGGTCGCCGGGCACGCATTCGTTGAGCAGGCCCCAGCGCTCGGCCTGCAGGGCGCCGATGTTCTCGCCCGTGAGCAGCAGCCAGCTGGCGCGCGTGCCACCGATCTGCGCCGGCATCATGGCCGCGTGGATCACCGAGGGAATGCCGACCTTGACCTCGGGCATACCCACCACGGCATCATCGGCCGCGATGCGCAGGTCGGCCGCCATGGCCAGCTCCAGCCCGCCGCCCAGCGTATGGCCCTGCAGCCTGGCGATCACGGGCACGGGGAAATGCCGCACCGCGTTGCACAGGTCGCGCAGCCCGCTGATGAAGGCGCGTGCCGAGGCGGCGTTGAGCGACGCCATCTCGCGGATATCGGCCCCCGCCACGAAGGCGCGCGTGCCCGATCCGCGCAGCACCAGGCAGTGCAGATCGGGGCGCTCGGCCAGCTCGGCCAATTGCGCGGTCAGCGCGCGGATCACGGGCGTGCCCAGGATGTTCAGCGGCCCGCCGCCCGTGATGGTGAGCACGGCGGTCTGCGGGGTGGGAAAGGTCACTTGTGCATGCACGGCAGATCTCCTCAAAGTTTCTCGAATCCGATGTCGCGGATCAGCTGGGACCAGGCGCGGTTGGAGCGCTCCACCGTCTGCCTGAACTGCGCAGGCTCCTGGAAGTCCACGACGGCGCCCTGCTGCTCTATGGTCTTGATCAGCTCGGGCTTTTGCAAGGTCTTGCGCATGGCTTCGCTGAGCCTGGCAAGAATGGCGGGATCGAGCCTGGCAGGCGCGCCCAGGCCGTACCAGGACATGTCGTTCATGGGCTTGAGCCCGGCCTCGGCATAGGTGGGCACGCCGGGCAGGGCCGGCAGGCGCACGGGGCTGGACACGGCCAGCGCACGCAGCTGGCCGCCTGCGATGAGCGCACCGGAAGACGGCATGTTGTCGAACACCACATCGAGCTGCCCCGCCATCAGGTCGTTGAGCGCCGGCCCCAGGCCCTTGTAGGGCACATGGGTGAGGGTGGTGCCCGTGGTGCTGCCGAACAGCGCACCGCTCAGGTGGCTGAGCCCGCCATTGCCCGAGGAGCCGTAGTTGAGCTTGCCCGGCGCGGCGCGCGCCGCGTCGCTCACATCCTTGGCACTCTTGTAGGCCGAGCCTGCGCTGACCACCATCACGCCCGGCACGTTGGCGATGTTGGTGATGGGCGTGAAGTCCTTCACGGGGTCATACGCGGGCTTGGCGTAGACGTTGGGATTCACGGCATGCGAGCTCTCCACCATCATCACCAGGGTGTAGCCGTCGGCCGGCTGCTTGGCCGCATAGGCCGAGCCCGTGCTGCCGCCCGCGCCGGGGCGGTTTTCCACCACCACGGGCTGGCCCAGCGTCTCGCCCAGGTAGCGGGCCGCCACGCGCGCGATCACATCGGTGGCGCCGCCCACCGCATAGGGCACGACCAGGCGTACGGGCCGCTCGGGATAGCTTCCTGCCCCTGCCGCCCCCGCTGCCCCTGCTGCATATGCCAGCGGCATCCCCGCCAGCGCGGCGGCTGCCACGGCGGCCTTCAGTACTTTCATGCGTTTCGTCATCCTTGTCTCCTTCTTGGCTTGTCGATGTCTAGGGATTCAGAGGTCCTGCGGCGCCGCACCGAGCACGGGCGGCGGCGGCACCTGGGCGCCGCTGCCGGCCGGCACCATGGGGTTGCGCACCAGCTTCAGCGTGCCCAGCTGCGGGTGCTCCACCGTCTGCAGCATCTGGCGGTGCCGGACCTGCGGATGGGCGAAGACCTGTTCCATGGTGTTGATGCAGCCCCAGGGCACCTGGGCGGTGTCCAGTGCATCGGTCAGGGCCTGCAGCGGCCAGCGGCCCAGCGCCGCGCGCAACAGCGGGCGCAGCTGCGCCATGCCGGTCAGGCGCGCGGCATTGGTGGCAAAGCGTGCGTCCAGGTGCCAGTCCGTGCCCAGCACGGAGCACAGGGCGGCGAACTGCCCGTCATTGCCGATGGCCAGGATGAAATGCCCGTCTTCGCAGGCAAACACCTCGTAGGGCGCGCAATTGGGATGGGCGTTGCCCGTGCGGCGCGGGTTCTCGCCGCTGACCAGGTAGTTGGCCGCCTGGTTGGCATTCATGGCCACGGCCACGTCCAGCAGCGCCAGGTCGATGTGCTGGCCGCGCCCCGTGCGCTGGCGCTGCACCACGGCCGCCAGCACGGCGCTGGTGGCATACATGCCCGTCATCAGGTCCACCACGGCCACGCCCGTGCGCAACGGGCCCGCGCCCTCCTCGCCATCGGCCACGCCCGTGTAGCCCATGAGGCCGCCCAGCCCCTGGAACACATAGTCGTAGCCGGGCTTGTGCGCAAACGGGCCGCTCTGGCCGAAGCCCGTGATCGACAGGTAGATCAGCCCGGGGTTGATGGCGGCCAGCGCCGCGTAGTCCAGGCCGTGGCGCGCCAGCGCGCCGGCCTTGTAGTTTTCCACCAGCACGTCGGCATCGCGGATCTGGCGCAGCAGCCAGGCATGCGAGGCCGGCTCGGTGAAGTCCAGCGCCACCGACTGCTTGCCGCGGTTGCAGGACAGGAAGTAGGCCGACACGGCCTCGCCACCGGGCGCCTGCACGAAGGGCGGGCCCCAGGCGCGCGTGTCGTCGCCCGTGCCGGGACGCTCGATCTTGAGCACCGATGCGCCCAGGTCGGCAAGGTTCTGGGTGCACCAGGGTCCCGCCAGGATGCGGGACAGGTCCACCACGCGCAGGCCGCCGAGGGCGTCGGACAATCCATGGGTTTGTTGCATGGACTCCATGCTCGCGGCATGGCGCGCGGTGGTCCATCGGTCATTGCTTCACGCAGCGTTCGCGGAAACTGCATGCCCCGCGTAGGGGATGGCTTCCTCCACCGTTTCCCAGATGAACCGGCCCGACGGGCTTTGCTGCTCCTCCACCACATGCGCCACCAGCCCGGCCGCCCGCGAGATGACGGCAAAGCCGCGCATCACGGCCGTGGGCACGCCGATCTCGCCCAGCAGGGCGGCCACGGCCCCCGTGGCATTGATGGTGATGGGCCGGCCCGCTGCGGCGTCCACGGCGGCGGACAGGATTTCGAGCGCGCGGATTCTGCTGCCCGCCAGTTCGGGTTCGGCGCGGCCCATGTCCAGCAGCTTGTAGGCACGCGGGTCCACGGGCTTGTGCAGGTGGTGGCCGAAGCCGGGCACGGGGCTTTTCAACGCCTTGTGGTGCCGGGCGATGGCGCGGGCCTCGGCCTCGGGGTCGGCGGCGGCGGCGATGCGATCGAGCAGCGCGGCGCAGTTCTCCATGGTGCCCACGAAGGAGCTGCCCACGGCCAGCAGGCCGGCCGAGACGGCGCCCTGCAGGTTCTCGGGCGCGCTCATGTAGATGAGGCGCGTGGCGATGGCGCTGGGCGTGAGGCCATGCTCCATGAGCACGATGAGCACCACATCGGCGATGCGCAGGTCCACGGGGCGCGGCGTGCGGCCCAGGATCTGCATCAGCATCACCTCGGTGAAGGTCTTCTTGCCCATCAGGTCCTCGACCAGGTCGGCATCGCGGTAATGCAGGCTGGTGAGGGTGTGGGTGCACAGGCGGGTGACGGGGGGTTGGGGGGTTGCCATGGCCAGGGTTTCCTTGTGATGGTGTGCGGGATCAGCGGGGTGCCAGCGCAAGCTCGCGCACGGCCGTCTTGAGCAGCTTGCCCACGGGCGAGCGCGGCAGGCTGGCGTGAAAGTGGATGCGCTTGGGTGTCTGCACGGGACCCAGGCGCTGGCGCACGAAGGCGATCAGCTCGGCCTCGTCCGGCCGCTGGTCGGGGCGCAGTTCGGCGCGCAATTGCACGGCGGCCTGCACGGCCTCGCCCCAATGGTCGTCGGGGATGCCGAAGACCACGCACTCGTGCACGGCCGGATGCTGGCCCAGGGCGTTTTCCACATCCACGGGATAGACGTTGAAGCCGCCCGTGATGACCAGGTCCTTCAGGCGGTCCTTGAGGTGCAGGTAGCCCTGCGCATCGATCAGGCCCCGGTCCCCCGTGTGCAGCCAGCCGTTCACCAGGGTCTCGGCGGTCTTGCCGGGCAGGCGCCAGTAGCCGCTCATCAGCAGATCGCCGCGCGCCACGACCTCGCCCACCTCGCCCCGGGGCAGCAGGCGGCCGTCGGGCGCCATGATGGCCAGGTCGCTGAACCAGGTGGCCCGGCCCACGGAGGTCCACAGGCCTTCGTCCTCGAAGTCCTCGGGCCGCATGGCCGTGAGGATCTGCGGCGCCTCGGTCTGGCCATAGGTGGTGGCCAGCACGGGGCCGAAGAAGGCGCGCACCTGGCGGATTTTCTCGGGCGGCATGGCGGCGCCGCCGTAGATGAGGCGGCGCAGGCCGGGGAAGTCCGCACGGCTGGCGCCCGGCAGCGCCATCAGCATGTAGATCAGGGTGGGCGGCATGAAGCACACGGTGCCGCCGCGCAGGGCAAAGGCGCTGCGCACGGCCTCGGCACCCGCACCATCCAGCAGCACATGGCAGCCGCCCTGCGCCAGGATGGGCAGCAGGTAGGTGGACGTGCCATGCGTGATGGGCGCGGCCATGACGTAGCGGTCATGCTCATCGAACCCCCAGGCCTGGATCTGGTTGGCAATGCCGGCCATCCAGGCGCGGCAGGGCTGCATCACGCCCTTGGGCAGGCCCGTGGTGCCGCCCGTGAACTTGATGGCCTGGATGGCATCGGCGGGCAGGTCGGGTGTCACAGGCAAAGCGCCGGTCTGCGCCTGCTCCAGCGCCGCCGTGCCCTCGCCCAGCACCAGGTGGATGCCCGGCGCCCCTTGCACCAGTGCAGCGCCGCCGGCATCGCACAGCACGATGGAAGGCTCGGTGGCATCGATGATGCGGCGCACCTCGGACTGCGTGCTCTTGGGATTGAGCGGCACCCAGACCTTGCCGCTGGCCATCACCGCCAGCAGGGCGGCGATATGGTCTGCGCTGTTGCCCGCGCAGATGCCCACGCGGCTTTGCACGGCGGGCTCTAGCGCCTGCAGGCCGGCCGCAAGCGCGGCCACCTTGCGGGCCAGCGCGTCATAGCGGATGCAGCCGCCCGGCGCGTCGATGGCGATGCGCTGCGGCCAGCGCTCGGCCGCGCGCCAGAAAAAATCTATGGGTTGCATGGGGGTCGTCTCCTTGTGGGGCGGTTGTATTGAGCTTTTGCCGAACGTGTGTCGAACTACTGGGCGGTGGCGCCCGAGGCCTTGACCACCTCGCGCCAGCGCTTGATCTCCGACGCCGCAAAGCTGCGCATCTGCGCCGGGGTGCCGGGCTCGGGCGTGGCGGCCATCTCGCCCAGGCGCTGGCGCAGCTCGGGTGCGGCCAGGGCGGTGTTCAGGGCATGGTTCAGGCGCTCGATCACGGCGGGCGGCGTGCCCGCAGGGGCGGCCAGGCCGAACCACGACTGCACGTCGAATCCCGCATAGCCCGACTCCGCCAGCGTGGGCACATCGGGCAGCAGCGCCGAGCGCCGGGCGCTGGTGATGGCGATCGCGCGCAGCTTGCCGGCCTGCACATGGGGCAGGGCCGAGGGCGCGTTGTCGAACATGGAATCCACCTGCCCGCCCAGCAGGTCGGTGATGGCCGGTGCGCTGCCCCGGTAGGGCACGTGCAGCATGCGCAGGCCCGACAGCTGCCGGAACATCTCGCCCGACAGGTGGATCGACGAGCCGCTGCCCGACGAGGCGAAGCTGATGCCCTGCGCACTCTGCCGGGCATGGCGCACATAGTCGGCCACGTTCTGTATGGGCAGGCGCGGGTTGACCACGAGGATGTTGGGAATCTTGGCGATCAGGCCGATAGGCTCGAAGTCCTTGACCGGGTCATAGCCGAGCCGGGGGTAGAGCGAGGCATTGATGGTGTTGGCAATGGTGTAGACATACAGCGTGTAGCCGTCCGCAGGCGCCCGCGCCACGGCCTCGGCGCCCACATTGCTGTTGGCGCCCGTGCGGTTGTCCACCACCACGCTCTGGCCCAGCTGCTCGCCCATCCTGGCGGCCACCAGGCGTGCGATCACGTCGGTGGCGCCACCGGCCGCATAGCCCACCACGAGCCGCACGGGCCGGGCCGGCCAGGCCGCCGGCTGCGCCAGCACGGGCGCGGGCGCCAACGCCACGGTCGCGACGGTCGCGGCGGCCATGCCGGCCAGTGCGCAGGTGAAGGAACAGGCCAGCAGGCGCCGGCGCGCCCACGGATTGAAACGGGCAGGGGTGGTCATGTCTTGTCTCCAGGTGATCGTTCTGATGTCTGCTTATGTCTGCTTATGTCCGCTTATGTCTGCCTGTGTGGGCTTTCGACGGCCTGCGGCACACTGCGCGCTGCACGCAGGCCCTTTTCTGCCCTGCCTGCAATCACCGGGAAATTCTTTTCCATGCCTTCGCGCAGCACCAATCCAAACGTCCGGCCAGCGGACATTCCAGTCTCCGCCGACGATGCCGGCAGCCGCACCCTGCGCCGTGGCCTGCAGGTGCTGGACGCCGTGCTGGCCGCAGGCCGCGAGGGCCTGCGCGTCGCGGACCTGTGCCGCGCCACGGGGCTGGAGCGCGCCACGGTGTACCGCCTGCTGTCCACCCTGGTGGACAGCGGCTATGTGGCGCACAGGGGGCGCTTCGCCTATGCGGCCGGCCACCGGCTGGCGGCCACGGCCGCCAGCGCAGGCCAGCCCAACATGGCCGTGCGGCTGCAGCCCGTGCTGGAGCGCGTGAGCGCGGGCTGCGCGGACGCGGCCTTTGCCATCGTGCGCGAAGGCGCGGCATCGCACTGCATCGCCCGCCATGTGGGCACGCATCCGGTGCAGATCCTGGTGATCCAGGTGGGCACGCGCCAGCCGCTGGGCGTGGGAGCGGCGGGACTGGCCCTGCTGGCCGCCCTGCCCGATGCCGAGGTGCAGGCCGCGATGGCGGCCAACGCGCCCGTGCTGGAGCAGTACGGCGGCATGACGCCCGAGCGCATGGCCCTGCTGGTGAAGGCCACGCGCCAGCGCGGCTGGTCCGTCATCGGCAACCACGCCACGCGCGGCGTGCTGGCCGTGGGCATGGCGGTGCGCAATGCCGAAGGCGAGCCCGTGGCCGCCGTCAGCGTGGCCTCCACGCTGGAGCGCATGCCCGGCGAGCGCCAGAAGCTGATTGCGCGCTCGATAGGCGAGGCCCTGGCGGCCCTGCTGCCGCGCGGCATCTGAGGCCAAGCCCCCGGTGCGGCGGCCCGCCCGGTCTGCACCGACGATCTGCACCGACAATCGCCGCTGCCATCCACAAGCGCCGCCCCCATGGAACTGAGACAACTCCGCTACTTCGTCCGCATCGTCGAACTGGGCTCCATGAGCCGCGCCGCCCTGGACCTGGACATGGTCCAGTCCGCGCTGAGCCAGCAGGTCAGCCGCCTGGAAAGCGAGCTGTCCACCCGGCTGCTGCAGCGCACGCCGCGCGGCGTGGTGCCCACCGAGGCGGGCGTGGCCTTCTTCCGCGAGGCCCAGCTCACGCTGCGCCATGCCGAGCAGGCCGTGCGCAGCGCGCAGCAGGCGCGGCTGTCGGGCTCGGTCAGCGTGGGCCTGGCGCCCACCACCTCGGCCATGCTGGGCCTGCCCATGATGCAGGCCATGCGCGCGCGCTACCCCGATGTGCGCCTGCACATGGTGGAGGGCATGTCCGGCCACCTGACCGACATGCTCAATGCGCGCGCGCTGGACATGGCCGTGCTGTTTGACGCCCGCCTGCACGGCGGTCAGGCCCGCGCAGGTGGGCGGCGCTGGCAGGTGCACCCGCTGATCGAGGAGGAGCTGTTCCTGATCCGCGCGCGCGGCCACCACCCCGAGCCGCTGCCGCCGCAGATGGCGCTGGCCGACCTGGCCGGCGAATCGCTGATCCTGCCCACGGGCCTGCACGGCCTGCGCAGCACGCTGGACACGGCCTTCTCGCAGGCGCGCTTCACGCCGCATCTGGTGCTGGAGGTGGACTCGCTGTCCATGGTCATGGCGGCCGTGGATGCGGGCCTGGGCAGCACGGTGCAGCCCTGGGCCTCCATGGGCCGCTATGCCGATGCCGCGCAGCGCTTCGAGTGGTCGCGTATCACGGACAAAGATGCCCTGCGCACCAACCTGCTGTGCAGCCTGTCCGAGGATGAGCTGTCGCCCGCCGCCCTGGCCGCGCGCGTGGTGCTGATCGACTGCGTGCGCCAGCTGCTGCGCGGCGGCGCCTGGGCCGGCACGGCCCTCATCCATCACGAAGACTGATACCCCCATGCCGGCGGGCCCCTGCCCGCCGCGCGGCGTTCTCCCTACATTCGCAATCCCCACGATGGCGAATGCAAGGAGAACTCCATGGACCCCGATGTCCTGGTCATAGGCGGCGGCAATGCCGCCCTGTGCGCGGCCCTGATGGCGCGCGAGGCAGGCCGCAGCGTGCTGCTGCTGGAGGCGGCGCCGCGCGACTGGCGCGGCGGCAATTCCGGCCACACGCGCAACCTGCGCTGCATGCACGACGCGCCCCAGGACGTGCTGGTCGAGGCCTACCCCGAAGAGGAGTTCTGGCAGGACCTGCTCAAGGTCACGGGCGGCATCACCAACGAGCACCTGGCGCGCATGGTGATCCGCGCCTCCTCCACCTGCCGCGACTGGATGCGCCGCCACGGCGTGCATTTCCAGCCGCCGCTGTCGGGCGCCCTGCACGTGGCGCGCACCAATGCCTTCTTCATGGGCGGGGGCAAGGCCCTGGTCAATGCCTACTACCGCAGCGCCGAAAGGCTGGGCGTGCAGGTGCGCTACGCGTCGCCCGTGGACCGGCTGGAGATCGAGGGCGGCGAGTTCAAGGCCGCCTGGGTGGGCGAGCAGCGCATCACCGCAAAGACCTGCGTGCTGGCGGCGGGCGGCTTCGAGTCCAACCGCGAGTGGCTGCGCGAGGCCTGGGGGCAGAACGCACGCGGCGAATGGCCATCCGACAACTTCCTGATCCGCGGCACGGCCTTCAACCGCGGCGTGCTGCTGCGCCACCTGCTCGAAGACCATGGCGCCGACCGCATCGGCGATCCCACCCAGGCCCACATGGTGGCCATCGATGCGCGCGCGCCGCTGTACGACGGCGGCATCTGCACGCGCATCGACTGCGTCTCGCTGGGCGTGGTGGTCAACCGCGAGGCCGAGCGCTTCTACGACGAGGGCGAGGACTTCTGGCCCAAGCGCTATGCCATCTGGGGCCGCCTGGTGGCCCAGCAGCCGGGCCAGACCGCCTGGTCCGTCATCGACGCCAAGGCCATTGGCCGCTTCATGCCGCCGGTCTTCCCGGGCGTGCGCGCCGACTCCCTGCCCGAGCTGGCACGCAAGCTGGGCCTGGACGAGGAACGCTTCATGCAGACCCTGGATGCCTACAACGGCGCCTGCCGCGTCGGCCACTTCGACCACACGGCGCTGGACGACTGCCATACCGAGGGCCTGGCGCCCGCCAAGACCCACTGGGCCCGCCCCATCGACACGGCGCCCTTCTACGGCTACCAGCTGCGCCCCGGCGTGACCTTCACCTACCTGGGCCTGGAGACCGACGACACGGCGGCCGTGCGCTTTGCCGGCCAGCCCAGCACCAGCCTGTTCGTGGCCGGCGAAATGATGGCCGGCAACGTGCTGGGCAAGGGCTATACGGCCGGCGTGGGCATGTCGATCGGCACGGCCTTCGGCCGCATCGCGGGCCGCAACGCAGCCCTGGCCGCCACGGGCCACCCCGCCGTGCGCGGCGCAGTGACAGAGAAGGCTTGACCGAGATGCAGACCCTGAACGCCCTGGCACAAGAAGCCCAGGACCTGGCCGCCGGCCGGGTCATCCCCATCCTGCCGGTCTCCACCGAAACGGCCGCCGAAGGCGAGGTGGCGCGTGCCCTGCAGATCTGCAACGCCTGCCGCTACTGCGAAGGCTTTTGCGCGGTCTTCCCGGCCATGACGCGGCGCCTGGAGTTCGGCAAGGCCGATGTGCACTACCTGGCCAACCTGTGCCACAACTGCGGCGCCTGCCTGCATGCCTGCCAGTACGCGCCGCCGCACGAGTTCGCCATCAACATCCCCAAGGCCATGGCCGAGGTGCGCGGCCAGACCTATGCCGACTACGCCTGGCCGCCCGCCCTGGGGCGCCTGTACCAGAGGAACGGGCTCACGCTGTCGCTGGCCCTGGCCGCAGGCCTGTCGCTGTTCCTGGTGCTGGCCGTGGCCCTGCAGGGCGGCCTGGGCCGGCTGTGGGGCGCCGACCTGGGCGCCAACTTCTACAACCTGTTCCCGCACAACCTGCTGGTGGGCATCTTCGCGCCCGTGTTCCTGTTCGTGGTGCTGGCGCTGGCCATGGGCGTGCGCCGCTTCTGGAAGGACGTCAAGCCCGCCACCGGCGGCGTGGACGTGGGCACGCCAGCGGCGGCCGAGGCCGCGCACGACGTGCTGCGCCTCAAATACCTGGACGGCGGCCACGGCGAGGGCTGCCACAACGACGACGATGCCTACACCCTGAGCCGCAGGCGCTTTCACCACCTGACCTTCTACGGATTCATGCTGTGCTTTGCGGCCACGGCGCTGGCCACGGTCTACCACTACGTGTTCGGCTGGGCCGCGCCCTACGAATTCCCCAGCCTGCCCAAGCTGCTGGGCGCCGTGGGCGGCACCAGCCTCATGCTGGGCACCGCAGGCCTGTGGCACCTGAACCGCAGGCGCCACCCACTGCATGGCGATGCGCGCCAGAAACCCATGGACCTGGGCTTCATCGCCCTGCTGTTCCTGGTCGCGGCCAGCGGCATGGCGCTGTGGCTGGGCCGCGGAACGCCGGCGCTGGCCCTGCTGCTGTGCCTGCACCTGGGCACGGTGATCGCCCTGTTCGCCACCCTGCCCTACGGCAAGTTCGCGCACGGCGTGTTCCGCACGGCATCCCTGCTGCGCCACAACACCGAAAAGCGCCAGCCCAGCCCCATCGGTCTGGGCGCCGACTAGCCGCATCCGCCCCGATTCCCAGCCAATGACGGAGACAACCCCATGATGAACAAGCGCAACTTCCTGCACGCCAGCGCCCTGGCCGCCTCCCTGCTCGCACTGGCCGCCAGTGCGCAGGCCCAGGACTTTCCTCCCAAAAAGCCCGTGTCCCTGGTCGTGGGCTTCGCCGCCGGCGGCGCCGCAGATGCGGCCGCGCGCCTGATCGCCAAGAAGCTGGGCGAGAACATCGGCCAGAGCGTGGTGGTGGAGAACAAGGGCGGCGCGGGCGGCAACATCGCCCACCAGCAGGTGGCCAATGCGGCGGCCGACGGCTCGGTGCTGCTGTTCGGCTCGGTGGGGCCGTTGACCATTGCGCCGCACCTGATGAAGCTGCCCTACGACCCCTTCAAGGACCTGGCGCCCATCTCGGGCGGCGTGAACTTTCCCAACGTGCTGGTGGTGCACAAGGGCGCGGGCGTGAAGACCCTGGCCGAGTTCGTGGCCAAGGCCAAGAAGAACCCGGGCACGGTGGACTACGCCTCGACGGGCGCGGGCTCGGCCTCCCACCTGGCAGGCGAGCTGTTCAACCAGCGCGCGGGCATCGACATGGTGCATGTGCCCTACAAGGGCGGCGCGCCCGCGCTGCAGGACCTGCTGGGCGAGCGCGTGACCAGCTACTTCGCCGCGCCGCCCACGGCCCTGCCCCACATCGAGGCCGGCAAGCTGATCCCGCTGGCCACCACGGGGCTGACACGCCCGGCGTACATGCCCGACATCCCCACGGTGGCCGAAGCCGGCTATCCCGGCTTCGAGGCACTGAACTGGTATGCCTTCGTGGCACCGGGCAAGACGCCCAAGCCGATGCTGGACCGCTGGAACACCGAGATCGTCAAGGTACTCAATGACCCCGGCGTCAAGGAGGCGCTGAACAAGCACGGCCTCACCCCCCAGCCCACCACGCGCGCCGAGTTCGCAGCCTTCATGAAGAAGGAATACGAGCAGTGGGGCAGGCTGGTGAAGGAGCGAAAGCTCTCCGCGGAGTGAGCGGCTTGCAGGCGTTCAGAGCTTGATCGGCTTGCGTGCCACGGGCGCTGCAAAGCCCGCGCACAGGCGGTTCCAGACATTGATGCTGCCGATGGCATAGGTCAGCTCCACCATCTCGCGCTCGCTGAAATGCGGGCGCAGCGCCTCGAAGTCCTGCTGCTCGGGATGGGCCTGGCTCAGGCGCGTGCAGCGCTCGGCCCAGTTCAGGGCGGCGCGCTCGCGCCCGTCGTAGAAATCCACCTCGGGCCAGGTGACGATGCTGTTGATGCGCTGCAGGTCCTCGCCCCGGGACAGCAGTTCGCGCGTGTGCATGTCCACGCAGAAGGCGCAGCCGTTGATCTGCGAGACACGCAGGAACACCAGCTCCAGCAGCTGGATGCCCAGGCTGGACTGGTTGAGCAGCGCGTTGATGCCGGCCTGGGCCTTGTACAGCTCGGGGGCGACGGCCTGGAAGTTCAGGCGCGGCGTGGGGGCGGCAAGAGGACGGGCGCCGGTGGCAGCGGAAGACGAAGCGGTCATGGAAAACACTCCTTGAGGGATGTAGCAGCCGGCCGGAATGGCTGGCCCATACCTTCAAGACGCACGGGGCGTGCGCGTTGTGACAGCGTTGGCAAAAATTTTTTCGCAGCCCCGGCCCCATCGCCTATTCCCGCCCCGGCTGCCCCTCAATCCGCCACGATGCGCCGCTCCGTGGCGATCTTGCGGTACAGGGCGTTCTCGGCAGCGATCTCGCGCGCGAACTCCTCGGGGCGGTTGCCGATCACGCGCGAGCCCGTGTCCTCGATCTGGCGGCGCACCTCGGGGCTGGCCAGCGCGCGCTGGGCGGCCGCATGCAGGCGCGCCACGATCTCGGGCGACAGCCCCTTGGGGCCGTAGATGCCATAGAAGGCGCTGCGGTTCACAGGCTCCAGCCCCAGTTCCTTGAAGGTGGGCACCTGGGGCAGCTGGGCCAGGCGCTCGGGCGCGGCCACCGCCAGCGCGGTGAGCCGGCCCGCCTTGATGAAGGGCAGGGCCGAGGGCAGGTTGTCGAAGACGATGGGCACCTGGCCCGCCACCGCATCGTTGAGCGCGGGGCCCGATCCCCGGTAGGGCACATGCGTGAGCGACAGCCCCGAGCGGCTGGACATCAGCTCCATCAGCATGTGGCCTATGGAGCCCGTGCCCGCCGTGCCGTAGGCATGCTTGCCGGGGTTCTTCTTCACCTCCTCCACGAAGGCCGCAAAGCTCTGCGCCTTGAAGCCCGGATGCACGGCCAGCACATTGGGCGTGGCCGCAATGTTGGTGATGGGCGTGAAATCGGTGAGCGGGTTGTAGGGCAGGCGCGGGTTGATGGCCGGATTGGTGGCCGTGGTGGACACGGTGGCCACGCCCAGCGTGTAGCCGTCGGGCTGGGCGCGCGCGGCCTCGTGCGCGCCGATGGCGCCTCCGCCGCCGCCCTTGTTGTCCACCACCAGCGGCTGGCCCAGGGCCTCTGCCATGCGCGGCGCAATCGCGCGCGCCACGATGTCGGTGGTGCCGCCGGCCGCAAACGGCACGATCAGGCGCACCGGGCGCGTGGGATAGGCGCCGGCATCGGCCGCCATGGCGCCCGGTGCGGCACCAGCGGCCAGCAGCAGGGCGCACAGGCTGCGGCGTGAAGTGAAGTGGTTCATGGAATGTCTCCTGGGAATGGCTGTGTTTTGAACGGACGGTGGAGGTTTCTGTCAGGCCGATGCGCGGCGCACGATGTGCGAGCGATCCAGCGCGCCGCAGGAGGAGGCGCCCAGCATGGCCAGGTTGCGGTCCACCTCGTCGCGCAGCAGGCCGATGGCGTGCAGCACGCCGGCCTCGCCGCCCACAGCGGCGGCATAGTTGAAGGGCCGGCCCACCAGCACCATGCGCGCGCCCAGCGCCACGGCCTTGAGCACATCGGAGCCGCGCCGAAAGCCCCCGTCGATCAGCACCGGATAGTCCGGCCCCACAGCCGCCACCACGTCCTCAAGAATGCGCATGGCCGACACCGCGCCGTCGAGCTGCCGCCCGCCATGGTTGGACAGCACGATGCCGTCGGCCCCCACGCGCCGCGCCTGCAGCGCGTCCTCCACGCTGAGCACGCCCTTGATGACCAGCGGCCCCTTCCAGCGGCGGCGGATGGCCTCGATATGGCGCCAGCTCAGGTGGTCGCGTGCCGAAAAGTCGCGCATCACGCTGGACGACATGATGGGCGCGCCGCGCGTGGCAAACGAGTTCTCGAAATGCGGCATGCCGTGGCGCAGCAGCGTGCGCAGGAAGGTGCCCGCCACCCAGCCCGGGCGCACCATGCCGTCCCAGGCCAGGCGCAGGCTGGGCTTGAGCGGCGTGGAAAAGCCGGTGCGGATGTTGTTCTCTCGGTTGGCGGAGATCGGTATGTCCACCGTCACCACCAGGGTGCGAAAGCCTGCGCGCTCCACGCGGTCGATCAGCGCGTCGATGCGGGCCTGGTCCCCGGGGATATAGGCCTGGAACCAGGTGGCCGGGCTCTCGCGCGCCACCTCCTCCATGGGGATCAGCGAAGTGCCGCTCATCACCGACACAATGCCCGCGCGCTGGGCCGCGCGGGCCAGTACCAGATCACCCCGGTAGGTGGACAGAGCATTGATGCCCATGGGCGCAATGCCGAAGGGGCTGGCATAGCGCTCGCCGAACAGCTCCACGGCCTGCGAGCGCTGCGACACATCGGCCAGCACGCGCGTGGTCAGGCCCCATTCGCCGAACACCTCGCGGTTGTCGCGCAGCGAGGCGTTGTCCTCTGCCGCCCCGGCGATGTAGCCGAAGATGGGCCGGGGCAGCCTGCGGCGCGCGGCCTCCTCGAAATCATGCAGCGACAGCATGCGGCGCAGCACGGCCGGGGCGCGCGGCGCCGGCAGGGCGGATGCCGAAGGCGTGGAGGCAGAGGAGGAAGCGATGGTGGCCATGGTGCGGACCTCGGAATGTTCAGGAACCGGCGCCACTGTAGGCCGCGCATCCATTGAATGAAAGTGGATTATTTAGAATGTACTTGTTCGCTTTTTGCCAATGACAAACCCATGTCCACACCCTCGGTCAAGCAGCTCGAAGCCTTCTGGTGGGCCGCCACCTGCAGCAACTTCGCCACGGCCGCGCAGCGCGTGCACCTGTCCGTGTCCTCGCTGTCCAAGCGCATCACGGAACTGGAGTCCGCGCTGGGCCAGCCGCTGTTCGACCGCAGCGGCCACCGCGCCGTGCTCACCGATGCCGGCCAGCGCCTGCTGCCCGCCGCGCTGGAGGTGCTCAACGCCATGGCCGCGCTGGGCCAGGCCCTGGACACGCGCGAGGCACTGGCCGGCCATTGCCGCTTCGGCGTGGGCGACCTGTCGGCGCTGACCTGGCTGCCGGCCTTCGTGGCCGCCGTGCGCCAGGCCCATCCGCAACTGGTGCTGGAGCCCCATGTGGACGTGGGCGGCGTGCTGGAGCAGCGCCTGGACGACGGCGAGCTGGACTTTGCCGTCATCGCGGGCCGCTCCTCGCGCAGCAGCCTGCTGTCCCGCCCCGTGGGCGCCGCGCGCTTTGCCTGGGCCGTGGCCCCCGGCCTGGCAGGCGCGGGCCGCCTGGGCGCCACGGCACTGCTGCAGCGCCATGCGCTGGTCACCCTGCCCCCGCAGGCCGGCACCACGCGCCTGCTGGACGACTGGCTGCTCGCCCAGGGCGCCAGCGTGCGCGAGCGCATCCTGTGCAACAGCTGGGGCGCCGTGGCCGGCATGCTGCGCGCCGGCCTGGGCGTGGGCTTCCTGCCCACCGGCTGGATCGCCGCCCTGGGCCTGCGCGCCGTCGGGGGCGCCCATCCCAAGGCCGCCCTGGCCCCCCTGCACTACGCCTTCCAATGGCGGCGCGGCGACGCCCGCGCCCTGATCCCGGCCATGCAGCAACTGGCGCAGGCGCAGGTGGATTTCACGGTGATGCCGGGGTTGGTGGGTGAAATACAGATTCAGCGACATACCCATTCATGGCGTCGCAAGTGACGTGAGCCGCACATATGTCTTCATTTCGATGAAATGAGAACATGTTTCATTGACGTGTCGTCGGGGACGACATAAGCGGTCGGCGCAAGCGCTGAGAAGCAGGATCGTTCTCAAAGCGGGGCTTGAGGCTCGTCGAACTCATTCCTAATCAAGCGATGTTGATCAACACCATGGAGTTGGTCTTCCATCGGGCTCCCGGCAAGCGCCTCCCACAAAGCGACTCACCTCCCCCCACTCCACCAACTGCGGCCGCACCTGCACAACCTGCCCCGCGCGCAGGCCTTCGCCGTCGATGGCGCGGAAGGCCTCGGCCATCAGGCCTTCGACGTTCTGGCGCACCATGTGCACCGGAAAGCGCAGGCATTCGGCATAGGGATCCCAGTCGTAGCTGCCAAAGCTGCATTGCGCCAGTTCCGCATCGGGCAGTGCGCGCAGGAAGCGGATGGCGCCCTGCAGCGTGATGCCCGATGAGAACAGCAGCGCGCGCGGCAGGCCGCCCAGGCGCTGGTAGAGCGCTGCCATGGCAAGGCGGGCCGCTTCGGGGTCGTAGCCGCAGCAGACGATGTGCTCGTCCGCCACCGGCGTGTGAGGCGCCAGGGCTTCGCGAAAGCCGGCCAGGCGCTGCTCGGTGGCGTACTCCTTGCGGACGCCACCCAGAAAGCAGATGGCGTCCTGCGGCGCACCTGCCGGTGGCCTGGAGCGCGCCAGCAGCAGGCGCGTGAGTTCGGCCGCACCCCAGCGGTTGTCGCTGGTGACGGAGGGCGCCTTTTTCCCGGGCAGATCCACGTTGACATGGCGCACGCCGGCCTTGCGGCATTCGGCGCTGATGGCGTCGGGCCGGGTGGCGCCTGTGACGATGAGGTGCTCCACGCGAAAGGCGATCAGCGAGCGCACGGTCTCCACCTCCAGCGCGCCGTCGCGCAGCGTGCTGACCACCAGCGGGCACAGGCCGCGCCCATGGGCCATGCGCTCGAAGGCCTGGGACAGCGCGCCGAAGAATCGGTCCTCGTGCGTGGGAATCACCATGCCGATCAGCCCCGAGCGCTGGCGGCGCAGGCCACTGGCCTGGCGGTTCACGGCAAAGCTGTGTTCCTGGGCGAGCTGCTGCACGCGGCGCGCGGTCTCCTCGCTGATGCGCCGCGACTGCCAGCTGCCGTTGAGGATGGCGCTGACCGTCGAGGCCGAGGTGCCGGCCAGTTCGGCCAGGTCGTAGATGGTGGAGGTTCGGGGGCGGTTCACGGTGCTCTGCAGGGGTTGGGACGGGAGCGCTCGGCGGCCATCGTAGCCGCTGCGGCAGCGATTCGGGCGGACCGGCACCGGCACGCAGCAGCGGCCCGGGAAATCCCGCATCGGCAATGGAAGTCCATCTGTCTATAGTTTGCGCAATCGATTGTGCAAAACACAGGGAGGAGCGCCATGTTCCATGGATTCAGCCGGTTCTCGAGGGCACTGCTGGCCTGCACCCTGGCGGTGCTGGCAGGCGCGGCCAGCGCCGAGGATGTGTCGGTGGTGGCCAAGGTCGGGGGCATTCCGTGGTTCAACGCCATGGAGACCGGCATCCGCAAGGCGGGCCGCGAGCTGGGCATCTCCAGCGGCATGGTCGGCCCCACCGAGGCCGATGCGGCCCAGCAGGTGCGCGCGGTCGAGGACCTGATCGCGCGCCGCAGCAAGGTCATCGCCGTGGTGCCCAACGATGCCAGGGCGCTGGAGCCCGTGTTCCGGCGTGCGCGCAGCGCGGGCATCAGGGTGCTCACGCACGAGTCGCCCGACCAGAAGGGCGCCGACTGGAACATCGAGCTGAGCAGCGTCGCGGGATTTGGCGAGCGCCACATGGACAGCCTGGGCAAGGCCATGGGTGGCGAGGGCAAGTACGTGGTCTTCGTGGGCTCGCTGACCGTGCCGCTGCACAACGCCTGGGCCGATGCGGCCATCGCCCACCAGAAAAAGCAGTGGCCGAAGATGCAGCTGGTGTCCGAGCGCTTCGGCGTGGCCGAGAGCCTGGACGACTCCTACCGCAGCGCCCAGGACCTGATGCGCGCCCATCCCGACCTCAAGGGCTTTCTGGCCTTCGGCAGCCAGGGCCCCATTGGCGCTGGCCGCGCGGTGGCCGATGCGCGCAAAGCCGAGCGCATTGCCGTGGTGGGCTCGTTCTCGCCGGGCCAGGGGGCGAAGCTGGTGCGCGACGGCGTGATCCGCGAGGGCTTCATCTGGAACCCCGCGCTGGCCGGCGAGGTGATCGTGCACGTGGGCAAGATGCTGATCGACGGCCGCGAGCCCACGGACGGCATGGAGATACCGGGCCTGGGCAAGGTCCAGGTGGACCGCGAGCGCCGCAACATCCAGGGCCAGAGGCTGGAGCCGATCAACCGGCAGACCATAGACCGGCTGGTCGGCCTGGGCCTGTGAGCCGCGCGCTGCCATGGATGCCACCACAACGGCACTGGTCCGCATGCAGGCGGTCACCGTGCGCTTTGGCGACGCCACCGCGCTGCATGCGCTGGACTGGGACGTGATGCCCGGCGAGGTGCACTGCCTGATGGGCAGCAACGGCAGCGGCAAGAGCACGGCGATCAAGGTGCTCAGCGGCGTGCACGCGCCGCAGCCGGGCGCGCGCATCGACATCGGCGGACAGACGGTGCAGCGGCTGGACCCGGCGCTGGCCAAGTCCCTGGGCATTCAGGTGATCTACCAGGACCTGTCGCTGTTTCCCAATCTGAGCGTGGCCGAGAACATTGCCTTCGACCAGGCCATGGGCCGCTGGTGGGCGCCCGTGCGCCGCAGGCGCCAGCGCGAGGCGGCCCAGGCCGTGATGCGGCGCCTGGGCATTGCGCTGCCGCTGGATGCGCGGGTGGGCGACCTGCCCATTGCGGGCCGCCAGCTTGTGGCCATCTGCCGGGGCATGGCGGCCCGGGCCAGGCTGCTGTTCATGGATGAGCCCACGGCCTCGCTCACGCGCGCCGAGGTCGATGCACTGCTGGCCGTGGTGCGCCGGCTCCAGGCCGATGGCATGGCCATCGTCTTCGTGAGCCACAAGCTGGACGAGGTCATGGAGATCGCCGACCGCGTCACCGTGCTGCGCGACGGGCGCAAGCTGGGCACCTGGCCCGCCGCGCAACTGTCGGGCCGGCAACTGGCCACGCTGATGACCGGGCAGGAAGTGGATGAGCGACTGCATGCGCGCGACATGTCCGCCGCGCCCGCGCTGCTGGAAGTGCGCGGCCTGGGCCGCGACGGCGACTACGAGGACGTGAGCTTCGATGTGCGCGAGGGCGAGATCCTGGGCCTGACCGGGCTGCTGGGCGCGGGCCGCACCGAGCTGGCCCTGGGCCTGTTCGGCATGCGCCGGCCCGACCGCGGCAGCATCCGCCTGGGCGGCCGCACGCTGGTGCTGCGCAGCAACCGCGATGCCATGGCGGCGGGCATTGCCTATGTGCCCGAGGACCGCCAGTCCATCGGCCTGAACCTGCGCCAGTCCGTGCAGGACAACCTGGTGCTGGCCATGCTGCCGCGCCTGTCCGGCCCGCTGGGCTGGCTGCCTGCCAGCCGCCGCGCCGCCACCGCAGCCCAGTGGAGCGACCACCTGCACATGCGCCTGCCCGCGCTGGACGCGCCCGTGCACCAGCTGTCCGGCGGCAATGCCCAGCGCGTGGTGCTGGCCCGCTGGCTGGCGACCGCGCCACGCCTGCTGATCCTCGACTCGCCCACCGTGGGCGTGGACATCGGCAACCGGCAGGGCATCTTCGAGATCGTGCACGGGCTCGCCGCACAGGGCATGGCGGTGATCGTCATCTCGGACGAGGTGGCCGAGGTCCATGCCCACTGCGACCGCGTGCTGCACATGCGCGGCGGGCGCATCGCCGGCGAGTTCGTGCCGGGGGTGCATTCCGAAAGCCAGATCGAGGAGGCCGTCCATGCCTGAACACGCACACGCACACGCGCTGCTGCAACACCCCGTGGCCCGGCTCGGCCTGGCCATTGCCGCCATGGCCCTGCTGTTCGGCGCCCTGGCGCCGGGCTTCTGGACGCTGGGCAACTGGATGGACCTGGCCGAGGGCGCATCGGTCACCGCCATCATGGCCGTGGGCCTGCTGGTGGTGCTGGTCGCGGGCGGCATCGACATCTCCTTTGCCGCCACGGCCACGGTGGCGCAGTACCTTGCGGCCCTCGCGGCCACACGCCTGGGCTGGGCACCGGCGGCCAGCATCGCGCTGGGCCTGGCCACGGGACTGGCGCTGGGCGCATTCAACGCCCTGCTCATCCACCGCCTGCGCGCCACCTCCATCATCATCACCATCTCCACGCTGAACCTGTACTTCGCGCTGCTGATGCATGGCACGGGCGGCCGGTCCATCTACGACCTGCCGTCGTGGTGGAGCGATTCCGTGGTGCTGGCCCGCTTCGCGGGCACCGACAGCGCAGACCCCGTGCGCCTGACCCTGCCCATCGCCGTGGCCGCTGCGGCCGCCCTGCTGACCGCGCTGCTGCTGGGCCGCAGCGCGCTGGGGCGGCGCCTGTACGCCTTCGGCGGCAACCCCGAGGCCGCGCACCGCATGGGCATCGGGCTGGGCGCCATACAAGGCGTGGCCTATGGCTGGCTCGGCATGATGGCGGCCATCGCAGGCCTGGTGCAGGCGCACCGCGTGGGCGAGTCGGTGCCCAACGCCCTGGTCGGCACGGAGCTGTTCGTGCTCGCGGCCGCCGTGCTGGGCGGCGCCAGCCTGTTCGGCGGCACGGGCAGCGTGGGCGGCGTGCTGATGGGCGTGCTGCTGCTGGCCGTGCTGCGCAACGGGCTGAACCTGCTGGGCGTGTCGCCGTATTTCTTTCAGGTGCTGCTGGGCGCCGTGGTGCTGGCCTGCGCCGCCGCAACGGGACTGCGGCGCACGCAGCGACGCAACCAGCAGCGCAGCGCTGACGCCACTCCTGCAGCGCCTTTGGCGGGGGCCGCGCCATGAACCGCAGCACTGGCGCGCCGCTGGGCCTGATCGCGCTGCTGGCGCTGCTGTGCGCCGTGTTCACGCTGCTGCTGCCCGGCAGCTTCGCCACCCTGGGCACGCTGCAATCGGTGCTGCTGCAAATCCCGGAACTGGGCCTGCTGGCACTGGCGCAGATGCTGCCGCTGGTCAGTGGCGGCATCAACCTGGCCGTGGTCGCCAGCGCCAACATGGCGGGCCTGGCCATGGCCTGGGTGCTGGTGGGAGGCCTGTCGGCGCTGGGCCTGGACCTGTCGGGCCATGAGGGCCTGCTCATCGCCGCGGCACTGACCGTGGGCGCCCTCGCCAGCCTGCTGGTGGGACTGGCCAGCGGCTGGCTGGTGGCGCGCGTCAACGCCCATCCCATCCTCGTCACGCTGGGCACCATGTCGCTGATCAACGGCCTGTGCGTCTGGCTCACGCGCGGCAAGCCCATTGCAGGCTTTCCCGAGACCTTCCAGGCCCTGGGCTCCGCCCAGTGGCTGGGCCTGCCGCTGCCGTTCTGGATCTTCGCGGCCGTGTGCCTGCTGGTGGGCCTGTACCTGGGCAGCACACGCCACGGGCTGGCCATCCGCATGGTCGGCTCCAATGCCGAGGCCACGCGCCATGCGGGCATCGATACGCGCCGCGTGCTGATCGGCGTCTACACCCTGTCCACGCTGCTGTGCTGGATCGCGGCCGTGCTGATGATGGCGCGCTTCAACTCGGCCAGCGCGGGCTACGCCCAGTCCTACCTGCTGGTCACGGTGCTTGCGGCCATCCTGGGCGGCACCGATCCCATGGGCGGCTTCGGCCGGGTGTCGGGGCTGTTCGTCGCCCTGCTCATCCTGCAGGTGCTGTCCAGCGGGGTGAACCTGCTGGGCGCCAATGCCCAGCTCACGCAGGCCCTGTGGGGCGCCACCATGATCGCCGCCGTGGCGGCGCGCCACCTGCTGGCGCGCTGGCGGGGCCGTGCCCGGGCACCCGCCGAACCTTCCCCTTCACGCTCTCGCAGTGTCCACCCGGAGCCCCTATGAACCCCCTCGGCATCCACGCCCTCGTCTGGGCCGGCGACCTGTCGCCGGCCTCCACCCGCCATGTGATCGAGCAGACGCGCCAGGCCGGTTACGACCTGGTCGAGCTGTCCCTGCACGGCCCCCGGCTCATGGACCTGGCGCTCACGCGTGACCTGCTGCAGGAGCATGGCCTGGGCGTGGGCTGCTCGCGCGGGCTGACCTTCGAGGCCGATGTCTCCAGCGAAGACCCCGCCGTGGTCGCGCGCGGCCTGGCGCTGCTGCAAGAGGGCGTGGACATCACGGCGCGCCTGGGCGGACGCTATTTCGGCGGCATCCTCTACGGCGCCATGGCGAAATACGGGCACCCCTGCACGCCGCAAGGCCGGCGCAACGCGATCGAGGCCGTGCGGCGCATTGCCGACTTCGCGGGCGAGCGCGGCGTCACGCTGGGCCTGGAGGTGGTCAACCGCTACGAAAGCAATCTGCTGAACACGGCCACGCAGGCGCTGGAGTTCATCGACGAAGTCGGCCAGCCCCATGTCTGCGTGCACCTGGACACCTACCACATGAACATCGAGGAGGCGGACCTCGCCGCGCCCGTGCTGGCCTGCGGACAGCGGCTGGGCTATGTGCACATCGGCGAGAACCACCGCGGCTACCTGGGTGCGGGCCACATCGACTTCGCGCAGTTCTTCGGTGCGCTCGCGCAGATCGGCTACCAGGGCACCGTCACCTTCGAGAGTTTCTCGTCCGCCATCGTCAACGAGCAGCTGTCGAACGCGCTGGCCATCTGGCGCCCCATGTGGGAAGACGGCATGGACCTGGCCCTGCACGCACGCGGCTTCATGGCAGACGGGCTGGCCAGCGCGCAGCAGGCACGCGCATGACGGCCATCCTGCCGCCCGAAGCCCTGGCGCGTGCGCTTGCGCTGGCACGCTCCGGCCCCCGCCGCCTGTTGGGCCTGGCTGGCCCGCCCGGCGCAGGCAAGAGCACGGCCTGCGCCGCCCTGCTGCAGGCGCTGGGCCCGCTGGCGGCGGCCGTGCCCATGGACGGCTTCCACCTAGCGCAGTCCGCGCTGCAGCGCCTGGGCCGCGCGCAGCGCAAGGGCGCGCCCGACACCTTCGACTCGGCCGGCTACGTGGCGCTGCTGCGCCGCCTGCACACGCCCGTGGCCGGTGAAACGGTCTACGCCCCCGAATTCCGGCGCTCCGTCGAGGAGCCCATTGCAGGCGCCATCGCCATCGCGCCCGGCGTGCCCCTGGTCATCACCGAAGGCAATTACCTGCTGATGGATGAACAGGATGCGCCAGGCACGCACTGGCATGCCGTGCGCGCGCTGCTGGACGAGGTCTGGTACGTGGACATGGACGACCGCCTTCGCATCGAACGCCTGACCCGCCGCCACGAACTCCACGGCCGCAGCCCCCAGGCCGCACGCGACTGGGTGGCGCAGGTGGACGAGCCCAATGCGCGCCGCATTGCGGCAACGCGGGGGCGGGCGGATTGGGTGTTGCGCTGGGGGTGAGGCTGCAGAACACAGCCCCCGCTCAGAACGCCACTACGCCCCCGTCCTTGCGCGGGTCCGATCCGCCGATGTAGTGGTCGCCGTCGCGCAGAACCAGTTGTGCGCCGCCGAAGGCGAAGACGCCATGGCCTTCCTCGATAGTGACTTCGTGGCCGCGTGCGCGCAGGGCGGCGACAACCTCGGCGTCGAAGGCCGGCTCCACGGCCACGCCCTTGCCGCCCGTCACGCGCCAGCGCGGTGCGTCGGCGGCGGCCTGGGGGTTCTGGCCGTAGCGCAGCACACGCAGGGCCATCTGCAGGTGGCCCTGGCTCTGCATGGGGCCGCCCATGACGCCGAAGGCCATCTGGGGCGTGCCGTCGGCGTTCATCGCAAAGGCCGGGATGATGGTGTGCGAGGGGCGCTTGCGCGGCGCGACCTCGTTGGCATGGCCGGCTTGCGTGGTGAAGCCGTGGCCGCGGTTTTGCAGGCTGATGCCGGTGCCCGGCACGACCACGCCCGAGCCGAAGCCCATGTAGTTGGACTGGATGAACGAGACCATCATGCCGCTGGCATCGGCCGCCGCCAGGTAGACGGTGCCGCCGGGGCGGGGTGCGCCGTAGGTGGGCGCGCTGGCGCGCTCGCGGTCAATGAGCGCCGCGCGTTCGCGCAGGTAGCCGGCGTCCAGCAGATGGGCGGATTCGACGCGCATGTGGTCGCCGTCGGCGTTGTATTCGTGCAGGTCGGCCAGGGCCAGCTTCATGGCCTCGACCTGCAGGTGCACGGACTCCACGCCGTCCAGCGGCTCGGCGCCCACGCCCAGTGCGTCCAGCATGCCCAGCGCCATCAGCGCGGCAATGCCCTGGCCGTTGGGCGGGATCTCGTGGATCACCGAGTCGCCAAAGGTCTGCGACACCGTGCCGACCCAGTCGGCCTGGTGAGCGGCCAGGTCGGCCTCGGTCATGGCGCCGCCGCAGGCCTTGGCGTGCTCGGCCATCGAGCGCGCCAGTGCGCCACGGTAGAAGGACTCGCCCTTGGTGGCGGCGATCTCCTCCAGCGTGCGCGCATGGGCTTCGCTGCGGAAGACCTCGCCCGCCTTGGGGGCCTTGCCATCGGGCAGGAAGCATTCGGCAAAACCGGGCTGGTCGCCGAGCTTGGCTCCGCCCAGCGCCCACAGCGTGGCGATGGTGGGCGAGACCGCAAAGCCGTCGCGCGCATAGCGGATGGCGGGCTGGGCCAGTTGCTCGAACGGCAGCTTGCCGAAGCGGCGCGACAGCTCCACCCAGGCCGAGACGGCGCCGGGCACGGTGACGGCGTTCCAGCCCTTCTCGGGGATGCCGCCCAGCGCGGCGAAGTACTCGGGCGTCCAGGCTTCGGGCGAGCGGCCCGAGGCATTGAGGCCGTGCAATTCCTTGCCATCCCACAGGATGCAGAAGGCATCGCTGCCCAGGCCGCAGCCCGTGGGCTCGACCACGGTCAGCGCCATGGCCGTGGCAATGGCCGCATCCACGGCATTGCCGCCGGCCAGCAGCATGGACAGGCCGGCCTGCGCGGCCAGCGGCTGCGAGGTGGAGACCATGTTGCGGCCCAGCACCGAAGAGCGGTGCGAGGCGTAGGGAAGTGTCCAGTCCTTGATGGTGCTTGTCATGTCTCGATGGGGAAAAGGTTAGTCAAGGGTGATTTTGTTGTCTTTGATGACCTGCGCCCAGCGGACGCTGTCGGCCTGCACCATGGCAGCGAACTGCGCGGGCGTGCGGGGCGATGCGGCCTCCACGCCCTGCTTGGCCAGGCTGGCCACCACCTCGGGATTCTGGATGGCCTTGTTGAAGGCCTGATTGATCCGCGCCACCAGCTCGGGCTTCATGCCGGCCGGGCCATAGACGCCGAACCAGGTGACCGAAGAATAGCCAGGCAGGCCGGACTCGGCCACCGTGGGCAGGTCGGGCGCCAGCGCGCTGCGCTTGTCGCCGGTCACGGCCAGGGCGCGCAGGCGGCCGCTGGCCACATGGGGCATGCCGGTGGGAATGGAGTCGAACAGCAGGTGCACCTGGCCAGCGGCCAGGTCGGTGATGGACTGGGCCGTGCCCTTGTAGGGCACATGGGTCAGCTGCAGGCCCGCGCGCGCCGCGAAGGCCGCAGCGTTCAGGTGGACGATGGTGCCATTGCCGCTGCTGGCGTAGTTGAGGGCGCCAGGATGGGCCTTGGCATAGGCGATCAGCTCCTGCACGTTGCGCACGGGCAGCGAGGGCGTGACCAGCAGGATGCTGGCCGCGCCACCGATCTCGGCAATGGGCGTGAAATCCTTGTCGGCCTTGTAGGCCAGACGGGTCATCAGGTGCGGCGAAATGGCATGCGTGCTGCTGGTGGTGAACAGCAGCGTGTAGCCGTCCGGCGAGGCCTTGGCGGCCTCGCCCGTGCCGATGGTGCCGCCCGCGCCGGGGCGGTTGTCGATGACCAGTTGCTGGCCCAGGTCCTGGGACATGCGCTGCGCCACCACGCGCGCCACGAGGTCGGTGGCGCCGCTGGCTGGAAAGGGCACGACCAGGCGCACCGGGTGCGAGGGCCAGGACGCCTGGCCCTGTGCCACGGCGGGCAGGGCGATGGCGCCAGCCAGGGCACAGGCTGCAGCCACGATGGCGCGGCGTGGAAGTAAAACGCTGGGCAATGCCTTCATGGGCACACTCCTGGACAGGGGTTGGACGGCTGCAGCCGCTGCTCCCCAGCAACGCCGCAACAGGCCATCGTAGAACCCTCGCCCCTTTGCCGCCATCAGCAAATTTGCAAACCTGCGTTGCCTCTGCGGCAAATTGATGACAATCGGGGCGACATGCCCGACGCCCGCCACCTTCTTTTGCAGGACACCGCGCTGCGCTACTTCCACGAAGTGGCGCAATGCGGATCGCTGACCGAGGCCTCGGCGCGGCTGCATGTGGCGGCCTCGGCCATCAGCCGCCAGATCGCCGCACTGGAGGGGCTGCTGGGCACGCCGCTGTTCGAGCGCCACCCGCGCGGCATGGTGCTCAATGCAGCCGGGGAGATCCTGGCCGACCATGTGCGCCGCGCCGGCCTGGATGCCGAGCGCGCGCTGGGCGAGATCGAGGCCCTGCAGGGGCTGCGCAGCGGCCGCGTGCGCATCGCAAGCTCCGACGCCTTTGCCAACGAGTTCCTGCCGCGCCTGTGCGCAGCGTTCCAGCGCGCGCATGCCGGCATCGTCTTCGAGGTGATGGTGCTGCCCACGCCTGCCGTGCCAGAGGCCGTGCGCAGCGGCACGGCCGACATCGGCCTGTGCTTCAGCCGCGCACCTGAAAAAGGCATTGCCGTGGCCTGCCGCGTGGCGGCGCCCCTGGTCGCCCTGGTCGCACCCGGCCATGCCTTGGCCCAGGCGCGCCGCCTGTCGCTGGCCCAGTTGGTGCGCCACCCCCTGGCACTCACACCGGCCGATACTGCCGTGCGCCAGCTGCTGGACGCGGCCTGCAGCCGCCAGGGCCTGATGCTGATGCCGGTGATGGAGAGCAACCACGGCAAGACCCTGCTGAACTTTGCAGCCCAGGGCGCCGCCGTGGCCGTGGCCAGCGAGATCGCCGCGCGCCACATGGTGGCCACAGGCGCACTGGTGGCCGTGGCGCTCAGCGACCGGGGCATGGACCTGCGCGACATCGAGGTGCAGACCCTGGCCGGCCGCACGCTGCCGCATGCGGCGCAGTCCTTCCTGGAAATGCTGCAGCTCAGGCTGCCAACCTCCTGGTAATCCACCTGGCGCCCTGGCATGGAACGCCCAGACACAAAACACGGCAAGCCTGCTGAATTTGCAATGCATTCCAAGGTCTTGGTTACAACAACCAGATAACTCCTGTTTTTCAGCGCCGCCATGGCTCCGAAAATCCGGAAGCGACCAAAAAACCGCTCAAAGAGTCTGAAGTCTCGCTGCAGGAAAGCAATGCGATAGGACTGATCCGGATACATATCGGACGATTCCGAATCACGCTGGCGAACTGCCCGGTCCCGCTCCAAGCGCTTCCTATGATGCGCCCCGCATCTCCTTTGAAATCATTGGCATGCGCGGCTTGCTTTGCCGTGCGGCGCATTCAGGACAGGAAACGGCAACGTGATGGGCACAAGGAAACAGGCAGGCCGGAGCCTGCAGGCACGGCAACTGCAATTGCGGTTGCGGCTGCGGTTGCAATTGCTGAAGGCAATGCGGCATGGATGAGCGTCCCACTCTCACTTTCACGCTGCGCGGCCTCGATGACCGCGACGCCAGGCTGTTCCGCTCCTTCGTGCGGCTGGTGGACCACCGCACGCAGCACCGCTGGGAATGGACGGAATCCTCGGCCGACCTGGTGGTACTGCATGACGGCGTGCACGAGCCGCCGTCCAGCCGGGCGACGCTGCGCGTGGGCCGCCAGCCCCAAAGCACCCGCCCTACGGGGGACTACCTGAGCCTGCCCCTGCGCGCCGACGCGGTGGAGGACTGCCTCAATGCCATGGGCCTGCGCGCCCTGGCCGTGCGCCAGACGGCGTCCGGGCAAAGCATGGTGGCGGCACCCCACCCGGCAGCGGCGGCCGACATGCTGGTGCAGCTGCTGCGCTGGCCCCCCCAGCGGCTGCTGACAAGCGCGCACCACATGCGCCTGGCCACGTTGATGACGGGCCGGCCGACCACCTTGCAGGCGCTGTGCCGGCGCTCGGGCCTTGCGCCGGAGATCTGCGCGGCCTTCCTGAACCGCCTCGACGCCATCGGCCTGCTGCGCTGGACCGCCACGGCACCCCGCAGCAGCGCTGCCCCGGGTCCCGCCCAGGGCATTCTCGACCGCATCCGCCAGCGGCTTGCCCAATTGACGAGAGCCTCCGTGCATGAGTGAACTGAAGATCCTGATTTGCGGAACCGCGGGCGCGGGCAAGACCACCGCCATACGCGCCGTCAGCGAGATCGCGCCGGTAAGCACCGACGTGCGCAACACCGATGCGGCAGTGGACAAGGCCCTGTCCACCGCCGGCATGGACTACGGAGAACTCACCCTGGACAACGGCGAAAAGCTGTACCTGTACGGCACGCCGGGCCAGGAGCGCTTCGACTTCATGTGGAACATCCTCTCGCACGGCGCGCTGGGGGTGATCCTGCTGATCGACAACAGCCGGCCCGACCCACTGGGCGACCTGGATACCTACATCAATGCCCTGTCCGCCACGCTGCTCACCACGGCCTGCGTGGTGGCCGTGTGCCGCATGGACCGGCATGGTCGGCCCGACCTCGAAGGATTTGCCCTGCACCTGCAGTCGCGTGGCCTGCTGTGCCCGGTGGTGCCGGCCGATGTGCGCGAGCCCGCGCAGGTGGTGGCACTGATCGAGTTGCTGCTGCTGCAGATCGAAGCCCTGTCGCAGGACAGCCCCCATGCAGAATGACCCCGCCCTGAAGGCGCGCGCCCACCGCGAGGGACTGTTCCTCTACCTGGTGCTCGACAAGGCCAAGGCCAATCTCGCGCTGGCGCGCCGCAAGGTGCAGGACGTGGAGAATGCGCTGGTGGTCTGAACAACAGCCCTTGACTGGCTGCGCCGCTCAGAACCGCTCGGCGCACAGCGCATGCCACTGCAGGATCTCGATCTCGCCGCGCTGCACCCGGATGAGGCCGCGCGCCTGCAGGCCCTGCAGCAGCACGTTGGTGGTCTGGCGCGAGATCGACAGCATGCGCGCCAGTTGCTCCTGCGTGATATCCAGGCGCGGCCGGGCCGGCACGTCGTCCAGCCGCTCGCCGTAGCCACGCGCCATGGCCACCAGGCGGCGCGCCAGCCGCTGGGGTGCGGGCAGGAGGGCCAGATCCTCCAGCGCCGCAAAGGCCGCCCGCATGCGCCCCGACATCAGCACGCCCAGGTCATGCCAGTGCGCGGGGTGCTGCTGCAGCCAGTCCAGCAGCGGCTGGCGTGGCACCTGCAGCACCACGCTGGGCTCCATGGCGTGGGCATCGTGGGTGCGCGGCGAACCGTCGAACAGCGCGATCTCGCCAAACCAGGTGGCCGGTCCCATGCGCGTGAGCAGGGCCTCGCGCGCATGCTCGCTCTGCCCACCCACCCCGGAAAAACCGATGCTGCCGCGGACCACGGCGAACAGCCCGCCCTCCAGCGCATCGCCGCGCAGGAACAGGGCCTCGCCCGTCTCCAGGCTGCGCGGCTGGGCCAGCGCCAGCAGCAAATCGGCAAACTGCGGCGCCAATGCGCTGAACCAGCGGCCGGCGCGCAGCGTGGGCAGGTAGGAAGAGGCGAGGGAAGCTTGCATGGAAAGGGATGTCGGGTGGCTGACAGACACAGCCGGCGGGCCTGCGTATTTTCGCCGCTGACATCGAACACATGCCAGGAGACCTTTCCATGCAAGCCTCACACCCCCTGCCCCGCGCGCTGGCGCGCCCTTCCCGCCTGCTGGCCAGCCTGGCCACAGCCGCTTTGCTGGGCGCTTGCGCCCACGGCAGCCTGCCCGTCTCCGACATGGCCAGGCCCCAGCCGGCCAGCGCCGCCACGCGCGCGGCCCAGCAGGCGGCCTTGGCGCAGCAGCCGCTGGACGATGCGCAGGCCATGGAGGACGCCCGGCGCGGCCTGATCGCACCGGCCGACACCCTGGTCGTGCGCAATGCCCAGGGCCGTCCCATCTGGAGCATGCAGTCCTATGCCTTCCTGGAGCAGGACCAGGCGCCCGACACCGTGCACCCCGCGCTGTGGCGCCAGGCCCAGCGCAACCGCGTCAGCGGCCTGTTCCAGGTGACGGACGGGCTCTACCAGGTGCGCGGCCTGGACCTGTCGAACATGAGCATCATCGAGGGCGAGACCGGCCTGATCGTGGTCGATCCGCTGATGTACACCGAGACCGCCCAGGCCGCCATGGACCTGTACTTCCAGCACCGCCCGCGCAAGCCCGTGGTGGCCGTCGTCTACTCGCACAGCCATGTGGACCATTTCGGCGGCGTGCGCGGCGTGGTGCGCCAGGAAGAGGTGGATGCAGGCCGCGTGCAGGTCATCGCGCCGGCGGGCTTCATGGCCGAGGCCGTGGGCGAGAACGTGATCGCCGGCCACGCCATGGGCCGGCGCGCGCTCTACCAGTTCGGCATGCTGCTGCCGCGCGATGCCAGGGGACAGGTGGACGCAGGGCTGGGCAAGGCGGGTGCGCCCGGCACCATGGGGCTGATCGCGCCCACGCGCGTGATCGACAAGCCGCGCGAGACCCTGCGCATCGACGGCGTGGACATCGAGTTCGCGCTCACGCCCGAGGCCGAGGCGCCGGCCGAGATGATCATGTACTACCCCCAGTTCAAGGTGCTGAACATGGCCGAGATCGCCGTGCACACCCAGCACAACCTGCTGCCGCTGCGCGGCGCCCAGGTGCGTGACGCGCTGGGCTGGTCCCGCCACCTGAACGACGCCCTGCACGCCTATGGTGGCAAGGCCGAGATCCTGATCGCCCAGCACCACTGGCCGGTCTGGGGCCAGCCCCGGCTGCAGCACCTGCTGGCCGGCCAGCGCGACACCTACAAATACCTGCACGACCAGACCGTGCGCCTCATGAACCACGGCTACGTGGGCTCGGAGATCGCCGAGATGCTGAAGATGCCCGAATCCCTGGCCCGCGACGGCGCAACACATGCCTTCTACGGCCACCTGCGCCACAACATCCGCGCCATCTACCAGCACTACCTGGGCTACTACGAAGGCAACCCGGCGCAATTGGAGGCGCTGCCGCCCGTGCCCGCCGCACGCAAGACCGTGGAATACATGGGGGGCGCCGACGCCGTGCTGCGCCGTGCGCAGGCCGACTACGAGCGCGGCGAATACCGCTGGGTGGCGCAGATCGCCTCGCAACTGGTCTTCGCCGACCCGGCCAACCAGGCCGCGCGCCGCCTGGCGGCCAATGCCTATGAGCAGCTGGGCTACCAGATGGAATCGGCCACGGCCCGCAACGCCTTCCTGCAGGGCGCGGCGGAGCTGCGCCAGGGCGTGCCCCAGCTGCCCAGGCCCGGCAGCACCGCGCGCGACCTGGTGCGCAGCCTGCCGCTGGAGATGTTCTTCGACTACCTGGGCGTGCGGCTGGACGCGGGCAAGGCCGCAGGCCAGCGCATCGTGCTCAACTGGACCTTCACCGACACCGGCGAGCAGCGCAGCCTGAACCTGGAGAACAGCGCCCTCACCCAGAGCCCGGGCCTTGCGCCCTCCGCCCATGCCAGCCTGCGCCTGACGCGCGCCACGCTGGACGCCATTGCAGGCCAGGAGACCACGATGGCCGAGGCCATCAAGAGCGGCCAGCTGCGCATCGAGGGCGATGCCTCCAAGGTAGCGGCGCTCATGTCCATGCTGGACCGCTTCGACAGCGTGTTCCCCATGGTGGAGCCACGCCCCGAGCGGGCCGCTCAGTAACCGTGCTGAGCGCGGAAGTCGCGCGCCTTGCCGAAGTGCCCGTTGCCGATGAAGGGCACGGGCGGGCGCAGCGCCGACAGCGGCGAGGGATGGTTGCTGGTCAGCACCAGATGGCCCCGGTCGGCCGGAATGAAGGCGCGCTTGGACTGCGCATGGCTGCCCCAGAGCATGAAGACCACGGGGCGCGCGCCCTGGGCGATGTGCCGGATCACCGCATCGGTCAGCAGCTCCCAGCCCTTGCCCGAGTGGCTGGCCGCCTGGCCTTCCTCCACCGTGAGGCAGGTGTTGAGCAGCAGCACGCCGTTCCTGGCCCACTTGACCAGGCTGCCGCCCGGGTTGGGAAACGGCGGAAAGGGCACGCCCAGGTCACGCTGCATCTCCTTGAAGATGTTCTGCAGCGAGGGCGGCATGCGCACGCCCGGCGCCACCGAGAACGACAGGCCTTCGGCCTGCCCACGGCCGTGGTAGGGGTCCTGCCCCAGGATGACCACGCGCACCTCCTCGGGCGGGGTCAGCTCCAGCGCGCGCAGCGGCTGGGGCGGAAAGATCACCGCGCCGGCTTCCAGGCGCTGGTGCAGAAAGGTCAGCAGCTGCTGGCCCGTGGCACCCGCGAAGAAGTCCTCGACCAGGGGCTGCCAGTCGGGCGCAACGGGCCAGTCGGCGGGATCGGCGGATTGGAGTTGGTCGGCTTGCGCCGGGGCGATTGCGTCGTCTTGAAGGGCCATGGCGGATGGGGCACCAGCGCACGCATGGCGCGCGATGGTGGTTCCTCGAAGGTACGAAAGAAACGGGAATGCACCGGCGCGCGGCCGGTGCATTGATGTCCTGAGGATACCCGCAGTCGCACAGCCGCCCGGCGTGTGCGACATGCACCTCAGCGCATCAGCGCGTCCGGCGGCGCCGGCGCATTGCCGCCATGGCCAGCAGCACCGAGGCCGATGTGCCCGCCAGACCCGCGAGGTTCCACACGGGAATGGCTGCAGGAGAGGTCGCCGCCATCACCATCAGACCGCCCGGATCGACCACCACGCCATTGGCCTGCAGGTCATCGTCGCCCAGGCCACCGTCCTGGACCTCCAGGGTGTAGGTATTGGCCGAGGTCACCTTGAAGCCATCGTTGAAGGCATACCAGTGCGGTGCCGGGTTGGCCGCCGTGGGACCGTACTTCCAGTACTGGGCCCCCGAAGGCAGGGCCTGCGGCATGGTGACGCTGAGCTTCAGCGTCGCGCCTGAGTTGCAGCCCGACGAGCGCAGGTCCAGCACACCCAGCGGATAGGCCGCCGCACCCTGGGGCGGCGCCGTGGGCAGGCTTTGCGCACGCACCAGCGATGCCGATTGCAGGCTGCAGCCGCTGGCCGGATTGCTGACGGTCAGCGTCGCGCTGCCGCCTTGCAGGGTCGAGATGGTGGTGGCGCCAGCGACAGGGGCGTTGACCGTCAGGGGCTGCGAGGCGGGCCCCGCACCGCTGCTGGACTGTGCCGCCACGCTGCAGTTGTAGGCCACGCCGGGCGTCAGGCCGTTGACCGCCACCGTCGGAGTGCTGGACGTACCCGTCAGCACCGCACCGCCGCCTTGCGGGACACATTGCGCCACATAGCCCGTGACCGTCTGGCCGGGGATGGAGGCCACCGGATCGAAGGTCAGCTGCACGGCCGTGCCCTGCGCGAAAAAGCCCGTATCGGCAGGTGGCTGAAGTGCGCCCGGAACGCTGCCGGACCAGACGCTCATCGCATCCACGCCGAAGAACAGGCTTTGCCGGTTGTCCACCTCGGCAATGCGCAGCCGCACGGTCTGGCCCGCGTAGGCCGACAGGTCGAACTGCAGTGACTGGTAGCCGCTGCCGCTGGCCGAAGGACCGGGCACCGTGGCCTGCGGCCACTGGAAGACGTTGGCCAGCACACCGGCGCCCAGGCTGTCGGGCGCGGCGGCAGGGTTCATGACGTCGATGCGCACCTGCTGGTTGGGCGCAGCCACCGTGTAGTCAAGCGTGGCCGGCGCCGCAGCGACCTTGGCCGCATTCTGGACATGGACGCGGGCGCTCAGCGTGGCCGGGCTGCCCGCCGGAATGGCGACGTCCTGGTAGAGCACATGGCTGCCGGGGCCGGGCTGGTCGCTCATGAGGGCAAATGCCCCGTCGGGAGGTGCAGGCACGGCCACGGGCGTGATGGCGCCCCTGGTGCCTTGCTGGGCGGCGAAGCCGCCCTTGGAGCCGGCCTGGGACACGGATTGCCAGCCCGTGAAAACCAGGGAACCCGGACCGGAGTTCTGCTCGAAACTGCCGTTGGCCAGCAGTTCGGCGGCTTGCGCCGGGCCCAGGGCCGCAAACACCGCAAGCCCCAGACAGGACTTGCGGGCAACGCCTTTTACGCTGTGCATGATGCTGCCTTGCGCCGATCAGCGTTCGTAGACGGTGTCGGTGGGCGCGCTGTCCTGGGTGTTGCCCATGACCCGGTTGTTGTTGAACGAGGTGATCTTCCCGCCTGCCACAGCGTTGAACGCCTTGTCATTGCCGAACACCGTGGTGTTGGACAGGTAGACCTGGGCGGTCGTGCTCTGGACACTGATGGCGGCGCGTTCCGGCTCGCCCTGTGCTGGCACTACATTGCCCAGCAATTGCGAGCGTTGCACCAGAACAGACACAGAAGTAGCGCTCGTCTCGACCTTGACCGCCGCCTGCGTGAAGCCCTGGATCCTGACGTTGTCCAGCACCACTTTGCCTGCCTGGAAGATTCTGACGCCGAACGTTCCTGTGCCGTTGCCGACGATGTCCAGATCCCGCAGCACCACGGTGTCAGAAACACCCGCGTTGATGGTGATGCCCGCGGTACCGGAGACCAGCACGCCGGCAAGCACGCCTGTGCCGTCCATCTGCATGGACTTGGTGATGGTGACTCCACCGACGCCCGCAGGATCCAGCACGTTGATCTCGCCATTGGCGGCCGTCTTGGCGATGGCCCCCGCAAAGGTCTTGCAGGGAGCCGTGCGGCTGCAGGGGTTGGCGTCATCGCCCACGCCCGAGACCCAGGTGCGCGTGGCCTGCGCCCAGGCGCCGGACGATGCCAGCGCGGCAGATGCGCAAACGATGAGGGCAGCCCAGCCGCGGCTGGACAGGAAAGGGGCACGGGGCATGAACGACATCGGAATCTCCGTAGGCGATGGGCTGCGGCCATGTTGCCGGAGCGGCATTTCATGCGCATTGTCAATAATTATCATGCAAACTAAAAACTTTTAGAAACACTATTTGCACAAAAAAAAGCCCGCACGCATGGCTGCGGCGGGCTGCTTCGGTGGCGCACCACCGAGGGACCGATCCGGTCTTGGCTTCAGGCAAACAGCTTGGCCAGCGCCTCTCCCGGCTCCTTGGCGCGCATGAAGGCCTCGCCCACCAGGAAGCTGTGGATGCCGGCATCGCGCATGGCCTTGACGTCCTCGCGGCTGCCGATGCCCGACTCGGTGACCAGCAGGCGGTCGGCGGGCACGTTCTTTTGCAGGTCCAGCGTGGTCTGGATGCTGACCTCGAAGCTGCGCAGGTTGCGGTTGTTGATGCCCACCAGCGGCGTCTTGAGCCGCAGGGCGCGGTCCAGCTCGGCGCCGTCGTGGACCTCGACCAGCACGGCCATGTCCAGGCTGTGGGCGATCTGTTCCATCTCGGCCATCTGCGCGTCGTCCAGGCAGGCGGCGATCAGCAGCACGCAGTCGGCACCCATGGCCCGCGATTCGTAGATCTGGTAGGGATCGACCATGAAGTCCTTGCGCAGCACGGGCAGGTGGCAGCTGGCGCGCGCCTGCTTGAGATAGTCCACGCTGCCCTGGAAGAACTGCTTGTCGGTCAGCACCGAGAGGCAGGCGGCGCTGACGCCCTTGCCGTCGCCATCGGCATAGCTTTGCGCGATGTCGGCGGGGATGAAGTCCTCGCGGATCACGCCCTTGCTGGGGCTGGCCTTCTTGATCTCGGCGATCACGCCGGCATGGCCGGCGGCGATCTTGGCGCGCAGCGCGCCCACGAAGTCGCGCGTGAGCACGCGGCTTTCGGCGTCGCGGCGCATGTCCGCGAAGGGCATGCGCTTCTGGGCGGCGGCCACTTCCTGCACTTTCACGTCGCAGATTTGCTTGAGGATGTCGGACACGTTGCTTTCCTTGGTTTCTTGTATTCGGTGGTCGATGGGGGCTGCGCGGCTCAGGCCGTCAGCCGGGCCGTGTAGGCCACGAGTTCGTTGAGCTTGGCCAGGGCCGCGCCGCTGTCCAGCGCCGCCTGGGCGCGGGCCATGCCGTCCTCGATGCTGGAGGCCACGTTGGCCGCATACAGGGCGGCACCCGCGTTCAGGCAGACGATGTCGCGCGCGGCACTCTTCTCGCCATGGAGCACGCCCAGCAGCATGGCCTTGGATTCCTCGGGATTGTCCACCTTGAAGGCGCGCGTGCCCACCATGCGCAGGCCGAAGTCCTCGGGATGGATCTCGTACTCGCGCACCACGCCGTCCTTGAGCTCGCCCACCAGGGTGCCCGCGCCCAGGCTGATCTCGTCCAGGCCGTCGCGGCCATAGACCACGATGGCGTGCTCGGCGCCCAGGCGCTGCAGCGCGCGCACCTGGATGCCGACCAGGTCCTCGTGGAACACGCCCATGAGGATGTTGGGCGCGCTGGCCGGATTGGTCAGCGGGCCCAGGATGTTGAAGATGGTGCGCACGCCCAGCTCCTTGCGCACGGGCGCCACGTTCTTCATGGCCGGGTGGTGGTTGGGCGCGAACATGAAGCCGATGCCCACGTCGGCGATGCTGCGCGCGATCTGCTCGGGGCTGAGCTGGATGTTGACGCCCAGCGCCTCCATGGCGTCGGCGCTGCCGCTCTTGCTGCTGACGCTGCGCCCGCCGTGCTTGCTGACCTTGCCGCCCGCCGCCGCGATCACGAAGATGGAGCAGGTGGAGATGTTGAAGGTGTTGGCTCCGTCGCCGCCCGTGCCCACGATGTCCACCAGGTGGCGCTTGTCCTCCACATGGACCTTGTTGGAGAACTCGCGCATGACCTCGGCCGCGGCCGTGATCTCGCCGATGGTCTCCTTCTTCACGCGCAGGCCGGTGACGATGGCGGCCGTCATCACGGGCGACAGCTCGCCGCGCATGATCAGGCGCATCAGGTGCAGCATCTCGTCGTGGAAGATTTCGCGGTGCTCGATGGTGCGCTGCAGCGCTTCCTGGGGGGTGATCTGGGTCATTGCGGTGTCTCGGTTGGGTGCCGGCCTGCTCAGGCCTTCTGTTCCAGGAAATTCTTGAGCATGGCGTGGCCATGCTCGGTGAGGATGCTCTCGGGGTGAAATTGCACGCCCTCGATGGCCAGGCTGGTGTGGCGCACGCCCTGGATCTCGCCGTCCTCGCTGGTGGCCGTGATCTCCAGGCATTCGGGCAGGCTGGAGCGCGCAATGGCCAGCGAGTGGTAGCGGTTGACCGTGAACTGTTCGGGCAGGTCGGCGAACACGCCCTTGCGGTCGGTGGTGATGACGCTGGTCTTTCCATGCATCTGCTGGCCCGCGCGCACGATGTCGCCGCCGAAGGCCGCGCCAATGCTCTGGTGGCCCAGGCACACGCCCAGGATGGGCAGGCGGCCCGCGAAGTGCTGGATGGCCGCCACGGAAATACCGGCCTCGGCCGGCGAGCAGGGGCCGGGCGAGATCACCAGGCGGTCGATCTTCTCGCGCTCGACCAGGGCGATCACCTCGTCCAGCGTGGCCTCGTCATTGCGCACCACGGTGACATCGGCACCCAGCTCGCCGAAGTACTGGACGATGTTGTAGGTGAAGCTGTCGTAGTTGTCGATCATCAGCAGTCTGGTCATACCGGCTCCTGGGTCTCAAAGGGAAAAACGGGTGGCGCGGGCATGCCGCAGCGAAGGCTGGCGCGGGAATGCGCGCAATGCTGCCTGGGTCTGGAAGGGGGAATCTGAGGGCATCTGGGCAATCTCCTGGGTTCTGGGAGCCGCCGTGCCGGGGAGCCATCTGCTGGGTGAGCCTTGCTGCCGTCACGGCGGCAAGGCGCGGTACGCAACCGCAACGACGTGCCGCTTCCTTATTGGAAGCGCCACCACTGTGCAACGATGATCGAAACGGGCGTACCGTTCATGGCTGTCTTGGATCGAGAGTTCAGGTGTCTGGAAGACGGGAATGCAGCAGGCTGCATGGCGGAGCATGCTAACACAGGGTCCGCGCCGCGTGGCGGGACGACCCTGCGAGCGCCTCACTTCAGAAAATCCGGCTGGTCGAACTTCTGCTTCAAAAAGCGCCCATTGGCCAGCAGCGCCTGCGCATCGCTGGCCGCCACATGGGCCACCACCTGCTGCATCTGCCCGGCCAGCAGCGCCAGCTGCTCGGTCAGCAGTTGCCTGGCCGTCTTGCCGTCCTGCACGGGCTGGGTGACACGGAACAGCGGCGGCAGCGCCGCATAGTGCGACAGCGTGGCGGGCAGGTACTGCAGCACCGTCTCGCGCACGGTGAACAGGCCGTCGTTGAAGACCGGGCCGGCGTCGGCCAGCGAGGGCAGCACCTCGTGCACCGAGCCGCGCACGCTGTCCAGGTGCTTTTGCATCTCGGGCGTGAGCATCGGGCGGGCCTTTTGCACCAGCTCGTCGATGCGTTCGCGGATGTCCTCGGCGCTCCAGTGCTGCTGCAGCGCCCGCTCGAAGCTGGCGCCCGCGGGCTGCAGGGCCCAGCCCAGCAGCAGGCCCGCGACGTACAGCCCCAGCGTGATCCAGCCCCAGCCGCCGCCGATCACGCCCGCGAACAGCAGCACCGGCCCCAGCAGGGCCAGCGCCAGCCCGGCGAGGTTGCCGTTGCCATAGAAGAAAAGCTGCAGGCGGCGCATCAGGCAGGTCCGATCGCTGGCGGCGCTGTCACTGGTAGCCCCGGATTTCCTTGAACACCAGCGGCAGCCCGCTCTTGCCGGTGTTGCGCGCATCGAAGGCGCGCCCGCCCGTCAGCGCGGCCAGGGCCTGCATTTCGCCGGACTGCGCCTCGCCAAAGATGATGGGAAAGACGCGCACCAGCGGCGCGCCGCCGTCGCGCGCCATGCGCTGCTCGCGCTCGAATGCGGCCCAGTCGCGGCCGGCCGTGTTGGCGCCATCGGTCAGCAGCACGATGCTGACGAAGCGCTCGGGATCGGCCCGCAGTTCCTGGCGTGCCTGCTGCTGGGCCAGCGTGAGCGCGTCGTAGATGGCCGTTCCGCCGTCGGCCACGAGGCTGTCGGCATAGGCCAGCACCTGGGCGCTTGCGGCCTGCAGGTCGCCCGCCGCGAACTGCACGCGCGCGGGCTGGCCGACCAGGCCCGAGAACGGAATCAGCAGCACGCGCTCGCGCGCCTGGAAGGCGGCATAGCGCTGGCTGGCGGCCGATGCCTCGGCGCCGGACAGCAGCTTGAGCGCCTCCTTCATCTGCGCCAGCCGCGCACCCTTCATGGAGCCGCTCACGTCCAGCACGAAGATGCTGGTGGCCGGGCGGCGCAGATCGCTCTGGTAGGCCGAGAGCACGGCATCGATCACCTCCAGCCGGTTCGGAAAGCTCAGCTCCACCACGGGCGCCGTGGGCAGGGCCGGGCTGGCCTGCGCCTCGGGGCTGGCGGGGCGCAGCTGGGCCTGGCGCAGCGGCTGGCCCTGGAAGGCGGGGGCCTTGAACTGGGCGACCAGCTTGTCATAGTCGGCGCGGCGGCCGGCGTTGAGCAGCATCAGCGGATAGTCGGCCGAGATCACGCCGTCGCGCGGGTAGACCAGGGTGAGCCGGTCGGCGGCGGGCAGCTTCTCGTTCAGGCGCAGGATCACGGCCTCGTAGTTGACCAGCGCATCGACGGCGCCGGGCTCGCGCTCGAAGGCCTCGGCCAGCCAGCCGGAGCTGCCGGCGGTGAGCTTCTGACCCGACAGGAAGTCCTTGAGCACCTTGGCGTTGACCTCCCTGGCGTCCAGGTCCTCGGTCTTGCCGGCCACGGCCGAGGCCACGGCGAACAGCGCGCTCATGCCGGTGTTGGAGCTGGCCGGATTGGTCATGCCGTAGCGCAGCCGGCCCTGGACGGCAGCGCGTGCGATGTCGGCCCAGGTGGGCGGTGCCTTGTCCCAGCCCAGCTTTTGCAGCACGGGGGCCTTCACGCCCAGGGCCACGCGCGAGTAGAAAAGCTTTTCACGCGCCAGAGGCTTGTTCGCCAGCGCCAGCGCGGGATAGGCGCCATTGGGCGGCAGGATGGCGTCGTACTGCTCGCCCGCATTGATGTGCTCGACCATCTCCAGCGTGCCCGCATAGCTGAGCTTGAGCGGCACGCCCGCCGCCGTGGCGGCCTGCTCCAGCGCGGGCGCCACGTCCTTGAGCTCGGAGCCGGCCAGCACGGTGAATGCGCCCTGGGGAGCGGCGGACGGATCGGACTTGGCGGCGGCCTGCGGTGCGGGTTCGGGCGACTTGCCGCAGCCGGCCAGGGCCAGCGCAAGGCCCAGCAGCCACCAGGCCGCCAGGCGCCGGAACATGCTCACAGCACCACCTCGCCGGCAGGCGCCTGCAGCGCCTCGCGCACGTCCTCGCGGCGGCTCTTTTCCAGATAGGCGCGGGACTTGTCCACCTCCTGCGACAGCGTGTCCACCGTGGTCTGCATGGAGGCCAGGGCCTTGACCTTGAAGTCGGCCATGGCGTCCATGGTCTGGTAGATGTTGCCGAAGGCCTGCTGCAGCCTGGCGATGTCGATGGTGCTGCCGGCCGCCTGCTCGTGGATCTTCCCGCTTTGCTCGCGCAGCAGCTCGCTGGTGCCGGCGATCAGGTTGCCCGTGGTGGTGTTCAGCGCCGTGATCTGGTCCAGCACCAGCTTCTGGTTGGCCAGCGCCTGCGCCACGATGACGGCCGTGCGCAGGGCAGAGACCGTGGTGGTGGTCGCGCGGTCCACGCCCTTGGCCAGTTCGAGGTTGTTCTTGCGCACCAGGTCCAGTGCCAGGTAGCCCTGCACGTTCACCGCCATCTGGGTGAGCAGGTCGGTGACCTTCTGGCGTGCGTAGAACAGCATGTCCTCGCGCACCACGCGCGCCTTTTCCGGGTCGCTGGCGTCCAGCTGTGCGGCCTTGGCATCCAGCGCCGCGTCCAGCTTCTTGCCGATGTGGATGTATTTCTCCAGCCGCTCCATCAGGCCCCACAGGTTGGCCTTTTCCTGCTCGATGGCGGCGTTGTCGCGCAGCAGCTCGTCCTTGCCGCGCTTGAGGCTGTCGATGATGGCGTTCAGGTGGCTCTGGCTGGACTGGAACTTGTCGAAGTAGTCCACCAGCCTGTTGCCCATGGGGATCAGGCCCAGCAGCTTGCGCGGCTTGAACAGGTCGTCCTGGCGCGAGGGGTCCAGTGCCTCCACCTGGCGGCGCAGGTCGATCAGGCCCTGGCCGATCTGGCTGCCCTGGTCGAACAGGCCGTTGTTCAGCGTCTTGAAGGTGCGCTCCAGCATGCGGTTGGAGACGGCGGCAGCGGCCTGCACCTCCTTGTTGCCCATGCCGTGGATGCGCTCGACCGCGCCCTTGAAGGCGGGCGACTGGCTGTCGTTGGCGGTGATGTCGTCGATGAACTGCGCCACCTGCGCGTCCAGCTGCTGCACTTCCTCGGCCTTGAGGCGGACCTTGCCGCTGGCCGACTCGATGGGCACGGGCAGGGCGGGCGCAGGCGGCTCCAGCACGAAATCCTGCTCCTGTGCAGGCACGGCCACGGCGGCGCTGGCCGTGGTGGTCTGGGGGGTGTTGCTCATCGGTTGCTCCTGGAACGTTCGGTCATTTGAAGCGCTGCTCCATGTCCACGATCATTCGCTCCAGCCACTCCTGGCTGGGCGGATCGATCACCTCCACCAGCTGCGCGGGCGCCTGCACGCCCTGCCCGGCCCAGCGCTCGGGCCCGTGCGTGTCGCCGCCGGTGCGAAAGCCGTATTCCTGCGCCAATGCGCGCAGCTGCGGATCGGATTCGAGCAGTTGGCCCACGCGATCGCCCGCAGGCGTGTAGGGCACGAGCACATGCTTGGAATACAGCGTGGGCTGCGGGTAGAGCATCACCATCTCGCCGCTTCTGCGCTGCGGGTGGCGCAGCAGGAACTCCACCAGCTGCGATTCATAGGCCACCAGCAGCGGCGCCTTGCCCATGCCCAGGGCCAGGTAGTCCTCGAAGGGGCCGGCCGACGAGCTTTCCTGGAAGCCCTGGCGCAGGAACAGCGGCGCCACCTGGGGCATCACGCGCTCCAGGTCGGCCGGGCTTTGCACCACCTGCTGGCCGTTGAGCACATAGCTGGCCAGCGCCAGGTACATGGCCGCGCTGTTGGAGCTGCGCACATCGGTGCTGGCGGGCAGCACGGCCTTGCCGGTGGCAAAGGCGCCGGAGGCCTTCAGGTCACGCCAGCGCGTGCCCTTGCCGGCCATGGCCAGCAGGGCGGGAAGATCGGTCACGTAAAAGAAGTCGCCCTGCTTTTGCGCAACGCCGTTGGCGATCAGGATCTCGGCAATGGGCCGCCAGCTGGCGAACACGATGGGCGTGTAGAACGGCGTGTAGACCGTGCCGGCCCTGGCCGCCGCCTTGAGCTGGGCCGCAGCCGGCGCCCCCGAGGGAAAGCCGAAGTCGTACTGCTTGGGGTCGTAGCTGTTGGCAATGCTGCGCGAGCCGGCCTTTTGCACCGTCACCGTCACGCCGTGGCGCGCCAGCACGTCGCGCACGCGCTCGTCCTGGAAGAAGGCTTCCTTCTCGGAGCCGATCAGGCCGCGTGCCGTCACGGACTGCTGCTGCGTCAGCTGCGCCTGGCGGTCCTGCACCAGGGCCGTGCGCGAGTACCAGACGCCGCCGCCCACGGCCGCCAGCAGCAGCGCCGCCAGCCCCGCCGCCAAAGCACGGCGCGCGTTCATTGAGAGGCTCCGCCCTGGATGACGGCAAGATGAAATTCGGTCATGAACGCGCGGGCCGTTGTCATGTCTTGTTCAAAAAAACTTCTTATACGGAAGTTTTGTGACACAACGACGACACACGGCCCGGCCCGCGCCGCGACTACATCAGCGCGACTATCTCAGCGCGACTATCTCAGCGCGACTATCTCAGCGCGAGTTGCTCAGTGAAGCTGCGCCCACCGGGCGTTTCGCGGTGCTGCTGGGTGCGGTGCTCCACCAGCTGGTCCCACGTCTGCATCTGGCGCTCTTGCGTCTTGCGCAGCGCGCCGGTGACCTGCTTGCCGGCTGTCTCGATCAGCGTGGTGATGGTGCGGCTGTCCTGTACCTTGGTCAGGTCATAGTTGCCCGACTGCAAATCCAGCATGCTGCGGTTGCGCGCCTTTTTGGACTCGGCGTTCAGGGACTCGGTCACCACCTGGGCGATCGACTCGCCCTCCCTGCCGCGGGACTGCCGGGTGGTCTTCTGGCCCACCTGGTACTCGGCGCGGCCGATTTCGGTCACGGCGCCGAATTCGTTGGTGTTCTCGAAGTCACCGCTGAAGCTGGCCTGGAAATCGGCCAGGCCGCTTTGCAGGGACTGCACGGAACGCTCCAGCCCGGAGAGCGCGACGATGGCGCCCGGCGCGGCCGGCGCCTGCGCGTTGTGCAGCTGACTGAAGGCACTCTTGAACATGTCCACCAGCGCCGCATCCGCACGGCCGCGCTGCGCGGCGGCATCAAAGCGCTTCAGATGCTGGTCCAGCGCGGACTGGCGCTGCGAAGCGCTGGCGCCCACGGGGGCATCGGACTCCAGGTTGACGGCCAGCTCGCCCGCCGCGCCCTTCATCGCCACCGATCGGCCATCGGCGCCCACATGCAGGCTGAACGAGGACAGGGGCTGCGAAGGCTTGGGGTTCTTGATGTCCAGGTCCAGGCCGGACAGTACGCTGCGGTCGAAGTCCATCAGCTTGCCCAGTTCCAGCTGGGGCTTGCCCGGCTTTCCCAGGCCTTCCAGCGCTTCGTCCAGCCCGTCGGCCAGCTGGGCAATGGCCGCGCTCTCGGCCTTGCTCAAGGTGCCGGAACTCTTGACCTCGACCCGCAGCCCGCTGCTGCTGCCCGCTTCGCTGCCGTCGTTCGTGGCAATCCGCAGCTCCACGGTCTGGCCCGATTGCGTGCGGATCTTCAGGCTCACGGTGGCAGCGCCCACGGACACATCGCTCAGTGCGGACTTGTCCAGGGCCTGCGCATCCGCGCTGCCTGCGACGGAGTCGGCCGCCGTGGGCGCCTGGTACTCCGCAACCGTCTGTTGGTAGTCCGACGGCGTGGCCGCAAAGCGCGACAGCAGGGCGCCGCCCAGGCCGCGCCAGCGGTCGGCCAGGCTGGCCGACGGGCCCAGGCCCAGGTTGCGCGCCATCAGGGTGCTGATGTCGTCCCTGTCTTGCGAGGCCCAGGCCCGGGTCAGCCTGAACTGGCCCAGTTCCACGGGCTGCGGTTTGGCATAGATGACGCTGGACCCTGTGGACTGGCCCAGCGTGACCTGCGTGCCCGGGTCGGCGGGTGCAGCGGGTGCAGCAGCTGCCGTGGTCGCTGACGACCTCACGGACACCGTGGGCCGCATGCCCGCTGCGCTGGCGGCAAAGCTGGCGCCGGTGGATGAAATGCTGGTCATGGATTGATCGTCTTCCTTCGGTCTTGTCTTGACTGAATGTGGCGGCCCAGGCCTTTGCAGGCAGGGGATTTTCTCTGTTCATGGACCATCGGCAGATTTCCGATTTTCTTTACCCCCCGTGCACCAATATGGTGTGAAAACCTTGTATTCATTGAAATCCGGCCAATACAGGGAATGTTTGGCTGTTGGCGCAGAAAAGACGCCATTGCTCTACTGGACGCAGCGACTGGCGGCAAGCGACATCCTCTCAGTGACGCCGCCCTCTTTGACCTGAGTCAAGACTATGGAGTGAACTGCATCGATATAACGAAACGGCATCGCCAAAATCGGTCGCTGCAGTGCAACATAGATAGAATGAAAAAGACCAGGAGACGATATTGGCATGCAAACCTTTGATTTGCATGCATCAAAACAAGCTATCAAAAGCTTCGTAGTCACAGGAAATACAAACATTCGCCGTGGCGCATATGTCGGCAATGCCGCGCCATGCCCCGTGATTCCTGACGAAGCCGCCCCAAGGCGGCCTGTTTCCCGGCAGACCTTCTGATCTGGAGCATTCGAGATGACGCTATTGGCTGGCAAAAAGGGCCTGATCGTCGGCATCGCCAACCGCGACAGCATTGCCTGGGCCTGTGCCCGGGCCATGCATGCGGCGGGCGCCGAGATCGGCGCGACCTGGCAGAACGACAAGGCCCGTGTGCATGTGGAGCCCCTGCTCGACGAGATCGGTGCCGAGCTGCGCATGCCGCTGGACGTGGGCGACGACGAGCAGATGCGCGCACTGTTCGATGCCGCCGCCGTGCGCTGGGGCCGGCTGGACTTCGTGCTGCACGCCGTGGCCTACGCCCCGCGCAAGGACCTGCAGGGCCGCGTGGTGGACAGCTCCCGCGAGGGCTTTGCGCTGGCCATGGACATCTCCTGCCACTCCTTCATCCGCATGGCCCACCTGGCCGAGCCGCTGATGGCCGCCAGCGGCGGCAGCCTCATGACGCTGAGCTACCTGGGCGCCAGCGAGGTCATGCCGCACTACGGAATCATGGGCCCGGTCAAGGCCGCGCTGGAGTCCACCACGCGCTACCTGGCGGCCGAGCTCGGCCCCTCGCGCATCCGCGTCAATGCCGTCTCGCCCGGGCCCATCGCCACGCGCGCGGCCTCGGGCATTGCCGCGTTCGATGAACTCGTGGCCGACAGCGTGCGCCGCTCGCCCATTGCCGGCGAATTGCAGCCCGACGACGTGGGGCCGCTGTGCGCCTTCCTGGCCTCGGACGGGGCGCGCGCCATCACGGGCTGCACGCTGTATGTCGATGGCGGCCACCACATCCTCAACTAGCGGCTGCCGCACCGGCACCCCGCAGCACTGCAGATGACCCTCCCATTCCCCCGAACCGCCGCCGCCGCGCTGGCAGCCGCACTGGCCGCCGCCCTGGCAGGATGTGCCTCCCTGGCGCCGCCGCACGAGCCGCCGCCCCTGCCCACGCCCGAGGCCTGGCCTGCCCATCTGCAGGCGGGCGCCCAGGGTGTCGCCGCCGCCGGCCTGCCCTGGCGCGACTACTTCACCGACCCCGTGCTGCGCCAGCTGATCGCCACCGCGCTGGAGCACAACCGCGACCTGCGCGTGGCCGCGCTGCGCGCCGAAGAGGCGCGCGCGGCCTTCCAGATCCAGCGCTCCGAGCTGTTCCCGGCCATTGGCGTGGGCGGCCAGGCCGCGCGGGCGCGCGTGCCTGGCGATCTCAACCTCTCGGGCCGCTCCGTGGTCAACGGCGAGTACCGCGCCGAGGTCGGCTTCAGCAGCTGGGAGCTGGACCTGTGGGGTCGCGTGCGCAGCCTCAAGGACGCGGCCCTGCAGGCCTGGCTGGCCAGCGATGCGGGCCGCCACGCCGTGCAGACCGCGCTGATCGCCCAGGTGGCCGACGGCTATCTGGGCCTGCGCGAGCTGGACGAGCGCGTGGCCATTGCGCGCGAGACGCTGGCCACACGCCAGGAATCCTTTCGCATCTTCACGCGCCGCGAGGCCGTGGGCGCCAGCTCGCGCCTGCAGCTGGCCCAGGTCCAGACCCTGCTGACCCAGGCGCAGGCCCTGCTGGCCCAGCTGGAGCTGGCACGCGCGCAGCAGCTGCACGCACTGGCGCAGCTGGTCGGCGCCCACCCGGGCCCGCTGCCCGCCGCCGCACCCTTTGACGACGCCCTGGTGCTGGCCGAGCTGCGGCCGGGCCTGCCCTCGGAACTGCTCACGGCGCGGCCCGACATTGCCGCGGCCGAGCACCAGCTGCGCGCGGCCCGGGCCCAGATCGGCGCGGCGCGCGCCGCCTTCTTCCCGCGCATTGCGCTCACGGCCCGCTGGGGCACGGCCAGCGCCGAACTCGACGGCCTGTTCGACGGCGGCAGCCGCGTCTGGGCCTTCGTGCCCACGGTGTCCCTGCCCATCTTCGACGGCGGCCGGCGCCGCGCCAACCTGGAGCTGGGCGAGATCCGCAGCGACATGGCCGTGGCCCAGTACGAGAAAGCCATCCAGACCGCCTTCCGCGAGGTGGCCGATGGCCTGGCCGCGCGCCGCTGGCTGTCCGAGCAGATCACCGTGCAGCGCACCGCCGTGCAGGCCCAGGCCGAGCGCGCGCGGCTGGCGCAGCTGCGCTACGACAACGGCTCGGCCGCCTACCTGGAGGTGCTGGACGCCCAGCGCGACCTGCTGGCCGCACGCCAGCAACTGGTGCAGGCGCGGCGCGCCCTGCTGTCCAGCCAGGTGGGCCTGTATGCCGCCCTGGGCGGCGGCAGCGGCGCCGAACCTGCCGCGCTGCCCGCCACCCTGCCGGCCACGCCTGCCGATCCCCCGAATTCCTGAAGCCTCCGGACCCGCCCATGGACAAGAACACCTCTCTGAAGAACAAGATCGTGCCGATCGCCGCCGTGGCGGTCCTGGCCCTCGTGGCCTGGTGGGCCTGGAAGACCTTCACGCCCAAGGGCCCGGGAGAGGGCTTCGTCGGCAGCAACGGCCGTGTCGAGGCCACCGAGATCGACATCTCCACCAAGCTGCCCGGCCGCGTGGAGGAAATCCTGGTGCGCGAGGGCGACTTCGTGCAGGCCGGCCAGCCCGTGGCGCGCATGCAGATCGACACCCTGCGCGCCCAGCGCCAGGAAGCCGACGCCATGCGCCAGCAGGCCGAGCACAGCGTGGCCGCGGCCGAGGCCCAGGTCACCCTGCGCCGCAGCGATCTGGCCGCCGCCCAGGCCCTGATCGTGCAGCGCGAGACCGAGGTGGACGCCGCGCAGCGCCGCTTCAAGCGCTCGGAAACGCTGGCGCGCGAGGGTGCCTCCTCGGTGCAGGAGCTCGATGACGACCGCGCCCGCGTGCGCGGCAGCGAGGCGGCGCTGGCCGCCACGCGAGCCCAGGCCGCCGCTGCCCAGGCCGCCGTGAAGGCGGCCGAGGCCCAGGTGGTGGGCGTGCGCTCCCAGGTGCAGGCCGCCACGGCCACGGTGGCGCGCGTGCAGGCCGACATCGACGACGGCGTGCTCAAGGCCCCGCGCGACGGCCGCGTGCAGCTGCGCGTGGCCCAGCCCGGCGAGGTGCTGGGCGCAGGCGGGCGCGTGCTCAACCTGCTGGACCTGTCCGATGTCTACATGACCTTCTTCGTGCCCGAGACCGCCGCCGGCCGCATTGCCCTGGGCAGCGAGGTGCGCCTGGTGCTGGACGCCGCGCCCGAGTACGTGATCCCGGCCCGCGTCTCCTTCGTCGCCAGCCAGGCCCAGTTCACGCCCAAGACCGTGGAGACCGCCAGCGAGCGCCAGAAGCTGATGTTCCGCGTGCGCGCCCAGATCCCGCCGGAGCTGCTGCGCCGCCATCTGGAACAGGTCAAGACCGGCGTGCCCGGCATGGCCTGGCTGCGCACCGATGCCAGCCATGAGTGGCCCGCCAACCTGGCCATCAAGCTGCCAGCCCAGCCCGCGCAATGAGCGAGAGCACGACGCCCCATGCCAGCGGCTGGGTCGTGCGCCTGAAGGGCGTGCACCAGCGCTATGGCCAGGTCGAGGCGCTGGCGGGCATCGACCTGGACATTCCCGAAGGCCGCATGGTCGGCCTGATCGGGCCGGACGGCGTGGGCAAGTCCAGCCTCATGGCGCTGATCTCCGGGGCGCGCAAGATTCAGGAAGGCAGCGTCGAGGTGCTGGGCGGCGACATGGCCCAGCGCCGGCACCGCGAGGCCGTCTGCCCGCGCGTGGCCTACATGCCGCAGGGCCTGGGGCGCAACCTCTATCCCACGCTGTCGGTGGAGGAGAACCTGCAGTTCTTCGCGCGCCTGTTCGGCCATGACGCGGCCGAGCGGCGCCGGCGCATCGACGATCTCACCCAGGCCACGGGCCTGCGCAAATTCCTGGAGCGGCCGGCCGGCAAGCTGTCGGGCGGCATGAAGCAGAAGCTGGGCCTGTGCTGCGCGCTGATCCACGACCCCGACCTGCTGATCCTGGACGAGCCCACCACGGGCGTCGACCCGCTGGCGCGCGCCCAGTTCTGGGACCTGATCGCGCGCATCCGCCGCCAGCGCCCCGGCATGAGCGTGCTGGTGGCCACGGCCTACATGGACGAGGCCCAGCGCTTCGACTGGCTGGTGGCCATGGACGAGGGCCGCGTGCTGGCCACGGGCACGCCGGCCGAGCTGCTGGAGCGCACGGACAGCCGCTCGCTGGAAGAGGCCTTCATCGCCCTGCTGCCCGAAGAGAAAAAGCGCGGCCATGCGCCCGTGACCATCGCCCCCCTGCCCGAGGGCGGCGAGGACGACATCGCCATCGAGGCCAGGGACCTGACCATGCGCTTTGGCGACTTCGTCGCCGTGGACCATGTGTCCTTCCGCATCCGCCGTGGCGAGATCTTCGGCTTCCTGGGCTCCAACGGCTGCGGCAAGAGCACCACCATGAAGATGCTGACCGGCCTGCTGCCGGCCAGCGAGGGCCAGGCCTGGCTGTTCGGCCAGCCCGTGGACCCGCGCGACATCGACACGCGCCGCCGCGTGGGCTACATGACCCAGGCGTTCTCGCTGTACGGCGAGCTGACCGTGCACCAGAACCTGGTGCTGCATGCGCGCCTGTTCGGCGTGCCCGAGGCGGACATTCCCGCGCGCGTGGCCGAGATGCTGCAGCGCTTTGACCTGCAGGCCGCGCAGCACAGCCTGCCGGCCGCCCTGCCGCTGGGCATGCGCCAGCGCCTGTCACTGGCCGTGGCCATGGTGCACAAGCCCGAGCTGCTCATCCTGGACGAGCCCACCTCGGGCGTGGACCCCGTGGCGCGCGACGGCTTCTGGCGCCTGCTGGTGGAGCTGTCGCGGCGCGACCGCGTGACCATCTTCATCTCCACCCACTTCATGAACGAGGCCGAGCGCTGCGACCGCATGTCCATGATGCATGCGGGCAAGGTGCTGGACAGCGACACGCCCGCGCGCCTGGTGGCCAAGCGCGGCGCGGCCACGCTGGAGGAAGCCTTCATCGGCTACCTGGTCGAGGCCGGTGGCGGCGAGGCCCCGGCCGAGGAACAGCAGGCCGCACCGGCCGCCCCCGCTGCCGTGGAAACGCACACTGCGCGCCGCCGCCATTTCAGCGCCCAGCGCATGCTCAGCTATGTCTGGCGCGAAGCGCTGGAGCTGCAGCGCGACCCGGTGCGTGCCACGCTGGCCCTGGTGGGCTCGCTGATCCTGATGTTCGTGATGGGCTACGGCATCAGCCTGGACGTGGAGGACCTGCGCTTTGCCGTGCTGGACCGCGACCAGACCACCATCAGCCGCAGCTATGCGATGAGCCTGTCGGGCTCGCGCTACTTCATCGAGCAGCCGCCGCTGACCGACTACGACGCACTGGACCGCCGCATGCGCAGCGGCGAGCTGACCCTGGCCATCGAGATCCCCCCGGGCTTTGCGCGCGATGTGCTGCGCGGCGGCTCCGTGCAGGTGGGCGCCTGGTTCGACGGCGCCATGCCCACGCGCGCCGAGACCGTGCGCGGCTACCTGCAGGGCATCCACCAGCACTGGCTGACCGAGCAGGCGCGCGAGCGCCTGGGTGTGACGCCGGCCGGCCTCATCGACATCCAGACGCGCTTTCGCTACAACCCCGACGTGCGCAGCCTGCCGGCCATGGTGCCGGCCGTCATGCCCCTGCTGCTGCTGCTTTTGCCGGCCATGCTGACGGCGCTGGCCGTGGTGCGCGAGAAGGAAAGCGGCTCCATCACCAACCTCTACGTCACGCCGGTCACGCGCACCGAATTCCTGCTGGGCAAGCAACTGCCCTATGTGGTGCTGGCCATGCTGAACTTCCTGCTGATGTGCCTGATGGCCGTCACCCTGTTCGGCGTTCCCGTGACGGGCAGCTTTGCCACGCTGGCCCTGGCGGCGCTGATCTTCAGCGGCGCCTCCACGGGCTTCGGCCTGCTGGCCTCCACGCTGACGCGCAGCCAGATCGCCTCGATGTTCCTGGTGCTGATCGGCACGCTGATCCCCACCACGCAGTTCGCGGGCCTGGTCGATCCCGTGTCCTCGCTGGAGGGGGCGGGCCGCATCATCGGCGAGGTCTATCCGGCCAGCCACATGATCGCCATCAGCCGCGGCGTGTTCAGCAAGGCGCTGGGATTTCGGGAGCTGGCCGGCTCGTTCGGGCCGCTGCTGCTGTCCGTGCCGGTGATCCTGGGCCTGGCCATTGCACTGACCAGAAAGCAGGAGAGCTGACATGCGCACCCGCCTTTTCTCCAACATCTACCGGCTGGGCGTCAAGGAGCTGTGGAGCCTGTGGCGCGACCCCGTGCTGCTGGTGCTCATCGCCTATGTGTTCACGGTCTCCATCTACACGGCGGCCACGGCCATGCCCGAGAGCCTGCACAACGCGCCCATCGCCATCGTGGACGAGGACGGCTCGCCGCTGTCGCAGCGCATCGCGGGCGCCTTCTATCCGCCGCAGTTCGCGCCACCGGCCATGATCGACCGCACGCAGATGGACCCGGGCATGGACTCGGGCACCTACACCTTCGTGCTCAACATCCCGCCCAACTTCCAGCGCGACGTGCTGGCGGGCCGCGCCCCCGAGCTGCAGCTGAACGTGGATGCCACGCGCATGAGCCAGGCCTTCACGGGCAACAGCTATGTGCAGCAGATCGTCACGGCCGAGGTCAGCGAGTTCGTGCGGCGCTTTCGGGGCGCCACTGCCCTGCCCGTGGACCTGGTGGTGCGCGCGCGCTTCAATCCCGCGCTGGACAAGGTCTGGTTCGGCGGGTTGATGCAGATCATCAACAACGTGACCATGCTGTCCATCATCCTCACGGGCGCGGCCTTGATCCGCGAGCGCGAGCACGGCACGGTGGAGCACCTGCTGGTCATGCCGGTGACACCGACCGAGATCATGCTGGCCAAGATATGGTCCATGGGACTGGTCGTGCTGGTCACCGCCTTTGCCTCGCTCAACCTCGTGGTGCGCGGCGCCCTGGGCGTTCCCATCGAAGGCTCGCTGCCGCTGTTCCTGGCGGGGGCCGCGCTGTGCCTGTTCGCCACAACGTCGCTGGGGATCTTCCTTGCCACGCTGGCGCGCAACATGCCACAGTTCGGCATGCTGCTGGTGCTCGTGCTGCTGCCGCTGCAGCTGCTGTCGGGCGCCATGACGCCGCGCGAAAGCATGCCTGAGCTGGTGCAGAACATCATGCTGGCCGCGCCGACCACCCACTTTGTCGAGCTGTCGCAGGCCATCCTCTACCGCGGAGCGGGGCTGGACGTGGTCTGGAAGCCCTTCCTCGCGCTGGCCGCGATCGGCTCCGTGCTGTTCGCCCTCACGCTCACCCGTTTTCGCAAGACCATCAGCCAGATGGCCTGATTTCGTTCCCGCCGCCAAGGCATCTTTCCATCTCAACCAGCAAGGAGTTTCATATGAGCGCACAGACCATTCCCCTCCATCTGCTCAAGGCACAGCTTGAACTGCAGCTGCACCTGAGCCGGCTGCTGCAGGAAAGCGGCCAACAGTGGCTGGAGCATGCCGCACGCAACGGCCCCGAGCGCATCGCCGAGACCGGCAGCGAGATCGAGGGCGTGCAGCAGACCAGCAGCTGGCAGGAGCTGGCCACCCTGCCCGCCCAGGCCTTCTGGCGCCACGCCCACCTGCGCATGGGCCATGCCCAGGCCCTGGCCCAGACCGCCATGGCCAGCCAGATGACCCTGGCCCAGGGCGTGCAGCAGGCCGTGCACGACTGGCAGCAACAGGTGGCAGCCACGCTGGGCAACAGCACCCAGGGCGCAGCCGACACCGCCGTGCCGTGGAGCGACCTGCTCGCCCGCTGGACCTCGGCCGTGCAGTCCGTGGCCCAGCCCGCCCATGCGGCGCAGCAGCCCATTGCGGCAGCCGCCGCCGAAACGGCCCGCGACACCACAGCCCAGGGCTGACGGCCCCCAAGGAAGCCGCCACGCGGTCCCGCAGGCTCGGGGCCTCATGGGCGCGGGGCGGCCATCCGCACCCAGCCACAAGCAATCACACGCAATCTAAGAGCAGGGCATGACATGCCGGTAAAGGAGTGGGCCAGATGAACGAGAACCTGCAGAGCCACGGCACCGTGGACGTGGGAGGGATGTGGGGCGATCCGATGAAGCTGTCGCAGGCAGCCGCGCAATACGCCACCGATGCCTGGCAGCGTTCGCTGCTGTATGCCGACATCCGGCGCCAGCGTGGCAACCAGTACCGCGAGCATCTGGCCGAGGAAGTGCCCAATGTGCTGAGCTTCCGGGCCGAGATCGTGATGTCGGGCCTGGACCTGCCGCGCCCCGTCAACTACGGCCTGGCACGCATCGCGCCCATGGAGGGCACGGTCATCGACCCGGCCAAGCGCCCCTTCATCGTCGTCGATCCGCGCGCGGGCCACGGCCCCGGCATCGGCGGCTTCAAGCCCGACAGCGAGATCGGCGCCGCGCTCAAGGCCGGCCATCCCTGCTACTTCGTGGGCTTCCTGCCCGACCCCGTGCCCGGCCAGACCGTCGAGGACGTGATGCGCGCCGAGGCCCAATTCGTGCGCAAGGTCGCCGAGCTGCACCCCGAGAGCCGAGGCAAGCCCGCCGTCATCGGCAACTGCCAGGCCGGCTGGCAGATCCTCATGACGGCGGCCGTCTGGCCCGAGCTGTTCGGCCCCATCATCGTGGCCGGTGCGCCGCTGTCGTACTGGGCCGGCGACAACCCCATGCGCTACGGCGGCGGCCTCATGGGCGGCAGCTGGATGACGGCGCTGACCAGCGACCTGGGCGCGGGCCGCTTCGACGGCGCATGGCTGGTGCAGAACTTCGAGAACCTCAACCCCGCCAACACGCTGTGGGAAAAGCAGTACCAGGTCTATGCCGACGTGGACACCGAGGGGCCGCGCTATCTGGGCTTCGAGAAGTACTGGGGCGGCTATGTCTTCCTGGAAGGCCGCGAGATGCAGTACATCGTGGACAACCTGTTCATCGGCAACCGGCTGGCCACGGCCGAGCTGACGACCTCGGACGGCGTGCGCATCGACCTGCGCAACATCCGCTCGCCCATCGTGGTGTTCTGCTCGCATGGCGACAACATCACGCCGCCGGGCCAGGCCCTGGGCTGGATCACCGACCTGTACCGCGACGACGAGGACATCGCCGCCCACGACCAGACCATCGTCTTCGCCACGCATGACAGCATCGGCCACCTGGGCATCTTTGTCTCGGGCGCCGTGGGCCGCAAGGAGCACCGCGAGTTCGCGGCGCACATCGACATCATCGACCTGCTGCCCGCCGGCATCTACCGCGCCGAGATCGCCGACCGCCCAGCCGGTGTGCCGGCACAGGACCTGACCGACGACGCCTACCTGATGAAGATCCGCCGCAGCGACCTGGCCGAGGTGCGCTCCATCGTCCGGCCAGACCCCGAAAGCGAGCGCCATTTCGCCGCTGCCGCGCGCGTCTCCGAAATCAACCTGGCCCTGTACCGCAACACCGTGCAGCCCTGGGTGCAGGCGCTGTCCACGCCGCTGTCTGCGCGCTGGCTGCAGGCCATGCACCCGCTGCGCGTGGGCTATGAATGCTGGTCGGACTCGCACCCGCTGGCACCCGTCGTGGCCCAGGCCGCCGAGCATGCGCGCGAGGACCGCCACCCCGTCGAGCCCGACAACCCCTTCCTGAAGGCGCAGCAGGCCATGTCGCAGGCCGTGGTGCAGCTGCTGGACACCTACCGCGACCAGCGCGATGCCATGCAGGCGCGGCTGTTCCACGCCATCTATGGCTCGCCCCTGGTCCAGGCCCTGGCCGGCCAGAGCCGCCAGGACGACGGCCCGCCGCGCCCGCACCCCGGCGAATCGCCCGAGCACTGCCAGTACATGCGCCAGGAGCTGGCGCGGCTGCACGAAAGCGTGGCCCAGGGCGGGCTGTACGAGGCCGTCATCCGCGCACTGTTCCACGTGCTGCGCGCACGCGGCGAGGCCGATGAGCGCCACTTCCGCCACGCCTGGCGGCTGCTGCAGGACCACCTGGGCGGCGTGCCGCCCGACATGGCGCAGTTCCGCCGCATCGTGCGCCGCCAGGCCCTGCTGATGCAGCGCGAGCCCGACGCCGCCATGGCCGCCATCCCCCGGTTGCTGGCCGCCTCGCCCGCCGCCGACATCCGCTGGGGCATGACCACGGTGGACGAACTGGCCAACCAGGGCGGCAACCTCAGCGATGCCGAGCACCAGCGCCTGCTGCAGGCCATGGGGCATTTCGTGCAGGCGCTGGAGGCCGCCGAGTCCAGGCAGGCGAAAGAGCAGGCCGAGCGGCCCCCGGCCATCGCGCCAGCCTCGGTGGCCGAGCCTGAACCTGTGACGGTGCTTCTGACCGCTCCTGTTGCGGCTCCCGTGGCCGCTCCTGCTGCAGCTCCTGAACAGGCGCCCGAGCCCGCACCTGTTCCCGAATCCGCGCCTGCCGCCAAGCGCTCCGCACGCGCCCAGGCCAGCCGCGCACACACCAGCCCCCGGAAAAAGCGATGAACCTCTCCCCCGATTCCGATGCGGCCCTGCCGCCCGAAGACCTGGCCCTGCTGCGCAACCACAGCTTCGACGAGCTGGACGTGGGCGACAGCGCCAGCCTGGAACGCACGCTGAGCACCCAGGACCTGCGCCTGTTCGCCGCCCTGTCGGGCGCGGCCGTGGCCGACGGCGCTGGCGCCGGTGCCGCCGGTTCTGGCACGGTTGCCGGTGCCGACGAGGACGACACGGCCCTGATCGCCCACGGCATGTGGGGCGGCATGCTGCTGGCCTCGGTGCTGGGCACGCGCCTGCCCGGCCCCGGCACCACCCTGGTCGGCCAGACGCTGCGCTTTCTGGCGCCGCTGGCCGCAGGCGACCGGCTGACCGTGCGCGTGGAGGTGCTGGCCAAGCAGGCCGAGCAGCGCCAGGTCACGCTGGCCGTGGCCTGCACCAACCAGCATGGCGCCGCCGTGATCGAGGGCCAGGCCACCGTGCATGCGCCTGCGCGCCACATCGAGCGCCAGCGCACCAGCCTGCCCGAGATCCGCCTGGAAGCCGGTGGACGCGACGGCCTGCAGCGCCTGCTGGCCCACGTGGCCGGCCTGCCGCCCATCCGCGTGGCCGTGGTCCATCCCTGTGACGAGCCCAGCCTCTCGGCAGCGCTGGACGCGCGCCGCGAAGGCCTGATCGACCCCGTGCTGGTGGCCCCGCGTGCGCGGCTGGAGGCCGTGGCGGCCGAGTACGGGCTGGACCTGGGCGGCCTGCGCATCGAGGACGTGCCGCACAGCCACGCCGCCGCCACGCGCGGCGCCGAGCTGGCCGCCTGCGGCGAGGTCGAGGCCATCATGAAAGGCAGCCTGCACACGGACGAACTCATGGCCGAGGTGGTGGCCGCCGCCGCCGGCCTGCGCACCAAGCGCCGCGTCAGCCACTGCTTCGTGCTGCAGACGCCGCACTACCCGCGCCCCTTCATCGTCACCGACGCGGCCATCAACCTCGCGCCCGACCTGCAGCAAAAGGCCGACATCGTGCGCAACGCCATCGCCCTGGCCCATGCCATCGGCGTGCCCGAGCCCAAGGTCGCCATCCTGGCCGCCGTGGAGACCGTGAGCCCGCACATGCCGGCCACGCTGGACGCCGCCGCGCTGTGCAAGATGGCCGACCGGGGCCAGATCGAAGGCGGCGTGCTCGACGGGCCGCTGGCCTTCGACAACGCCGTGTCCATGGCCGCCGCGCGCACCAAGGGCATCGATTCGCCCGTGGCGGGCCAGGCCGACATCCTGGTCGTGCCCGACCTGGAAAGCGGCAACATGCTGGCCAAGCAGCTCATGTACATGGGCGAGGCGGCCAGCGCCGGCATCGTCATGGGCGCCAAGGTGCCCGTGATCCTGACCAGCCGCGCCGACAGCCGCGCCTCGCGCATTGCCTCCTGCGCCATCGCCCTGCTGCTGGCCCACCGCTACCGGAACTCGCCGCCATGATCCCTGCCCACACCGCATCCTCCCCCGCCCGCGAGCTGGTCGTGGTGCTCAACTGCGGCTCATCCAGCATCAAGTTCGCCGTCTTCGACGGTGCCCAGCGCCCGCTGCCGCGCAAGCCGCTGTGGAACGGCAAGGTCCAGGGCATAGGCGGGCCCGCGCCCGACTTCGGCGAGAGCGGCGTGCCGCCCTTTGCCATTGCCCTGGATGCCGCCCACCCCTACCGCGCCGCGCTGCAGCTGATCCGCGAGCGCATAACCGCGCGCCTGGCGCAGCTGGACGGCGCCCGCGTGGCCGCCGTCGCCCACCGCGTGGTGCACGGCGGCAGCCGCTACTTCGAGCCCGTGCGCGTCGATGCCGGCGTGCTGGCCGACCTCAAGGCCTTCATCCCGCTGGCGCCGCTGCACCAGCCCTTTGCGCTGGAGGCCATGGACATCCTGCTGCGCGAGCGGCCCGAGCTGGTGCAGGTGGCCTGCTTCGACACCGCCTTCCACCACACGCTGCCCAAGGTCGAGCAACTGCTGCCCCTGCCGCATGCGGCCTGGGAACGCGGGCTGCGCCGCTACGGCTTCCACGGCCTGTCCTACGAATACATGGCCACCGCCCTGCCCGAGCGCCATGGCGACCTGGCACGCGGGCGCACCCTGGTGGCCCACCTGGGCAGCGGCGCCAGCCTGTGCGCCATGCAGGGCCTGCAAAGCGTGGCGACCACCATGGGCTTCTCGGCGCTGGACGGCCTGATGATGGGCACGCGCACCGGCGCGCTGGACCCCGGCGCCGTGATCTACCTGATGGAAATCGAAAAGCTCAGCCTGCAGGAAGTGGGCCGCATCCTGTACCACGAGTCCGGCCTGCTGGGCGTCTCGGGCACCTCGTCCGAGCCGCGCGTGCTGCTGCCGCTGGAGTCAGGCGACGATGCCCAGGCCGAGCGTGCGCGCGATGCGCTGGCCCTGTACGTGCGGCGCATCGTGCGCGAGATCGGCGCCCTGGTCGCCGTGCTGGGCGGCCTGGACCTGCTGGTGTTCACCGCAGGCGTGGGCGAGCACAGCGCCGAGATACGGCGGCGCGTGTGCGAGGGCCTGGGCTTTCTGGGCCTGCGGCTGGACGCCGAGGCCAATGCGCGCGATGCGGCCGTGATCTCGGCCTCTGGCAGCGCCGTCACCGTGGGCGTGGAGCCCACCAACGAGGAATGGGTGGCAGCGCGCCATGCGCTGCGCTGGCTGCCGGGCAACGCGATCCCCGCATGAGTGTGAACAGGCCCTAGGAACGATCGTCCTGCGCACCGCCCTCGCGCAGCCGCGCGAACTCGCGGTGCTCGTAGGCAATGCATTCCTCCATGAGGTGGCGGTACACCGTCTCCATCATGTCGGGCTGGCCGCCCTCGGCGGCCGTGCGCTCGCGCACGCGGCGCACGATGGCCTCGATGCGGCCCTCGTCGCGCACCTGGGCCGCATCGGCCTTGATGCGCGCGGCCTGCTGCATGTAGCCCATGCGCGTGACCAGCAGCGGCACCAGCACATCGTCCAGCGCATCCACATTGCGGCGCACATCCAGCATGTCGGTGCAGTGCTGCACCAGGTCGATGGCCTGCTTGGCGCGGTCCGTGCTCATTCCAGTCCTTCCTCCACCAGCTCGGCCGCGCGCATCAGTGCGCGCGCCTTGTGCTCGGTCTCTTTCCATTCCATCTCGGGCACGGAATCGGCCACCACGCCGGCGGCAGCCTGCACGTAGAGCGTGCCGTCCTTGATCACGCCCGTGCGGATGGCAATCGCCAGGTCCATGTCGCCCGCAAAGCTCAGGTAGCCGCAGGCGCCGCCGTAGATGCCGCGCTTGGTGGGCTCAAGCTGGTCGATGACCTCCATGGCATGCACCTTGGGCGCGCCCGTCAGCGTGCCGGCCGGGAAGGTGGCCTTGAACACGTCCATGTTGTCCATGCCGTCGCGCAGAATGCCCTCCACGTTGCTGACGATGTGCATCACGTGGCTGTAGCGCTCCACGGCAAAGGCCTCCGTCACCTTCACGCTGCCCGTCTTGGCGATGCGGCCGATGTCGTTGCGCGCCAGGTCGATCAGCATCACGTGCTCGGCGCGCTCCTTGGGGTCGGCCACCAGTTCCTTTTCGGTGGCCTTGTCGGCCTCGGGCGTGGCGCCGCGCGGGCGCGTGCCGGCCAGCGGGCGGATGGTGACCTTCTGGCCCTCGTCCGTGTTCTCCTGGCGCACCAGGATCTCGGGGCTGGCGCCCACCACATGGAAATCGCCCAGGTGGTAGTAGTACATGTAGGGGCTGGGATTGAGCGATCGCAGCGCGCGGTACAGGCTCAAGGGGCTGGCCGTGAAGCGCTTGTGGATGCGCTGGCCCACCTGCACCTGCATGAAGTCGCCCGCGGCGATCAGCTCCTTGGCCTTCTCCACGGCCGCCAGGTAGTCTTCCTTGGCAAAGCTGCGCTGGGCCGGGTGGCTCTCCCCCGCCTTGATCTGCGGCGCGCTGACCGAGTAGCGCAGCAGATCCTTCAACTGCCGCAGCCGCTTCTTGGCGCGCGTATAGGCCTCGCTCTCGCCGGGGTTGGCATAGACGATCAGGTACAGCTTGCCCGACAGGTTGTCGATCACCGCCACTTCCTCGCACTGCAGCAGCAGGATGTCGGGGCAGTTGAGCGTATCGGGCGGGCAGGAATCTTCCAGCTTCTTCTCGATGTAGCGCACGGCGTCATAGCCGAAGTAGCCGGCCAGCCCGCCGCAAAAACGCGGCAGCCCCGGGCGCAGCGCCACCTTGAAGCGCTTTTGGTAGGCAGCGATGAAGTCCAGCGGATTGCCCTTGGCCGTCTCCACCACCTGGCCATCGGTCACCACCTCGGTGCATGCCGCATCGCCGAAGCCGCTGGCGCGCAGCAGCGTGCGTGCAGGCAGGCCGATGAAGCTGTAGCGCCCGAAGCGCTCGCCGCCCACCACGGACTCCAGCAAAAAGCTGTGCTTGCCGTCACCGCCCGCATGGGCCAGCTTGAGGTAGAGGGACAGGGGGGTTTCGAGGTCCGCAAACGCCTCGACCATCAGAGGGATGCGGTTGTAGCCCTGCGCAGCAAGGCTCTTGAATTCGAGTTCGGTGATCACGGGGAAAGACTCCGGATTGCGTGGCGCTGGCAGACCTGATGTGGGTGCGGGCTGCGTATGGATTGCGCCGATTCATTCGATTGGCCCGTAGGGCCTCGGGTGCACGCCGGGTCGCGCCCCGGGTGCTTCAGCTGTTCAGTTGGACAGGCTTGCGCCAGGGCCAGGCTCCCCGGTCTCCACAACCTGCAATGAACATGCGATGAATGAACATAGCGGGCAAGTGTAGCGCAGACGCGGCTGGGTACAAGTGCGGACCGGCGCCTTGCGGGGGCGCCGCAGGGGCCTGCCATGGCCACAATTGACACCCTGGTCAGCCTGACCAACAATGGCAGCACAACCTGACCAGAAAGGTCGACCATGCCGTCCCATTTCTCCGCCCGCACCGACGCTGCCTTGCCCGAGGGCGAACGCGACCCGCTGAACCGCGCCCTGCGGGACCTGAGCCATCAGGTCGGCTCGGCCATGCCGCGCAACACCACGCCGATGCCGATCTCGGTCTTCAAGGCGCAGTACGGCGCGGTGCTCAAACAGGCCGATCACGACGGGGTGGCCCTCATCTCCCAGGGCCGCAAGCGCTACGTGATCGTCAGCGAGGAGCACATGGTGGCCCTGTCCGCCAACGAGCGCGCCCCCCGCACGGTGGCCGACATCTGCAGATCGCTGCCACTGCCGCGCCAGGCCGTGGATCTGTCCGCTGCGCAGATGTCCGGGGCGCGCGGCGATATCGACGTACCCGCCCGGCGCGCGCCATGAGCCGCTACCTGCTGGGCCCCCGCTGCCTGCTGTGGATGGCGAACCAGGAGCCTGCAACCCTGCAGTGGTTCTCCACCATCCGGCCGCTGGACTGCATCGTCAGCGACCTGTCCATGGCCATCGCCAAGGCGGCCGTGGCCGAGGCATTCCATGACCTGCGCGACCGCAACGAGTGGTTCTCCCTGCTCGATGCGCTGTATGCCAACCTGCGCGCCGAAGGCGCCTCCATGCTGACCAGCGTGGACAACAAGGTGCTGGAGCGCTTCATCGAATGGCGCAACTTCGCGCCGCTGGACAGCCAGGGCCCGCGGGGCACGGCGCCCCTGGCGCAGGACCTGCGGCTGCTCATCGCCACGGCCGACCTGCTCAAGGTCTGCTACACCGAGCCCGCCAACCTCTACCTGACGCAGGCCGCCGCCCGGGGCGTTGCCGTGCACGCGCTGTGATGGACTTCGACGTACCGCCCCTGTCCAGCGCGGTGCGCCAGGGCCTGCGCCGGCGCCGGGTCGTCCTGAGCCTGTCGGGCGGCGGCTATCGCGGCCTGTTCAGCGCCCATGTGCTGGAGCGCATCCACCGCGAATTCGGCAACGGCGACCTGCTGGAGAAAGTGGACCTGTTCGCCGGCACCTCCATCGGCGCAATCATCGCCACCGCCCTGGCCAGCGGCTACCAGCCCGCGCGCATCAAGCAACTGCTGCTGGACCACGGCCCCGCCATCTTTCCCTCCAAATGGCTGCCCGGCCTGCGCCAGGCCATGGGCAAGGCGCTCTATGACAGCGCCCCGCTGCGCGCAGCGATCAAGGAGGCCATGCCGCAAGCGGAGCAGTCCGCCCTGGGGCAACTGCAGGTGCCGCTGCTGCTGCCCGCCGTGAACTGGAATTCATCGCAGCTGCACCTGCTGGCCAGCGGCGCCCTGCCCGACAGGGACCGGCTGGGCCTGACGCTGATGGACGCCATGCTGGCCTCATCGGCCGCCCCCACCTACTTTCCCGCGCACGCCTCGGCAGGCCATGTCTTCGTGGACGGCGGACTCGCCGCCAACGCGCCCGACCTGCTGGCCCTGCAGGCCGCACGCCAGCTCTGGGGGCCGGCGGCCGACATCGTGATGATCAGCATAGGCACCGCCAACCCCCAGCAGGGCCAGGACCCCGTGGCCATGCCCCGGCGCGGGCTGACCCTGGTCAAGCCCCTGCTGGACCTGGTCATGGCCGCCCAGGAGGTCCAGGCCGTCAAGGCGGCCCGCCAGGAACTGGGCACCAGCAGCTACCTGCGCCTGAACTTCACGCAGCCCGCAGCCCAGCAAAAGCGCCTGGGCCTGGACATCGCCAACGCCGACAGCACCCGGCTGCTGCAGGCCCTGGGCGACGAATGCATCGCCGCCCTCACGGATCAGGAAAAGACGCTGCTGAAGAACGTCCTGGGCTGAAACGCCCAAGGCTTCTCGCCCACCCGGCCGAGCGCAGCGAAGGCCCGGGCCAACTCCCCGTATGTCAGCGCCTGCGCCGTGGTGGTTGCGGGGTTGCAGTCCTGCCGAAGGACAGGACTGCTTCGTCATCTGACTCGCCGTGATTGTTTGAACGTAGCGCGCAGCGCGAAGTGAGTTTCACGGCGAACCCCGCAACCGCCACGGCGCAGGTTGCCCCGCAGCGAAGCGAAGGGGTCGCGGACATCCGGGCGCTTTTCTTTGCTCACTTTCTTGTAGCGAGACAAGAAAGTGAGTCGGCCGCCGGGCCGAAACCCGGCCTCGAAAAGAAACGCCCCGACCGGGGCTTGCAAAGAGAGCCAGCGGTGCAACGCACAGACAAGGTGGACGGGATGTTAAGAACACGTGCAAAGCCGTGCGGACGCCCTTGCGGGTAGCCCCATCCCGTCCATAACCGCAGGAACGTGGGCATACACCCACGACAAGAAAGCGGACCGAGCAGGATGATAGCCACCCTCCATCGGCCCGCGAAAACCCTGTTGCCACCCCCACCCGATCCCCACAACATGTCGCCCGGACGTAACAAACCGCAACCGGGCCACGGGCCCCGCCTAGGAGACACCATGACCGCCTTGCCCCGCTGGATGAAGACAGCCGCCCTGGCCATGGCGCTGGCGATGCCGCTGGCCGCCACTGCCCAGGAGCCGCCGCGCACCGTCGCGGGCGTGGCCTATCCCGCCCAGGCCGGGGTGGGCGGCCAGACGCTGCAGCTCAATGGCGCGGGCATTCGCTACAAGGCCATCTTCAAGGTCTACACGGCGGGCCTGTACCTGGAAAAACCGGCCGCCAGCCTGCAGGAGATCGCGGCCCTGCCCGGCCCCAAGCGCGTGAGCGTGACCATGCTGCGCGAGATCGATTCGGCCGAGCTGGGCAAGCTGTTCGCGCGCGGCATCGAGGACAACATGGAGCGCGCCCGCTTCTCGCGCCTGGTGCCCGGCGTGCTGCGCATGAGCGACATCTTCACGCAGCACAAGAAGCTGCTGCCGGGCGAGAACTTCTCGGTGGACTGGGTGCCGGGCCAGGGTGCCCAGGTCTTCGTCAAGGGCCAGGCCCAGGGCGCGCCCTTCCAGGAGCCCGAGTTCTTCCAGGCGCTGCTGGGCATCTGGCTGGGTCCGCACCCGGCCGACGACCAGCTCAAGAAGGCATTGCTGGGCGGTTGAACGGCTGCGCGGGCTCCTGCACGGGCCCGGCAAAGCGCGCCTGGATCTCCAGCCCCGTGGCACCGGGCAGGGCCGTGAGCGTCCAGCCATGGGCGCGCGCAATCTCCAGGCAGATGGGCAGGCCCAGGCCTGCGCCCAGGTCGCGCCGCTCGCTGCTGCGCCAAAAGCGCTCGAAGATGCGCGGCAGGTCCTCGGGCGGCACGCCACGGCCCTGGTCCAGCACCGAAAAGCCCATGCCGCAGGCCTTCACGGTGACGGTGGCGCCCTGCGGGCTGTGCTGCACGGCGTTCTCGATCAGGTTCTTGAGCAGCACGAACAGCGCGCCCCGGTCGGCACGCCAGGCAGGCGAGCCGTCCTTGACCTCGCAGTGGATGTGCACGCCGCATTTTTCGGAGGCGCGGGCCATGAAGTCGCAGACCTCGCCAATGATGTCGGCCGGCGCAATGTCTTCCATGCGGTAGCGCTGGTGTTCGCAGACCTCGGCCAGGTGCAGCAGCTGCTGGACCTGGCGCGCCATGTGGTCCACGTCCTTGAGCAGCTCGGGGCTGCGCCGGTCCTCGGGCTCCAGCTCGATCTGCACGCGCATCAGGGCCAGCGGCGTCTTGAGCTCATGCGCGGCCATGGACAGGAATTCCTGCTGGTTCCTGAAGCCGGCCTGCAGCCGGTCAAGCACGTGGTTGAAGGCCTCGACCAGAGGCGCGAACTCGCGCGGCAGGTCCTTGGGCTGCAGGCGCGTGCCCAGCGTCTGCGGGGTGATGCGCTGGGCATCCTGCGCGGCCACGCCCAGCGGCCTGAGCATGCGCTGCAGCGTGCGGTGCGTGGAGAACAGGAACACGACCAGGAAGACCACGCCGATGGCCACCATGCCCCGCCACAGCGCGGGCAGACCCACCGATTCGCGCAGCCAGTCCACCATGCGGTCGCTGACGGCTATCTGCACGTGCCACGTCGTGCCGTCGTGGACCAGCGTGGCCGTGCCCGCGCGCATGACCACGCCGCCGCGCTCGTAGGCAAAGGCCTTGAGCTCGGGGTCGAAGCCCTGGCCGGTCTGCGTCAGCGGCTGCATTTCGCCGTTGGGGGCGAAGACCACGCGGCCGCGGGCGTCGGTGATGCGCAGCTGCATTTCCTCGCCCAGGCTGGTCAGCATCCAGGCCTTGAGTTCACGCTCGCTGAACCCCTGGGGCACGCCCTTGGCATCGAAGCTCACCCACTCGGCCAGCTTTTCGGCCGCATGCCCCATGCCGCGCTGCAGCGCGTAGCTGTCGAAGGGCTTGGCGACGAGGATCACCAGCGCGCCGACCAGCAGCGCGCTGAACACCATGCTCAACCCATAGACGGCCAGCAGCCGCGAGCGCAGGCTACCGGGCCAGCAAAGGTTCGCGAAGCGCATAGCCCTGACCCCGGATGTTGACGATTTCCATGCACGAGCCGGCCGCGGCCAGCTTGCGGCGCAGCCGGTGCAGGGCCACATCGAGGGCGTTGGGCGTGACCACGCTGCTCATGCCCCAGGCCGCCGCCTCCAGCGTGGAGCGGCGCACCGTGGCACCGGCCTTGCGCACCAGGCTGAGCATGATCTGCAGCTCCGCCGGCGGCAGCGCGATGGCCGAGCCCGCGCAGTGCATGCAGGCCTGCTGCGGGCTTATGCTGATGTCGCCCAGCTGCGGCGCCAGCTCCTGCACCAGGGCCGGGCGGCGCAGCAGGGCGCGCACGCGGGCGATCAGCTCTTCCATGGGAAAGGGCTTGGTCAGGTAGTCGTCGGCACCGGCTTCCAGGCCGCCCACGCGGTCGCTGAGCGCGTCGCGGGCGGTGAGCATCAGGCAGGGCGTGGAGCGGCCTGCGGCGCGCAGGCGCTGCACCAGTTGCAGGCCGTCGCCATCGGGCAGGCCGCGGTCGATGACGATCACGCCGTAGTCGATGTCCTGCAGGGCCAGCCAGGCCGTGGAGATCTGGTGGAAGACGTCGGTCTCTATGCCGGAGTTGGCCAGCGAGCGGCTGACCAGCGTGGCCAGCCTGGCATGGTCCTCAATTAATGCGATGCGATTCATGGTTTCCGTCGTTGCCGCACAGGGACAGCAGATGCTCCCTGATCCCGGTGATGCGCTGCGGCGCCATGGGCTCGACCAGCACATGGATGACCCACAGGTCCTCGACCATGGCGCGGCATTGCAGGGCAATGTCCTCGGACACCAGATCGTCGGCGCAGGCCGCGTCCACGAAATCAAACCATATGTTCTGGAATCTTGCGCGGGTCAGCAACTGTGCGGCCGTCTTCTGGCCGCGCTGGCGGGACAGGGCATGCTCGCAGACGCAGCGCACGTAGGCGCGCAGGTGGCGCGCAGGGCCTGGCGGCTCCTCGGCCAGCGCCTGCAGCAGGTCCTCGCGGAACTTGAGGATGAGCAGCTCGAAGATCGTCTCCAGCCGCACTGCACGGTGCTGGCTGCATTCTTGGAAGCGCGAACCCAGGGAATACGCCTGGCCCGCCGCCTGGATACCTATCACGTCCTGGTAGATGGAGGCTTGCATTGCGATGGCACGTTCTGTCGTTTCAGGCTCCGTCGGTCCGCCGCGAGAGCGGCAAACCTTCGGGGAAAACGGCCATGCTCCCCGATTGCGTCTTACTGGCGACTTACCGGCCCCTGAATCTGCCCCATTACACCGGAAATATGCAGGCGGCCGGTTTGATCAATATTGGCTCAAATATCTTCCTGCCAGCCAGCAACATACCTGACCAGCGCCCACTGTGCCAGCCACAGTGCCATATAGCCAAAGGTCTCCACCAGCTCCTCCAGCACAATCACCTGATAATCAAACCATTGCTGCAGGACAATGAAGCCATGACCTTCCGCATTGGTGGATATCACCATGGCCGCGACAAATATCGCCAGACTGAATATCGGCAGCGCGTTCTCGCGCACCAGGCGCTTGATGACCTTGTTCCAGACACCGTGGCGCACAAACCAATAGCAGCACAGCAGCAGCATGGCACCCACCACCCATTTGACGGCGGGCCGGTACCACAGCACCTGGGAGCTGATCACCGGCCCCCACTTGCCAGCCTCCAGGCTGGGCAGGAAAGCCGCGCCCCAGGCCAGTTCACGCCCCAGAAAGGCCAGCCAGAACAGGGAGGCGATCCACCACAGTGGCGCTGCAAAGGAGCCCTTTTGCCGACGCGCCGCAACCAGGGCCGCCACCATGCCCAGCAGCAGGGTCACGGCCTGGATATTCTCCAGGAATCCATTTTCCCAGCTCAGGCTTTGCGGCAATACAAAACTCAAGGGAAAGCTCAATACCAGTCCCGCCAACAAAGCCCAATTCCAAAGCCGCAGCAAGGAATCATCATGGTATTTGGACGCGGATATTCTTGTTTTTGAAAGGGAAGCAGTCATTTTGATACAGGGCGTCTGGCGCTTTATCTGTTGATATGGTTTTTGCAAGCACGCAATATCCCGGAATACTTACCAGGAAGCCGGAAAAATGGCGGGCGCACGGGCCTTCCCGCCGTTTTTCATTACAGCAGACTTGCCACCAGATTGCAGCACTGTGTCAAATTTGCCCTGCCGGGCGCGCAGTTGGCACCGCAGCCCGGCCAGGGCGGGCCGGGCTCGGCCCGTTGCCAGAACGGGCTGGGCTCAGGCGACGCGGACCGCGCGCGGGGGCAGCGCCGCCAGGGGCGCGGGCTGCACCAGGTCGCGGTAATAGTTGGGCAGCGCGAACAGTGCGGGGTGCACTTCGGCGTTGTAGTAGCGCAGGTCGGGCAGGCGGCGCTCGGCCAGGCGCTGGCGCAGCTGGGCGGGGGGCAGCGCCGCCGCATCCAGCGTGTCGGAGGCCACGGCCAGGCCCCAGTAGGCGCCGTACAGGGGGATGTAGAGGCCGTAGCAGCGCACGATGGCAAAGCGCTCGCGCAGGCTGGCCACCAGCCGCGCCACCTGCCCGCCATGGAAGACGGGGCTGCCCAGGTGCAGCACCAGGGCGCCGCCCGGCGCCAGCACGCGCTTCATGCGCGCCAGGGCCTGGTCGGAGTACAGCGCGCTGGCAGGCGTGTCGGGGTCGGTGAGGTCCATGAGGGCGAGGTCGAAGCGTTCTTCGGTGCGCTCCACCATGGCCATGCCGTCGCCTATGCGCAGCTGCAGGCGCGGGTCATCGAACACGCCGCGGTGCACCTGCTGCAGGTGCGTGCGTGCGGCCTGGACCACGGCCTCGTCCAGCTCGGCCACCACCACCTGCTCCATGGACGGGTGCTTGAGCAGCTCCTCGGCCGCGCCGCCATCACCGCCGCCCAGGATCAGCGCCTTGCGCGGCGCCGGGTGGGCCAGGGCCGCGGGGTGGACCAGGGCCTCGTGGTAGAAGAATTCCTCGCGTTCGGAGGTCATGAAGCGGCCATCCAGTCGCAGCACCTTGCCGAACTGCGGCGTGTGCAGCAGCTCCAGCTCCTGATGGGGCGTCTGCACGGTTTCGCGCCGCGTGGCGCGCCAGCCAAAGCGCGCATGGGGCGTGAGCGCCTCCAGCGCCCAATCGCCCTCATCGGCCGCCGCCTCGTCCTTGGCGCCGGGGCCGATGTCGCCGCGCATGAGCTGCTGGCGCACGACGCGGCCCGGCGCGTAGGCGGCGATCACGCCCTCCATCAGCGCGCGGGCCTTGCCCGAGTTGTCGGCGGAGAAGTTGCAGACGTAGACATCGACGGTGACGCAGCCGGTCTCGGGCCAGGTGTGGATGGCCAGGTGCGATTCAGCCAGCAGCACGGTGCCGGTGACGCCGCCGGGCTGGCCCTGGTAGTCCGGGAACTTGACCCAGCGGTCCTCCACCAGGGTCAGGCCGGCCTGCGCGGTCTGTGCGCGGCACAGGGTGGCAATGGCGTCGGCGTCGAGCATGTGGCGCGCGTCGCCCTGGCATTGGTAGAGATCGGCGGTCAGGTGCAGTCCGTGCATGTCGCGTGCTTCCTCCTTGTCTGTGGCCGGATCGCGGCCAGGATGGCAAAGCAGACGACTCTAGCAAAAACATAAATCGCACCGTCAAAGTGCGTTAACCATCGCCAAATCCCATTCTTTTTCCAAAAAACCTGGAACTGTGCGAATCAGGCCAGCTCGGTCAGCGCATCGACAAAGCCGTCGGCATCGACCTGGCGCACGGGCTGGCCGTGGTTGTAGCCGTAGCTGACCAGCACCACGGGGCAGCCCGCGGCGCGCGCGGCCTGGGCGTCGTTGCTGGAGTCGCCCAGCATCAGCGTGCGCGCGGGGGAGGTGCCCAGGGCCTCGCAGGTCTTGAGCAGGGGCAGAGGGTCGGGCTTCTTGCGCTCGAAGGAATCGCCGCCGAAGACCTGCTCGAACAGCGGCGCCAGGCCTTTTTGTGCCAGCAGCGGCTGTGCGAAGGACAGCGGCTTGTTGGTCAGGCAGGCCAGCCGCAGGCCGCGCGCGCGCAGGGCCTGCAGGCCTTCGAGCACGCCCGGATAGACCTCGGCGAACTGGCCGTTGAGCTGCAGGTAGTGGTGCTCGTAGCGCTGCCAGGCCTGGCCGTAGATGGCATCCACATCGGCCGCGCCCACATGGGCCAGCACCGAGCGGATCAGGTGCTCCGAGCCCTTGCCCACCATGTTCTCGATGGCCTGCGGGGCGATGGCCGGCAGTTGCAGGTCCGCCAGCATGCGGTTGAGGGCTTCGGCGAAGTCGCCCAGGGTGTTGACCATGGTGCCGTCGAGATCAACGATGGCGGCGTCCAGCTGCTGTGGGTTCAACGGAATGAAGTTTGAAATCATGAAATGGGGGTGTCGAAAGCCGGGGGCTGCCTGCGCAGGAACAGCGTTGAAAATATCAGAACTTGCGCGGGCCCTGGGACTAGGGCCTTGCGTCCCCTGGCAGCTCCTGCATGGCCGTGGCCCCGTATCCCGGTGTACCGCGATGCGGTCTGACGAATGCCAGGGCCGCACGCCAGGGCGGCACGCAAGGGGGAGGTTGATCAGAACGACACCCAGTCGTCCTGCTCCTGCGCTTGCTTGTGCACGGGCTGCACAGGCTGCACGGCGCGGGCCGCCTGGCGTGCGGGGAGTGCCGCTGTCGCGGGTGCCGGCTTGCGCGCCCGCACCGTCGGTTGCGGGAGCGGCGGGGTCGGGGAAAGCTGCGCCGCATGGCCTCCCAGCTGGAAGATCGACACGGCCTGCACCAGCTGCTGTGCCTGCGTTCTGAGGCTGGCCGCTGCCGCCGCACTTTCCTCCACCAGCGCCGCATTTTGCTGCGTTACCTGGTCCATCTGGCTGACGGCCTTGCCGACCTGCGCTACCCCCGCGCTTTGCTCATCACTGGCGCTGCTGATCTCACCCATGAGATCTGTCACGCGCTGGATGGAATGCAGCACTTCCGCCATGGTGGCTCCGGCTTGGTCAGCCAGCTCGGTACCCTGTTTGACGCGTGTGGCGCTGGTGGCGATGAGCTGCTTGATTTCCCGGGCTGCCTGCGCGCTGCGCTGCGCCAGGTTGCGCACCTCACCGGCCACCACGGCAAAGCCTTTTCCTTGCTCGCCCGCGCGGGCCGCCTCGACCGCGGCGTTGAGCGCCAGGATGTTGGTCTGGAACGCGATGCCGTCGATCACGCCCACGATTTCGCCGATCTGGCGCGAGCTTTCGCTGATGTCCTGCATCGCATTGACGACCTCCTGCACGGAGCCGCCGCCCTTGGTGGCCACCTGGCTTGCTCCCAAGGCGAGTTGATTGACCTGCCTGGCGTTGTCCGCGTTTTGCTTGACGGTGGTCGACAGCTGCTCCATCGACGCTGCAGTCTCCTGCAAGGCACTGGCCTGCTGTTCGGTGCGCTGGCTCAAGTCGGCATTGCCATTGGCGATTTCCGTGCTGCCGCCGGCGACCCCGTCGGCATTGTTGCGAACTTCATGGACGACAGAGACCAGACTCTTGAGCATGGCATTGAGCGATGCCTGGACGCTGCCTTCAGGGGCTTGGTGGCGAAGCAATTCAGGGCTGAGATTGCCCTGGGCAATCTGTTGCGCGACATCGCCCAGTTGTGCCGGCTCCGCACCCAGGGCGCGCGTCAGGCCGCGTGCTATCAGTTGCCCCATCAGCACAGCCAGGACAAAGGCCATGACGCTGGCGGCGATCAGTATGTTTCTGCGGTGCGCGTAGGCCTGCGCGGCCTCCTCGATCATCTGCTGTGAACGCAGCCGGGTCAGTTCACTGTACTGGCGGGTGGCCTCGATCAGCTGCGCCAACAAGGGCCGGCACTCTTCGTTCATCTTGCGGATCGCTGCCTCCTTCTGGTTTTGCAGAGCCAGGGACACGATGTCGGTAGCGACCGGTCCATACCGTTGCTCCACGCCCGCAATTTTGGCAACCAGATCACGTGCATCGGCCGCAACATCCTTCGAAGCCATTTTGGCCTGGAGTTCGGCCAGCGAGGTGTTGACGTCGGTGTGCGCGGAGGTCACGGCATCCTTCTCCGCCGCCAGGTCTGCAGGCGAGGTCACCAGCACCAGGTTGCGCGCCGCGATCGCCCGGCGGTCCACGGCTGTGCGAACCCTCTCTGCCAGGTGTGCACGGGCGTTGACGCCTTCGACGAAGCGGACAAGATTCTGATTTGCCTCGCTCAACGCCTGAAGGGCCAGCAGGGACACCACCATGGTGACAAGCGCCAGGCAAGTGAAGGCCGCGGAAAGTTTGGTCTTGACAGTCCAGAAGCGAGGATTCATGACGCGTCTCCAGTGGGATGGGCAAATTGCGGTGTACGGGCGGGGAAAAGGGGCGTGCCGGAGCACATGGCTCAGCTCGAAGCGCAGTCCGGCAGGGCTGCCGTGGCCGTCGCCAGGAGCTTGTCGGCATCGATCAGCAGCAGCGAGCGCTCATTGAGCACGCCCAGGGCGAGAAGGCAGTCATTGACGAGGCCCCCGCCCATGGCGGGCACGGCGCGCAGGTCCTGCGGCATGAGCGTCACCACGTCGGTGACCCCCTCCACCACCATGCCCGTCACTCCGCCGGGCAGGCGCAGCATGATGGTCACGGTGCAGGCGTCGTACGGCTTGGGCGCAAGGCCCAGCCTGAGCCGCAGATCGATGACGGGAATGACCTCTCCGCGCAGTTCCAGCACGCCGTTGAAGTAGGCGGGGCCGTTGGCAATGCGCATGGGCGACTCGTAGGACCGGATCTCCTGCACTTGCAGCAGGTCAATGCCGAACTCCTCATCGTCCACGCGGAAGGAGAGCCATTGCTTGGTGGTGTCGGTCTTCAGTGCATGCGGCATCTTTATCACTCCAATCAAATTTATTTGATGAATTTGATAAAAATTTAACAGAGAGCAAAAAGCAGCACAACTGGTTGTTACATTTTTGGTGGGGTTGATGCCTCGCCGCGCGGGCCAGGCGGAACGCGTCACCAAGCGCTGCTGCACTGTGGCGACGGCTCATCCAGAGAGGTAGAGGACCGCGTGATGGCTCGGGCGCAGCGCATCCCGGAGCAATGGCCCAGTGAAACTGAATTGATAAATTCAATCACTCAAGATGGTGGCAAGCTTGGTAAATTATCAAATAAATCATATTGATCAAAATTACCAACCGCATCCCGGGAGCCCCCCACCATGTTCTTCCGCCTTCTGTCCATCCGCACACGGCTCATCGTTGCCTTCACCCTGCTCCTGCTGCTGCTGAGCACGGTGGCGGCCATCGGCTCCCTGCAGATCGCCCGGGTCCAGTTCAATGCCAACGATCTGGGCACCAACTGGCTGCCTTCCACCAATGTGCTGGCCTCGATCCGGGCCACGGCCAACGCGGCACGCCGCGCGGGGCTGCGCCACGTGATCGAGGAGGACGCGCAAAGGAAGCGCGCCCAGGAGGACCTGCTGCTGCAGGCCCAAAAAACCCTGGAGTCGGAGCTGGCCGTCTATGAAAAGCTGGTGTCCTCATCAGAGGAGCGGCAGCTGTATGACAGGATGCTGGTGCTGTGGAACGCGGCCCGCGCCGCTGACCGCAAGATGGTGGAGCTGTCCAGTGGGGGTCCCGAGCAGGCAGCCCAGGCGCGCGCCCTGGCCAAGGGAGCGACCGCTCAGGCATTCGCCCAGCTCATGGACGTCATCGGCCAGGACATCGCGCTGAACCAGGAAGGCGGGCGCAAGGCCACCGAGCAGGCCGAGAAGGACTACCACCTGGCGCTGTACCTGCTCGGCGGCCTGGCCGCCCTGGCAGTGGTCTTGGGCGCCGTGCTGGCCTGGGCGATCACGCGCTCGATCACCGAGCCCCTGCGCATGGCGGTCTCGGTGGTGGACACCGTGGCGCACGGCGACCTCACGGCCACCATCGTGGTACAGGGCAGGGACGAGCCAGCCCAGTTGCTCTCCGCCATGAGCAGCATGAACGACAAGCTGCGTGAAATCATGGGCCGTGTACGCCAGAGCAGCGACTCCATTGCCACGGGATCGAGCGAGATCGCCTCTGGCAGCCTGGACCTGAGCCAGCGCACCGAGCAGCAGGCCAGCAACCTTGAGGAAACGGCTGCCTCGATGGAGGAACTCACGGCCACGGTGCGCACGAATGCAGACACGGCCCAGCAGGCCAACAAGGTGGCCTCGGCTGCCTCGGCCTCCGCTGTCGAAGGGGGCAAGTCCGTGGCCCTGGTGGTGCATACCATGCAGGACATCTCGGAGGCCTCATGCAAGATTGCCGAGATCACGAACGTCATCGACTCCATTGCCTTCCAGACCAATATCCTGGCGCTCAACGCAGCCGTGGAGGCCGCGCGGGCCGGCGAGCAGGGCCGGGGCTTCGCCGTGGTCGCCAGCGAGGTGCGCGCGCTGGCCCAGCGCTCGGGCACGGCGGCCAAAGAGATCAAGGAGCTGATCGGCGCCAACCTGCAAAAGGTCGAGCAGGGCACCGAGGTGGCCACACGGGCCGGCGAGCAGATGGGCCGCATCGTGGAGCAGGTACGCAGCGTGGACACCATGATCAGCGAGATCTCCAGCGCATCGGCCGAGCAGGCGGTGGGCATCCGTCAGGTCGGCGAGGCGGTGAGCCAGCTCGACCAGATGACGCAGCAAAACGCGGCGCTTGTCGAGCAAAGCTCGGCCGCTGCAGGCAGCCTGGAACAGCAGGCCGCCGCCCTGGCGCAGATCGTCTCCACCTTCAAGATGCATCCCGAGCATGGCGCAAGCCAGCCTGGCGGGCTGCGCGCCGCGACCGCCCAGGCCATGGCCCCCAGGCAAGCGCAGCCCTCCAGGCCGCCACGCCTGTCGCCCGCCCGTGCGCAGCCGCAGATCAAGGATGAGGAATGGGCGGCCTTCTGACCTGGTTTCATACCGAAGCAGGCAAAAGGCGGCAAGATGGTGCATACATGTGAGCCGTTGTGGGGTCCGAGTTCATGATCAAGCGCATCAGCGTGCGCCAGTTGCGGCTGGGCATGTTTCTGGAAAGCCTCTGCGGCAGCTGGATGGAACACCCGTTCTGGCGCAGCCGCTTCAAGCTGCAAGACCCTGCCGACCTGGCGAGGATCCTGCAGTCCCCCATCCAGGAAGTGTGGATCGATACCGCCAAGGGCCTGGATGTTGCGCAAGGCGGGCCGTCTTTCACCCGCGAGCAGGTGGACACCGTGATCGACGCCCAACTGTCCGAGATCTCGCAGCTGGCCGAGTTGGAGTGCGAGCTGCGGCCCGTTGCCTTCGAGGAGGAGGTGAAGCGGGCCGCCCGCATCTGCCACCAGTCCAGGCAGGCTATCACCGCCATGTTCCGCGAGGTGCGCATGGGCAGGGAGATCAACCAGGACGAGGCCCGCTACGTGGTCGCCGAGGTGTCCGATTCGATCATCCGCAATCCGAGCGCCATGGTCAGCATCGCCAGGCTCAAGACCAGCGACGACTACACCTACATGCACTCGGTGGCGGTCTGCGCCCTGATGATCGTGCTGGCACGCCAACTCGACCTGCCACCGCAGCAGGTGCGCGAGGCGGGCTATGCGGGCCTGCTGCACGATATCGGAAAGATGGCTGTCGCCACCTCCATCCTGAACAAGCCGGGGCGCCTGACGGACCAGGAGTTCATCGAGATGCGTGAGCATCCGGCGCGAGGCCTGGAGTTGCTCAAGGCCGGTGGCGTCGATGACCCGGTCGTGCTGGACGTCTGCCTTCACCACCACGAGAAGGTGGATGGCACGGGCTATCCCCACAGGCTGCGCGGCGAGGACATCAGCCTGTTCGCGAAGATGGGCGCGGTCTGCGATGTCTACGACGCCATCACCTCGGACCGCCCCTACAAGCGCGGCTGGGATCCTGCGGAGGCGGTGCACAAGATGGCCGAATGGAGTGCCGGCCACTTCGACAAGACCGTTTTCCAGGCCTTCGTCAAAAGCATAGGCATCTATCCGGTGGGCTCCCTGGTGCGGCTAACCACGGGCAGGCTGGGGGTGGTCATCGACCCTGGCCGCCAGTCCCTGACCTGTCCGCAGGTCAAGGTGTTCTATTCCACGGCCAGCGGCATGCGGATGGCACCGGAGACCGTTGACCTGGCCCGGCCTGGGTGCACGGAGAAGATCGTCAGCCGGGAAGACCCTGCGAAATGGGGCTTCACCGATCTCGATGCACTGTGGAAAGGCCCAGCCTAGGGAAGATTGTCGTGAAGCTCAGGCGTCGGACGGCACATGGTGGCCATTCGTGCCTTTCGCTCCGTCCGTGTCATGCGTGCCATGCGTGTCATGCGCCAGCCAGTTGTCACCGGCCTGCCAGCGCGCGGCCCAGGCGGGCAGCTGGTCGGCGGGCATGGGCCGGGCGATGCCGTAGCCCTGGGCCACGTGGCAGCCCATGTCGCGCAGGCGGCGCGCATGCTTGGGCGTTTCCACGCCTTCGGCCACCGATTCGAGCTGGAAGGTGCTGGCCAGCTGGATGACGCCTTCGACGATGCCCAGGTCGTCCGGGTCGGCGAGCATGTCGCGCACAAAGCTCTGGTCGATCTTGAGCGACTGCACGGGCAGCTTGCGCAGGTAGGTGAGCGAGGAGTAGCCGGTGCCGAAGTCGTCCAGCGCAAAGCGTATGCCCAGCTGCCGGCACTGGCCCATCACCTGGATGGCCTGCTCCATGTCGGCAATGGCGGCGCTTTCCAGGATTTCCAGCTCGATCAGGTGCGGCGGCAGGTCCGGGTGGCGGGCCAGCACCTGGGCCATCTTGGCGTGGAAACCGCCGTCCAGCAGCTGGTTGGCGCTGACGTTGATGCTCACGCACAGGTCCAGGCCCTGGCCGAACCAGCGCGCCGCCTGGGCCACGGCCTCGCCGATGACCCAGTCGCCCAGCGGCCGCTCCAGGTCGCTGCCCGCGATGAAGGGCAGGAACTCGCCCGGCGCGCGCAGGCCCTGGCGCGGGTCGTGCCAGCGCAGCAGGGCCTCGGCACCCACCAGCCTGCCGCCACCCAGCTCCACCTTGGGCTGGTAGTGCAGCAGGAATTCACCCTTCTCCAGCGCCTGGCGCAGCCAGCCCAGCTGCAGGCGGCGCGCATGGGCCTTGCGGTCGTTTTCCGGATCGAACAGCTGGTAGCGGTTGCGCCCGGCCTGCTTGGCCACGCACATGGCCTGGTCGGCATGGCGCAGCAGCAGGTCAGGGTCGGCCTGGTCGTCGGGGTAGAGGCTGACACCCACGCTGGCGGTCACGGACAGCACCCGGTCCTGCACGGGCACGGGACGGCTGGCCGCCTCCAGCACCCGGTCGAGGATGGTGGAGCAGTGCTCGGCCGAGCCGATGTGCGACAGCAGCAGCACGAACTCGTCGCCGCCGAGCCGGGCCAGCGTGTCCTCGGAGCGCAGCACGCTCTTGAGGTGGGCGGCCACGCCCACCAGCAGCGCATCGCCTGCGGCCGCGCCGTGCAGGTCGTTGATTTCCTTGAAGCCGTCCAGGTCCAGGAAGCACACGGCCAGGGAGCGACCCTCGCGCGCCGTGCGCAGCATGGCCTGGTTGAGCCGGTCGATCAGCAGGCGGCGGTTGGGCAGGCCGGTGAGCAGGTCATAGTGGGTGACGCGCTCGAGCTCGGCCTCGTGCGCCTTGATGTGGCTGATGTCGGTGAAGACGCCGATGTAGTGCTCGATCTCGCCACCGGCGCCCTGCGCGGCGGAGATGGACAGCATCTCGGCGAAGATCTCGCCCGTCTTGCGGCGGTTCCAGATCTCGCCGTGCCAGAAGCCGTCGCGCGCGATGCAGGCCCAGATCTGCCGGTAGAACTCCGGGCCGTGCAGGCCCGAGGACAGCACGCGCGGCGTCTTGCCGATCACGTCCTCGGGCGCATAGCCGGTGATGCGGGTGAAGGCCGGGTTGACGCGCGTGATGCGCCGCCCCGGATCGACCACCATGATGCCCTGGTGGCTGCTGTCGAACACCACGGCGGCCTGGGCCAGTTCGCGCTCGAAGCGCTTGCGCTCGGTGATGTCCCGGGAGATGCCGAACAGGCCCGCGATGTGGCCTGCGGTGTTGCGCACCGGGCCCTTGGTGACCAGGAGGTCCAGCGTCCTGCCCGGCTCCACCGTCAGCTGCTCCTCATGCGTGGCCACCTCCTGGCGCAGCACAGCCTGGTCCTTCCTGCGGATGGCGCTGGCGATGCCGAAGGGAAAGAGCGCGAAGTCGTCCTTGCCCACGATGTCCTCGGCCTGGCGGCCCACCAGGCTGGCGGCGGCCCGGTTGACCAGCAGGTAGCGCCCGCGCAGGTCCTTCACGAAGACGGCGTCCGAGGTGCCCGAGATCACCGAGTCGAGCAGTTGTCGCTGCATGTTGGCCTTGCGCAGCGAGCGCTGCAGCGTCTCGGCCAGCACGCTCACGGCCAGGCCGTTGACGGCCACCACCCCCCACTGCGCCCAGTCGCGCACGGCGACGCCGTCGGTCTGGTCCAGGCTGTAGGCGGCAAAGGCCGTGGCCAGCAGGCCCGGCCCCAGGCCGCCGATCAGCGCACTGACCAGCACGGGCAGCATGAACAGCAGCAGCAGCGAGCGTTCACCGAAATGGCTGGCCAGCGTGCTGCTGGCGGCCAGCACGGCCAGGCTCATGGCCAGGGCAAACAGATAGGAGGCCCAGACCGGAAAACGGCGCGGCCCCATTTCCTGGGTGATGGCGGCGCCGCCGCCGCTGTGCGCGGCCGGCACCGAGCACAGCGCGAAGAACAGCAGGAAGTCCGTGGCCAGCACAAAGAACAGCCCTTTGACGACGGAAAGCCAGCCGATATCCGCACTCCCTGCCAATGCGAACAACAGCTTGTCGGACAGAAGGATCCAGCCGAATGCGAACAATCCGTAGCTCACCGTGATCAGTCCGATAAATCGGCGTCTTGCTGATTTGGCCATTTCAGCGTGGCACTCCCTGTGTGTATGGCTGTCCCGAATTATTGCCAATCCCTGCTGGCAATCACGTCGTCATTCACCGAAAACAGGGGCAATAAAACCATTTGCCGCACACTGGCTCATTCATAGAGAAATTGCATCGCAGGTTTTTCGCAATGGATGCAGGAATATCCGTTCTGCCATTTTCCGGGGCTGGCGGCCAACTCAGTCCGGGCTCTGGCGGCAGGGCTGCTGCTCGGTGCGGGCAGCCTCGGCATGCAGCCAGGCCAGGAAGGCCGCCACGGCGGGCCGCCGGGCGTTGCGCGCGGGGTAGACGGCAAAGTGGGCCTTGACGCGCAGGGCCCGGTCCACGCCGAAGGGGGCCACCAGCCGGCCGTCGGCAATGTGGCCGCCCGCATTCATGGCGCTTTCCAGCGCCACGCCCAGGCCCTGCGTGGCCGCGTCCAGCGACATCTGGGCGCGGTCGAAACGCACGGCAAAGCGCTCTGGCGCGCGCAGCTGCGAGAACGACTGGAACCAGTCCGACCACTGGACGATGCTGACGTTGCTCTGGATCAGCGGCACATGCAGCAACTGCTGCACGCGCTGCAGCCCATGCTCGGCCACGAAGGCGGGGCTGGCCAGCGGCAGGATGTGCTCCTCGAACAGGGGCTCCACCTCCAGCTCCGGCCACTGCGCAATGCCGTAGCGGATGTCGATATCGGCCTGGCCCAGCGCGAAGTCGCTGTGCGAATGCGCAGCCGACAGGTTCAGCGCAATGTGCGGGCAGGCCCGCGCAAAGTCCCGCAGCCGGGGCATGAGCCAGAGGCTGGCGATGCTGGGCGCGCAGTGCACGTAGAGGCTGTTGCTCATGCTGTGGCGCAGGTCCTCGGTGGCCGAGACGATGGCCGCCAGCGCGCCGCCCACGCGCTCCAGGTAGGCCTGCCCCGGGCGGCTCAGGCGCACGCCATGCGCGCTGCGCTCGAACAGGCGCACGCCCAGCTGCGCCTCCAGCTTGGCCACCTGGTGGCTGACGGCCGAGGCCGTCAGGTGCAGCTCGGAGGCCGCCAGCGCGAAGCTGCGCCGGCGCGCCACGGCCTCGAAGGCCTGCAGGTGGGCACTGCTGGGAATGGACGCCATGGCAAGTTCCTCGAGGACGCGGGCAGCTCACGAGCGGTCACCGGGGAACACCGGAAGACCCCGGGAGACCCCGTACGTGAGCTGAAGAACCGTCATCTTAGGCTGATGAAACATCGTTTGTCTTCATGCTCGTGACAGCCCAAGATGGCTGCATCCACCACCACTACAGCGGAGACAGGCACATGCTGCTCAAGGACAGGGTCGCCATCATCACCGGCGGCGCAGGGATCAACGGACTCGGTTTTGCCACGGCGCGCCAGATGGCCGCCCAGGGGGCCCGCGTGGCCATCCTCGACCTGGAGCGGGCCGATCCGGCCGGCGCGGCCGCGCGCCTGGGCGACGGGCACCTGGGGCTGGTGGCCGACGTGACGGACAAGCCCTCGTGCGAGGCGGCGGCCGCCGCCGTGCTGCGCGCCTTCGGGCGCATCGACGCGCTGGTCAACAACGCGGGCATCACGCAGGCCGTGGGCACGCTGGAGATCGGCGGGGCCGACTACGACCGCGTGCTCGACGTGAGCCTGCGCGGCACGCTGTACATGTCCCAGGCCGTGCTGCCGGCCATGCGCAGGCAGCAAGCGGGCGCCATCGTCTGCATTTCTTCCGTCTCGGCCCAGCGCGGCGGCGGCATCTTCGGCGGTCCGCACTACTCGGCCGCCAAGGCCGGCGTGCTGGGCCTGGCCCGCGCCATGGCGCGCGAGTTCGGCGGCGATGGCATACGCATCAACTGCGTCACGCCTGGCCTGATCGAGACGGACATCACCCAGGGCAAGCTCGGCCCCGAACGCAAGCGCGAGATCTCCGCCACGATTCCGCTGGCACGCCTGGGCCGCGCCGACGATGTGGCCGGCGCCTGCGTGTTCCTGGCCAGCGACCTGGCTGGCTATTGCACGGGCATCACGCTCGATGTGAACGGCGGGATGCTCATCCACTGACTGCATCACCCGCACCCACCGGCCTGGCCATGGCGCGCATGGCCCCCCAAAAAGCAAAGGAGACAAGACCATGCAGAACAAGCATTTCCAACGCGCTGCCCTGGCCGCAAGGGCCTTGGCAGCCTGCGCCCTGCTGCTGCCGGCACTGGCCGGCGCCCAGGCCGTGAAGCTCACGCTGGGCCACGGCGCGGCCCCCGACAATCCGCGCCACCTGGCCTCGCTGAAATTCGCCGAACTCGTGAAGGCACGCAGCGCGGGCCGTATCGAGGTGCAGGTCGCGCCCTCGGCCCAGCTGGGCGACGACGCGGCCATGGTGACGGCCCTGCGCACGGGCGCGCTGGACCTGTCGGCCAATTCCCAGGGCGCGGTGGCAGCGGCCGTGCCCGAGTACGCGGCCTATGGCATGCCGTTTCTCTTCGCCACGCCGGCCCGTGCCTTTCAGGTGCTGGACGGGCCGCTGGGCCGGGAGCTGGCCGACAAATCGGCCGCCAAGGGCATGGTGGTGCTGGGCTACTGGGACAACGGCATACGCCACATGACCAACAGCAAGCGCCCCCTGCGCAGCGTGGACGATCTCAAGGGCCTGAAGATGCGCACGCCGCCCGACGCGGTGCTGGTGGACATCGTCCAGGCCCTGGGCGCCGAGGCCCAGCAGATCAAGTTCGCCGAGCTGTACGTGGCCCTGCAGCAGGGCGTGGTCGATGGTCAGGAGAACCCGCTGGCCAACTTCCACGCCAGCAAGCTGTACGAGGTGCAAAAGCACCTGACGCTGACGGGCCACATGTTCCAGATGACGCCGCTGATCATGGGCAAGCGCAGCTGGGACCGGCTGCCGGCCGCCGACCGCACGCTGCTGGCCGAGGCCGCGCAGGAGGCAACGGCCTACCAGCGCCAGCTGGCGCGCGAGGCCGACGACAAGCTGCTGGACGACATCCGCGCCAAGGGCTTGGAGGTCAGCACCATCGACGCGCGGGCCTTCGCCCAGGCCACGGCCAAGGTGCAGGACAAGTGGCTGGCCAGCCCTGCGGGCCCCTATATCGCCAAGGTCGTCAAGGCCGCAGGCGCGCAGTGAAGCGCAGGGAGCCATCCATGAACATCGTCGAACGCCTGGTCACGGGCCTGTGCCGCGCCGTGCTGTGGACCAGCACCCTGGTGATCTTCGTGATCCTGGTGTGCAACACCGCCCTGCGCTATGCCAGCGGCGCCAGCCTGCAATGGGCCAACGAGGTGCCCGAGCTGCTGTTTCCCTGGCTGGTGATGTCGGGCGTGGTGCTGGCCGCCGCCCATGGTGCCCACATCACCACCAGCTTTCTGGTCGAGGCCCTGCCGGCCCGCGTGCAGCGCGCCACGGCCGTGCTGGGCTGGCTGGCCGTGGCCGCCCTGTACGCCACGCTGGCCTGGTCCACGCTGAACATGCTGGAGATCGTGCATGACGAGCGCAGCCAGATCCTGGGCATTCCCGGCTCGCTGACCTATGGCTGCGTGATGGTGGGCATGGCGCTGCTGGCCTTGCTGGCCCTGCAGTCGGCCTGGCGCGCCTGCGTGGCGGGCGGGGGCCGGGCATCCGCAGGGGCTGCAGATGCGGCCGATGCCCCAAGTGCCGATGCCGAACCCGCGCGGCCCGTGGCCGCCGTGCACTGGTGAAGGGGGCAGGTCCATGTCCTTCATCATGCTTTTCGTCTTCATGGCGGGCGCCGTGATCGCCATGCCCATTGCGCACGCGCTGCTCATGGGCGCCATGGCGGCGGCGGCCACCTCGGACCGCGTGCCGCTGGACCTGCTGGTGCAGCAGATGGTGGCCCAGGTGCAGAGCTTTCCGCTGATCGCCATCCCGTTCTTCATGCTCACCGGCTCGCTGATGATGGGCGGGCGCCTGGGCGAGGCCCTGGTGGGCGTGCTGTCGGCGCTGATAGGGCGCTTTCACGGCGGGCCGGCCCAGGTGGGGGTGATGTCGTCCACGCTGTTCGGCGGGGTGTCGGGCTCGGCCGTGGCCGATGCCTCGGCCATCGGCTCGCTGATGATCCCGTGGCACAGGCGGCTGGGCTATCCGCCCGCGTTCTCGGCGGCCACGCTGGCGGCGGCGGCCACCATCGACATCCTGATCCCGCCGTCGATTCCCATGATCCTGTTCGCGCTCAGCGCCAATGCCTCGATTGCGGCGCTGTTCGTGGCGGGCATCGTGCCGGGGCTGCTGATGTGCGTGGGCTTCATGGGCGTGTGCTGGTGGGTGGGCCGCAGGCGCGGCTTTCCGCGCGACACCACGCCCTTTGCCTGGCCCGCCTTCCGGCGCCACCTGCTGTACGCCAGCCCGGCCCTGCTGCTGCCGGTGCTGATCATCGTGTTCCTGCGCTTCGGCATCGCCACGCCCACCGAGGTGGCCGTGCTGTCCACGCTGTATGCGGGCCTGGTGTCGGCCGCCATCTACCGCGACCTGGGCTGGCGCCGCCTCAACGATGCGGTGGTGCATGCGGGCCTGGCCACGGGCGTGGTGCTGCTGGTGATCATGGCCTCGTCGGCCATCGGCTGGCTGCTGACCTTCGACCGCATGCCCGACGGCATCGTGCAGTGGGTGCAGTCGCATGTGCATTCGGCCTGGCTGGTGATCGTGCTGATGAACCTGCTGATGCTCTTCATCGGCATGTTCATCGACCTGCCGGCCGCCGTGCTGCTGCTCACGCCGGTGTTCGTGCCGCTGGCCCAGAGCATCGGCATGGACATGACCCAGCTGGGAATCATGATGGTCGTGAACCTGGCCCTGGGGCTGTACACGCCGCCCGTGGGCACGACGCTGTTCATCACGAGTTCGCTGGCCCGGGTCAAGGTGGGCCAGACCGTGCGCGAGCTGATTCCCTTCTACCTGGTGGCGCTGGCGGTGCTGGCGCTGGTGTCCTATGTGCCGGCCAGCATCCTGCGCTGAGCCGCGCGCCCTTCCATCCCGAGGAGACGATGCATGAACCAAGAACCACTGCAACAGCGCCTGGACCGGCTCGCGGCCTGTGCCTGGCGCATACGCCGCCGCGCCCTGCAAATGGGCGAGGTGCAGGGCCAGGGCTACATAGGCCAGGCCCTGGGCTGGGCCGATGTGCTGGCCGTGGCCTATGGCGACGCGCTGCGGCTGCGGCCCGATGAGCCCGGGTGGGAGGGCCGCGACCGCTTCCTGCTCTCGCACGGCCACTACGCCATCGCCTTCTACGCGGCCCTGGCCGAGGCGGGCATCCTGTCCGACGAGGAACTCCAGACCTATGGCAGCGATGACAGCCGCCTGCCCATGTCGGGCATGGCCAGCTATACGCCGGGCATGGAGATTTCGGGCGGCTCGCTGGGCCAGGGCCTGCCGATCGCCGTGGGCATGGCGCTGGCGCTGCGCCACAAGGGCAGCGATGCCTTTGTCTACAACTCCATGTCCGACGGCGAGCTGGACGAGGGCTCGACCTGGGAGGCCGCGCTGTCCGCCGCCCACCACGGGCTGGGCCGGCTGATCTGCCTGGTGGACGTGAACAACCAGCAGGCCGACGGCCCCTCCACGCGCATGCTGGGCTTCGAGCCGCTGGCCGACAAATGGGCCGCCTTCGGCTGGCATGTGCAGCGCGTGGACGGCAACGATCTGACCCAGGTCGTCCAGGCCTTCGACGCGGCACGGGCGCTGGCCGAGGACCGGCCCCGCGTCATCCTCTGCGACACGCTGATGGGCAAGGGCGTGCCCTTCCTGGAGCAGCGCGAGAAGAACCATTTCATCCGCGTCGATCCGCCCGAGTGGCAGCAGGCCATCGCCATCCTGGACGCATCGCAACCCCTGGAGCCCGCCCTGCCATGAACATGCCTCTTGCCGCCCCCAAGCCCCGGCCGACCACCTCGGCCATGATCGCCTCCATCGCCGCCGAGGGCCAGCGCGTGCAGGCCGCGCCCTTCGGCAAGGCCCTGGTGGAGCTGGCCGCCAGCCGGCCCGATGTGGTGGGCATGACGGCCGACCTGGCCAAGTACACCGACCTGCACCTGTTTGCCCAGGCCCACCCCGAGCGCTTCTTCCAGATGGGCATGGCCGAGCAGTTGCTCATGGCCGCCGCCGGCGGCATGGCCAAGGAGGGGCTGACGCCCTTTGCCACCACCTATGCCGTCTTCGGCACGCGGCGGGCCTATGACTTCATCCACCAGGTGATTGCCGAGGAGAACCTGGACGTCAAGATCTGCTGCGCCCTGCCCGGCCTGACCACGGGCTACGGCCCCAGCCACCAGGCCACGGACGATCTGGCCATGATGCGGGCCGTGCCGGGGCTGACCATCGTCGATCCCTGCGATGCGCTGGACATCACCCAGGCCGTGCCCCAGATCGCGGCGCACCGCGGCCCCGTCTACATGCGACTGCTGCGCGGCAACGTGCCGCTGGTGCTGGACGAGTACGACTACCGTTTCGAGCTGGGCAAGGCGAAGATGCTGCGCGAGGGCCGCGAGGTGCTCATCATCTCCAGCGGCTTCATGACCATGCGCGCGCTGGAGGCCGCCCAGCTGCTGGCCACGGACAACGTGGGCGCGGCCGTGCTGCACTGCGCCACCATCAAGCCGCTGGATGTGCAGGCCATCGTGCAGGCCGTGGCCAGCGGGCCGCGCCTGGTGGTGGTGGCGGAGAACCATTCGGTGGTGGGCGGCCTGGGCGAGGCCGTGGCCGGCGCCCTGCTGGAGCGCGATGTGCGGCCCGCGCGCTTTCGGCTGGCGGGCCTGCCGGACGCCTTCCTCGACGCGGGTGCCCTTCCCACGCTGCATGAGCGCTACGGCATCAGCGCCCACGCGCTGGCGGGGCGCATCCGCCAATGGCTGGGCTGAACGCCCTGCGTTGTGGCGGCGGGCGCTCCAGGGCAGAGCAGGGCAGTGCAGATCAGGGCTGCTTGGCCGGATCCCCGTCGCGCAACGCCAGCAAATAGCCCATGCCGCGCACCGTGTGCAGCAGCTTGACCGCATAGGGATCATCGAGCTTGCTGCGCAGCCTGCACACCGCCACATCCACCACGTTGTTCAGGGCATCGACGGGCAGGCTCCAGACCTGCTGCACCAGTTCGGCGCGCGTGACCACATCGCCCTGGCGCTGCAGCAGCAGCCACAGCACGGCGAATTCCTGGCGAGTCAGGTCCAGCCGCCGGCCGGCACGCTCGACCCGCTTTTTCGACAGGTCCAGCACCAGGTCCGCCAATGTCAGGCGCAGGCCCTCCTGGCCGGCAGAGCCTCGCATCCGCAGCCGTGCACGGGCCAGGAACACCGGCAACCTGACGGGTTTGACCAGGTAGTCATCGGCGCCGTTCTGCAGGCAGAACACCTGGTCCTCCAGACTGTCGTTTGCGGTGACCACGATGGTGGGCGTGCCGCCCGCCTGGAGCAGGTCCTGCAGGACCGCACGCCCGCTCTGGCCAGGCAGGTCCAGATCCAGCACGAGCAGGCTGTAGGCGCGGCTCAGTGCCAGGTTGCGGCCCTGCAGACCGTCATGCACGACATCGACGTTGAATCCGTCCTGGCACAGGCCCTGGCACAGGTACTGCGCCGACGGCGGGTGGGCATCCACGATCAGGATCTTCATGTCATTTCCTTCGCACGCGGGCACAGGCGAGGCTCAGGCCAGCACCTGCCGGAGGATCTGCTGCTGCCGCCTGGCCCATTTCGTGCCAACGCGAATGGCCTCGCGCTGCCGGGAGGAGGCGGAGGCGAAAAAGACCGTTTCACTGATCTGCAGGCGGTGAAACAGCCGCCGCATCTGCAGGGATCGGGCCCTCAGCGAGCCTTCCGGCGCCAGGGATTCCCCCTGCTGTGCCGAGAACATGGACGCGGCCTGCTCCAGGCAGCGCTGGGCATCGGGCGTGGTCGCGGGCACGGCACGGGGCTCGCACAGCCGGGCCTTGGCCACCAGGGGGTTGTGGCCCACCACCAGCCCCCAGGGACGCATGGCGGTCGAGGGATTGACCGACAGCGCCTCCAGCTTGGTGAGCCCGAACACGCGCGCCAGGCGCAGGCGCATGGCCAGCAGCGGGGCATCTGGCTGTACCGCCTCGATGGCCGCGAGGGCCTCCTCCTCGTTGTCACCGCCCACGGGCAGCAGCAAGGAACGCAGCAGCAGCCCGGCCAGCACGTCCCCCTTGGCCGCTGCAGCATGGAGCAGGGCCACACCCTGTTCCATGGGTTCGATGTGCGTGGCATCACGCAGCACCAGTGCGCCCAGACGGCGCTCGGCCTCGGGCAGCCCGTGACGTGCCGCCTTCTCCAGGCAAAAGCGTGCCAGGGTGGGATTGGCCACCGAGCTGCGGTAGTCGGAGCAGATGCGGAACAGGTGCAGCCAGGCGGTGACGATGCCGCCATCGGCAGCGCGCAGCAGCAGGGCTGCGGCCTTGCGCAGGTTCTGCGCATTCACGAGGTTTTCGGGAGCCAGGTGTGCACAGGGCAGCCCCGAGAGCGCCCGTCCAAGCACGTGGCAGGCGCGCACGTCGCCATTGGCGGCGCACCGGTCCAGGCTGGCTTCGATCCAGCCCACGGTCAACCGTCCCAGGCCATGGCCCGCCACCTCCGCCTGGTGGACCAGGTCGGCAATCAGCTGCTGCATGACCGGGCCATGAGCGGCATGAGGCAGGTCGCGCAGGAGCTCCAGCATCCGCACGGCGCGGCGCGACTGGCCCTTGGCCATGGCCTGGCGGGCCTCGCAGGCCATGACTTCGGCAACGTCCAGCGGCTGTATGGCGCGCAGGATCTGCAACGCCTGCAGCAGCTCGCCGGATGTGTGCGCAGACACGCTGCTTGCCAGATGGCTTGGCAGGGCGGCGCTGCACTTGCCAAGGCACTCCAGAGCCAGATCAAGCTCCCCCCGGATGAGATGCCATGCGGCAAGCTTCTGGCGCCCGACATCCTCATACTCCGCCGCGATCCTCAGGGTCTCCAGCAGCCCGTGCTCCAGCAACTCCCTTAGCGGCAGATGCAAGGCTATGCAGACCGAGGCCTGGCGCCTGGCCTGAGGCAGTGCGGCCTGCAGATACTCCAACCCCACCGGGATGCTCCTGGAAACGCCGGGTCCCCCGGTCAGATACGCCTCCCCGAGCTGAAGCCTGGCGCCCGTGTCCCCTCGCCTGGCCAGCATCCTCAGCTTGACATCCTCGCGCCGCATTTTTCTGCCCCCTCATATCTTGCGATACCCGCTCACAGCCGTATCAACAACCCGATACGAATTGATTTTTTTCTTCTTTACCGGATTCAACCCACGGGATGCTAGCAATCTCCAGAATCCATCTACCCAACAGAAAAGTGACATTCAAGACATATTGAAGAAAGATAACTGCCATGAATGGAATTGCAATCCATTGGTGTTGGCCGGACGGAACATGTTGATCCCAAAAAACCTGTGATTGGCTTGCCACCCCCCGTCGATTACTTTTCAAGGCTCCTGGCGCCAGCCTGTGAATTCTAGTATTTACAACAGCATCCGTTTGGAAATGGATGCGCATGGAATCCACATTCAATACAAGGACCAGGCATGAAATTCAATCGTATATTGGCGGCCGCACTGCCCGTCATTTCGCTGGCGGCCAGCGCGCAGTCATCCATCACCCTGTTCGGCATCGTTGACGTCAATGGGCGCTACGTGAAGAACAGCGATCTGCCCAGCAACATGACCATGAACAACAGCGGGCTGTCATCGGGCCGGTTTGGCTTTCGCGGCACCGAGGATCTGGGCGGCGGATTGAGGGCCGAGTTCTGGCTGGAGTCAGACCTCTATGCCGACACCGGCACGACAAACGCCAATGGCAAGTTCTTCCAGCGCCGCTCCACGGTGAGCTTGGCGGGCGGCTTCGGCGAGCTGCGCCTGGGCCGCGATTTCACGCCGGCCGCGCAAAATCCCACCAAGTTCGACCCGTTCAACGTGATCGGCCTGGCAAACTCCAACATCATCAGCCGCCTGCCCGGCACCTTCTCGAACTACTACCGCAGCGACAACGCCATCCAGTACTTCACTCCCAAATGGAGCGGTTTCCAGGCAGAAGTGATGTATGCCCTGGACGAAGACCCCGTGAGCAGCGCCGGCCGCCATTTCGGCAGCCGCCTGACCTACGACAACGGCCCTCTGAACCTGGCGCTCACCTATGGCTCGACCGATGTGAACGCTGCGGGCACCAAGCTCAAGCAGTACGGCGCGGGCGCCTCCTACGATTTCGGCTTTGCCAAGCTGATGGGGTATTTCCAGCGCGAGGACCTGCCCTATGGCACCTATGGAACCCGCATCGCGGGCTCCGAGGACCGCTGGCAGGTCGGCCTCACCGTGCCCGTGGGGGCGAACTACATCCGCGCCTCCTATGTGCGCACCGATTCGCGCCGTGGCCCGGTGGCCTTCAGTGGCAGCGATGCCAACAGGTATGCGATCGGCTATGTGCACAACCTGTCGCGGCGCACGGCGCTGTATGGAACCCTTGCACGCGTGACCAACAAGGGCGGGGCCAATTTCAGCCTCAATGGCGGCACCACCGGATTGGCTGCGGGCGGCAGCTCCACAGGCGCTGAACTCGGCATGCGCCACAGTTTCTGAAGATTTCCACGCATTTGCGGCAATATGGCTGAAATGTCATCCGGCTGCCCGTATATATAGAAGCCGATGACTCTACAGTCTCCGCCATGGACTGAATACAGTTCATGGCGGATTTCATGAATCCGCCCATGTATCCGCCCTATTTCGGAGGCATATTCAATGAAATCCATATTCATATTGGGCACCGCAGCAATCGTCATGGCTGCATTGCCGGCCCATGCGGAACGCTTTGCAAACGGCAAATCCTATTACGGATCGCCCGCGCCTGCGGGCGTCTACCGTACTGTCGATCTATCGCAGAAAGCGCCCATCAATATCGCCTGCGGCGAAACCGTGAATTTCACCAGCCAGGGCCGCACATTCGCGTGGAAGGTCAGCTCCATCCAGCACAACCATGTCCCGGTGGCGCGCTTTGCGCCGCCCGGTTTCGACACGCAGGGCAAGAGCATCTTCGTCATGCCCGGAGAGCATGAGCTGGGCGGCTGAAAGCGCCGTTGGCAACGAAAAGGGCCCGCAATTCGCGGGCCCTTTTTTTGCTGGAGGCAGGCCGAAGCTCAGGCGGCCAGGGCGCCGCGCATGGCGTCGATCACGGCCTTGTAGTCAGGCTTGCCGAAGATGGCGCTGCCGGCCACGAAGGTGTCGGCACCGGCATCGGCCACGCGGCGGATGTTGGTTTCCTTGATGCCGCCGTCCACCTCCAGGCGGATGTCGCGGCCGCTGGCCTCGATGCGCTTGCGCGCGGCCTCGATCTTGCGCAGCGTGCTGTCGATGAAGCTCTGGCCGCCGAAGCCGGGGTTCACGCTCATCAGCAAGATGAGGTCGATGTCGTCGATGACCCAGTCCAGCACGTCCAGCGAGGCGGCCGGGTTGAACACCAGGCCCGGCTTGGCGCCCTGGGCACGGATGTTCTGGATGCTGCGGTGCACGTGGGCCGTGGCATCGGGGTGGAAGCTGATGTAGTCGGCGCCGGCCTTGGCGAAGGCCGTGGCCAGTTCGTCCACGGGCGTGACCATCAGGTGCACGTCGACGGGCACGGGCTGGCCGTCGGGCGTCTTCGCATGGGGCTTCAGGGCCTCGCAGATCATGGGACCGAACGTGAGGTTGGGCACGTAGTGGTTGTCCATCACGTCGAAGTGGATCCAGTCGGCGCCGGAGGCGATCACATTCTTGACCTCGTCACCCAGACGGGCGAAGTCGGCAGACAGGATGGAGGGGGCGATGCGGTAGGTGGGGCTCATGGCCTGCGATTGTCGCAGCTAGCCCATGCCGGCACCAGCGACGGCACAAAGCCATGGGCGGCGGCGCGTGGGGACGTTCGCAAGCCGGTACATTGCGGGCAGTTACCATTGCCGCCATGCCCATGAACGAGTTCCAGGTCCAGGTCCGCCCCGTCTTTTTGCCAGAGCAATCCGCTCCAGCGGCAGGCGTGTACGCCTTCTCCTACACGATCACCGTGACCAATACCGGCCAGGTGCCGGGCCAGTTGATCGCGCGCCACTGGATCATCACCAACGAGCTGGGCCATGTCGAAGAGGTCAAGGGCCTGGGGGTGATCGGCCGCCAGCCGCTGCTGCAGCCCGGCGAGACCTTCGAGTACACCAGCGGCTGCCAGCTGCGCACGCCCAACGGCAGCATGCAGGGCACCTATCTGTGCATCAGCCACGAGGGCGAAGTCTTCGAGTGCCCCATCCCGCGCTTTCATCTGCAGTCGGGCGCTGGCGGCGACAGCTTTCCAGACCCTGACAACCGCGTGCTGCACTGAGCGCGTTCCTCGGGGGAGGCGCTAGTCTTCCGCCCTGCCGCAAGACCCCTACATGAAGCGAATCACCCAAGACCTGCCCGGCCTTCTGGCCGCACTCGACCCCGAGGCCGACCTCGCGCACCGCCATATCTGGCTGATCCACCTGCTGGAGTGGGTGCGCGCGCCCAAGCCGTCGGTGGACGGCGCGGTGCAGCGCGTGCAGTTGCTGGTGGAGGCCGTGGAGGCCGATCCGGCCGTGCGCCAGCGCCTGCATGCCTGGTGGCTGCGCTTCATCGACACCGTGGACATCACGGCGCTGCTGGCCGATTTCGGCTTTGCGCCGCGCACCAACATGTTCAGCGAGCTGTCCGAGCGCGCACGCTACAAGCTGCTGCCCAGCACGCCGGAGACGGTGGATGCCTCCGAGCTGTTCATGCTGGCCATGCCCGACGAATTCGACGCGCGCTGGCTGCACGCGCTGGAGGCGCCGCTGCTCGAACGCATCGCACTGCTGCTGACCGACGGCAGCGAGGGCCAGGGCAGCAGCTTCTGGCAGAACAGCCTGCTGGGCTCCATCACCTATTGCACGGGGCAGATCCTGTCCACGGGCTTTTCGCCCGAACTGCGCCTGCGCATGGACGAGCAGGCGCGCGACGACCAGCCCTTCCACGCCCTGATCCACGACGCCGAGAGCCTGCGCGTGGAGGTGATGCACGCGCTGCGCACCAATGACCGGCGCGATGCGGCCGAGGCCCGGCTGCGCGAGCGCCTGGATGCCTGCCGCGCGGCCGTGACATCGGTCTACACCCATTTCGAGTCCGAAGGGATTTCGGTGGGCCTGGTGTTCCGCCTGCGCCAGCTGCGCGCGCGCATCCTGCGTGTCAGGCGGCTGCTGGACTGCCTGGTGGCCGACAACCGCGCCACCGAGACGGCCGACCTGCTGGCCAACCTGGTGTCCGTGGGCATTGAGCGGCGCAGCCTGCGCGCGCTGCTGTCCACCAACACCTCGCTGCTGGCGGCCAAGGTGGCCGAGCGCAGCGCCGAGACGGGCGAGCACTACATCACGCGCACCGGCCGCGAATACCTGTCCATGGCAACCAAGGCCGCCGGCGGCGGCTTCGTGATGGCCTTCACCACGCTGCTGAAGTTCGCGCTCTACGCGCTGGGGCTGTCGGCGTTCTGGGGCGGGCTGGCGGCGGGCATCAACTACTCCATCAGCTTTGTGCTGATTCAGCTGCTGCACTTCACGGTGGCGACCAAGCAGCCGGCCATGACGGCACCGGCCATGGCCGCCAAGCTCAAGGACCTGCGCGCCAGCGAGGCCATCGAGGAGTTCGTGGACGAGGTCGCCCACCTGGTGCGCTCGCAGGTGGCGGCCGTGCTGGGCAACGTGCTGGTGGTGCTGCCCATGGTGCTGCTGCTGTCGCTGGGCTATGCCCAGCTGTTCGGCCACACGCCCATCGACGGGCCGCATGCGATTGCCGTGCTCGACTCGCTGAGCCTGCTGGGCATGTCGCCGCTGTTCGCGGCCTTCACGGGCGTGCTGCTGTTCGCCAGCAGCCTGATCGCGGGCTGGGCGGAGAACTGGTTCGTGCTGCGCCGGCTGGATTCGGTGATCCGCTACAACCCCGGCATCACGCGCTGGCTGGGCGCCAAGCGCGCCGACCGCTGGGCGCATTTCTGGCGCAAGAACATTTCGGGCTTTGCCGCCAACGTCTCGCTGGGCATGATGCTGGGCCTGGTGCCCGCGTTCGCGGCCTTCTTCGGCCTGGGGCTGGAGGTGCGCCACGTCACGCTGTCGGCAGGCCAGATCGGTGCCGCCATGGCGGCCCTGGGCTGGCAGGTGCTGCACTCCGACATGTTCTGGTGGGCGGTTGCCCTACTGCCGGTCAATGGCGCGTTGAATGTCACTGTCAGCTTTTATCTGGCATTCCGCGTTGCGATGAGGGCACACAATGTCAGCGGAGTCGACCGCTCGCGCATCTATTCGGCCATCCGCCGCCGTCTGCGCACAGCGCCGCTGAGTTTCTTCCGCCCCTGAGCCTGCGGGACCTCGGGAACCACGCGGAACCCACGTGCTGGCGTGCCCGCCCGGCCTTGCAGCCCGGCAGTCACGCCAGTGGATCGCCAACGAAGTGTCCCCGTGCCAAGCGCACGGGACGCGGGCTTGCCCGCGCCGCAGGGAAGGCCCTGCGGAGCTTCGCTTGCGGGCCACTGGCTCGCGCAAAGGACCTCGCTTATGAATGACATGCTGAGCTTCTGGGAACCGTGGCTGCGGCCATCGGCCGGGTTGGCCACGGTGCAATGGTCCCTGCTGCTGGCCGTGGCCACCATGGTGGGTTACGCCTGCCAGCGCCATGCGGCCCTGCCCAAGGTGGTCGGATATTCGCTGGTCGGCGGCATTGCCGGGCTGATCGGCTTTGGCGCCAACACCGCCTGGCCGCTGCAGGGCACGGGATTGTTCCTGCTGGAGCTGGGCGTGGCCATCGTGCTGTTCGAATGCGGCGGGCGCATCACGCTGCGCTGGTTCCGCCACAACCCCATGGTGCTGGTGCAAAGCGTGGCCGAATCCGCGTTGACCTATGTGCTGGTCTCCCTGGTGCTGGGCTGGCTGGGCGTGGCCCCCGAAGTGGCCGGGCCGCTGGCCCTGGTGGCCATGGCGGCCTCGCCCCTGGTGCTGACGCGCGTGGTGGCCGACATGCGTGCCGCAGGCGCCGTGACCGATCGCGGCCTGGTGCTGGCCACCCTGTCCACGCTGTATGCGCTGGCCCTGGGCAGCGCCAAGGCGGGCATGCTGACGCAGCCCAAGGCGGGCTTCGTGGCCTCGATCATGCCGGTGCTGGTGGTGCTGGGCGTCTCGGTGGCCGTGGCCCTGGTGCTGGCCGTGCTGATGCGCCTGGCGCTGCGCTTCATGAGCCCGGCCAGCGAGAACACCTCCATCCTCTTTCTCACCCTGATCTCGGCCAGCGTGCCCGTGGCCTCGTACCTGGGCGGCTCGGCGCCGCTGGCGGCGCTGCTGGGCGGCATCCTGCTCAAGCAGTTCAACCCGCGCCCCTGGGCCTGGCCCCGCCAGCTGGGCACGGCGGCCTCGCTGCTGACCATGCTGATGTTCGTGCTGGTCTCCACCGTGGCCGCACAGGCCGACTGGAGCGCGCCGGTGGCCGGCGTGGTGGGCGCCGTGATCCTGGCACGCCTGGTCGCCAAGACCATGGGTGTGGCCGTGGGCAATGTGGGCACGGGCGCCAACTGGCGCCAGGCCTTCTGGGTGGGCTGCGCCATGGCGCCCATGTCGTCGGTGGCGCTGCTGATTGCATCGCAGTTCGTGGCCGCCGCGCCCGAGCTGGGCGCGCAGATCGCAGGCGTGGCCCTGCCCACCATTTTGGTGATGGAGGTGCTGGGCGCCGCCCTGGCCACCGTGGCCATCTACCGCTCCGGCGAAAGCTCCCGTCCCTGGAAGCCGCTGAGCCGCACGAATACCGCAGGAGATGAACGTGAGTCTTGAAGCCTTCAACTCGTCCGAACCGCTGACCCTGGGCGTGGAGCTGGAACTGCAGCTGGTCAACACCCACGACTACGACCTGGCCCCCTACGCCGAGGACATGCTGCGCCTCATGCTCAAGAACCCGCTGCCCGGCAGCGTGGTGCCCGAGATGACGAACAGCATGATCGAGATCTCCACCAGCGTCTGCCATTCGGCCTCGGAGGTGCTGGGCCAGCTCAGCCAGATCCGCGATGCGCTGGTCAAAAGCGCCGACAAGCTCAACATCGCCGTGGTGGGCGGCGGCACCCACCCCTTCCAGCAGTGGCATGAGCGACGCATCTACGACAAGCCGCGCTTCCAGGAGCTGTCGCAGCTGTACGGCTACCTGTCCAAGCAGTTCACCATCTTCGGCCAGCACGTGCACATCGGCTGCCCCGACGCCGACGCGGCCCTGCTGATGCTGCACCGCATGTCGCGCTACATCCCGCACTTCATTGCGCTGTCTGCCTCCAGCCCCTATGTGCAGGGCCACGACACGGCCTTCGACTCGGCGCGGCTGAACTCGGTGTTCGCCTTTCCGCTGTCGGGCCGCGCGCCCTGCGTGCTGCACTGGAGCGAGTTCGAGCAGTACTTCGACAAGATGACGCGCACGGGCGTGGTCAAGAGCATGAAGGACTTCTACTGGGACATCCGGCCCAAGCCCGAGTTCGGCACCATCGAGATCCGCGTGTTCGACACGCCGCTGACCATCGAGCGCGCAGCCGCCCTGTCCGGCTACGTGCAGGCGCTGGCTGCCTGGTTCATGGACACCCAGCCCTTCACGCCCGTGGAAGACGACTACCTGGTCTACACCTACAACCGCTTCCAGGCCTGCCGCTTCGGCCTGGAAGCCGTGTACGTGGACCCGGCCACGGGCGAGCACATGCCGCTGGCCGACCACATCCTCAAGACCATGGATGCCGTGGCCGACTACGCGGCCCGCCATGGCGCCGCGCCCGCCCTGCACCTGCTGCGCAGCGACGTGGCCGCCGGCAGCAACGATGCCCGCTGGCTGCGCGAACGCCAGCGCAGCGAGCAGCTGCTGGCCGAGGTCTCGCGCCAGGCGGCCATGCGCTTTCGCGGCCAGGCAGTCTGAGGCCTGCGTTCAGCGCAGGCTCAAGGCAGCACCGCCGCCGCACGCGCGGCGGTGATCTGCGCGTCGGCGTCGCGCTGCAGCAGCAGGCGCTGGCGCACCAGGTCCTGGGCCGCGGCCGTGACAGCGCTCACGTAGCCGGCCTGGTCGACATACAGCTCCTCCAGTGAAGGCCGCCCGTCACCGGCCGCCAGCCGCGCCGCGCGCGTCTTGTGGAAGGGGATGAAGCTGCCCGTGAGGTTGGACAGGTCCACGATGCCCGGCGTGGCCACGTAGTTGAACTCCATGCTGGTGCCCAGCGGTGCCCGCGCCTCCACGCTGCGGATGCCTGCGCGCGTGAGGCCGGTGGCCGCATCGACCTGGGGCACGAGGATGGCGTAGTCCTTGCCCGTGGCGCGCGGCGGCTGCAGCGTGGCGATGCCGCTTTCGTCCTGCGGCACGTACTGCGGGCCGAAGTCGAGCAGCGCAAAGCCGTTGTGGCGCGCCAGGTAGCGGAACTCGGGGATGGCGGTCTGCACGCCGCCCACGCTCCAGCTCAGGCCCTTCATGGCGGGAAAGACCAGCTTGTCGGGCCGCACCAGGGTGCCGTCGGCCAGCTTGGGCACCTGGCTGGCTGGCGGCTCGGTGCCGCGCACCACCCAGTCCTCCAGCGCGATGAACAGCGCGCGGAACGTGTCGTTGAAGTGCACCACGGTGCCGGCCGGATAGACATTGCGCGTGGGCGCATAGCCGATGCTGGCCGTGCCGCCTGCGCCGCCGTGCTGGGTACTGGCGTAGTAGTAGATGCGCGCATTGGCGGGCTGGGCGATGTCGCGCAGGCCGTTGGCATCGGTCAGCACGGGCGAGCCCTGCAGCTGCCAGAACTCCGTGCCCGACAGGCCCAGGAAGAACTTGGGGCAGGTATTGCTGGCTTCGCAGCGCTTCATCACACCGCCCTGGCGGCCGCTGACCTCGTCGCTGTAGTCCTTGTCCAGGCCGCGCGGCGCAGTCTGTCCGAAGGCCGTGTGGTCGGTGCGCAGGCCGCCCCCGCCGCCGGGCACGGCGAAGCGCGTGTTGATGTTGGTCTGGCGCGCGGCCACATGGGCATACATGCCGTCGAAGACCTTGCCGCCATCGAGCGCCTGGTTGAAGCCCAGGTGCAGGAAGGTCTTCATGGCATTGCCCGACTGCGAGGTGCCCTGGCCGATGGTGTGCGTGATGCGCCCGGCCAGCGGGTTGGGCTTGCCGTCGGCGTCGGCCGCCTTGGCGCGGAAGAAGCTCACCGTGTCGCGCAGCGCGGCCAGGCCCACGCCCATGACCTTAGGGTCCTTGGCCACGTAGACCAGCTCGTAGAGGTACTGCGGGTCGAACCCGCCCTTCAGGCAGACGCTGGTGGCCGCAGGCGTGCCGGGGAAGGGATTGGCGGCGGCATCGCAGCTGGCGAACTTCCAGTCGCCCGCAGGCACGGTCTGGCGCGCATCGGTTTCGTTGATGCGGCGCGTGAGCGAGTAGCCGGCCTGGGTGTTGTCCAGGCTGGCGGGCTCGTAGGGGATCATGGTCCCGTTGAACACGCCGCCGGGCAGGGTCATGGAGGGCACGGCGGCGGCCGGGACCAGCTCGGTGCGGTAGCTGCCCGTGATGCTGCTGCCGTCCTTGTTGCGGGCCACGGGCACGGTGACCGTCAGGCGCGCGGGCGTGGACTTGGGCACGTCGCCCTGCCAGGCCGAGTACAGCAGCACATAGCCGCGCTCCAGGTAGACCGCATCGCCGGGCGTGGCCGTGGGGTTGGGCATGGTCAGGATGTTGCCGCGGTTGGGCGCGTCATAGCGCAGCACGCCGCTGGCCTTGGACATGTCCTTGGGCTTGAGCATGACGAAGTCGGTGCTGTACTCGACCATACCGCGCGCATTGACGGGCGCCAGCGCCAGGTCCTGGATCACGGCGTTCTTCGGATCGGCCGGGTCCAGCTCGCCGCGCAGCACGCCGGTCACTTTCTCGTAGGCGCCGACACTGCCGTAGCTGCCGGCAAAGTCCTCGGTGGCGCTGATGCTCAGCTGCATGCGCGGCGCCGGCGAACGGGCGGGCGAGTCACTGCCGCCGCAGGCGGTCAGCAGGCCGGATGCGGCCAGGGCAAGGGCCAGTGGATGGGTGGATCTGATGTGCATGTTGTCTCCTTGGGGTCATGGCACAGGCAAGGCTCCGCCCTGGCCACCGTGCATTGCGGCGGCCTAGGACGGTTCGGAAAGAAAGGGAACGGGAGAGCGTGAAGCGGCCTACTCGGGCTGGATGCCGGCGGCCTTGATCACCTGGCCCCACTTCTGGGTCTCGCCCGCCTGGAAGGCGGCCAGCTCCTGGGGCGTGGCGGTCCAGCCCTCGGAGCCGGACATCTCGAAGAAGGACTTGGCGCCCGCGCTGTGCACGGCGTCGGACAGCAGGCGATTCAGACGGGCCACCACGGCCTCGGGCGTGCCAGCGGGCGCGTAGGCCGCGAACCAGTAGCCCATGTCATAGCCCTTGACGCCGGCTTCCTCCAGCGTGGGCACCTCGGGCAGCTGCGGGCTGCGTTTGGTGGTGGAGTAGCCCAGGGCGCGCAGCTTGCCCGACTTGACCTGGGGCACGCCAGTGGAGGTGTCGGTGATCATCAGGTCGATCTGGCCGCCCAGCAGGTCGGTGATGGCCAACGGATTGCTCTTGTAGGGCACGTGCATCAGGTCCACGCCGGCCAGCTGCTTGAGCATTTCACCGGCCACGCGGCTGGAGGAGCTGCCGCTGCCGAACGACAGCTTGCCCGGCTGCTTCTTCGCCGCCGCCAGCAGGTCGCCCACGTTCTTGTACGGCGCATCGGCGCGCACCACCAGCACCTGGCCGCCCTTGCCCAGCCCGGCCACGGGCGCGAAGTCCTTGACCGCGTCATAGGGCAGCTTCTTGTACAGATGCTGGTTGGCCGCATGCGTGGTGTTGGTGGTGATCAGCACCGTGTAGCCATCGGCCGCCGAGCGCGCCACCTGCTGGGCCGCGATCATGCCGCTGGCGCCGCCCTTGTTCTCGACCACCACGGCCTGCTTGGTCGCCGTGGTCACGGCCTGGCCCAGCGCCCGTGCCAGCTGGTCGGTGGCGCTGCCGGCCGCAAACGGCACGACGAAGGTGATGGGCTTGGACGGATAGTCCTGGGCCAGGGCCGGTGCTGCGGCGGCTGCCAGCGCGCAGGCGGCCAGCGCGAGCACATGGCGGCGGGGAAGGTTCTGCGAAAAGTTCATGTCTGTCTCCTTTGTTGTGATGAATGTGTGACGGGCGGGTGCTGCCGGCTACTCCGGCGCCAGGTGGGGCAGCAGCGAGGCCGGTATGTGGACCTGCATCTGCAGCAGCCAGTACGACAGCGCCTTGCCGTGGCTGTCGAGGTTGAGCGCGTCGTTGACGCCGCCGTCCAGCACCGCGTCCAGCACCCAGTTCATGGCCTGCAGGCGCTGCAGCACGAAGCGCTGCACGCGCGCCGGGCGCCGGGCGGCGAAGTGCGCGGCCACGCGCTCTTCGGTGATCTGCTCCACCAGCACGGGCCAGCAGGCGGCATTCCAGGCGATGAGGCTGATGTTGGAGCGGTTGCCCTTGTCCCCCGTGCGCCCGTGCGCCAGGCGGTACAACGGCACGGTGACGGGCATCGTGGTCTGCAGTGTGTTCATGCGGCGTGCTCCCCGGCTTCTTTCCCGGCCTCTTTCTCGACCCCTTTGTCGATCTCTTCCTCGGCCCACTTCCACCCGGTGGCGACGCTCTGCTGCGCCAGCAGGCAGGACACCGTGCCCAGCCGCGCGCGCAGCGCCGTGCGCACGCCGCCGCCGCCGGCCGGCCCGCAGGTGTACAGCGCGTTGACCTCGCGCGGCAG
>NZ_JBQZGF010000014.1:0-119212 GCF_052692095.1 Delftia sp. NA_296.1 | reverse complement strand
ACTTCCGACTCGCTGCGATCAGCGAAGCCTTGAATTCTAGCACAGTTTTTAGCGTCGTTGCAATCAAATTTCTTCGATCTTCTCAACACCAGCGATCTGCATCGCTTCTCTTCAGCAGAGCCTTGCATTGTAGCACGTTTTTTGACGTTCTTGCAAAACCCTGGAAGCTTCACTTTTCAGACATTTGCATGTCATCGAGTGCAGGGGCGCAATTCTAGCACCAATCCTGGCGGATGACTGGCGTCATCCGCCAGGATTTTTTCAGGCCGTCGCCAGCGCCTGTTCCAGGGCATCGACGAAGAGGCTGGCCACGTCGCAGCCGGTCTGGTCGTAGATCTCCTGGAAGCAGGTGGGGCTGGTCACATTGATCTCGGTGATGCATTGCCCGATGACATCGACGCCCGCCAGCAACAGGCCACGCTCCATGAGGATGGGACCGATCTCCTCGGCCATGGCCTTGTCGTGCTCGCTCAGCGGCTGGGCCACGCCCTTGCCGCCCGCTGCCAGGTTGCCACGCACTTCGTTGCCCTGGGGAATGCGTGCCAGGCAATAGGGAACCGGCTTGCCTCCGATGACGAGCACACGCTTGTCGCCCTGGGTGATCTCAGGCAGGAACTTCTGCACCATGACGCTGCTGGCACCGCCCTGGTTCAGGGTTTCGATGATGCTGCCCAGGTTGCGGCCATCGGCGCCGACCCGGAAGATGCCCATGCCACCCATGCCGTCCAGCGGCTTGAGGATGATGTCCTGGTGCTCTACATGGAAGGCACGGATGTCCTGTGCACTGCGGGTGACCAGGGTGGGGCCGATGAACTGCGGGAATTCGAGGATGGCCAGCTTTTCCGGATGGTCCCGCAGCGCCCTGGGCTTGTTGAAGACCTTGGCGCCTTCACGCTCGGCCTGTTCGAGCAGGTGCGTGGAATAGAAGTATTCGGAATCGAAGGGCGGGTCCTTGCGCATAAGGATGGCGTCAAAGCCTGCCAGTTCAGCCAGCCCCTCCTGGGTTGTCTCGAACCACTGCTGCGCATCCCCCGTGAGCTGGATGTGCCGCACATGGGCGACGACCTTGCCGCCACGCTGCCAGGAAAGCTGCCTGGGTTCACAGGCCACGATGGAGTGGCCGCGCCGCTGTGCCTCCCTCATCATGGCGAAGGTGGTGTCCTTGTAGGTCTGGAACGATTCGAGCGGATCGGCAACGAAGAGGATTTGCATGGCTTGTGTGCGGAAGGCGGCGGCCCGTGCCTCGCCTATATATAGGAAGCAAAAGGGGGTGCCCGGGCCTGGGCCGCATGTCAGCTGGCCCGTGCACGTCGGTAATGTTGCACAAATAGCGCCAGGCTGCCTGCGACCACGCCCCAAAACGCCGAGCCGACTCCGGCTATCACCACGCCGCTGAGCGTGACCAGGAAGGTGATCAGCGCCGCCTCCCGGTGCTCCTCTCCCTGCAGGGCCGTGGCCAGGCCGCTGCCGATGGAGCCCAGCAGGGCCAGTCCCGCAATGCAGACCACCAGTTCCCTGGGGAAGGCGGTGAGCAGCCCTGTGACCACGGCGCCGAAGATGCCGATGACTATATAGAAGAGGCCGCAGACGGCCGCTGCCGTATAGCGGCGTGTTTTGTCCTCATGGGCCTCCGGCCCCATGCAGATGGCGGCGGTGATGGCGCTGAGGTTGAGCGCATATCCGCCAAAGGGCGCCAGCACCAGGGTGGCGATGCCGGTCATGCTGATGATGCGGGAGATGGGCAGGTTGTAGCCCGTGGCGCGGATGACGGCCACGCCGGGCAGGTTCTGCGAGGCCATGGTGACGACGAACAGGGGCAAGGCCAGGCTCACCAGGGCGGGCACGGAGAACTCGGGCATGGTGAAGACCGGCCAGGCCAGTCCGACATGCACGGCAGACCATTGCATCTGGCCGGTGAGCGCCACCCAGGCGATGGAGACCGCCAGCGTGGCGATGACCGCATAGCGCGGTGCCAGGCGGCGCGACAGCAGATAGGTCAGCAGCATGACCAGCACCAGGGGCAGCGCGTGCCTGGCGGCGGCAAAGGCCTGCATGCCGAAGTTGGCCAGTACGCCCGCCAGGAGGGCGGCAGCGATTTCCATGGGGATGCGGTTCATGACGCGCTCGAACCAGCCTGTGGCACCCACCAGGATGATCAGCCCCGCGCTGATGATGAAGGCGCCGACGGCCTCGCCCATGGAAAAGCCTCCGGCAAGCCCCGCCGTGGCCAGCACGGCAGCGCCTGGTGTGGACCAGGCGACCATGACGGGCATGCGCAGTATCAGCGAGGGCAGCAAGGAGCACAGGCCCATGCCCAGCCCCAGCGCCCAGACCCAGGAGGTGATCTGCTCGGGTGTGGCATGGAAGGCCTGGGCGGCCTGGAAGACCAGGGCCACCGAGCTGGTGAAGCCCACGAGCACGGCCACGAAGCCGGCCGCAAAGGCGGAGGGACTCAAGTCACGGAGAAAGCGCATCGCGCGATTCTGTCACCACAGTCGCGGATCGTGCGATGCGCGGGCGACGCCTACAGCTCGATCTTGGAGCCCAGCTCCACCACGGAGTTGCTGGGCAGGTGCAGGAAGTCGGAGACACGGCTGGCGTTGCGGTGCATCTGGGCGAACAGCTTTTCGCGCCAGGGCGCCATGCGGTGGCTGATGCGCGGGATGATGACATCGCGCGACAGGAAGTAGCTGGTCTCCATGGCGTCGAGCTGGCAGCCCCGGGGGCGCAACAGGGACAGCGCCACCGGCACGTCGGGTTCGTTCTTGAAGCCGTAGTTGATGATGACCTGCCAGCAGTCGCTGCCCAGGGCCTCGATCTCGGTACGCTTGTCCAGGCCTACCCAGGGAATTTCGTGGTTGCGCACCGTGACGAAGATGTTCTGGCTGTGCAGCACCTTGTTGTGCTTGAGGTTGTGCAGCAGGGCGTTGGGCACGGTGCCAGGCTCGCCGGACAGGAAGACGGCCGTGCCCGGCACCCGCGCAGGGGGATGGCGCCAGACCGATTCGAGGAAGCTCTTGAGGTCGATGGCATCGGCCTGCAGCTTTTGGTGCAGCAGCTCGCGGCCCTTGCGCCAGGTCATCATCAGCGAGAACACCGTGCCGCCGATCAGCAGCGGGAACCAGCCGCCATCGAACAGCTTGAGCAGGTTGGACGAGAAGAAGGCCAGGTCCACCAGGAAGAAGAAGCCGGTGGCGGCAATGCACAGGGCCAGCGGGTAGTTCCAGCGGTAGCGGATCACGAAGAAGGTCAGCGTGGTGGTGATCAGCATGTCCAGCGTGACCGCAATGCCGTAGGCGGCCGCCAGGTTGCCGCTGGAGCGGAACAGCACCACGGCCAGGGCAATCGCCACGAACAGGCTCCAGTTGACCAGGGGCATGTAGATCTGGCCGGCCTCGCGCACGCTGGTGTGGCGCACTTCCAGGCGCGGCAGATAGCCCAGCTGTATGACCTGGCGCGTGACGCTGAAGGCGCCCGTGATCAGGGCCTGCGAAGCGATGACCGTGGCCATGGTGGCCATCAGCACCAGGGGCAGCAGGGCCCAGGCCGGGGCCATCATGTAGAAGGGATTCTTCACGGCGGCCGGGTTGGCCAGCAGCAGCGCACCCTGGCCGAAGTAATTGAGCGTGAGGGCAGGCATGGCCACGGAGAACCAGGCCAGGCGGATGGGCTTCTTGCCGAAGTGGCCCAGGTCGGCGTAGAGCGCCTCCGCCCCGGTCACGCACAGCACGACGGCGCCCAGGATGATGAAGCTGGTGCCGGGGTTGTCCCAGATGAAGCGCACCGCGAAGTGCGGGCTGATGGCCGCCAGGATTTCCGGATGGCCGGCGATCTGGTGTATGCCCAGCGCGGCGATGGTGGCGAACCAGACCAGGGTGATGGGACCGAAAAAGCGCCCTATCCCTGCCGTGCCGTGTTTCTGGAACCAGAACAGCAGGAACAGGATGACCAGGGTCAGCGGGATCACCGCCTTGGTGAAGTGCGGGGACACCACCTCCAGGCCCTCGACGGCCGAAAGCACGGAGATGGCCGGCGTGATCACGCCGTCGCCATAGAACAGCGAGGTGCCGAAGATGCCGATGAGCAGCAGCACGCTGCGCAGGCGCGGCTTGTCCTTGACGGTCTGCGAGGCCAGGGCCAGCATGGCGACCAGGCCGCCTTCGCCGTTGTTGTCGGCGCGCAGCACCAGGACCACGTATTTGAGTGAGACGATGACCGTCAGCGTCCAGAACAGCAGCGACAGGACGCCGTAGATGTTCTCCTGGGTGAACGGCACATGGCCGGAGCCGAACACCTCCTTGACCGAATACAGCACGCTGGTGCCGATATCGCCATAGACCACGCCGATGGCGCCCAGGGTGAGCGCGGCCAACGAAGATTTGGTTTTCTGCACAGGTCTATGCGCCATCCCGTGGGGAGATGGCTTCAGTCAATTGAAATGCCGGCATTGTCCGCTGTCCTGATGACGAGCGCATCGGACAGCACCCCGATCAGTCGTAGATTTCCGCGTTGGGGTTGGTCGCCTCCAGCTCATAGCTGGCCGCCAGCATGGCGACCCGGGCCACCACGCCGTACATGTAGAAGCGATTGGGCATGCTGGCACCCGGGCGGGCGCCGATCTGGGGCAACTGGGTACTGTGCTGGAAGGCCAGCGGCACGAAGCCGGCACCGGGCGCGTTGAGGTTTTCGTCCACATCGCGCTCGGGGTGCATGCGGTAGAAGCCGCCGACCACGTAGCGGTCCATCATGTAGACCACGGGCTCGGCCACGGCGTTGTTCATGCGCTCCTGGGTGAGCACGCCTTCCTGGATGATCACGTCGTGCACGGTCTGGCCGTCCTTGATCATGCCCATCTTGTTGCGGCTCTTGCGCGGCAGCTCGGCCAGTTCCTTGGCGTCGCGCACGGTCATCACGCCCATGCCATAGGTGCCGTTGTCGGCCTTGACGATGGCAAACGGCTTTTCCTTGATGCCGTATTCCTTGTACTTGCGGCGCACCTTGGCCAGCAGCACATCGACCTGCTCGGCCAGGCCTTCCATGCCCACGCCATTGGCGAAGTCGATGCCTTCGCTGCGCCCGAACAGCGGGTTGATCAGCCAGGGATCGATGCCCAGCAGCTTGCCGAAGCGCTTGGCCACTTCCTCGTAGCTCTGGAAATGGCGGCTCTTGCGGCGCACGCTCCAGCCTGCATGCAGGGGCGGCAGCAGGTATTGCTCGTACAGCTCCTCGACGATGCCCGGCACGCCGGAGGACAGGTCGTTGTTGAGCAAGATGGTGCAGGGATCGAAATCCTTGAGGCCGATGCGGCGCTTGCTGCGGATCACCGGCTCCAGCGTCACCGTGTCGCCATGCGGCAGGGTGACGGTGGTGGTCTTCTTCACATCGGGGCTGATGGAGCCGATGCGCACATTCAGACCGGCCATGTTGAAGATGCGCTTGAGCTGCACCACGTTGGCCAAGTAATGGGTGTTGCGCGTGTGGTTCTCGGGAATGATGAGCAGGTTGCGCGCTTCGGGGCAGATCTTCTCGATCGCCGCCATGGCCGCCTGCACGGCCAGCGGCAGCATTTCGTCGGTCAGGTTGTTCCAGCCGCCAGGAAACAGGTTGGTATCCACGGGCGCGAGCTTGAAGCCGGCGTTGCGGATGTCCACCGAGCAATAGAAAGGCGGCGTGTGTTCCATCCATTCGAGCCGGAACCAGCGCTCGATCGCCGGCATGGAGTCGAGGATGCGCTGCTCAAGCTCGTTGATCGGGCCTGTCAGGGCCGTGATGAGATGTGGAACCATAAAGACCCTCTGGGTACGGCGGTGGGGGGCAATTGTAGAGATTGGACCATGGTCTAAGTGTTTTCCCTAGTCTCTTCGGCATCATCGGCGCCAGAAAGCCGGGGAAAGCAGCGCCATGAAACTGAGGATTTCCAGGCGCCCCAGCAGCATGGCCAGGGTGCAGATCCAGGTCTGGAAGTCGGTGAGCACAGCATAGTTGGAGCTCGGACCCAGCGCGCCCAGGCCCGGCCCCATGCAGTGCACGCTGGCCAGCACGGCGGAAAAGGCGGTCACCGGGTCCAGGTCGGTGAGCAGCAGCACCATGCTGAGCGTGATCACGGTGGCGCCATAGACCAGCATGAAGGCCAGCACCGAGAAGATCATGCGGTCGTCCACCACGCCGTTGCCCAGCCGCACGGGCTGCATGGCGCGCGGGTGCACGAGCCGCGTGAGCTCGCGCCGCGCCTGCTTGAGCAGGATGAGCATGCGCACCATCTTGATGCCGCCACCCGTGGAGCCCGCGCTGGTGGCCACGCCCGACAGCAGCAGCATGAGCACGGGCGCGAAGACGGGCCAGCTCAGGTAGTCGACGGTGGTGAAGCCCGTGGTCGTGGCCACCGAGACCACGTGGAAGATGCCATAGCGCAGCGCCTCGACAGGCCCGTACACGCCCTTGGCCCACAGCAGCAGCGCGACGATGAGCCCGCCGCCCAGCAGCACGGCCAGGGTGGCGCGCATTTCGGGGTCGCGCCAGAAGCCGTCCCAGCGGCCCTTGCGCATGGCCACGAAGTACAGCGCGAAGTTGCAGCTGGCCAGCAGCATGAAGACCAGGGCGATCAGCTCGATCAGCGGCGAGTCGAAGTAGGCGAAGCTGGCGTCATGCGAGGACAGGCCGCCCAGGCTCACCGTGGCGAACATGTGCATCAGCGCATCCAGCGGCTCCATGCCCGCGGCCCAGAAGGCCAGTGCACAGGCCAGCGAGAACACGCCGTAGACGCCCCACAGGCCCTTGGCGGTCTCGGTCATGCGCGGCGTCAGCTTGGTGTCCTTGATGGGGCCGGCGGCCTCGGCGCGGAACAGCTGGGCACCGCCCACGCCCAGCAGCGGCAGGATGGCTACGGCCAGGATCAGGATGCCCATGCCGCCCAGCCATTGCAGGAAGGTGCGCCAGACGTTGATGGACACGGGCAATGCATCCAGCCCCGTGAGCACGGTGGCGCCCGTCGTCGTCAGGCCCGAGACGGCCTCGAAATAGGCATGGGTGAAGCTGATGCTCAGGCCCACATGGCCCAGGCCCAGCACCAGGGGCAGCATGGCGCACAGCGGCAGCACCACCCAGACCAGGGTAACGAGGATGACGCCGTGGCGCGGCTGCAGCTCGCGCCGGAAATGGTCCAGGCCTACCCACAGCGACAGCCCCGCCGCCGCCGTGATGCCGATGGCCCAGGGGTAGATGCGCCAGATGCCGTCGTCGGCAAACCAGGACACGGCAAAGGGCAGCAGCATGGACAGCGCGAACATGACCATGAGCATGCCAAGCACGCGCAGGACGGGGAACAGGTCGCGCATGGGTATGGGCTCAGAAGAAGGTGGCGCTGACGCGGAACAGGTTTTCCACGTCCCGCACCAGCCGCTTGTGGGGCAGGAAGAAGACCACGTGGTCGCCGCTCTCGATCACGGTGTTGCCGCGCGGGATGATGACCTCGGGCTCGGCACCGGCCGCGATCTCGTCGGCCGGCACGCCTTCGGGAATGCCGCGCACGATGAGGCCGATGTGCGCATCCTCGGGCACGCGCAGGTCCTCGACCTTGCGGCCGACCACGCGCGAGCTCTTGCGGTCGCCGCGCGCCACGATCTCCAGCGCCTCGGCCACGCCCCGGCGCAGGCTGTGCACGGCCTGCACGTCGCCGCGGCGCACATAGGCCAGCAGCTCGCCGAGCATGGCCTGGGCCGGCGACAGCGCAATGTCGATCTGCGTGCCGTGCATCAGGTCGGCATAGGCGCGCCGCGTGATCAGCGAGAGCACGCGCCGCGCGCCCATGCGCTTGCCCAGCAGGCTGGCCATGATGTTGTTCTCGTCGTCGTCGGTGAGGGCCAGGAACAGGTCCACGTCCTCCACGCTTTCATCGGCCAGCAGGTCCTCGTCGGTGGCATCGCCGTGCAGCACCAGCACCTCGGCCGGCAGCAGCGAGGCCAGGTCCTGGCAGCGCTGCTCGTCGGGCTCGATGATCTTGATGTGAAAGCGGCCCGGCACGCGCGACAGCTGCAGCGCCAGGCGCAGGCTGACCTGGTCGCCACCGGCGATCATGATGCGGTAGACAGGGCGCGATGGCCGGCCCGCGGGCTGGTGGATGGCGCGCAGCACCTCGGCCACATGCTCGCGCGCGGCCAGGATGAAGACTTCGTCGCCGGGCTCGATGCGGGTGTTGCCGTCGCAGCGCACGAAACGGTCGGGCTCCTCCAGGAAACGCCGGTAGATGGCCACGATGCGCATGGCCAGCTCGGGCATGCAGTCGCGCAGCTCGCCGATGTGCTTGCCGACGGCGGGGGCGCCGTCGCGCGCACGCACCGAGGCCAGCGCGGCGCGTCCGCCCGCGAAGGCGCGCACCTGCATGGCTTCGGGGAACTCGATGAGCTTGCTGATGTAGTTGGTCAGCGACTCCTCGGGGCAGATGATGCGGTCCACGCCGAAGCCTTCCTTGCCCAGCAGCGTCTCGTCATCGCCAAAGCCCGAGGAGCGCACGCGCGCGATGCGGGTGGGAATCTCGAACAGCACCTGGGCCAGCTTGCAGCACACCAGGTTGGTTTCGTCGAGCGCGGCGCAGGCGATCAGCAGGTCCGTGTCCTTGGCTCCGGCCTCGGCCAGCACCTGGGGATCGATACCGTTGCCCACGACGCCGCGCAGGTCGAACCGCGACTCCAGCTCGCGCAGGCGACGCGCATCGGTGTCGATCACCGTGATGTCGTTGCGTTCGGACACCAGGCTTTCGGCCACGCTGTAGCCCACACGGCCAGCGCCAAGAATGATGATTTTCATGGGTTCATTGCGGTGCTGCGGTGCCGGCGCGGGGCATCCCGGCGCGGGGCGTCCCGGCCGGGTGCCTGCCGGCGCGCAGCACGGTCCGGTCAGGTGCGGACTTCGCCTTCACCCAGCACCACGTATTTGAGCGAGGTGAGACCTTCGATGCCCACAGGACCACGCGCATGGAACTTGTCGGTGCTGATGCCGATTTCCGCGCCCAGGCCGTACTCGAAGCCATCGGCAAAGCGCGTGCTGGCATTGACCATGACGCTGGCCGAGTCCACCTCGCGCAGAAAGCGCTGGGCATGCATGTGGTCGCGAGTGAGGATGGCATCCGTGTGGTGGCTGGAGTAGCGGTTGATGTGGGCGATGGCTTCGTCCACACCCGCGACGATCTTGACGCTGATGATGGGCGCCAGGTATTCCTCGCTCCAGTCCTGCTCGGTGGCCTCGGCCAGCTGGGCACCGGCCACGGACTTCAGGATGGCCAGCGATTCGGGGCAGCCGCGCATCTCGACCCCCTTGGCGGCGTAGATGGCGCCGATCTGCGGCAGGAACTCGGCGGCCACGCCGCGCGCCACCAGCAGGCTCTCGCTGGCGTTGCAGGGGCTGTACTTGTTGGTCTTGGCGTTGTCGGCCACCTTGACGGCCATGGCGATGTCGCAGGGATCATCGACATAGGTGTGGCAATTGCCGTCCAGGTGCTTGATGACGGGCACCTTGGCCTCGCGGCTGATGCGCTCGATCAGGCCCTTGCCGCCGCGCGGGATGATGACGTCCACGTAGTCGGGCATTGCGATGAGCTGGCCCACGGCCTCGCGGTCCGTGGTCTGCACCAGCTGCACGCCGTGCTCGGGCAGGCCGGCCTCGGCCAGTGCCCTGGCCACGAGGGCGGCCAGTGCCTTGTTGGAGTCGATGGCTTCCGAGCCGCCGCGCAGAATGCAGGCGTTGCCGCTCTTGATGCTGAGGCTGGCCGCCTCGATGGTCACGTTGGGGCGGCTCTCGTAGATCATGCCGAACACGCCGATCGGCACGCGCATCTGGCCCACGCGGATGCCGCTGGGCATTTGCTTCATGCCGATGATCTCGCCGATCACGTCGGCCATGGATGCCAGCTGCTCGCAGCCCTGGGCACAGGTTTCAAGCACCTTGGGCGTCAGGCGCAGGCGGTCCACCATGGGAGCGGACAGGCCGTTGGCCACGGCGCGGTCGAGGTCACGGGCGTTGTCGGTCTGCAACGGCTCCACGTTCTCCCGCAGCAGGCGCGCCAGCGCCAGCAGGGCGCGGCTTTTGACGGCAGCCGAGGCTCGGGCCATCTGGGCGGAGGCCACTTTGGCCTGAACGCCCAGGTTGTGGGTGTATTCGACGATATTGAGCGCGTTCATTCCGAGATTCTCGCCGAGTTGCGCCCATTTGCGCACCGGGACCGGGCATGCCCCGCGCCGACATGCGGCTGCGATGCGGCGGGGATGCGTCTGCGCACGGCCGCCAGAGGGCAAACCCCGCGTTGCGGCGGCCGGCAGGATGTCGCGGCCACCCTACACTGCTGCCCAGTACGCAGAGGTTTCCCGCCATGTCCACCAGCCACGACACTCTTCTCGCCGCCCAGCAGCTCGCCCAGCTGCATGCCGGCTTCGCCCAACTGGCACAGCAGCAGCTGTCGGCCGCCGTGCTCGGACAGCAGGCCAGGGCCTCGTCGGAGTTGCTGCAGGCCCTGCCGCCGCGCTACGGCGAAGTGCTGCTCAATCTGCTGGACCGACTGGAGTCCAGCGCGCTGTTCAGCGAGGAAAGCTGCTCCTTCAGCCAGAAGGACCTGCTGGACAACCTTGAGACCTGGGCCACCAAGGCCCAGGCGCAGCTGGAAAAGACGCGCTAGAACGGTACGTCAGCCCTTGGCGCCGGCCTGGGCCAAGTCCACGGCCAGGCGGCGCAGGGCCTGCCAGCCGTCGCGCGGCCAGCCTTCGAAGGCCAGGCCCTTGACGATGCCGTCCACCGCGTGGGCCGATTGCAGCAGGCGCGCGGCCTGGGCGTCGGTGATGCGCGGCAGCAGGCGCTCGAACAAGCGTTCCTTGACGCCCCAGATGCGCTGGGCGCGCAGCGCCATCGGCAGGGGCTGGCCTGCGGCCATGGCGTCCCTCACGCGGCAGATGGCGCGGATGTCCTCGGCCAGGGTCCAGTGCACCAGCACCTCGGCCGTGCCTTCGGCCTGCAGGCCATCGAGCATGCGCGAGACGCGCGACAGCTGCCCGCCCAGCACGGCCTCCGACAGCTTGAAAACGTCGTAGCGCGCCACATTGAGCACGGCCTGCTCGATCTGGGCCTGGCTCAGTTCACCTTCGGGATGCAACAGCGCCAGCTTCTGGATTTCCTGGTGCGCGGCCAGCAGGTTGCCTTCGACGCGGTCGGCAAAGAACTGCAGCGTGCGCTGCCCTTCCTCGCCGGGTGCGACGCGCTGGCCCTGGGCCGCCAGCCGCTGGGCAATCCAGGCCGGCAACTGGGCGCGCTCAATGGGATCGATCTGCAGCGTCATGCCCTGGGCCTCCAGCGCGCTGAACCAGGCCCCCGTCTTGGTGGCCTTGTCCAGGCGCGGCAGCAGGACCAGGGTGAGCGTGCTGTCGTTGCCCCGCGCGGACTCGGCGATCTGCTGCAGCGCGGCGCCGCCGTCCTTGCCGGGCTTGCCCGAGGGAATGCGGATCTCGACGATCTGCCGGTCGGCGAACAGCGACAGCGAGCCACCGGCCGCCAGCACGGCGCTCCAGTCGAAATGCGCGCCGGCCACGGTATAGCTGCTGCGCTCGGTATAGCCGGCCGCGCGCGCCGCGGCGCGGATGGCGTCGGCCGCCTCCTGCTGCTGCAGCGGCTCGTCGCCGTGCAGCACATAGAGCGGGCGCAGGCCCTTGGCCAGATGGCCGCCAAGCTGGTTCAGGGCAAGCTGCATGGAACTCAGGTCAGGCTCTTGACGGCGGCCAGGCGGCGCAGCAACTGCTGCACGATGTCGGTGCGCATGTCCTTGTAGAGCATGGCCTCCTCGGCTTCCTTGGACAGCGCGTTGGTTTCGTTGTACGTCACATCGCGCTGCTGCAGGATTTCGGTCTCGGGAATCGGCTCGTCGCCATTGGGCGTGCGCAGCTTGAAGCGCACGCGCAGGCGCAGCTGCAACTCGCGCACCTGGCCCAGCGCGTTCATGCCGACGATGACCCGCTCCTGCCGCTCGCTGACGATCTGGAAGATCGCTTCGGCATCGTCGGGCGATGCCGGATCGCGCAGCACGGTCAGCTTGTCGCTGGCACTGGCCAGATTGCGCGACAGCTCCCGCGCTATCGGAGAGCCCCGGCCCGCCTGGATGTAGAGCGAGCGGAACACGAAGGTCGGCACCCCCCGCAGGCGAAAGCCGCAGGCCCCCAGCAGCGGAGCCAGGGCCAGGGCGGTGAGCAGGGTACGTTTTTGCATATCAGTTCTCCAAGGCGCTTGCGCCACTCACAGCCCTTGCAACGGTCGCGCCCAAAGCGAGGGACACCGAGCAAGGGCCGCCCCGCAGCGAGGGTGTCGTCCCCCCCGCGAAGCGAGAGGGGGAAGGCGCGCAGCGCCTCAGGGGGCATGCCATGGCCTAGACCACGACGTTGACTAGGCGGCCAGGCACCACGATCACCTTCTTGGGCACGGCACCGTTGGTGAACTTCTGGCATTCCTCGTTGGCCAGGGCAATGCGCTCGATCTCGGCCTTGTCGGCCGTCGAGGACACCAGGATGGCCCCGCGCAGCTTGCCGTTGACCTGCAGCACCAGAGAGATCTCGTCCTGCACCAGAGCCTGGGGATCGACCTGGGGCCAGGGCGCATCCAGCACGTCGCCCAGGTGGGCGGCGTAGCCCAGCTCGCTCCACAGCGCATGGGCCAGGTGGGGCGTGGCCGGGTAGAGCACGCGCAGCAGGATGCCGAAGCCTTCGATCAGCGCCACCTGGGCGCCCGCGTCGTCGAAGGACTTGAAGTCCTCCAGCGCGTTGATCATCTTCATGGCGCCCGAGACCACGGTGTTGTACTGCATGCGCTGGTAGTCGTATTCCACCTGCTTGAGCACGGTGTGGATCTCCAGGCGCAGGGACTTGGCGGCCTTGCCGAACTCCACGTCGTCCAGCGACTTGGCGCCGGCCACGCTTTGCACGGCACCGGCCATGTCCATCTGCGACAGCTTGGCGCCGAAGTTGTAGACGCGGCGCAGGAAGCGGTAGCTGCCTTCGACAGCGGCATCGTTCCACTCCAGCGTCAGCTCGGGCGGCGCGGTGAACATGGTGTACAGGCGCGCGGTGTCGGCGCCGTACTTCTCGATCAGCTCCTGCGGATCGATGCCGTTGTTCTTGGACTTGGACATGGTGCCCACGCCCTCGTAGTCGATGTCCGTGCCCACGGGCAGCAGGCCATCGGCGCTGTCCACCTCGGCCTTGAGCTTGGCGCCCACGATCTTGCCGGTCTCGTCGAACACATGCTCGACATCCTTGGGCCAGAAGTACTCCTTGGCACCCTTGGCCGTGCGGCGGCTGTAGATGTGGTTGAGCACCATGCCCTGGGTCAGCAGCTTGGTGAAGGGCTCATCGACCTTGACCAGGCCCAGGTCACGCATGACCTTGGTCCAGAAGCGCGCGTACAGCAGGTGCAGGATGGCGTGCTCGATGCCGCCGATGTACTGGTCCATGCCGCTGCCGCCGGTGGCGGCATTCTGGTCCCGCATCCAGTACTCGGCACCTTCCGCCACCATCTGCTCGCTGTTCCTGGCGTCGCAATAGCGCATGAAGTACCAGGACGAGTCCACGAAGGTGTCCATGGTGTCGGTCTCGCGACGCGCGCTCTTGCCGCAGCAAGGGCAGACCACGCCGGCGTGGAAGGCTTCGCTCTTGATCAGGGGGTTGCCCGAGCCATCGGGCACCAGGTCCTGGGGCAGGACCACGGGCAGGTCCTTGGCGGGCACGGGCTGGGCGCCGCAGTCCTCGCAGTGGATGATGGGAATCGGCGTGCCCCAGTAGCGCTGGCGGCTCACACCCCAGTCGCGCAGGCGCCAGGTGGTTTTCTTCTCGCCAAGGCCCTTGGCGGCCAGCAGTTCGGCCACCTTGTCCACGGCCGCCACATGGGGCAGGCCGTCGAGTTCGCCGGAATCGATGCAGACAGCGCGCTGCTTGTCGCCGTACGAGTCGGCCCATGTCTCGGTGCTGAAGGTCTCGCCTTCGACCGCGATGACCTGGCGGATGGCGATGCCGTACTTCTTCGCAAAGGCGAAGTCGCGCTCGTCATGCGCGGGCACGCCCATGACGGCGCCGTCGCCGTAGCTCATGAGCACGTAGTTGCCGACCCAGACCTCGACCTGGGCGCCCGTCAGCGGATGCGTGACGAACAGGCCCGTGGGCAGGCCTTCCTTTTCCTTGACCGCGAGTTCGGCCTCGGTGGTGCCGCCCTTCTTGCACTCTTCGATGAAGGCGGCCAGCTTGGGGCTCGTGGCGGCGGCGTGCAGGGCCAGCGGATGCTCGGGCGCCACGGCGCAGAACGTCACGCCCATGATGGTGTCGGCACGCGTGGTGAACACGTACAGGCGGCCGTCCTGGATGGGCTGGCCGTCGGCGCCACGGATGTCGTGGGTGAACGCAAAGCGTACGCCGGAGCTCTTGCCGATCCAGTTTTCCTGCATCAGGCGGACTTTTTCAGGCCAGCCGGTCAGCGTGGCCTTGTCGCCGCCCACCTGGACATGGTCCAGCAGTTCCTGGGCGTAGTCGGTGATCTTCAGGTAGTAGCCGGGGATTTCGCGCTTTTCGACCGGCGCGCCCGTGCGCCAGCCGCGGCCGTCGATGACCTGCTCGTTCGCCAGCACGGTCTGGTCCACCGGGTCCCAGTTCACGACCTGGGTCTTGCGGTAGGCAATGCCCTTTTCCAGCATCTTCAGGAACAGCCACTGGTTCCACTTGTAGTAGTCGGGGTCGCAGGTGGCGATCTCGCGGCTCCAGTCGATGGCCAGCCCCATCGCCTGCATCTGCTTTTTCATGTAGGCGATGTTGTCGTAGGTCCACTGCGCGGGCGGCACCTTGTTCTTGAGCGCAGCGTTCTCGGCCGGCAGGCCGAAGGCGTCCCAGCCCATGGGCATGAGGACGTTGTAGCCCTTCATGCGCAGCTGGCGCGTCAGCATGTCGTTGATGGTGTAGTTGCGCACATGGCCCATGTGCAGCTTGCCGCTGGGGTAGGGCAGCATGGAGCAGGCGTAGAACTTGGGCTTGGCCTGGTCTTCGGTCACGCGGTAAGCGTCGCGGGCGGACCAGTGGTCTTGCGCTGCGCGCTCAACGTCGATGTGGTTGTATTTCTCTTGCATGGTGCTGCGGCCCAGGGGCCTGACAAGGTGGATTGCCGGAATCAACCGGCGATTTTAGGCCCCCGGCCCGGCCGTGCCCGAAGCCGCCCACAAGCCCGCAGGCGGTACTGCGTCATCGGCGGCCGCTTGCCCGCCTGTGGCACGGGGAAAAGCCGCACTGCGTATGCTTGCCAGCTCTGCGGCGCCATGCCGCAGGCGTTCCTCCATCGCCAGCCCGGGCTTGCGCAGGAACCGATGCGCATCTCCCGGGCATGCCGCCACTGCGCGCGGCCTCATGGTGCCGGCCGCAGGCAGGCCGGCACTGCAACGCCCTGGAGTTTTTCTTGCTGAACTGGTCTTTGATTTCCGGCTGGGATCCCGTCATGCAGGCCCTGGCCGCGCTGTGTGCGCTGGTGCTGCTGGCCCGCTCGGCGGGGTTTGTCGTGCAATGGCTGCTGCTGCGCGTGCTTCCGCGCATGCGCAGCACGCTGGTGGAGATGGAATGGGCGCAGGTGCTGCTGCACGACAGCGTGCTGCAGCGGCTGGCCAAGGCCGTGCCTTCGCTGGTCATGCAGTCGGGCGTGCAGGCCATACCGCAGCTGCAGCCGCAGTGGGCCACGCTGATCCTGAACCTGGCCATCGCCTGCACCATCTACCACGTGGCCCGCGTGATCAGCGCCCTGCTCAACGCCATGAACGAGGCGCACGAGCTCAAGGAAGAGCGCAAGGCCACGCAGGCCCACTCGATCAAGAGCTATGTGCAGCTGGGCAAGCTGCTGGTGTTCCTGATCGCCATCGTGCTCATCGTCGCCACCCTGGTGGACCGCTCGCCGCTGTTGCTGCTGTCGGGCCTGGGCGCGGCCTCGGCCGTGCTGATGCTGATCTTCAAGGACACCATCATGTCCTTCGTGGCCGGCGTGCAGCTGGGCTCCAACGACATGCTGCGCGTGGGCGACTGGATAGAGATGCCCCAGGTCGGCGCCGATGGCTTCGTGATCGACATCGCGCTGCACACGGTGAAGGTGCAAAACTGGGACAAGACCATCACCACCATTCCCACCTGGCGGCTGATGAGCGACAGCTACAAGAACTGGCGCGGCATGTTCGAGTCGGGCGGGCGCCGCATCCGCCGCTCGCTGCACATAGACGCCCACACCATCCGCCTGCTGACGCCCGAGCAGCGGCAGAAACTGGCGCTGCTGGAGCCCCTGAAGGACCATTGGACCCGCAGCGGCGACCTGCGCATGGCCGACGCGCCTGCAGGCAGCGAGATGGCCGCGCAGCAACTCAGCAATCTGGCCGTTTTCAAGGCCTATGCATACGCCTACCTGCTGCGCCATCCGCACATCCACAAGACGCCGAACATGTTTTTGCTGGTGCGCACCATGGAGCCTTCGCCCATGGGGGTGCCGCTGGAGCTGTTTTGCTACACCAGCACCACGGTCTGGGTGGAGTACGAGGCCATACAGGGCGCGATCTTCGACCACCTGATCGGCATGCTGCCGCTGTTCGGGCTCAGCCTGTACCAGCGTTCCTCGGACCATGGCCAGCATCTGCGGCTGGCGGGCAGCGAGCGCTGGCCCGAAGGGCAGGAATAGGTTCGCGGGCGCAGGCCCGGAGGCGTTTCAGCGCCCGGCGCCGGAGGGGCCCAGGACGGCGGCGGACCGGCCCTGCTGGCTTCGCGCAGGCTCTGCCACGAAGCCCATGCGCGTCAGGCCCGCCGCGTGGGCCCAGCCCATGAGCTCGGCCACGCGGCCATAGGGCACGGCCTGGTCGGCACGCAATTGCAACTCGGCCTGGGGATTGCGGGCGCCAAGCCGGGCCAGGCGCTCGCGCAGCGCCTCGGGCGTGGTGGGCTGGCCCTGCACCCAGAGCGCGCCCTGCGCATCGACCTCCAGCAGCAGCGCATCGTCCTCGCCCGCCGCCGCCATGGGCTGGGTGCCCTGGGCCTGGGGCAATTGCACGCGCAGGGAGGCGGCCAGCATGGGCGCCGCAAGAATGAAGATGACCACCAGCACCAGCATCACGTCCACCAGCGGGGTGACGTTGATGGCGTGCATGGGCTGGGGGGCGCTCTCCTTGCCGCTCAGTCGTCCGAAGGCCATGTGCGCTCCTGCCTGGCCGCCCGGTCAGGGCGCTTCCATGGGGCCGGCCGGCAGGCCGGCGACGGGCATGCCGTCATCCTGCTGCGCCTGCCCCGGCTGCTCCAGGCCGAACATGGCCTGCAGGTCATGGGCAAAGCCTTCGAGCAGGGCTTCCATCTGGGCGGCGGCGCGGCCCAGCAGGTTATAGGCCAGCACGGCCGGCAGGGCCACGGCCAGGCCGGCTGCCGTCATCACCAGGGCCTCGCCCACAGGGCCGGCCAGTTGCTCGATGCCGATCTGTCCGCTGCCGGCCAGCGTGGCCAGCGCGTGGTGAATGCCCCAGACGGTGCCCAGCAGGCCGACGAAGGGCGCCGTGGCGCCCACGGTGGCCAGCAGGGTCTGGCCCCATTGAAGCTGGTGGCTGGCCGACTGCAGCGCCTGGCGCAGGCCGCGCGTGAGGCGCACGGAGCGCGCTGCGCGCCCCGAGAGCGCCATGCCGCTGCTGCCCGTGGGCGCGAGGGCCTGGGACACGGCCCCGGCCATGGACGCCACCAGTTGCTGGCGATCGCCCTCGGCCATGCGGGCCTGGCCCGTGGCCAGGTCCGGCGCACTCCAGAAGGCCGCAATGGCCTGTGGAACGCGGCGGCGGCTGGCGGCCATGAACCAGATCTTCCAGACGATGACCACCCAGCTGGCCACCGACAGCGCCAGCAGCAGCAGCGCCGTGCCGCGCGCCACGGTGTCGCCTTGCTGCCACCAGAGCCAGAGTGGGCCGGTCATGGTCTTTATCTCGCCCGTATGGCCAAAGAGAGGTACGCGGCGCTACGGCCCAGGGTCTGTGCCATCACAGACCCAGGACATCGTTCATGTCGTACTGGCCCGTTGCCTTGCCTGCCAGGAAGCGCGCCGCCCGCAGGCTGCCCTGGGCATAGCCGGCACGGCTGCTGGACTTGTGCGAGATCTCGATGCGCTCGCCCGTGCCCGCGAACAGCACCGTGTGGTCGCCGATGATGTCGCCGCCGCGCACGGTGACAAAGCCGATGGTGTTGTCCTCGCGCGCGCCGGTGTGGCCGAAGCGCTCGTAGACGGCGCGGTCGGCCAGCTTCGTGCCCTGGGCTTCGGCGATGACCTCGCCCATCTTGAGGGCCGTGCCCGAGGGGGCATCGACCTTGTGGCGGTGGTGGGCCTCGACGATTTCGATGTCATAGCCGCTGGACAGCGCCTTGGCCGCCATCTCCAGCAGCTTGAAGGTGACGTTCACGCCCACGCTCATGTTGGGCGACAGCACCACGGCCGTGCGCTGGGCGTACTCGGCGATGCGGGTCTTTTGCTCGTCGCTGAAGCCCGTGGTGCCGATGACCAGCTTGACGCCCAGCTCGGCGCAGATGGCCAGGTGGTCCATCGTGCCTTCGGGGCGCGTGAAGTCGATCAGGCAATCGGCCTTGGAAAGCGCGGCACGCACATCGCTTTCGATGGCGATGCCGCTGGGCTGGCCCAGGAAGGCCGAGGGGTCGGTGCCCAGCGAAGGGCTGTCGGCGCGGTCCAGCGCGGCGGCCAGCGCAAGGTCATCGCTTTGCGCGATGGCCTCGATCAGCATGCGGCCCATGCGGCCGGAGGCGCCGGCCACGGCCACACGCAGGCGCTGGTTGTTGCTGGAGGAAGTGGCGGTCGTGGCGTTCATGTCGGGAAAGGGATGCACAAGCTCAATGCATGGACAGCAGGCAAAAGCGGCGCCAGACAGGCGCTGCAGCGGCCGCCATCCACGGAAAAACGCCCGCATGCCTTGCGGCGCGCGGGCGGCGATATCAACGGGCGCCGGATTCCAGTGGCGGGTAGCTGGCCGCTGTGGGCGGCGGATCGGCGGCCACGGGCTCTTCCACAGGCTTGGCGGCCGGGAACTTGGACAGCTGCTCCTCGCTGGCTTCCAGCTGAGGAATCTTGCCCAGCTTCTTCTTGGAGCCCAGGCTGGCGACGAATTCGGCCTCGGTGGGCATCTCGTCGCCTTCGGAGCGGGCAAACAGGTCGCCGTTGAAGAAGACGGTCAGCTTGCGCACCTGAGAATCGACGCCGGGGCGCTTGATGGTGAACACATATTCCCAGCGGTCGGCGTGGAATACGCTGGTGACCAGCGGCGTGCCGAGAATGTCGCGCACCTGCTGGCGGCTCATTCCGGGCTGCAGGGCCTCGACCTGTTCACGGGAGACGAAGTTGCCTTGGACGACCTCGACCTTGTAGGGAGTGACGACATTGGCGACTCGGTGCGCGGCGCCATCGAGGCTGCTGCAGCCTGCCAGCGCCACCCCGATCGACAGCATCAGGGCCGCACTCGTGCGGCAACGGGCTTGAACATGCATTGGTATCAGCATAGGGATATGATCGTGGATCATTGTAGCGGCTGGTCCCTAGGGCTTGCGATCATGCGACGCCCCTGGCACCAGGGCCATTTTGTTCGCCGCCCCGCGCCTGCCATGGTGGCAGTCCAGCGGGCAGTCTCTGCCAAAGACCCAGACATGAAGAACATCGACGAACTCAAGAGTACCGGCCTGAAGGCCACGCTTCCCCGCCTGAAGATCCTGGAGATCTTCCAGACGGGTGCGCAACGCCACATGACGGCCGAAGACGTGTTCCGCGTGCTGCTGGACGAACGCTCGGACATCGGCCTGGCCACGGTCTACCGCGTGCTCACGCAGTTCGAGCAGGCCGGCATCCTCATCCGCAGCAATTTCGAGAGCGGCAAGGCCGTCTACGAACTCAATGAAGGCCAGCACCACGACCACTTCGTGTGCACCAGCTGCGGCAAGGTCGAGGAGTTCTACGATCCCGATATCGAAAAGCGCCAGAACCTGATCGCCAAGGCCAAGGGCTGGGTGATCCAGGACCACTCGATGGCCCTGTACGGACACTGCGCGGAGTGCGCAAGCCGGGCAAGCAAGTAAGGCCGGGTCCCTCAGAAAAAGCGGAGTGCTTCACACTCCGCTTTTTTTTGCCTTTTACTTTTTGCTACCGGCGCTTTACAGGGCGAAGCACATGGGTGGAGGATGCTGGCGTCCAATGGATGCCCCCTACCCACCGAGACACCATGCGCCGCACTTCGCCGTTCGCCATCGCTCTCACTTTCTCCGCCATCGTCCTAGCCACAGGCTGTGCGTCCTTGCAGGCCCCGCCGCCGTCCGCAGCGGCCGCGCTGCAGGGAGTGGCCGAGGCACCGCTCACCGCAGCGCAGCGCCAGCAATGGCTGGACCGCGTGACCTGGGGCGCCACCGACAGCGAGGATGGACAGCTGCAGCGCCTGGGCCTGAAGGCCTGGCTGGCCCGGCAGTTGCAGCCCGGCCCCCGGCCGCTGCCGCCGCAGGCGCAGCAGCGGATTGACCAGCTGGGCATCAGCCAGCGCCCCATGAACGAGGTGCTGCTGGAACTGGAGACCCAGCGCAAGGCCGTGCAGGAGGCGGCATCGGCCGATGAAAAGGCCACGCTGCAGCAGACCTACCAGCGCACGCTGAACCAGTTGGGCAACGATGCCCAGAAGCGCTTCGTGATCCGCGCGCTGTACTCGCCGGCGCAGTTGCAGGAGCAGATGACCTGGTTCTGGATGAACCATTTCAGCGTCAGCCTGCGCAAGGCCGATATCCGCGCCTGGGTGGGCGACTACGAGGAGCAGGCCATACGCCCGCATGCGCTGGGCAGCTTTCGCAGCCTGCTGGAAGCCTCGCTGCGCCACCCGGCCATGCTGCGCTACCTGGACAACGCCAGCAATGCGGCAGGCCGCATCAACGAGAACTACGCGCGCGAACTGCTGGAGCTGCACACCATGGGCGTGGGCAGCGGCTACACCCAGGCCGATGTGCAGGAGATGGCGCGCATCCTGACCGGCGTGGGCATCAGCCTGCAGCCGGCCGGCACGCCGCCGCCGCCGCGCATGCGCCCCGAGCGCCAGGGCGACTACCTGCGCTCGGGCTTTTTCGAGTTCAACCCCAACCGGCACGACTACGGCCCCAAGACCTTCCTGGGCCAGCCCATGCACGCACGCGGCATGGCCGAGGTCCAGGAGGCGCTGGACCGCATCGTCGCCTCGCCGACCACGGCGCAGTTCATCGCGCGCAAGCTGGCGGTGTTCTTCATTGCCGACGATCCGCCGCCCGCCCTGGTGCAGCGCACGGCCCAGGCCTTCACGCGCAGCCGGGGCGATATCGCGGCCACCGTGGCGGCGCTGCTGGCCGATCCCGAGGCTGCCCGCTTCGGCCGCAAGTTCCGCGATCCGCTGCACTACGTGCTGGCCGCCACGCGGCTGTCGGTGGACCAGCGCGTGGCGGCCGACGTGGCGCCGGTGCTGGGCTGGGTCAACCGGCTGGGGCAGAACCTCTATGCGCATGAGACGCCGGACGGCTATCCGCAGATGCAGTCCGACTGGGCCAGCTCGGGCCAGATGGCGGCGCGCTTCGAGGTGGCGCGCCAGATCGCCACGCGCAGCGCCGTGCTGTTCCGCACCGACCCCGCAGACGCGCTGGAGAAGCCGCCCTACCCCACGCTGTCGGAATTGGCCAGCGTGCGCCAGCGCCTGCCGCAGTGGAGCCAGGCCACTCAGGCGGCACTGGCCCAGGCCCGCAATCCGGCGGACTGGAATACCTACTTCCTGTCCGCCCCCGAAATGATGTTCCGCTGACCCCCGGGGAGACTGTCCATGCAGCGACGCCACTTTCTGTCCCTGGCCTCCACCCTGCCCTTTGCCGCCCACCTGGGCCGGCTGCAGGCCGCCACGCCCCAGCCAGCCACGCCGCGCCTGCTGCTGGTGTTTCTGCGCGGCGCCTATGACAGCAGCAATCTGCTCGTGCCCACGCACAGCGACTTCTACTACGAGGCCCGCCCCAGCATCGCCATTGCCCGGCCCGGCGAGGCCCGGGGCGCCCTGGCGCTGGACGACCGCTGGGGCCTGCACCCGGTGCTGCAGGACAGCATCCACCCGCTGTTCCAGGCAGGCCAGGCCTGCTTTGTGCCCTTTGCGGGCACGCACGACCTGTCGCGCAGCCATTTCGAGACGCAGGACTCCATCGAGCTGGGCCAGGGCCTGGACGGGCGCCGCAGCTACCAGTCGGGCTTTCTGAACCGGCTGGCCCAGGTGCTGGGACAGGATGGCCGCACGGCGGTATCGCCCATGGCCTTCACGCCCCAGCTTCCGCTGCTGCTGCGCGGCAGCCTGCCGGCCGCCAACATGGCGCTGGCATCCGTGGGCAAGGGCGGCCTGGACGATAGACGCAGCCAGGCCATTGCCGCCATGTATGCGGGCACTGCCCTGGGCCCGGCCGTGCAGGAGGGCTTTGCGGTGCGTGATGCCGTGCAGCGCAGCGTGCAGGAGGAAATGGACCAGGCCGGGCGCAATGCCATCAGCGCACGCGGCTTTGCCCTAGTGGCGCAGCGCATGGCGGCCCTGATGCGCGAGCGCTTCGACCTGGGCTTCGTCGATGTGGGCGGCTGGGACACGCACGTGGCCCAGGGCGGCGCCACGGGCGCGCTGGCCGGGCGGCTGGACGAGCTGGGCCGGGGCCTGGCCGGCTTTGCCCAGGAGATCGGCCCCGAGGCCTGGCGGCATACGGTGGTGGTGGTGATCAGCGAGTTCGGCCGCACCTTCCGCGAGAACGGCAACAAGGGCACGGACCACGGCCACGGCACGACCTACTGGCTGCTGGGCGGCGGGCTGTCCTCGCGCGCGGGCGGGCGCATCGTGGGCGAGCAGGTCGAGGTCAACCAGAAAAACCTGTTCCAGAACCGCGACCATCCCGTGCTCAACGAGTACCGCGCCGTGCTGGGCGGCCTGTTCCAGCGCATGTATGGATTGAGCCCGGCCCAGCTGCAGCGCGTGTTCGAGGGCGTCACGCCCCGCGATCTTCAGTTCATCTGACCCTCTGACTACGCTGCAGGGCCTGCCGGGAACGGCAGTGGCGCCGGCACGGCCACGCCGGCCAGCTTGTCGGGGTTGCGCAGCGTGTAGATGCAGCGGATCAGGCCGTCCTCGACCAGCAGCGTCTGCACGGACTCCAGTTCGCCGTCGATGCAGCGCAGCAGGCCCGGCAGGCCGTTGACGCGCGCCAGGTGCAGGGTCTGGCGCTGGCCGTTGCGCCGCATGCGGCGCGTGGTGGCGAAGTACAGCAGGGCCAGGCGCCGGCCCGTCTCCAGCACGCGGCCGAACGAGGGCACCTTGCCGCCGCCGTCGCTGATGAGCTCGGCATCGGGCGCGAACAGCGCCTGGATCTGCGCGAAGTTCCCGCCCTGCACGGCCTGCGCAAAGCGCTGCAGCAGCGCGGCATGGGCCTCGGGCGGCGCCGCAAAGCGCGGGCGGCCGGCCTGCACATGGCTGCGGGCGCGGTGCACGAGCTGGCGGCAGGCAGCCTCGCTGCGGCCCAGGGCCTGGGCCACCTCGGCATAGTCGGCATCGAAGATCTCGCGCAGCAGGAAGGCCGCACGTTCGTCGGGGGTGAGCTGCTCCAGCACGAACATCAGGGCCGTGGACACGTCGTGGGCACGCTCCAGCAGGTCTTCGGCCGAGGGCGCGGCCTCCTCGGCCCAGGGCTGGACCAGGGGCTCGGGCAGCCAGAAGCCCTGGTAGTGCTCGCGCTCGGCGCGCAGGCGGCGCAGCCGGTCTATGGCCAGGCGCGTGGTCACGGAGACCAGCCAGGCCTCGGGCTGCTCTATGCCGGCGCGCTCGGCGCCATGCCAGCGCAGCCAGGCTTCCTGGACCAGGTCTTCGGCATCGGCGCGCTGGCCCAGCATCCGGTAGGCCAGGCCGAACAGGCGCGGGCGGTGGCGCTCGAACAGCGCCAGGGGATCGTCAGGGGCGGAGGAGGTCTGCATGCCATCAAGACGCGGGAGCGTGGCGTTTTGTGACAGACAGGGCCGGCATGGTGCTCGGTGCCTTGGTGACTCAGTGGGGCTGCGGAGCCTGCATCACGCTGGGATCGGTATGGATCAGCTCCAGCGGATAGCGGCGGCCGGCCAGGTAGTCCTCGATGCTTTGCATCACCAGCGGGCTGCGGTGCTGGGCTGCGCAGGCCTTGAGTTCGTCCAGCGTCATCCAGACCGTGCGCAGAATGCCGTCGTCCAGCGGCTGGCCGGGCCGGAAGTCGCCCAGCTCGCCCGTGAATGCAAAGCGCAGATAAGTGATGTCCGAACCCGTGCGCGTGCGCACGAAGCGGTTCAGGTAAATGCCGACCAGGGCCGTGGGCACGAAGTCGTGCGCGGTTTCCTCATCGACCTCGCGCACGCAGGCGGCGATGGGCGACTCGGCCGGGTCGAGATGGCCTGCGGGCGTGTTGTAGCGCACGCCATCGGCCGTGTCTTCTTCCACCAGCAGAAAACGGCCATCGCGCTCAATGATGGCCGCCACAGTGACATTGGGTTTCCAGCGATCGGGCATGGCGCGCATTATGACCAGAGGCGGCCGCCACGTCCCCGGCCAAAACCCCCTCAACACGCCCTGCCGGCCACCCGCGCGACACCGCGCCCTACAGCGGCCGGACCATGTACAGCGCACCGTCGCCATAGCTGTCCAGGCGCTGCTGCTGCAGCGGGTTCGCCAGCGCCTGCACGGCATAGCCATGGCGCTCCCAGTAGCCGCGTGAGCCCTGCACCGAGACCAGGGCCGTGTGGCGCAGGCCTTCGGCGCGCGCCCGCTCCCACAGCGGCGCCAGCAGCGCACGGGCCAGGCCCTGGCCTGCAGCCTCGGGGTGCACGGCCATGTCGTGCAGGTAGAGGGTGTCGGCCTGCTCCACGGCTTCGAAGTCACCGTGCAGCGGCGTGATCTTGGCCATGAGGCTGCGGTAGGCCGCGAGATAGGCGCGCACCCGGCCGCCCTGCTCCAGCGCCAGCGAGCAGTTCGCCGCGCTGGCCAGGCGCCGCGCAAAGACCTCGCCGCTCTCGGCATAGTCCGCGCCATAGCAGGCCAGCTGGATGTGCAGCAGATCGGACAGGTCGGCAGCGGTCAGTGCACGGACATGGAAGCGGCCAGCGAGGGGCGGGGGAGAAGACATGGACAGGTCATTTGAGCGGCGATGGCAGGCCCGCCAGGGTAAGCGATGGCCCATGCCCCAGCATGCCCTGCCGGAATCGGTGCTGCCGGTGCAGTCAATCCTTCCAGCGCTCGCGTATGTCTTCCAGCTGCGGGCGCAGGCCGATGAACAGCGGCACCAGGCGCGGGTCGAAATGGGCGCCGGCCTGCTGCTCTATGTGCTCCATGGCGTCGTCCACGGTCCAGGCGTGCTTGTAGGGGCGCTCCGTGGTGAGCGCGTCGAACACGTCGGCCACGGCCACGATGCGCGAGGCCAGCGGAATGTACTCGCCCGCCAGGCCCTGCGGGTAGCCCGTGCCGTCCCATTTCTCGTGATGGGTCAGCGCAATGCTGTAGGCCATCTGCAGCACCTGGGAGTCGTGCTCGCCAATGATCTCGGCGCCGATCTGCGGATGACGGCGCATGACCGTCCATTCCTCGGCCGTCAGCGGGCCGTTCTTGAGCAGGATGGCGTCGGGGATGCCGATCTTGCCCACGTCGTGCATGGGCGCGGCGTTGAGCAGGTCGTCCGCCCACTCGTCCGTGCAGCCCGCCGCCAGCGCCAACGTCTTTGCGTAGTGGCTCATGCGGATCACGTGCATGCCGGTTTCGTTGTCGCGGTACTCGGCCGCGCGGCCCAGGCGCTGCACGATCTGCAGGCGGGTGCTGCGCAACTCGTCGAGCTTGACCAGCGACAGGTGGTTGCGCACCCGCGCGCGCACCACAGGCGCACGCACGGGCTTGACGATGTAGTCCACCGCGCCGGAGGCAAAGCCCAGCGCCTCGTCCTGCCCGTCCGACAGGGCCGTGATGAAGATCACCGGGATGCGGGCGGTGTCGGCATGTGCCTTGAGCTGGCGGCACACGGCGTAGCCATCGAGCTCGGGCATCATGATGTCCAGCAGGATCAGGTCCGGCTGGTGCTGTGCCAGCTGCAGTGCCTTGCGCCCGTCCGTGGCGAACGAGAGCCGGTAGTCCTCGCCCAGGATCTGGCGCAGCACATGCAGGTTGGTCGGGTCGTCATCGACCAGCAGCAGGCGCGGGCGCTTGTCCGTTGCCAGTAGATTGGGCGCATTCATGCTCTGTCTCCATCGATCGAGGGCAGTTGCTGCTGCAGCTGCTGGGCGCATTCCTGCGCACGCTCGAAGTCGAAATTATCCAGTGCCTGCTGCAGTGGTTGCAGCTGTTCGGCCGTCAGCATGCGCACCAGGGCCTGCATGGCCTGCCCGTCCAGCTCCCCGCTTTGCAATGCGGCAACGATGCGCTCCAGCCAGGGCCGGGCATCGGCCGGCAGGCAGGACGCGCCGCCCTGCGGCCCGGCATCGGCCACGGGCGGCGCCGGTGCCGTGCCGCCGGGCAGCGCCTGGCCCGCGACCTCGGCCACCGGCATGGCGGCCGGATGGCGCTGGCGCAGCTCCTGCGTCACGGCATCCAGCGCCTGCTGCAACTGGTCGATGAGGGCAAGCAGCTGGGGCTGCGGGGCGCCATCCTGCGCATGGCCTTCCAGGCGCGATGCCAGGCGGTACACGGCCTGCAGCCCCAGGTTGCCTGCCGCGCCGCGCACGCGGTGCGCCAGGCCCACCAGGGCTTCGGTCCCCGGGCGCTGCAGGGCACGGCGCAGGCGATCGGCCAGGTCAAGCTGCTCATTCAGAAAGCGCCGAATGGCGGCCACCAGCGGATCGACCCGGCCCCACAGCGCAATGCCCGAGGCCCAGTCCACCGTGACATCGGGCAGCCCCGCCTGGGCACTGGCGGGCGCAGGCGGCCTGGCCTCCTTGAGTGCCACCTGCAGCGACAGCAGCCGCGCGATCTCGGCCTGCAGCCGCGCCATGTCCAGCGGTTTGGAGGCAAAGCCGTCCATGCCGGCGGCGCTGGCGTCGCTACGGTCCTTCTCCAGCACGCTGGCCGACAGCGCGACGATGGGCACGGGCCGGCGCTGCAGTTGCCGCTCCCAGACGCGGATGGCGCGCGCCGCCGCCAGGCCGTCCATGCCCGGCATCTGCAGGTCCATCAGCACCACGTCGAAGGGCGGCTCCTGTGCCTGCACGCAGCGCAGCGCCTCGGCGCCGTCATGCGCCAGCGCCATCTGGTGGTTCTGGCTGGAGAAGTTGATCTGCAGCAGCTCCAGGTTCTCGGGCACATCGTCCACGGCCAGGATGTGCAGCGGCGGCAGGCCGCGGCTGGCCGCGCCGCGCTCGGACAGCGGGCTCTCGCCGACCGGCAGGGGCAGGCGCACCTCGAACACCGTGCCCACGCCCACCGTGCTGTGCAGCTGGATGCTGCCGCCCATGAGCTCGGCCAGCTGGCGCGAGATGGTCGTGCCCAGGCCCGTGCCGCCAAAGCGCCGCGTGGTCGAGGCATCGGCCTGGGCGAAGGGGTCGAAGATGCGGTGGATCTTCTCGGGCGCGATGCCGATGCCCGTGTCATGCACATCGAGCTGCAGCACGCCCTGCTCGTAGCGCACGCGCAGCAGCACATGGCCACGCTCGGTGAACTTCACGGCATTGCCCAGCAGGTTCACCAGGATCTGCTGCACGCGCATGCCGTCGCCGCGCAGGGCCGCCGGTGTGTGCGGGTCGTAGTCCAGGCGCAGGTCCAGGCCCTTGCGGTCGGCCGTGATGCGCAGCGACGCCAGGATCTGCTGGCACAGCTCGCGCACCGAGAAATCCTCGATCTCCAGCTCCACCGCGCCCTTGTCGAGCTTGGCCGTGTCCAGGATGTCATTGAGCAGGCGCAGCATGGAGCGCGCCGCGTAGTGCACCGTGTCCAGGTAGCGCGCCTGCGTGGGCTGCAGGGCGGTTTCGCGCAGCGCCTCGGTGAAGCCGATGATGGCGTTCATGGGCGTGCGGATTTCGTGGCTCATGTTGGCCAGGAAGGTGCTGCGCGCGGCGGCGGCCGCCTCGGCATGCTCCTTGGCCAGCACCAGCTCCTGGGCCAGCTTGCGCTGGGCACTGATGTCGGTGAGCAGCTTGACGATCTTGTAGGGCCGGCCGTCGGCGTCGCGTATGGGGTTGTAGGTGGCCTGCACCCAGATGCGCCGCCCCTCGCGCCCGCAGCGCAGGAATTCGCCGGCCTGGAATTCGCCCTCGGCCAGGCGGCGCCAGAACTGCACATGCTCGGGCGTGTGGGCATAGCCGGGCTCGCAGAACATGCCGTGGTGGCGGCCCGCGACCTCGTCGAGCCGGTAGCCGAACAGGTCCAGGAAATTGCGGTTGGCGCGCAGCACTTGGCCCAGCAGGTCGTACTCGATGGTGGCCAGCGACAGGTCGATGGCGCGCACCGTGCCCTCGAACTCGGCATTGCGCGCGCGCGCCGCCGTCTGGTCCATGATCACGCCGTCGATCCAGGTCAGCTCGTCGTGCTCGTTGAAGACGCCGCGCCCGGTCTCGGACACCCAGCGGGTGCTGCCGTCGCGGTGCAGCAGGCGGTAGTCGGCGTTGTAGGTCTGGCGCCGTGACAGCGAATGCGAGACCGCAGCCTCCAGCCGGTCGCGGTCCTCGGCATGGATGAGCCGGTCCCAGCCCGTGAGTCCGTCCGTGAAGTCCTGCTCCGTCCAGCCGGTCAGCTCCTTGATGGAGCGGCTGAGCAGCAGCGGCGTCCACTTGCCGTCGTACAGGCAGCGGAAGGTGGTGCCGGGCACGTTGTTGATCAGGGTGCGGTACTGCTCCTCGCTGCGGCGCAGCGACTGCAGCATCTGGCGGCGCTCGCGGATGTCGGTCACAAAGCCCACGAACAGCGGATCGCCCGCAATCGCCACCCGGCCCACGGCCAGGCGCACGGCGATCTGCGTGCCGTCCTTGTGCAGGGCATGGACATCGCGGCTGGAGCCGAGCAGGCCTGCAAAGCCCGCGGCCAGCTGCTTTTCCAGCGAGCCGCCCTCACCATCGCAGCCCGACGCAGGCATGAGCAGGCTGGCGCTGCGGCCCAGCACCTCCTGCGCCGTCCAGCCCAGCAGCCGCTCGGCCGCGCCGTTGAACGAGACGATGCTGCCGCGCCCGTCGATCATCACGATGCCGTCCACCGCCGTATCCACCACGGCGCGCAGGCGCGACTCGCTGCGCTGGACCTGCCGGTAGATCTGGCGGTAGCGCAGCGTCATGTTGACCGCGAGCACCAGGCCGAAGATCAGCACCACCACGCCCACGATGGAGAACACCAGCAGCGCATGCGTGGGCGCCTCCTGCTGCGCCAGCGCATCGATACCGGGCTTGAGGCGCAGTGCGTACAGGCCCGCATAGTGCATGCAGGAAATGGCCATGCCCATGACTATGCCGGCCACCAGCGTGGGCCACAGGCGGCCCGTGTTGCCCAGCCGAAAGCGCACCCACAGCGACAGCATGGCCATGGTGGCGGCCACGATCACCGACAGCAGCACGCCCCAGGGGTCGTAGAGCATCAGGCTCCAGGTCTGGGCCGCCGCCATGCCGATGTAGTGCATGGAGCCAATGCCCAGCCCCATGAGCACGCCGCCGCCGACCAGCGCCTGGGCGGACAGCCGGGGCCGCACCATCAGCGTCAGCGCCAGCCAGGACGCCAGCATGCTGGGCAGCATGGACAGCGCGGTGATCCAGGGGTCGTAGTCGCCGAAGGTGCAGGGCACAAAGGCGAGCATGCCGATGAAGTGCATGGCCCAGATGCCGGCGCCCAGGCAGAAGGCGCCGGTCAGCACGCCGGTGCGGCGTATCCGGGGCGAGGCGGCATTGCGCGCCAGCCCCGCGATCTGCATGGCCATCATCGACGTGGCCACGGCCACCCCCACCGACAGCGCCACCAGGCCCGGATGCAGCCACTGGAACCACTGCGGATGGGGTGCCCATCCGAGCACGAAGATCTCGTCCCAATTCATGGCGCCCCCCCTGAATGGCACAGGGCCACGGCACCTGCCTGCCCGCCATCGATAGTCTTCATGTCTTTGATAATCATTTTCGATTGGCCGCAGCTATTGACCACACCTAGCATGGAGTCTCATCACGAGAAAAGCCCCGAGGAAAGCCCCATGACCTGCATCCGCCAGACCTTGCACCACCACCGCCACACGCTGATGAAAACCGCCAGCTACTACGTCATCCACGTCACGGTGGCGGCGGCCGTGGCCTATGCCGTGACCCGCAACCTCTGGGCCGCGCTGACGCTCAGCCTGCTGGAGCCCACTGTCCAGGCCGTGGCCTTCTTCTTCCATGAAAAGCTCTGGGAACGGGGCCTGCGCCGCCGTGCCGATGCCGCCGCCGCGATGGCGCCGCCCACGGCTGCAGCCTGAGCCTGCCGGGAGCGCGGAGATGAACATGCCTATGCCCATGCCCATGCCGACACCCATGCAGCCCCTTGGCGCAGACTCATTCGGGAAATGGCTGGCCGAGACCCTGGCCAGGATGGTCGATGGCGGCACGGGCTGAAACCCGGCCCTGCCGTGGCGGCAAGAGAGGTGGACATGGCGGCGCATGGTGGCAAGAACCCGGGAAATGCGAAATCGTTGGTATCAAGGCGCTGCTCGTACGGCCCAGGGCCGACACGGAATCCATGCATGCATGTCGGCGCAATCGGGGCGGACTGAAGCCCTGGCCCCGGCCACAATGCCAAACATTGTCAAGCGCATACGCTGCAAAAACCTGAGCACAAGCTGTGTAAAAACCTGTGCACATCCTGATATCAAACCTGTGAATTTCCTCTTTCCAAGGCTGTGATGAACCCGTTCATCCATGGTGCACGGCCAGTAGCGCGTCAATGAAGACCCGGGCTGCACGCCCAGGGGCCACGGCATTGCGCCAGACCGCGAAGAAATCGCACAGATAGAAAAAGCGGTGCGGTGCCACGGCCTGCAGCAGGCCCTGGTCCTGCATGGCCTGTGCATAGTGATCGGGCAGAAAGCCCAGGTAGCGGCCCGATCGCACCAGCATGGCAATGGCCTCCTGGTCAAAACCCGTGGCCTGGCGCTGCAGGCCGGCCTGGTGGCTGAGCGCCATGTTGGGCGACTGGTAGCCCAGGCCTGCGAAGGCATGCGCACCCAGGCTGTCCCAGTCCAGAGCGCCATGGTCGGCGCCATGCAGCGGATGGCCGGGGGCGCAGTACAGCTGCATGCGCTCGCCAAACAGCCGGGCGCTGTCCAGCGCGCCCGAACTGGGTGCCGATGGCAGCACGCCCACCTGCCAGCGCCCCTCCATCAGCCCCCGCTCGATGGCCTGGATGGAGGCCACATGCAGACGCAGATGCAGCTGCGGCGCCTGGTCGTGCAAAACGCCGATCGCCTCGGGAATGCGCGACTGCGGATTGCCCACGGTCTTGTCGAACAGCGCCACGTCCAGCGTGCCAGCCAGCCGGCCATGGATGTCGTCCACCTGGCCCAGGAAGCCTTCCACGCCACCGAGCAGTTGCAAGGTGGCCTCATAGATGCGGTGGCCTTCGGGCGTGAGCGCGAAGCCCGCGCGCCCGCGCCGGCACAGCGTCAGGCCCAGGCGCTCCTCCAGGTCCTTCATATGGCGGCTCAGCGTGGAGCTGCCGATGTTCAGCTCCAGCTCGGCAGCCGACATGCCGCCGCACTCGACCACGGCCTTGAACACGCGCAGCAGGCGCAGGTCCATGTCGCCCAGCTGGCCCAGCGCGGCGCGCGCGCGCCCGTCCCGCGCCGGGCGGCCTGGGGTGCTGTCCATCGAAAAATCCGCCATCGCCCTTCGCCTCCCGGTGCCCGCCTGAACCGGCCACCACTACAGGGGAGCCACTATAGGCGAGCACCAGGGCGGAGACGGCCATGGATTCCCACAATGCGCGCTCTCCGGGCCCGGACCGGCAAGCCCCTGCTCACTTGCAGGAATCCGCAAGTGAACCTCGATATCACGCACTTCGAGAAATCAAAAGGCACGATCACAATGGGCCGGTTCCTTTTTTTCTTTCCCGGCCCGAGGAGATCACCATGACCCTGGTTCCCACCGAACAAGGCACTGCAGCCGCCACGCGCACCGATGCCGCCTGGCTTGACGCCCACTGGATGCCCTTCACCGGCAACCGCGAGTTCAAGGCGCGCCCGCGCATGATCACCAGCGCCCAGGGCGCCTACTACACCGATGCCGACGGCCGCAAGATCTTCGACGGCCTGTCGGGCCTGTGGTGCTCGGGCCTGGGCCATGGCCGCCGCGAGATCGCCGAAGCCATCGGCCGCGCGGCCCAGCAGCTGGACTATGCGCCGGCCTTCCAGTTCGGCCACCCGGCCTCGTTCGCGCTGGCCAACAAGATCAAGGAGCTGACGCCTGCAGGCCTGGACCATGTGTTCTTCACGGGCTCGGGCTCGGAGGCGGCCGACACGGCGCTGAAGATGGCGCGCGCCTACTGGCGCGCCAAGGGCCAGGGTGGCAAGACCCGGCTGATCGGGCGCGAGAAGGGCTACCACGGCGTGAACTTCGGCGGCATCTCCGTCGGCGGCATGGTGGGCAACCGCAAGACCTTCGGCCAGGGCGTGGAGGCCGACCACCTGCCGCACACGCAGCCAGCGCTGGGGTCCTTCCACAAAGGCATGCCCACCACCGATGGCCGCGCGCTGGCCGACAGGCTGCTGGACCTGATCGCCCTGCATGACGCCAGCAACATCGCGGCCGTCATCGTCGAGCCCTTCTCGGGCTCGGCCGGCGTGGTGATTCCGCCGGCCGGCTACCTGCAGCGCCTGCGCGAGATCTGCACGCAGAACAACATCCTGCTGATCTTCGACGAGGTCATCACGGGCTTTGGCCGCTGCGGCGCCATGACGGGGGCCGAGGCCTTCGGCGTCACGCCCGACATCATGAACATCGCCAAGCAGGTGACCAATGGCGCCCAGCCCCTGGGCGCCGTGGTGGCCAGCAAGGAGATCTACGACACCTTCATGGCGGCCGGCGGCCCCGAGTACATGCTGGAGTTCCCGCACGGCTATACCTACTCGGCCCACCCCATTGCCTGCGCAGCAGGCGTGGCCGCGCTGGACCTGCTGCAGCGCGAGGACGGCCCGGGCCGCGTGCGCGCGCTGGCCCCGTTCTTCGAGCAGGCCGTGCACAGCCTCAAGGGAGCAAAGCATGTGGCCGACATCCGCAACTTCGGCTTGGCTGCGGGCTTCACCATCGAGTCGCTGCCCGGCGAGCCGGCCCGCCGTCCCTACGAGATCGCCATGAAGTGCTGGGACAAGGGCTTTTACGTGCGCTACGGCGGCGACACCATCCAGATCGCGCCGCCCTTCATCAGCGAGAAGGCCGAGATCGAGCGGCTGGTCAGCGCCCTGGGCGATGCCCTGACGGAAACGAACTGAGCATCTCCGGCACATGAGAAAAGCCCCTGGGCCGTGAGGCCGCAGGGGCTTTTTACATGGCAATGGCAAGGCTGCGAAATCAGTCCAGCGTGATGCCCGCGTTCTTGATCACATCGCGCCACTTGTCCACTTCCACGCGCAGGAACTGGGCCGAGGCATCGGGCTTGAGGCCCGAGGGCAGCACGCCCATGGCGTCCAGCTTTTCCTTGACCTCGGGCGCGGGCAGGGCCTTGGCGATCTCGGCGTAGAGCCTGTCCACGATGGGCTTGGGCGTGCCTGCGGGCACGGCCGCGAGGAACCAGGCATCGGCCGTGAAGTCCTTGAGGCCGGCCTCGGACATGGTGGGCACGTCGGGCATGGACTGCAGACGCTCGTTGTGGGCCACGGCCAGGGCGCGCACCTTGCCGGCCTTGAGCTGCGCGGCAATCGTCACGGCCGTGAGAAAGCCGAAGTCGGTCTCGCCGGCGGCCAGCGAGACCACCGAAGGCGCACTGCCCTTGTAGGGCACGTGGCCGATCTTGACCTTGGCCTGCATGGCATACAGCTCGGCGCCCAGATGGTTGGGGCCGCCCGTGCCCGACGAGGGGTAGTTGAGCTTGCCGGGCTGGGCCTGGGCCGCCGCCGTCAGCTCCTTGAGCGAGTGGAACGGGCTTTGCGCGCCCACGGTGAGCACCAGCGGGCTGCGTGCCACCAGGCTGATGGGCGCGAAGTCGCGCAGCGGGTCATAGGGCAGCTTGGTGTACAGGCCCTTGGCCATGGCCATGCAGCCCACATCGCCCAGCACCACGGTGTAGCCGTCGGCCGGCGCCTTGGCCACCAGGTCGCAGCCGATGGTGCCGTTGGCGCCGGGCTTGTTGTCCACCACCACCGTGGTGTGCATGCTCTCGCCCATCTTTTGCGCCAGCAGGCGGCCCAGGATGTCGGTGGAGCCGCCAGGCGCAAAGGGCACGACCAGGCGAATGGTCTTGGACGGATAGCTGCCTGCGCCCTGGGCATGGGCGAGGGGCGCCGCCAGCGTGGCCGCCAGCGCCAGGCCGCCGGCCAGGGCGCGCCACAGGGCAGGGGTACGGGAAGATGCGAAAGGGGTTTGTCTCATGCTGTTGTCTCGTGAGGGGGTGGAATGCGTGAAGGCCGAGCGCGCGGCAGCATACCAGCAGCGGGCGGCGCGAAACGCGTGGCCTGGGCCGGCAATGACCGGCGCGGGACAGTTCAAGAGGCCGCGCGCTTGCGTGCGGCGGCGGGACGCGCCGACAGTGGCTTGGCGGGCGCCTTCGGAGCCGCCTTTGCGGTGGTCTTCGCGACGGCTTTTGCGGCGGTCTTTGCGGCCGGCCTTGCCGTTGTTGTTGGCGCTGCTTTTGCTGCCGGTTTCGGTGCCTTTTTTGGTGCAGTCCTCGGCACTGCCATCGCAGGCTTTTCCACCGGCTGCACGGCGCGTTGCGGACGCGGGCTGCGCAGGCTGTCGGCATCCAGGATGAGCCGCCCCTGGATGCGGCCCTTCATGCGCTTGACGCTGCTGGCTGCATCCCGCATGTGCTGCTGCATCAGCGCATGCACCTTCACGGCATCGCGTTCGCGTGCGGCCTGCACGATGTCGCGGTGGATCCGGGCATTGGCCTCGCCAAAGCGCCGGTGCTCGGACTGGGGCGTGCGGTTGGCGAAGACGATGAGCTGGCGAATCATCTCGTTGATGAGCTCGCAGGTGAAGCGCAGGAAGGGGTTGGGATTGGCCGCTGCAAGGATGTCGTGGAAGTTCACGTCCTCGCGCCGCTGGCTCACCAGGTCCTCGCTGCTTTGCGTGGGGTCGCAGCAGGCGATGCTGTGCTCCAGCGCGTCGAAATCCGCCTCGGTCAGATGGGGCACGGCGCCTGCCGCCAGCTCGGGCTCCAGCATCTGGCGCACCGTGTAGATGTCGTCGATGGTCACCTCCTGGAAGAACAGGTAGTTCTGCATGAACTGCAGCGTGCGGTCCAGCGGCACCTCGACGACCGTGCCACCGCCCGAAGGGCCGGTGGAGATGGTGATCAGCCCCTGCACTTCCAGCGATTTGAGGGCCTCGCGGATCGTGCCCTTGCTGACCTGGAACTGTGCCTGCAGCTCGCTTTCGCGCGGCAGGCGGTCGCCGGGGCTAAGGTTCTTTTCGGTGATCAGGCGCTTGATCTCCTGGGCCACGAGATCCGGGCGCTTGAGCTGCCGGATGGCCAGGGAGGGCGACTTGGGTGTATCCATTGTTGTGTTCTCCGGAAGGGCACCGGATCGTGTCCGCGCCCAGTCTGCATGCGGGTTTGGTGCAGTATGCACCGCCATGGCGCGTGGCCGTGCCCGCCTAGGGTTAGCACGCGCCCTATTTCTTCTATTTATCACTATAAATATGAATCAAGGAGCCTGCACGCACCCATTTCGACTGGCATGCAACTTGCTCTGAAAAGCGTACCCGGGCCGCAGCGCCTTCAGTCCCCATCACGGAGATCCCATGCAACGTCGTCACCTCCTGCAACTCTCGGCACTGGGCGCATTGCCCGCATCGCTGGGCCTGGGCCGCAGCGTCTGGGCGCAGTCCAAGGACAGCATCCAGTTCGCCTGCCCCGTGCCCATGTCGGGCGCCTTCGCGGCCAACGGAAAGTATGCGGACCTGGGCATGAAGCTGGCCATCGAGCAGTACGGCAAGGCGCTGGGCCGCCCGCTGGCCTACACCGTGCTGGACACCGAGGGCAAGCCCGCCACGGCCGTGCGCAAGCTGCAGGAGTCTTCGCAGCAGCAGGGCACGCGCTTCTTCGCAGGCGGCATCCTGTCGTCGGAGGCGCTGGCCATGGGCAAGGAGGCCGAGAAGACCGGCGGCATCTTCATCACCACCGCAGGCGCCGACGAGATCACGGGCAAGGACTGCAACAGCGCCACCTTCCGCTGGTCGGCACCCACCTTCGGCGCCATCGAGCAGACCGTGCGCCCGCTGGTCGAATCCCTGCCCAAGGCCAAGCGCTGGTACACCATCACGCCGCAGTACGTGTTCGGCGACGGCCTGCTGACGGCGGCCAAGAACATCTTCAAGGAAAAGGGCATCGAGCATGTGGGCAACAGCTACCACTCGCTGACCGAAAAGGAGTTCAGCGGCTACCTGACCAATGCCGTGGCCGCCAAGCCCGACGTGCTGCTGCTGCTGAACTTCGGCGCCCAGTCCTCGGACACGCTGCGCCAGGCCATCAGCTTCGGCATGAACAAGAACATGACCATCCTGATCGCCTGGGCCTCGGGGCTGGAGCAGTTCGAATCGCTGGGCGCCGACCTGTGCGACGGCGTGTACTTCGGCGCCCAGTACTGGCACACGGTGGACACGCCGCTCAACCGCGATCTGGTGCAGCGCTGCAACGACAAGTTCAAGGCCAATCCCAACTACAGCCTGGCCGGCCACTACATCTGCACCAAGCTGATGATCGACGCCATCATCAAGGCCGGCACGGCCGACCCCAAGGCCGTGGTCGCCGCGCTGGAAGGCATGAAGTACCAGGGCCTGACGGGCGAGGAAGAAGTGCGCAAGGCCGACCACCAGGTGCTCAAGAGCTACTACCTGCTCAAGGGCAAGGCCAAGTCCAAGATGAAGAACAAGGACGACTACGTGGATGTGGTCAGCTCCGGCAAGTCCTTCCTGCCCGTAGACCAGACCGGCTGCAAGCTGATTTGAGATGAAAGGCTCCCCCTGAGCGGCTGCGCCGCTTCCCCCTCTCTACCCGCTTCGCGGCGGAGGGGGACGACACCTTCGCTGCGGGGCGGCCCTTGCTTGGTGTCCCTGGGTTGGGCCATGCCAGTTCAAAGGCACAGCACCATGACCGGCGTGCTTCAGAGCCACCGGGCACTTCGCTTTCTTCGTCCATCGTTTCGGACCCTGTATGAGCATCTATCTGCTTCAGACCATCAACGGGATCGGCATAGGCATGCTGTATTTCCTGTTGGCCGTGGGCCTGTCCATCGTTTTCGGCCTGCTGCGTTTCGTGAATTTCGCGCACGGTGCCTTCTACCTGCTGGGCGCCTATTTCTGCTACCAGATGACGCGCTGGGGCATGAGTTTCTGGCTGTCCCTGGTCGTGGTGCCGCTGGCCGTGGGCGCGCTGGGCTGGCTGGTGGAAAAGCTCATGCTGCGCCATGTGTATGCCAAGGCGCATGAGTTCCACATCATCGTCACCGTGGGCCTGGCCCTGGTGGTGCAGGAGCTGGTGATCGTGCAATGGGGCCCGCTGGGCGACAGCGTGGCCGTGCCCGATCTGCTGCAGGGCGTGGTGATGTGGGGCAGCTTCGTCTATCCCAAGTACCGGCTGTTCGTGATCGGCTTCACCGCCGTGCTGGCCGTGCTGCTGTGGTGGCTGCTGGAGGGCACGCGGCTGGGCAGCGCGGTGCGCGCGGGCAGCGAATCGACCGAGATGGTGTCCCTGCTGGGCGTGAACGTGCTGCGCATCTTCAGCCTGGTGTTCGCGCTGGGCGCGGCCACGGCGGCGCTGGCCGGCGTGCTGGCCGCGCCCATACGCGGCGCCGAGCCCTTCATGGGCGTGGAGGCGCTGGGCGTGGCCTTCGTGATCGTGGTCGTGGGCGGGCTGGGCAGCTTCGGCGGCGCCCTGGTCGGCGGCCTGCTGATCGGCATCGTGCAAAGCGTGATGAGCACGCTGTGGCCCGAGGGCGCGCGCCTGATGATCTACGTGGCCATGGCCGCGGTGCTGCTGCTGCGACCCCATGGCCTGCTGGGCCGCAAAGGATGAAGACCATGACCAGGCATTCCCATCTCCTTCTCGCGCTGGCCATCGTGGTCGCCATGCCGCTGTGCATGCAGTCGGGCTCGCTGGCCAGCGAGGTGCTGATCTTCGGCCTCGCGGCCATGGGCTGCAATCTGCTGCTGGGCTACACGGGGCTGCTGTCCTTCGGCCAGGGCATCTTCTTCGGGCTGGGCAGCTACACCATCGCCCTGCTGCTGACGCGCTGGCCGCTGCCCATGCCGCTGGCCCTGCTGGCCGCCACGGCCATGGGCGCCGTGGGCGCGGCCATCGTCGGCTGGGTGGCCATACGCCAGCGCGGCACCTATTTCGTGATGCTGACCCTGGCGTTTGCGCAGATGTTCTATTTTCTGGCCTACTCGGCCACGGACATCACCGGCGGCGACAACGGCCTGCTCGATGTGCCCCGCCCCGCCCTCGCGGTGGCCGGCCAGACGCTGTGGCCGCTGGCCACGCCCTGGCAGTACTACGGCTTTGTGGCCGTGCTCTTTCTGGTGGTGTTCTGGCTGCTGCGCCGCGTCTGCGACTCCATGTTCGGCCGCACCCTGCTGGCCGTGCGCGACAACGAGGAGCGCGCCGCCGCCGTGGGCTACGACCTGAGGCTGCTGAAGCTGCAGGCCTTCGTGATCTCGGGCGCCGTGACGGGCCTGGCCGGCGCGCTGCACGCCATGATGACGGGCATCGCCCCGCTGTCCAACGCCGAGTACCACACCAGCGAAATGATCCTGGTGATGACCGTGATCGGCGGCACGGGCAACCTGCTGGCCTCGGTGCTGGGCGCGGCCTTCTATGTGCTGCTGGGCGACTGGCTGTCCACCCTGTGGCCGCGCTGGCTGCTGCTGCTGGGCGTGGTGCTGATGATCGTGAGCCTGGGCCTGCAGCGCGGCCTGTGGGGCCTGGGCGAGAGCCTGTGGGCCCTGGTGCGCCGCAAAGGGCCGGCAGATGCCGAGACGGCCGCTGCAGAAACCAAAGGAGGCCAGGCATGAGCGCCGCAGCATCTCCCATCCTGCTCGAAGCCGTGGGCGTCGAGAAACGCTATGACAAGTTCGTCGCCCTGGGCGGCGTGGACCTCAAGGTCCGCGCCCACACCGTGCACTCGGTGATCGGCCCCAACGGCGCGGGCAAGACCACGCTGTTCCACATGCTCACGGGCACCAAGAGCGTGAGCGGCGGGCGCATCGTCTTCGACGGCCACGACGTGACGCGCGAGCCCGACCACCGACGCGTGCGCCGTGGCATGGCACGGTCCTTTCAGGTCACCAGCCTGTTCCTGACCCTGCCCGTGCGCGAGAACCTGCGCCTGGCCGCACAGGGCGTGGCCCCCGCCAGGGCGTTGGACTGCTGGAACGCGCCCGTGGGTGCTCGCGCCCTGGCCGATACCGTGGCCAGCGTGCTGTCGCGCCTGGGCCTGGAGCGCCATGCGGACACGCCGGCCGGCAACCTCTCGCACGGCCAGCAGCGGCGGCTGGAGGTGGGCATGGCCCTGGCCGCACGGCCCAAGGCCATCTTCCTGGACGAGCCGACCTCGGGCATGGGCATCGACGACCTGGACGAGATGAAGCGCCTGATCCAGGGCCTCAGGGACGAGCACACCGTGGTCCTCATCGAGCACAACATGAACATCGTCATGGACATCTCCGACACCATCACCGTCATGCAGCAAGGCCGCGTGCTGGCCGAAGGACTGCCCCACGAGATCCGCGCCGACGAGCGCGTGCGCAGCGCCTATCTGGGCAACATGATCACGGGAGGAAAGGCATGAGCGGTCCCCTGCTTTCGGTCGAGGGCATACACGCCCACTACGGCAAGAGCCATGTGCTGCAGGGCGTGTCGCTGCAGGTGCAGGACGGCGAGCTGGTCACGCTGCTGGGCCGCAACGGCGCGGGCAAGACCACCACGCTCAAGTCCATCGCGGGGGTGATGCAGCCCTCGCAGGGGCAGATCCGCTTCGGCGGCGAGCCCGTGCACCGGCTGGCCACGCACCAGGTGGCCCAGCGCGGCATCTGCCTGGTGCCAGAGCACCGCGGCATCTTCAAGCTGCTCACGGTGGAGGAGAACCTGCTGCTGGGCCAGCGCAAACGCTCCCCCTGGCAGCTGGCCGACATCTACCGCATCTTCCCGCGCCTCAAGGAGCGGCGCGGCAACGGCGGCGGGCAGCTGTCGGGCGGCGAGCAGCAGATGCTGGCCATAGGCCGCGCCCTGATGAACGCGCCGCGCCTGCTCATGCTGGACGAGCCCGTCGAGGGCCTGGCGCCCGTGATCGTGGAGGAGATCGTGGCCCAGCTCAAGACCATCAAGGCCGCTGGCGTGGCGATCTTGCTGGTGGAGCAGAACCTGGAGGTCTGCACCCAGCTGGCCGACCGCCACTACATCATCGAACAGGGTGCGATTGCGCACGAGGCAGGCAATGCCGCTTTCCTGGCCGATGACGCCATCAAGGACCGGTATCTCGGTGTAGGGATCGCCTGATCCACCGCCTTTCGCATTCCCAGGAGTCATTCATGGATCTCAGTACCCCTCTTGCAGCCACCGCCGTTGCGGCCGGGCTGCGCACCGACGGCGCCCGCCTGTGGCAATCGCTGATGGACCTGGCGCGCATAGGCGCCACACCCAAGGGCGGCGTGTGCCGCCTGGCGCTGACGGACCTGGACCGCCAGGGGCGCGATCTCTTCGTGCAGTGGGCGCGCGAGGCCGGCTGCAGCATCCGCGTCGATGCCATCGGCAACATCTTCGCGCGGCGCGCGGGCCTGGACGATGCGCTGCCGCCCGTGATGACGGGCAGCCACATCGACACCCAGCCCACAGGCGGCAAGTTCGACGGCAACTACGGCGTGCTGGCCGGGCTGGAGGTGCTGCGCACGCTCAACGACGGCGGCGTGCGCACGCGCGCCCCGGTGGAGGTGGCCGTGTGGACCAATGAGGAAGGCTCGCGCTTCGTGCCCGTGATGATGGGCTCGGGCGTGTTCGTCAATGCCTTCACGCTGGAGCATGCGCTGGCCCAGCGCGATGCCCAGGGCGTGAGCGTGGACGAGGCGCTGCGCGCCATCGGCTATGCCGGGCCGGCCGGCCCGGCGCCTGCGGTGGGCGCGTATTTCGAAGCCCATATCGAGCAGGGCCCGGTGCTGGAAAACCATGAACGCGTGATCGGCGTGGTCAGCGCCGCGCTGGGCCAGCGCTGGTACGACGTCAGCGTGCAAGGCATGGAGGCCCATGCCGGCCCCACGCCCATGGAGCTGCGCCACGACGCGCTGCTGGCCGCCAGCTGCATCGTGGCCGAGGTCAACCGCATCGCCGTGGACCGCCTGCCGCATGCGCGCGGCACCGTGGGATCGCTGGAGGTGTTTCCCAACTCGCGCAACGTGATCCCGGGCGGGGTCAAGCTCAGCGTGGACCTGCGCGCGCCGGACGACGGCCAGTTGCTGGACATGGACGCCGCACTGCGCGCGGCCTGCGAGCGCATTGCCGCCGCGCGTGGCGTGACCATTGGCGTGGAGCAGGTCGTCTACTTCCCGCCCCAGCCCTTCACGCCGCACCTGGTGGAGGCCGTGCGCGCCAATGCCGCCGACCTGGGCTACAGCGCCATGGACGTGGTCAGCGGCGCGGGCCACGATGCCGTCTACCTGGCGCGCGTGGCGCCTGCCGCCATGATCTTCGTGCCCTGCGCCGACGGCATCAGCCACAACGAGATCGAGGACGCCGAGCCCGCCCACCTGGAGGCCGGCTGCAACGTGCTGCTGCGCGCCATGCTGGCGGCCGCGGGCGTGGTGCAGGCAGCGGACGGCGGGGTGCCGGCATGAAGATCCTGATCGCCCGGCTCAACCACGAGACCAATACCTTCTCGCCCGTGCCCACGCCCATCGAGGCGTTTGCGCCCACCTATGGCGAGGCCGCCTATTCGGCCAACAAGGGCATGCGCACGGCCATGGCCGCCTTCATCGACCTGGCCGAGGCGGCGGGCGCCACCCTGGTCACGCCGGTCTCTGCCACCTCCAATCCCAGCGGCCCCGTGCATGCGGCCGCCTACGACGAACTCACGCGCCGCATCGTGGCGGCCGCGCCGGGCTGCGATGCCATCTTGCTGGACCTGCACGGTGCCATGGTGGCCGAGAACAGCGCCGACGGCGAAGGCGACCTGCTCGAACGCGTGCGCGCCGCCGCACCCGGCGTGCCCGTTGGCGTGGCGCTGGACCTGCACGGCAACATCACCGAAAAAATGGTGGGCAATGCCGACGTGATGGTGGGCTTCAAGACCTATCCGCACATCGACATGTACGAGACCGGCGAGCACGCGGGCCGCCTGCTGCTGGACATGCTGGCAGGCCGCGCGCGCTATGCCGTGTGCTGGCACCGGCTGCCGCTGATGAGCCACACGCTGCGCAGCACCACGCTGGACGGCCCCATGCTGGACGCCGTGAACGCCGCGCGCACCCTGGAAGCGGAGGGCCTGCCGGCGGTCTCGGTGTTCGGCGGCTTCTCGCTGGCCGACATCGCCGCGCCCTGCGTGAGCGTGGTCGCCACCTGCAGGACCGACGAGCGCGCGGCCACCCAGGCGAGCGTGGACGCGCTGGCCGCCCGGATCTGGCAGCGCCGGGCCGATTTCATCTACCGCAGCGAGCCGCTGGCCGATTCGCTGCGCCGCGCCCAGGCCCTGGCCGAAGGCGCCGACCGCCCCGTGCTGCTGCTCGACCATGGCGACAACTGCATGTCCGGCGGCACCTGCGACACCATGGACGTGCTGCAGACCGCGCTGGAGCTGGGCCTGTCAGGCATTGCCGTAGGCCCGCTGTGCGACCCCGAAGCGGTTGCCTCGCTCACGGCGGCCGGCGAAGGCGCCGAGGTGGAGATCGCGCTGGGCAACAAGGTATCGCTGGAGCGCATCGGCCTGCACAAGCAGCCGCTGCGGCTGCGCGGCACGGTGCGTGCCGTCAGCGACGGCGCCTACACGGTCAGCGGCCCCATCTACACGGGCCAGCGCTGCCACATGGGCCGCACGGTCTGCCTGGACACGGGCGCAGCGCAGATCGTGATCACCGAGCAGACGCACGAGCCCTGGGACCTGGGCGTGTTCCACTGCGTGGGCATGGACCCGACGCGCTTTCGCTTCGTGCTGCTCAAGTCGCGCATGTACTGCCGGCCCGTCTTCGTGCCGCTGTCCGCCGGCCTGGTCGAGTGCGACAGCCCCGGCGTGACCACCTCGGACTATTCGCGCTTTCCGTTCGCCCGGGTCAGCCGCCCGGTGTTTCCGCTGGACGCCATCTGATGGATGCCAGGTGATTGCCCGGCTTTGCGGCGGCGCGCAAGCAAAGACCGCCGCCGCCGCAGGGCATTGGGCAACCAGGCATCACAACAGTTTCACAGCAGGGCCCGGCTATTGCCTGTCGGCCTACAATCGGTTCCCCCCTACCTCGGCCGACGGCACGCGGGCTGATCCGCGCGTGCGTTGGCCATGCCTTCGCTGGAGACGCTTGATGTCCGACAACACGGCCCCGACCCCTTCCGATAAACGTGCCCAGCTGCGCCGTGCCGCACTCGAATACCACGAGTTTCCCAAGCCCGGCAAGTTGACCATCGTGCCGACCAAGCCCATGGCCAACCAGCATGACCTGGCCCTGGCCTACTCGCCCGGCGTGGCAGCGCCCTGCGAAGAGATCGTCAAGGACCCGGCCGCCGCCTTCAAGTACACGGCGCGCGGCAACCTGGTGGCCGTGATCTCCAACGGCACCGCCGTGCTGGGCCTGGGCGACATCGGCGCGCTGGCCTCCAAGCCGGTGATGGAAGGCAAGGCCGTCCTGTTCAAGAAGTTCGCGGGCGTGGACGTCTTCGACATCGAGATCAACGAGAAGGACCCGCAAAAGCTGGTCGATGTGATCGCCGCGCTGGAGCCCACCTTCGGCGCCATCAACCTGGAAGACATCAAGGCGCCCGAGTGCTTCTTCGTGGAGCGCGAGCTGCGCCGCCGCCTGAAGATCCCCGTCTTCCACGATGACCAGCACGGCACGGCCATCACCGTGGCAGCGGCCATGGTCAACGCGCTCAAGGTGGCCGGCAAGAAGATCGAGGAGGTCCGTCTCGTGGCCTCGGGCGCGGGCGCCGCTGCCCTGGCCTGCCTGAACCTGCTGCTCAAGGTCGGCCTGCGCCGCGAGAACGTGTTCGTCACCGACCTGGCCGGCGTGGTCTACGAGGGCCGCACCGAGCTGATGGACGAGGACAAGGCCCAGTTCGCTCGCCCCACCGAGCTGCGCACGCTGGGCCAGGTCATCGAAGGCGCCGACGTCTTCCTGGGCCTGTCGGCCGGCGGCGTGCTCAAGCAGGACATGGTGGTCAAGATGGCCGCGCGTCCGGTGATCTTCGCGCTGGCCAACCCCAACCCCGAAATCATTCCCGAAGACGTGAAGGCCGTGCGCAGCGACGCCATCATCGCCACGGGCCGCTCGGACTATCCCAACCAGGTCAACAACGTCCTGTGCTTCCCGTACATCTTCCGCGGTGCCCTGGACTGCGGCGCGACCACCATCACCACCGAGATGGAAATCGCCACCGTCCACGCCATCGCCGAGCTGGCCCAGGCCGAGCAGAGCGAGGAAGTGGCGGCCGCCTACGTGGGCGAGCAACTGACTTTCGGCCCTGAGTACCTGATCCCCAAGCCCTTCGATCCGCGCCTGATGATGAAGATCGCATCGGCCGTGGCCCAGGCTGCCGCCGAGTGCGGCGTGGCCCAGCGCCCGATCCAGGACATGGATGCCTACCGCGCCCACCTGCAGACCTTCGTCTACGCCTCGGGCACCATGATGAAGCCGCTGTTCGCCGCGGCCAAGAAGGCCGCCAAGAAGCGCGTGGCCTACGCCGAGGGCGAGGAAGAGCGCATCCTGCGCGCCACGCAGATCGTGGTGGACGAGCGCATTGCGCGCCCCACGCTGATCGGCCGCCCGGCCATCATTGCCCAGCGCATCGAGAAATTCGGCCTGCGCCTGAAGGAAGGCACGGACTACGACGTGGTCAACGTCGAGCACGACGAGCGCTACCGCGACTTCTGGCAGACCTACCACCGCATGACCGAGCGCAAGGGCATCACCGTGCCCATCGCCCGGATCGAGATGCGCCGCCGCCTGACCCTGATCGGCTCCATGCTGCTGCACAAGGGCGAAGTCGATGGCCTGATCACCGGCACCTGGGGCCAGACATCGCACCACCTGCAGTATGTGGACCAGGTGATCGGCCGCCGCGCCGGCGTGCAGACCTATGCCTGCATGAACGGCCTGCTGCTGCCCGACCGCCAGGTCTTCCTGGTGGACACCCACGTCAACTACGACCCCACGGCCGAGCAGCTGGCCGAGATCACCATCATGGCCGCCGAGGAAATGATGCGTTTCGGCGTCAAGCCCAAGGCCGCCCTGCTGTCGCACTCCAACTACGGCTCCAGCAACCAGCCCAGCGCAGTCAAGATGCGCCAGACCCTGGAGCTGCTGCGCGAGCAGGCCCCGTGGCTGGAAGTGGACGGCGAGATGCACGGCGACGTGGCCCTGGACGGCAAGGCCCGCGCCCAGCTCATGCCCAACAGCACGCTGCTGGGCAACGCCAACCTGCTGGTCATGCCCAACATCGACGCGGCCAACATCAGCTACAACCTGCTCAAGCAGGCCGCTGGCGGCGGCATTGCCATCGGTCCCGTGCTGCTGGGCGCCGCCCGTCCCGTGCACATCCTCACGCCGAGCACGACGGTGCGCCGCATCGTCAACATGACGGCGCTGACGGTGGCGGACGCTAACGCTAATCGGTAAGCACCCCCTGAGCGGCTTCGCCGCTTCCCCCTCTCTCGCTTCGCGGGAGGGGGACGACACCCTCGCTGCGGGGCGGCCCTTGCTCGGTGTCCCTCGTTTTGGCCGCGCGCGCTTTTTTTGACAACGGGCGGCATTTGCATCGAATAGAAGGCAACTCAGGCGCAGAGTTGCCTTCTCACTGTTCAATCCCCAGACATTTCCTTGGTCAAGCTGCCTGTTTTTTGGGCAGAACTTGCATTTTGAGGGGTGTTCCGTCACACTAGCGGGTCGAGATTTCAGGGCTTCCCTGGATTTCTGAAAGGTGTAGTTGATGCTGAAGGCAGCCGCCGCCAAGGCGTACCAGTCCGGTCTAGCGCTCATCGTCGGGGCCGCCTTTGTGCTGTCGCCCTCGCTCGCTGATGCGCGCCGCTCGGCGCCCGAGAGCGTGGAGACGACAGCGGCCGTGGCCACCGTCGCCCTGTCCGAGTTGCCGCGCGAAGGCCGTTCCACGTATACGCTGATCCTGCGCGGCGGGCCTTTTGCCCACGACAAGGACGGCACGGTGTTCGGCAACCGCGAGCGCATCCTGCCGCGCCAGTCGCGCGGCTATTACCGTGAGTACACGGTGCGCACGCCCGGTTCGCGTGACCGTGGAGCCCGCCGCATCGTCTGCGGCGGAGAGCCCCAGCAGCCCGATGCCTGCTACTACACCAGCGACCACTACAGCAGCTTTCGCAAGATCATCGAATGACCTCGACCCAGTCTCTACAGCCAGTTCGACCCTCCGTGTCCGACGCAGTGCGCTGGCAGGGGTCTGCATTTCATCCACAGCCCAGGGATGCCGAAGGCCATGAGCCCGTCCCCGCAGGCCACATCCACGTTAGAGAAAGAGCCACGGAGATGGATGCACCACTTCGTAAGATCCCCGACACCCCTTTGCGGAACGTGCGCGCCAACATCGTGCAGTCCATCCGCGCCTACAGGGTGGAGGATCTGCAACAGGCGGCCGAGACGCTGGGGTGCCATTTTCTGTATGCCAACCTGGCCCATGCGCAGACCAAGGCCGATATCCTGGAACTGCTGGCCACGCAGTTCTTCTTCCCTGCGCATTTCGGCAAGAACTTCGACGCGCTCTACGACTGCCTGACCGACCCCATCCACAAGGCCGGCCCGCAGCCGGGCTTTGTGCTCGTGCTCGACCAGATCCCGACCACGCCCAAGTTCGACAAGGAAGTGCGCGAGCAGCTGCTGGACAGCTTCCGCGACGCGGCCGAGTACTGGGCCGAGCGCAAGATTCCGTTCCGCTGCTTCTACTCGTTCCTGTAAGCGCAGGACATTGAGGGCCCAGAGCCCCCAGCGCCCAATCGGGTGCTGTGGGCTCTGCAGTCGCTGGGCGCCGCCTGTGCCTAGGCGCGCGTGAACCGGGCGGCGAGTGCCTCGTATTCGGACACCGGCACTTCCTCGGCGCGGCGCTGCAGGTCGAATTCCCCGTCAAAGCCCTTGGCCTCCAGCCAGCGCCCCAGCGTGTTGCGCAGGATCTTGCGCCGCTGGCTGAAGGCCACCTGCACCATCTCCTCCAGCAGCTTCGCGTCCAGGGCCGCCGGCGCCTCGCGCGGGACCATGCGCACGACGGCGCTGTCCACCTTGGGCGGCGGATTGAAGCTCTCGGGCGGCACGTACAGCACGCTCTCCATCGCATAGCGCCACTGCAGCATGACCGTCAGCCGCCCATAGGCGGCCGTGGAGGGCGCCGCCACCATGCGGTCGATGACCTCCTTTTGCAGCATGAAATGCTGGTCCTCGACCACGTCCACCTGCTCGAGCAGGTGAAAGAGGATGGGGCTGGAGATGTTGTAGGGCAGGTTGCCCGCAATGCGCAGCTTGGGCACGCCCAGACGCGCGGCAATGGCACGGAAGTCCACCTTGAGCACGTCGGACTCGACCACGTCGAGCTGCTCGTGCAGGCGCAGGCGCACGGCCAGGTCGCGGTCCAGCTCGATCACGGTGAGCCGGCCCAGGCGTTCGACCAGGGGCTGGGTCAGGGCCATCAGGCCCGGCCCGATCTCGACCATGGACTGGCCCGGCCGGGGGTCGATGGCGCTCACGATGCCGTCGATGATGCCGTCATCGGTCAGGAAGTTCTGGCCGAAGCGTTTGCGAGGAATGTGTTTCATAGAAAAAGCAAGGCGGTGCGCCATGGCACCGCCTTCCATTGTGGACTGCTGCAGCCGCAGCTGCTCGGGGGGTGTCTTATTGCGGAGGCTCGCGGTACTCGACGTAGGCGCGGCCACGCAGTTCCTGGAGCCAGGTCTGGTAGTCGGTTTCGAGCTTGCGCTCGCGCACCACGTTGCGCACCATGTCGCGCTGCTCGCGGGGCGTCAGCGCAGCCTGGCGGCGCTCGATGAGCTGGATCAGGTGCACACCGAAGCGCGAGACCAGCGGGTCGCTGACTTGGCCGGGCTGCAGCGCATTGAGCACCTGCTCGAACTCGGGCACGAACTGGCCGGGCGAGGCCCAGCCCAGGTCGCCGCCGTTGCGCGCGCTGCCGTCCTGCGAGAACTCGCGGGCCAGCGATTCGAAGCTGGCCTGGCCGCTGTCCACGCGGCGCTTGTAGTCGGCCAGGCGCTTGGCGGCATCGGCCTCGGTCATCTGGTCGCCAATGCGCAGCAGGATGTGGCGCGCATGGTTTTGCGTGACCACGGACGGCATGCCGGCCTGCGACTTCTCAAGCACCTTGAGCACGTGAAAGCCCGCGCCCGAACGGAAGGGGCCGACGATGCCGCCCTGCGCCGTCTGGCCCACGGCCTTGGTGAACAGCTCGGGATAGCGGTCCAGCGGGCGCATGCCCATGGCGCCGCCGCCCTGGCCGTCGGGCACATCGGAGAACTCCTTGACCACGGCCAGGAAGTCGCCTTGCGTGCGGGCGGCCTCGGCGGCCTGCTTGGCGCGGGCCTCGCGCTCGGCCACTTCGGCGGGGCTGGCGTTCTCGGGCACGGAAATCAGGATGTGGCCCAGGTTCACGGCGGCCGGTGCCTTGTCGGCACCGCCGCTGCGCTGCTCAGCCAGGTAGCGATCGATGTCGGCATCGGTGACGCGCACGCGGCCGTCCACATCGCGCTCGCGCAGACGTTGCAGCGTGATCTGGCGGCGCAGCTCTTCGCGGAACTGCTTTTCGTTCACGCCTTCGGCCCGCAGGCGGGACTGCAGGCCAGCCTTGTCCAGGCCGTTTTGCCGCGCCACATTGGTCAGCGCCTGGTCCACGGCGTAGTCATCCACGCGCAGGCCCGTGTCCTTGGCTTCCTGCAGCTGGGCCTTTTCGACGATCAGGCGCTCGAGCACCTCGCGGGCCAGCAGCGCCTCGGGCGGCATCTGGCCGCCCTGCTCGGCAATGTTCTGCGCCACGCGCGCCATGCGGGCACGCACTTCGTTGTTGGTCACCGGCTCGGAGTTGACCACGGCGACGATGTAGTCGGCCGAGCGCACGCCTGCCTTGGCGCCGCGATCGCGCGACGAGGGCAGGTTGGTGGCGTCCAGCGCACGCGAGACGGAGGCATCGCCGGCCTGGGGCGCCCTGGACTGGCCCGGAACACGCAGGCCTTGCGCCTGGGCTGTGGTGGCCAGCAAGGCCAGCGCCACAGCGGCAGCTGCGCAGCAATGGGTCTGGGAAAGAAAACGCATGGGAGAGATGCCTTGCAAAAAGCGTGTTTGGAGCGTTGGCTCTAATCGTAGTTGGTGAAGCGGCTGGGAGGCGTCACGGACTCGCGCAGGTACTGGTAGCGCGGCACATTCTGCTTGAGGCTGCGCTGCGGGTCTGCACCCAGGCTCAGCCGCGAGAAGCCGACGAACTCGATCTGGAACAGCAGCCGGGTGTTGGACTGGGTGATGGAGCTTTGCAGACGCTCCAGCACCACGCGGCCAATCCAGCAGCAGCCGTCGTACTCCAGCCCGACCACGGTATCGACGAGCTTGCGGTCCTTCAGGCTGTAGTTCAGCCGGCCCACCGTGTACCAGCGCCCGCCGCCCTGGCCACGGCCGGCACCCAGGTCGCGCCCCTTGTCGCCCCACAGGTCGTTGATGGGCCATTGCCAGCCCACATCGATCAGCTTGCTGGCGTCGGTACGCGCCACGGTGTCGTACTGGGTACGGTAGGCCACGTTCACCGTGCGGTAGGAGCTGGGGCTGTAGCGCGCACCAAAGGTGGTACGCACCGAGCGGTTGAGGTCGCGGTTGTACTGGGTCGTGCCTTCGGTGGACCAGGCATCGGTCCAGTTGATGGCCGCGCCCAGCAGCACGTCGGACAGGCGGCTGGTGGCCGGCACCTCGCCGGGCAAGATGACCTTCTGGTCGGAGAAACGCACGCGCTGCGCAATGCCGAAGCGCGCCTTTTCCGCACCCGTGGCCCCGTCGATCAGGCGCGTGGTCGCGCCCAGGGTCAGCAGGTGGTTATCGGCAATGCGGTCCTGGCCGTTGTAGTCGTTCTCGGAGTAGATGCTCGCGAAGTTGAAGTCGTTGCGCGCCGTGTCATACAGCGGCAGAAAGCTCTGGTCGCGGTAGGGCGTGTAGGTGTAGAAGGCGCGCGGCTCGAAGGTCTGCAGCAGCTGGCGGCCGAACAGCGTGGTGTCGCGCTCGAACACCAGGCCGCTGTCCACGCTGACCGTGGGCAGCGTGCGCGAGGCATTGCGGCTGCCGTTGCTCATCAGGCTGTCCACCTGGTAGTTGCTGGTGTGCAACTGGATCCTGGGCGTGATGAAGGCGCCCGGCGACAGGAAGGGGCGGCTCACCTGGGCCAGCATGTAGCTGCGCTGGCCGTTGTTGTAGGTCATGCCGGCCAGGGGCTTGTCGATCTCGAAGCGCGTGGTGTCGGCCACAAAGCTGAAGTCCAGGCCGTGCGGCAGGTCCAGCGGCGTGTAGCGCCATTGCAGTTGCGGCTTCATGCCGTAGGGCGGGGCAATGGGCGCCGATGCATCCTGCATGGTCTGCCAGTACAGGGTGCGCAGGGTCAGCACATTGTCGCCACGTGCCCAGGACAGGTTCACATCGTTGGGCAGCAGGCGCTCGCGCAGCGTTTTGGCGGCCAGCGGGAAGTCGCGCCAGTAGTTGTCGTCGCTGACGCGGTTGAGGTTCATGTTCAACCCCAGGCCACCGATGGGCGAGTCGATGACGCCCCGGTGCTGCAGCGAGTAGGCCCAGCGGTCCCGGTCACGCTGGCGGTCGCCGGGCATGTAGGCCGCATAGGCCTCGCCCGAATAGGTCGGCTCCAGGTAGCGGAACTGGGCGCCCAGGTTGACGCCGCGCTTGCTCATGACCGAGGGATACAGGGTCATGTCGCGGTTGGGCGCAAGGTTCCAGTAGTAGGGCTGCGTGTATTCGATGCCGCTGAGCTTGTCCAGGCCCATGGTGGGAGGCAGCAGGCCCGACTTGCGCTTGTCCGACAGCGGGAAGCTCATGCGCGGCACGGGCAGCACGGTCACGCCCTTGAACTGCAGGGCAGCGCCCTCGGCCACGCCCACCTCCTCGGCCATATCGATGTGCAGGGTCCGGGCGCGCAGCATCCAGGCCGGCTCCCAGCTGGCCTCGTCGTCGCGCTGGCAGGTGGTGTAGGTGGCATCGTGGACCACGGCATGGTCGCGGTCGATGAAGTCCACGCGCGAGGATTTGCCGTAGGCACCATTGGCCAGGAAGCGATATCCGGCGTTGTCGAAAAAGCCCTTGAAGGCATCGACCTCCAGGTCCAGCTGCGTGCCCTCGTAGACATTGCCGGCCTGGTTGATGTGCACCGCGCCCGAGGCATTGACGCGGTCGTCGGGCACCTGGTACTCGAGCCGGTCGGCGCGGATCATGGTGTCGCCACGGCGCAGTTCGGCATTGCCCTCGACCACCGAGTTGATGTCCGGCTGGCCGCTGAGCGCGTCACCGCGCACATAGACGGGCTGCTGGGAGCGCACTGCCTCGGGATAGGTTTCCTGCATCAGCGTGCTGGGACGCAGCGGGCGGACTTGCTGCAGCCGGCCTTCGTCGGCTGCAGCGGGCTGGGCCTGGGCCATCGTGGAGCCACCGGCCCATGCGAGAGCCACAAGCCAGGCCAGCGGGCGTACAGCGGGGCGCGCGGGCGCGCGGGCAGCCAGCGGATCGGGGAGCGGCGGTCGGAGGTACACGGTGGTCAACAGCGGCGGGTGGACAAAGGCGCAAGCCTAGCATCACCGCCGGGCATTCGCCGGGGGTGGCGGTTTGTAGAATCGCGATTATCCATGAGCCATCCAAACACCCCCACGGCCGGCGTTGTCTGGGCCGACCCCGCCCGCCACGCCGCCTTCGACGCCTGGCTGGCCCCGCTGTCCGCCCGCCACGCGCTGCGCCCCGAAACCCTGCGCCCTGCCTCGGCCGATGCCAGCTTTCGCCGCTATCTGCGCCTGGACACCAGCGCGGACGCCAGCCTCATCGTCATGGATGCCCCGCCGGACAAGGAAGATTGCGCGCCCTTCGCCAAGGTGCAGGCGCTGATGGCCTCGGCCGGGCTGGCCGTGCCGCAGATCCTGGACTGGGATGCGGCGCACGGCTTCATGCTGCTGTCCGACCTGGGCGGCCACACCGTCATCGAGGCGCTGGACCCGGAAAAGCCCCAGGACGCGGAAGCCTGGTACCGCTCGGCGCTGGAGGTGCTGCTGGCCTGGCAGACCGCCTCGCGCCCCGACGTGCTTCCCGCGTATGACGACGCGCTGCTGCGCCGCGAGCTGCAGCTGTTCCCGGACTGGTACATCGCGCGCCACCGCGAGACCGTGCTCGACGACAGGCAGCAGGCCACGCTGGCCAAGGCCTTCGACCAGATCGTGGCCCACAACCTGGCGGCACCCAGCGTCTTCGTGCACCGCGACTTCATGACGCGCAATCTCATGCAGCCCGTGACCGCCAGCGGCCCGCTGGGCGTGCTGGACTTCCAGGATGCGGTCTATGGCCCGGTGACCTATGACATCGCCAGCCTGCTGCGCGATGCCTTCATCAGCTGGGAAGAGGACTTTGTCATCGACATTACCGTGCGTTACTGGGAGAAGGCGCGCAAGTCGGGATTGGTCGGCGCGCGCAGCCAAAGCGGCTGGGGCGACGATTTCGGTGAGTTCTACCGGGGCGTGGAGTGGATGGGCCTGCAGCGCCACCTCAAGGTGGCCGGCATCTTCGCGCGGCTGACGCTGCGCGACGGCAAGCCCCGCTACCTGGCCGACGCGCCGCGCTTCATCCACTACATCCGCTCCACCTGCAGCCGCTACCGCGAGCTGACGCCGCTGCTGCGCCTGGTGGACCAGATCGAAAACATCCAGCCCCAGGTCGGCTGGGCCTACGGGCGCGTCTGAGAACGGATACGCCATGCCACGCTTTCACTGCCCCATTGCGCTGCGCAGCGGCGCCGACATCGACCTGCCGCCCGGCGCGGCCCGCCATGTGCAGGTGCTGCGCCTGCAGCCCGGCGACGGCATCACCCTCTTCGAAGGCCGCGCCGGCGAAGGCTTCAGCGGCGGCGAGTTCGAGGCCACCGTGCTGCGCATGGGCCGCAGCGACGTGGCCGTGCGCATAGGCGCGCACCACGCCGTGGAACGCGAGCCCCTGCGCCCCGTTCACCTGCTGGCCGGCATCACGGCCAACGAACGCATGGACTGGCTGGTGGAGAAGGCGGCCGAGCTGGGCGCCGCCAGCATCACCCCGCTGGTGGCCGAGCGCAGCGTGCTCAAGCTCAAGGGCGAGCGCGCCGAGAAAAAACTCGCCCACTGGCAGGCCGTGGCCGTATCGGCCTGCGAGCAGTGCACGCGCAACCGCGTTCCCCCGCTGCACACCCCTGCAGACCTGGAGGACTGGCTGGAGGGCGGTGCGAAACAGCTGCCGCCCGGCACGCTGCGCCTGCTGCTGTCGCTGGGCGAGGGCACGCGGCCGCTGGGTGAGATCCTGGATGCCACGGCCGAGGATTCACCCGTGGTCTTTCTCTCCGGCCCCGAGGGCGGCCTGTCGCCTGCAGAGGAGGCCCTGGCCCGCGCCCAGGGCTTTGTGCCCGTCACGCTGGGGCCACGCGTGCTGCGCGCGGAAACCGCGCCCCTGGCCGCGCTGGCGGCGCTCACGCTGGCCTGAAGCGGCCCAGCCAGTCGCGCAGCCGCGCGAACACGGGCGCGGCGAAGTCATCGCGCTCGTTGAACAGCTCATGGTAGGCGCCGTCAAAGCGCTGCGCCTGTACCACGGCTGGCGGCGCGCGGTCGGAAAAGGCCTGGCTGCCGGCCGGCGCCACCAGCCTGTCGTCCCCCGCCCACAGCAATAGGCTGGGCACGCTCCACTGCCCCGCGCGGGCCAGCACCTGCGGGCCGCCCTGCGCCAGAAACCGCGCCAGCCGCGCGCAGATGCGGTCATGGCACAGCGGATCGGCGCGGTAGGCATCGCAGACCGCCGCGTCATGCGAGAGATAGGGAATCTGCAGGCCGTTGGACACGCGCAGGTCGGGCACCAGGCGCGGCAGCGTGCCCACGAGCAGTTTCTGGATGGGCGACAGGCCCACGTCGAAGGCTGGCGAAGACAGCACCAGCGCATCGACAGGCCGGATGGCACGCGCCACGAACAGCGCAGCCACCAGGCCGCCCAGGCTGTGGCCCAGCAGCACCAGAGGCTGGCCAGCGGGCTGCTGGGCACGCGTGGCATCGACCACGGCCGCAAGGTCATCCAGCAGCCGGCCATCGGCCGTCAAGCCGCCGCGCGGCCCTGCCGAGCGCCCATGGCCGTATTGGTCGTAGCCGCGCACCGCATAGCCCCAGGCATTGAGGCGCCGGGCCAGCGTCTCATAGCGGCCGATGTGCTCGCCCAGGCCGTGCACCAGCAGCACGGTGGCGCGCGCCTGGCCCCCGTCCACGGGCCAGTCGCGCAGTGACAGCTCGGCGCCGTCGCTGGACGCAAGGCGCGTGACCTGGCCTTGCGAGGCAGGTGCAGGAACGGGTGCGGGGGCCGGCACTGCCATCACGCCACGCCAGCAGCGCCCGCCTCGGCGGCTGCCTGCGCCCCTGCCATGGCGGCGATCACCTGGGCCACGGCGGCCGTGAGCTTCTTGGCATAGGGCACGTGCAGGAATTCATTGGGACCGTGGGCATTGCTCTTGGGACCGAGCACGCCGCAGACCATCATCTGGGCCTTGGGAAAGCCCTGGCTGAGCATGTTCATCAGCGGAATCGTGCCGCCCTGGCCGATGTAGCCGCAGGAGGCGCCGAAATGCGCCTGGCTTGCCGCGTTGAGCGCGTCCTCGAACCAGCCGTCCATGGCTGGCGCATTCCAGCCGCTGGCGCCCGACAGGCCCTGCCAGGTCACACGGGCCTGGTAGGGCGCGTTGTCCTCCAGCAGCGCCTTCATTTCCTGCACGCAGGCGGCGGCATCGACCAGGGGCGGCAGGCGCAGACTGAGCTTGAAGGCGGTATAGGGGCGCAGCACGTTGCCGGCGTCCTGCAGCGCGGGCAGGCCCTCGGCGCCGGTCACGCTCAACGTGGGCTCCCAGGTGCGCTTGACCAGGGCCTGGACCGGGTCGGTGGTGGTGGGCAGGGCGAACAGCGTGGAGCCGCCGCAGTCGTAGTGCGCCCAGGGGAAGCGGGCATAGGTCTCCTCGCCCAGGATGGCCGCCGTGTCGCGCATCTGCGCCATGCGCTCGGCCGGCACCTCGCAGTGGAAGCTGGCAGGCAGCAGGCGCCCGGTCTTGCTGTCCTCCAGCCGGTCCAGCACCTGGCGCAGGATGCGGAAGGACGACGGCACGACGCCCGAGGCATCGCCCGAATGCACGCCCTCGGTGAGGATTTCCACCTTCAGCGTGCCGCTGGCCATGCCGCGCAGGCTGGTGGTCAGCCACAGCTGGTCGTAGTTGCCGGCGCCACTGTCCAGGCAGATCACCAGGCCCACATCGCCCAGGCGCGGACGCAGGGCATCGACATAGGGCAACAGGTCACGCGAGCCGCTTTCCTCGCAGGTCTCGATCAGGCCCAGGATGCGCGGGTGCGGCACGCCCTGGCGCTTGAGCTCCTGCACGGCCGCGATGCTGGCGTAGACCGCATAGCCGTCGTCGGCGCCGCCACGGCCATAGAGCTTGCCGTTCTCGTACTTGGGCGTCCACGGGCCCAGGTCGCTGCGCCAGCCGTCGAACTCTGGCTGCTTGTCCAGGTGGCCGTACATCAGCACCGTGGGGCTGGAGGCCGCCTTGTCCTGCGTGCCTTCCACCTCGAAGAACAGCACCGGCGTGCGGCCGGGCTGGCGCACGATCTCCAGCGTCAGGCCGGCCACCTTCTGCGCCAGCACCCAGTCGGCCGCATTGCGCAGCACGGTCTCCAGGTGGCCCTGCTGCTCCCAGTCGGGCGCGAACATGGGCGATTTGGCGGGAATGGCGATGTACTCGGTCAGCGCCGGGACGATGCGCTCGTCCCAGGAGCGGCTGATCTGGTCAAGCGCGGCTGCGGGCTGCAGCAGCTGCGAAGGGGTGCGTGCGTTCATGGCGGGTCCTCGTGTCATGGGTCGGCGCACCGTTCGAGCGAAGCCAGCGCCGCGATCCGGTCATTGTGCGCCAAGGCGGCACGGACCCCGGACACCCCGCCGCCAACGACTACGATCGCGCCATGTATATCGGAGAACTCGCCCGACGCGCCGGCTGCTCGCCCAAGGCCGTCCGGCTGTATGAATCACGGGGCCTGCTCGGCGCCGTGGCACGGGCAGGCAGCTACCGCATCTATGGCGAGCAGGACCTGGTGCTTGTGCAGCGCATACGCCAGGCGCTGGGACTGGGCTTTCGGCTGGACGAGCTGCACGGCCTGCACCGCATCCATGAGGCCACAAGCTGGGAAGCCCTGGCCCGGCTGCTGCGCGAGCGCAGCAGCCAGGTTCAGGCAGAAATCCGGCGCCTCCAGGCACAGCAGTCCCAGTTGGCGGCGCTGGAGCGCGAACTGCTCGAATGCAGCCTGGAGACGGAAGGTACCCAGGGCGCCTGCGAATCCGCATTGGCCTGAGCCCGGGGCCTGAGCACGGGGCTTGACCCTGCCCCAAGGGGCAAGGCGAACATGGGCTCCATGTCTCCAAGCACCGCCCATCCCCCTGCCGATACGCATCCCCAGCGCATCCTGATCATCCTCGGCCACCCGTCGGCCAGCAGCCTGTGCGCAGGCCTGGCCGACGCCTACGCAAAGGGCGCACGCGACAGCGGCGCCGAGGTACGCCTGCTGCGCCTGGGCGAACTGGACTTCGACCCGCTGCTGCATGCCGGCTACCGCCAGGACCAGCCCCTGGAGCCTGACCTGCAGCGGGCCCAGGCCGACATCCTGTGGGCCAGCCACCTGGCCTGGGCCTATCCCACCTGGTGGGGCGGCCTGCCGGCCTTGCTCAAGGGCTTCATCGACCGCATCTTTCTGCCGGGCTTCGCGTTCAAGTACCGCAAGGGCTCGGTGCTGTGGGACCGGCTGCTGGCCGGCCGCACGGCCGACCTGCTGGTGAGCATGGATTCACCGCCCTGGTACTACCGCTGGGTGGCGCACATGCCGGGCCACCACCAGATGCGCCGCGCCATCCTGGAATTCAGCGGCATCCGGCCCGTGCGCATACACAGCTTCGGCCCCGTGCTCGGCGCCGAGGCCGCCCGTGTGCAGCAGTGGCTGGAGCAGGCGCAGGCAGCAGGCCGGCGCGCGGCGGCGCGCCGTCTCAAGGCTTCGGTTTGAGCAGGTCATCGATGGCCGCGCGCCCCACCGACGGATCGTCGGTGAAGATGCCATCGATGCCCGTGCGCAGAAAATCGTCCATGTCGGCGCGCGCATTGCCGCGCCGGGTGCCGTCCTGTGCGGGCGGCGATTTCAGGCTCAGGGGCAGGAAGGCGTTCTCGGGCCGCAGCGTCCAGGGATGGACCAGCAGCCCCGCACGGTGGGCATCGGCCACCAGTGCCGTGGGCGCGGCATTAGCACCCTGTACCACGGGGATCACCATGCTCTTGCTCGGCCCGATGCCGTTGGCATAGCGCGCAATCTCGGCCAGGCCTGCGGGCGTGACCATGTCGGCATAGCCGGGGCCCGTGCCGCGTGCCACGCTGTCATAGGGCTTGCCCTTGGGCGCCAGCAATTGCACCAGGCGCAGGCTGCTGCGCGCGCGGATCCAGCGCAGGTTCTCGACCTCGAAGGACTGCACGAAGACTGGCGCCTGCGCATGGTTCCAGCCGTTGTCCGCAAGCAGCTTCAGCAGCGCGGGCTCCAGCGGCAGGCCGATGGACTGGAAGTAGCTCGGGTGCTTGGTCTCGGGATAGATGCCTATGGTGCGGTTCGTGCGCGCGCTCTCCGCCTTTGCCAGGTCGATGACCTCCTGCAGCGTGGGCACCTCGAAACGGTCGTTGAACTGCACATTCGCCGGGCGGATTGCCGGGATGCGCTCACGCGCACGCAGCGTCTTCAGCTCGGCCAGCGTGAAATCCTCCACGAACCAGCCCGTGATCGCCTGCCCGTCGATGGTTTTGGTGGTCTTGCGCGCCGCGAACTCGGGACGGTCGGCCACATTGGTGGTGGCCTCCTTGAGGCTGCCGTCGGCCGCGAGGATGGCGATGGCGTTCTCATGCCGCGCCACCAGCACGCCATCGCGCGTGATGACCAGGTCGGGCTCGATGAAGTCGGCGCCCGCGCGTATGGCCTCCCGGTAGGCCTCCAGCGTGTGCTCTGGCCGCAGTGCCGATGCGCCGCGGTGCGCGATCAGCGCGGGCCGGGGAGGCCAGTCCGCGGCCTGCGATGGGGAATTGGCGGCCTGCGGCGTGGCGCAGCCTGCCAGCAGCAGGCCGGCGGCCGCGCCGGCCAGGGCCAGCGCGCAGCGGCGTGGGAAGCGGTTCATGTCTGCCTTTCGGGTTCGCAATCCGTCGATTGTGCGCGCCACCCATGACACGGGCATGGCCCGGACCGCCGCTCAGGCGTGCTCGAAATGGAAGACGGCCGTGCCCGCCCTGAGATTGGGCAGGGTGCGCACGCTGCGGCCATCCTGCAGGCCGAAGGAGTCCAGGATGCGCAGCCGGTTGCGGGTGGCAAGCACCTCGAAGTCCTTGTAGGTGCCCACGCGGATATTGGGCGTGTCATACCACTGGTAGGGCAGGCGCCGCGTCACCGGCATGCGCCCGCGCAGCACGGACAGGCGGTTGGGCCAGTGCGCGAAGTTGGGGAAGGCGACGATGCCCGCGCGCCCGATGCGCGCCGTCTCCTGCAGCATGGTCTCGGCATTGCGCAGATGCTGCAGCGTGTCGATCTGCAGCACCACGTCGAAGCTGTTGTCCTGGAAGATGGCCAGGCCGTCCTCCAGGTTCAGCTGCAGCACGTTCACGCCCCGGCGCACGCAGGCCAGCACATTGGCGTCGTCCAGCTCCACGCCGTAGCCGGTGCAGCCGCGCTCGCGCTGCAGGTGCGACAGCAGGGCGCCGTCGCCGCAGCCCAGGTCGAGCACGCGCGAGCCCTTGGGGATCAGGCGCGCAATCGCCTGCATGGTGTTCAGCTCGGTCATGCGGCCTCCTTGGCGGCTGTCGGGGTTTCCTGGGCGATGTTGTCAAAGTAGGAGCGCATCACCTTCATGTAGCGGGGGTCGTCGAGCAGGAAGGCGTCATGGCCGTGGGGCGCGTCGATCTCGGCGTAGCTGACGTCGCGGTTGTTCTCCAGCAGCGACTTGACCAGCTCGCGGCTGCGCGCGGGGGCAAAGCGCCAGTCGGTGGTGAAGCTCACCAGCAGGAAGCCGGCCTTGGCCACGGACAGCGCCCGGGTCAGGTCGCCGCCATGCGCGCGCGCCGGGTCGAAATAATCGAGCGCACGCGTGATCAGCAGGTAGGTGTTGGCGTCGAAGTAGCTGCTGAACTTCTCGCCCTGGTAGCGCAGGTAGCTCTCGATCTGGAACTCCACGTCCTGCGTGCTGTACTTCAGGTCCAGCCCCTCCCTCAGCTGGCGGCCGAACTTCTGGTTCATCACGTCGTCGCTGAGGTAGGTGATGTGGCCGATCATGCGGGCGATGCGCAGTCCCCGCGCCGGCACCACGCCGTGTTCGTAGAAATGCCCGCCGTGGAAATCCGGATCGGTGACGATGGCGCGGCGCGCCACCTCGTTGAAGGCGATGTTCTCGGCATTGAGGTTGGGCGCGCTGGCCACGACCACGGCGTGGCGCATGCGGTCAGGGTGGCGCAGCGACCACGACAGCGCCTGCATGCCGCCCAGGCTGCCGCCCAGCACGGCGGCCAGCTGGCCAATGCCCATCCGGTCCAGCAGCCGGGCCTGGGCGTCCACCCAGTCCTCCACCGTGACCACGGGGAAGTCGGCGCCATAGATCTTGCCGGTGTCGGGATGCGCGTGCATGGGGCCGGTCGAGCCAAAGCACGAGCCCAGGTTGTTCACGCCGATCACGAAGAACCGGTTCGTATCCACGGGCTTGCCCGGGCCGATCATGTTGTCCCACCAGCCCTCGCTCTTGGCCTGGCCCTCGTAGACGCCTGCCACATGGTGGGAGGCATTGAGCGCATGGCACACCAGCACCGCGTTGCTGCGATCGGCATTGAGCTGCCCGTAGGTCTCGTAGGCGAGGTCGTAGTCCCGGATCGAGCCGCCGCCCTGCAGCGGCAGGGGCTCGTCGAAGTGCATGGTTTGTGGTGTGGCGATGAAGGACATGAAAAAACCCGGCATCGCTAAAAACGAGGCCGGGTTCTCTGGTGTCGTCTTTAGCAGGATTTATAAAGCGCCCGCAAGCAGAAGCAAATCGGCGCATGAAGGCTCATTATGCCAAAACACCCGTCCCCGGAAGGAACAGAGCCAGCACGCCCAGCACCAGGAAGATCACGGCCGACACCACATGCACCAGGCGTATGGGCACGCGCTTGACCAGCTTGTCGCCCAGCCACACCACAGGCGCGTTGGCCAGCATCATGCCCAGCGTGGTGCCGGCCACCACCCACAGGTAGGCGTTGTACTTGGCCGCCAGCATCACGGTGGCAATCTGCGTCTTGTCGCCCATCTCGGCCAGGAAGAAAGCCACCAGCGTGGTGCCGAAGACGCCCCAGCGCGAATGCCCGGAGACCTCGTCCTCGTCGAGCTTGTCGGGGATCAGCATCCAGATCGCCATGGCGATGAAGGACAGGCCCAGGATCCAGCGCATGGCGTTCTCGCCCAGGTAGCTGGTGATCCAGGCGCCCACGGCACCGGCCAGCGCATGGTTGACCAGCGTGGCCACGAAAATGCCCGCAACGATGGGCCAGGGTTTGCGAAAACGCGCGGCGAGCACCAGCGACAGCAGCTGGGTCTTGTCCCCCATCTCGGCAAGTGCGACGACGGAGGTTGAAATCAGGAAGGCTTCCATGGTGTGGGGATTTATCCGGCCGGATAGAGCACGCATTGACCACGCTCCGACTCCGGCCTTTGGATCGGTGCGCGGTCAATGGTCTCGATCGGTCACACGCAGCATTGCACTGCGCGCCGCATACGCCATAGGCCAGCGAAGGCCCAAGTTTGTTGACGCATGCATCCGGCTACTGAGCCGAACGATCTACTCCCCAAAGACTGAGGCGGCGATCATAGCAGCACCCCGATCCGCATGCCGACCACCACTGCCGCCACGGCACTTGCTTATGCGCTGCCGCAATTTCAGGGTTACTCCCAGGGGCATTCTGTGGCGGGCACGACGAATTTTTGCGAAACAGTAATAACGTGCGAAAACTTCTGCCACATAATGGGCAGGCTTTCGTTCGGGCTTCGGCTCAATGAGGGCGAGTGCGTTTGCGTCTCTAACGTTGTCATCCCGTGTTGACTCCCTAGGGCTCCATCGCGTTTTCCAGTTTTTTCAGGAGTCCTCCATGGGCAACAAGCTTTACGTCGGCAACCTGCCGTACACCTTCCGTGACAGCGATCTGGAGCAAGCCTTCAGCGAATTCGGCGCCGTCAACAGCGCCAAAGTGATGATGGAGCGCGACACCGGCCGTTCCAAGGGTTTCGGCTTCGTCGAAATGGGCAGCGATGCCGAAGCACAAGCTGCTATCCAAGGCCTGCACGGCCAAAACCGCGGCGGCCGTGACCTGGTGGTCAACGAAGCCCGTCCGATGGAGCCCCGCGCTCCCCGTAGCGGCGGCTTCGGCGGCGGCTTTGGTGGTGGCGGCGGTGGCGGCGGCTTCGGCGGCGGCAACCGTGACGGCGGCTACGGCGGTGGCGGCGGCCGTCGCAACAGCTACTAAGCACTCGCTTAGAGCTTGCGTTAGCAAAAAAATGGGGCCTTCGGGCCCCTTTTTTGTTGCCAAACGTTATCAGCTTGTGTTTTCGAGCATTTATCTTTTTGATTTTTGTGCTTCATAATTTGGTTTCGGGCAGACCCGTTCGAACGCTATGTGTTTAGGAAGGTTGGACAGGCTCTTGTATACAAAGAACCTGATGTCTGTGCGTCCTGAAGCCGAGCGCAAACCAGTGAGCATTGAGGAGTTGAGGAGTTTTTGATGGGCAATAAGCTTTACGTCGGCAACCTTCCCTATGGTGTGCGTGACAACGACTTGGAGCAGGCATTCAGCCAGTTCGGCGCTGTCACCAGCGCCCGGGTCATGATGGAACGCGACACAGGCCGCTCCAAGGGATTCGGGTTTGTCGAAATGGGCAGCGATGCCGAGGCGCAGGCAGCCGTTCAAGGCATGAATGGCCAGCCATTGGGCGGACGCAGCCTCGTGGTGAACGAAGCGCGCCCCATGGAGCCTCGTCCCCCGCGCTCGGGCGGCTTTGGCGGCGGCGGTGGTGGTGGCGGCTATGGCCGTGGTGATGGCGGCGGCGGTGGCTACGGTGGCGGTGGCCGCGGTGATGGCGGAGGCTACGGACGCAGCGATGGCGGCGGCGGTGGTGGCTATGGCCGTGGTGACGGCGGTGGAGGCGGCGGCTACGGCGGCCGTGGCGATGGTGGTTTCCGCAGCCCCTATGGCTCCGGCCCACGCAATGGCGGCCGTGGCGGCGGCTGGGGAAACAACAATAACAACGGAGAATGAGACCCCGGTCTCCATGTTCTCCCAAACAAGAAAAGGCTCCTTCAGGGAGCCTTTTTTGCGGGTGCAAGTTTATGCATGAACATATTCCCTGAGCACGACGAGCTTCAGGGATTTTTCGAATGACGATGTTTGCGCTTTCGTCCTACAAGCAGCCGATCAAACAAGGGGTTTGGCAGAATTTTCATCAAACGGCCAACCCACGCCATTTGCCAGGGGATGATGGCCAAGCTGCGCCCGGCATCAATGGAACGCCAGGCCCTTGCAGCAAACTCATGGGGTTGCAATAGGAATGGCATGCCATAGCGGTTACCGCGTGTGAGGGGTGTATCTACATAACCAGGAAGCAATGTAGTGACTTTTACGCCACTACTGCGCAATTCACCGCGAAGGCTTTCGCAATAGGCAATGACTGCAGCCTTGCTGGCGCAATAAGCACCATGTCCCGGCAGGCCGCGCAGCCCGGCCACGCTGGCGATACCGACCAACTGCCCGCTGCCACGCCGCACCATGGGCGCGATAAAGGGATGGAAACTGGCCGCCACGCCCATGGTGTTGACGGCCAGCACCTGCTGCATGGTGTCGATATCCTCGCGCATCGAGGTGTCCACACCCCAGCTGACGCCGGCATTGGCAATCACGACATCGGGCAGGCCCTGCTGCTGCTCACAGCGCCGGGCGGCAGCGATGATGCTGTCGGGCACGGCCACATCGGCCTCGTAGATGGCGAAGCGCGGCGCCTCCAGGCCCTGCTGCGCAGCCCATTGCGCCATCACGTCGCCACGCCGGGCAACCAGTGCCAGCGACCAGCCTTGCTGGTAGGCATGCCAGGCCAAGGCCTGGCCTATGCCGCTGGATGCGCCGGTGATGAAGGCCAGCGGTGCCGGGCTGCGCGAGGATGTCGTCATGGCTTGTTCTCCATCGGCAGGCCTGCGCTTGCGCTGGCGCCTTACTTGGTCCTGGACGGCTGCAGGGTGCCGCGCACGCGGCCCTGCAGCTTCATCACCAGATCCAGGTTGCTGTACTGCATGCTGTCGGCCGTGAAACGGTCCTTGTCACGGGTCAGCACCACGGGCTGGTTGGAACTCACTCTTTCCTCGTTGGGCCAGGCGTGAAGGAATTCGCCCTGGAACTGCAACTGCGGCTGCGGTTGTTTACCTGCTGTCACAAATGGCTCGCGCGTGACGACGGCATTGCCAAACATCTGCACCTCGGAACCATCGGCATTGCTCAGCGCCCGCTTGGCGCTGCCGCGCGTGATGCGGCCTTCAGGCGAGACCGCGAACATGCGCACGTTGTCGATTTCGAGGGTGTCGGTATCCGGATAGTGGCGGCCCATGCTGCCCTCGATCTGGCTCTTGAGCCGCCCCGTGGCGTCGAAGCTCTTGATCGAGAAATCCTTCATGAAGTAGTCGGGCTCATGCGCCACGGCCTTTTCGGTGCCGCTGGCCACGGGTTGCGGTGCATTGCGCACCAGCCACCAGGTGCCCAGCGCCAGCAGGCCCATCAGCAGCACGGGCAGGTACAGGGAAAGCCGGTCACCGACGCGGCGCCAAGCCTGGATCATGATGCGTATTCCGCCAGCAGCCCGGCATAGGCGCCACGCGCGGCCAGCAGCAGGTCGCACAGCTGGCGCACCGCCCCTTCGCCACCGCTGCGCGGCGTGATCCAGTCGGCCACGGCCAGCACCTCGTCATGGGCGTTGGCCGGCGCGCAGGCAAAGGCGGAGCGCCGCATCACGGGCAGGTCGGGCCAGTCGTCGCCCATGGCTGCCGCCTGGTGCCACTGCAGGCCCAGCTCGCCCAGAATGGCCTCGGCGGCAGGCACCTTGTCTTCCGTGCCAAAGCGCGCATGCGTGACGCCCAGGTTGCTCAGCCGCAGGCGCAGGGCCGGCGAATCGCGGCCCGTCACCACGGCGGGCGTGATGCCGGCCTTTTGCAGCAGCTTCAGGCCATGGCCGTCCAGCGTGTTGAAGCGCTTGAGCACCTCGCCTTCGCCAGAGAACAGCAGGCCGCCATCGGTGAGCACGCCGTCGACATCGAAGAAGGCCACCCGCACATCCTGTGCCAGCAGCAGCAGTTGTGCGTCCCAGTTCTGCACGGGCGTCAAAGGAGCGCGTGCCATCAGATCACCTTGGCGCGCATCAGGTCGCGGATATGGACCACGCCGCGCAGCTGGCGCTGCGCATCCGCCACCAGCACCGCGGTGATGCCGTGCTCCTCCATCATGCTGGCGGCGTCCACGGCCAGCGCGTCTTCTGCGATGGTGCGGGGCCCCTTGTGCATGACATCGCCGGCCTGCAGCGCGCGCAGGTCGGTGCCGGCCTCCACGCGGCGGCGCAGGTCTCCGTCGGTGAAGATGCCCTGCAGCACGCCTGCCGCATCGACGATGGCCGAGCAGCCCAGGCCCTTGGCGCTCATCTCGCGCATCAGTTCGACAAAGCTGGCGTCGGCCCCGACCTTCGGCAGCTCATCGCCGCTGCGCATGACATCACGCACATGGGTCAGCAGCTTGCGGCCCAGCGCGCCGCCCGGATGGGAGCGCGCAAAGTCCTCGGCGCCAAAGCCCCGCGCATCGAGCAGGGCCACGGCCAGGGCGTCGCCCATGGCCATCTGCGCCGTGGTGCTGGCCGTGGGTGCAAGGTTCAGGGGGCAGGCCTCGCGCTCGACACGGGTGTCCAGCACCCAGTCGGCATGGCGGGCCAGCGTGGATTGCGCGCCGCCGGTCATGGCCACCAGGGGTATGCCCTGGCGCTTGATGGCCGGCAGCAGCGCAGCGAGCTCATCGGCCTCGCCGCTGTTGGACAGCGCCAGCACCAGGTCAATGCCGGTCACCATGCCCAGATCGCCATGGCTGGCCTCGGCCGGATGCACGAAGAACGCAGGCGTGCCCGTGGAAGCCAGGGTGGCGGCCACCTTGCGCCCGACATGGCCGCTCTTGCCCATGCCCATCACGACGACGCGGCCGGACAGCCGCAGGATGCGCTGCACCACTTCGCCGAACACGCCATCAAGGCGCTGCGACATGGCTTGAAGGGCATCGGCCTCGATGCCCAGGGTGTCGCGGGCCAGGCGCAGGGCACGGGGCGTGTCCAGCGCATCCAGGGTGGCAGCATCAGAATTCATCTGGATGATTTTAGGCGGTCTGGCCATCCGGCGGCGGCGGTCGCCATCGGGCGCCTGGGTACACTGGCCCGTCTTCTCCAGCCCCCGATCCAGCGCCATGCATACCACCCCCAGCGTCAACGACTACCTGCGCACGCACATACGCACCGTTCCCGACTGGCCGGCGCCCGGCGTGCAGTTCCGCGACATCACGCCGCTGCTGCAGGACCCGCAGGTCTTTCGCGTGATGACCGACGCCTTCGTGCACCGCTACATGCAGCGCGGCATGCGCCCCGATGTGGTGGCCGGGCTCGATGCGCGCGGCTTCATCCTGGGCGCCGTGGTGGCCCACGAATTGGGCGTGGGATTTGTACCCATCCGCAAAAAGGGCAAGCTGCCCTTCACCACGGTGGAGGAGACCTATGAACTCGAATACGGCAGTGCCACCGTGGAGCTGCACACCGACGCCGTCAAGGCGGGCGACCGCGTGCTGCTGATCGACGACCTGATCGCCACCGGCGGCACCATGATGGCCGGCAAGCGGCTGCTGGAAAAACTCGGCGCCACCGTGATCGAGGGCGCGGCCATCGTGGACCTGCCCGAGCTGGGCGGCTCCACCTTGCTGCGCGATAGCGGACTGCCGCTCTTCACGCTGGTGGATTTCGCCGGCCACTGAGCCAGGCCGCAGCCCGGTCAGCGCAGTTCGCCGTACTGGGTGACACCCAGGTCCAGGTGGTCCAGCGTGCTGTGGGGAAAGTCCGCACCGCGATCGCCTGCGCCCGGCCCGAGCAAGGGGCCCGAGCGGCGCACACCAGCGGGAGCCGCTGCAGCAGAGCCTGCAGAACCCGCTCCCCGCCCGGCTGCGGGCATGGCCGCCACGGCGAGCTTGAAGGCCGCCATTTCCTGATCGTCTATGGGTTCGAACGGCGCCATATCCTGCCTGCGGCGCTGGGGCGCTGCCGCCTCCATCGCGGCCGCCAACGGGACGGCCATGGGCGGGGCGGGACGCGGGGCGCGCGTCGCTGCGGAATGCACCTGGGCTTGGGCCTGGGCTGCAGCGTTCTGGTCGCTGACCCGCCAGTACACGGCCGTCACGACCGCGCCCATGCGGGCCTTGGCCGCCTGGGCCAGCATGGCCTCGATCTCGCTGAGCCGCGCGGTTTCGCTGGCATAGGCCCGCGCCAGGTCCATCATCACCACGAAGCGCTGACCCACGTTGTCCAGCGAGAGCACCTTGAACTTGTAGCTGGCCGACAACACACCGGCACGCACCATGACATCGCGCACCACACCGTAGAGCTGCTCACGGCGCTCGGAACGCTCGCTGCGGCGCCCGCCGGGCCCGGCATCACGACGCGCCACGGCACTGGCCTGGCCATCGTCTCCGGGCGAACCACGGCCCTGCTCCGGCACAGGCTTGCGGGAAAACCAGTTGAACACAGACATGGGGGCTCTCATTGTCACGAATAGTCACAAACTCGCGGCATTGTGCCTGCAACTTTGCGACATTTCGAGCACGGGCGCAGCAAAACCGCTGTATCAATTTGTCGCAGCGCAAAGGCCGGCCTGTCACCGCCCCGCGCCCGCAGAGCGCCCCGCCCCAGGTGCTGCCCGGGAGCCTTTCAGGTACTGGCCACCCGGCGGCGGCTGTCCACCGCACGGCGGGCAAGCACCTGGCCGGCCGCCATGACCAGGGCCAGCGCCACACCGGGCTGGCGATTGCTGAGTTCGGCGAAGCGCATGGCCGTCAGGCACCAAAGCCGTCCCGGCGCAGCCGCCTGCACGGTGGCATGGCGCGCACGGTGGGCGAAGAAGGCGCCCTCGCCCAGGATGGAACCCGGGCCGACGATGGCCAGGCGGATGCGCTCCTTCGCATCCTGGTAGTGCACGCTGAGGCTGCCGGACTCCACGAAGTACAGATTGCGGTCCAGCGAACCTTCGGCAAACAGCAGCTCGCCCGCCGCCAGCATGACCGGCACCAGGTAGGGCGCCAGCAGATCCCATTGCTCCAAGGTCAGCGCGTTCTGCACACCATCGACAGCCACGGCCGACGACATGGCCTGGGCCAGTGGCCGCAAATCATTGTGGGAGGAAGAAGACATGGCGGATCCGGTTCGAAGTGGGCCGCGCACCCGCGCCAGGGCTGCGCCCGGCGGCAGGCAGCGACGAGGGCCGCTGCGGCACGCCGCATGCTAAGCGACGGCAGCGGGCACGCCAATGCCGACAAGCGGGTTTTCGGTGGCAAATTTTGTAGCAAAAGATAAGTATTGCAGCAACTCTGCTGGCTGTGTGAATGGGGTCGGGGCCATCCGGCAGCCCGGTCACTTGCCGATGCAGAAGCTGGAAAAGATCACGCCCAGCAGATCGTCGGAGCTGAATTCCCCGGTGATGGAGTTCAGCGAGACCTGGGCCAGGCGCAGTTCCTCGGCCAGCAAGTCCAGGTGGGCGGCCTGGGCCGCCAGTTGCAGCTCGGCCTCCTGCAGGTGGGCGGCCACGGCCTGCAGCGCCTCCACATGACGCGCGCGTGCTAGGTACAGGCCTTCTGGGGCCGACTGCCAGCCGGCCACGTCCAGCAGGCGCCGGCGCAGGGCATCCAGGCCGTCGCCCGTGCGTGCCGACAGTGCCACGCTGCCTTCACGGCCGCCATGCTCCTGCATCCGGGCGGGTTCCGCGCGATCAGTCTTGTTCCAGACGTCGATGACGGGCACCTGGCGCGGCAGCTTCTGGGCCAGGGTTTCGGCAATGGCGGCATCAGCCGCCAGGTAGTCGTGCTCGCCCATGCGTGTGAGGTCGTGCAGGAAGAGCACGGCATCGGCCGCGGCGATCTCGTCCCAGGCGCGCGCGATGCCGATGCGCTCGACCTCGTCGCTGCTCTCGCGCAGGCCTGCCGTGTCGATCACATGCAGGGGCACGCCCTCGATCTGGATGGTCTGCTGCACCTTGTCGCGCGTGGTGCCGGCAATCGGGGTGACGATGGCCAGCTCCGCACCGGCCAGTGCGTTGAGCAGCGAGCTCTTGCCCGCGTTGGGCTGGCCCGCGATCACGACTTTGATGCCTTCGCGCAACAGCGCCCCCTGGTGGGCGCGCGACAGCACCTGGTCCAGCCTGCCGCGCAGCCGCGCGAGCTGGCCGCTGGCATCGGCCTTTTGCAGGAAGTCGATCTCTTCCTCGGGAAAGTCCAGCGTGGCCTCGACCAGCATGCGCAGGTGCACCAGCGCGTCGCGCAGGCCATGGATTTCCTCGGAAAAAGCGCCCGACAGCGAACGGCTCGCACTGCGCGCGGCGGCCTCGGTGCTGGCGTCGATCAGGTCGGCAATGGCCTCGGCCTGGGCCAGGTCGATCTTGTCGTTGAGAAAGGCACGCTCGGTGAATTCACCGGGCTGGGCCAGGCGCAGGCCCGGCAGCACGCTGCGATGGCCTTCTGCCGAGGCTTGCGCAGCCTCCAGGCAGCGCGCCAGCAGCAGTTGCAGAACGACGGGGCCGCCGTGGGCCTGCAACTCCAGCACATCCTCGCCGGTATAGCTGTGCGGCGCCGGGAAGAACAGGGCCAGGCCGTGGTCGATGGGGCCGCCCTGGGCATCGCGAAACGGCAGATAGGTGGCCTCGCGCGGTTTGAGGTCGCGCCCGCACAGCGCCCGCACCAGCGGCGCCACGCCCTTGCCGGACACACGCACGATGCCCACGGCACCCCGCCCCGGGGCGGTGGCGATGGCGGCGATGGGGTCGTTGTGGCGGGGCAGCATGGATGGAGCTTTCTTGGGAGGGATTTCAGGCCGCCGATGATAGGCCGCCCATGAAAAAGCCCGCCGAAGCGGGCTTTGGAGCCAGGGCCTTCGCAGGCTTACTTGGCCGGCGTGGACTTGCCGAATTTGGGCAGGTTGAACTGCGGCGGCACGCCCATGCGGGTGTTGATGATCCACTGCTGGGCGATGGACAGGATGTTGTTCGTCAGCCAGTACAGCACCAGGCCGGCCGGGAAGAAGAAGAACATCACGCTGAAGACCAGGGGCATGATCCACATCATCTTGGCCTGCATCGGATCCGGCGGAGCGGGGTTCAGCGCGGTCTGCAGCAGCGAGGACAGGGTCATCAGCACGGGCAGGATGAACAGAGGATCCTTGGCCGACAGGTCGGTGATCCAGCCGATCCAGGGCGCGTTGCGGATTTCCACGCTGGACAGCAGCACCCAGTACAGCGCGATGAATACCGGGATCTGGATGATGATGGGCAGGCAGCCGCCCATGGGGTTGACCTTTTCCTCGCGGTAGATGCGCATCATCTCCTGCTGCATCTGCTGGGGCTTGTCCTTGAGGCGCTCACGCATTTCCATGATGCGCGGGTTGATGGCCTTCATCTTGGCCATCGAGGAGTAGGCCTTGGCATTGAGCCAGTAGAAGGCGATCTTCAGCAGCAGCACCAGGGCCACGATGGACCAGCCCCAGTTGCCCAGGAAGCCGTGCAGCTTGTCCAGCAGCCAGTACAGCGGCTTGGCCAGGATGGTCAGCCAGCCATAGTCCTTGACCAGCTCCAGCCCGGGCGCCAGCGATTCCAGGCGCTTTTCGATCTGGGGACCGGCGAACAGGCGCGCTTCCACGCTCTTGCTCTGGCCAGGCTCGATGGTACCCACCGGCGTGATCATGCCGACGGCGTAGAGGTTGTTGTCCACCTTGCGCAGGAAGTTGTCGCGCTGGATGCCTTCGGCCAGCAGCCAGGCGCTGGCGAAGTAATGCTGGACCATGGCCACGTAGCCGCCCGTGGACGACTTCTCGACGCTGGCCTTGCCGCTCTCGATGTCCTTGAACTCGACCTTCTGGTACTTCTTCTCGTCGGTGTAGACGGCCGGGCCCGTGAAGGTGGAGTACATGGTGGACTGTTCGCCTTCGGGCTTGTTGCCGTCGCGCACCAGTTGCAGGTACAGCTGCGGGCTCACGGCCGCCGTGCCGGTGTTCACCACTTCATGGCGCACGCCGATGTCATAGGCGCCGCGCTTGAGCGTCCAGATCTTGACCAGCTTCACGCCACCCATGTCGGGCGACTCGAAGCGCAGTTCCATCTGGTCCTCGCCGTCCTTGAGCTCGCGCGCGCCGGGCAGCGCGGTCATGGTCGTCTTGTGCGTGGGGAAACCGCCGCCGATCAGGCCCGACTGGCCCAGGTACACGCGGTGCACGCTCTCGTCGAACAGCACCACGGGCTTGTCCTTGTGCACGGAATCCGCGTACTTGAGCAGTTCGGCATGGCGCAGCGTGCCGCCCTGACTGTCGAAAGTCAGGCGCAGCACGTCGGTGCTGATGGTGACGTTCTGGCGCGGGGCTGCCTCGGGCGCGGCGGCCGCGCCGCCAGGCACTTCGCCGGCACCGGCTGTTGCCGCAGCAGCCGCCGAGGGCACGCTGGCATCGCCGGGCGCCTTGCCCGTTTCAGGTGCCGGGGCCGTGGCGACGGCAGGCGCGGGGAAAAAAGTGGCCTTCTTGCCGCTGTGCACTTGCCATTTGTCCCATAGCAAGACCAGCGAAAAGCCAAATATCACCCACAGGATGGTGCGGCGAATATCGTTCATGAAGACTTCTTAGGTGAGGAAGGTTGGGTGTTTTCGGGCGCAGCCGTCAGGCTGGTGAACAGCCTGGGCTTTTGCTCTGGCACAGGGTCATGCCCCCCGTCACACCACGGATGACAGCGCGCCAGGCGGCGCAGCGTCAGGTAGGAGCCTACCGCAGCGCCGTGTTGCTCCAACGCTTCAAGGGAATAGGCCGAGCAGGTGGGCGTGAAGCGGCAGGCCGAGCCCAGCCAGGGACTGAGCATCAGCCGATAGCCGCGCACCAGCGCCATCAGCAGCCGCTGCATCATGGCGCAACCCCGATGCTCTCGCCAGCGGCTGCGGCGCGTTCCTGTGCGGGCTGCGGCAGCTCGGGCGCAGGCTGCGACAGGCGTTTCGCCGCATAGGCGAACAACTGCTGCAGCTCGGCGCGCACGGCCTGCCGGAGCACATCAGAAGTGGCGCTCACGAACTGGCGCCGGTCAAAGCCCGAGCGCAGCCGCACCACATGGGCGCCTTGGAGCATCAGGGTCTCATGCTCGCTGCCCACGGCATAGATCTGCCGCTTGATGGTGTGTCGCGTCACCGAGCGGCGCGCCCAGCGCTTGGGCACCATGGCGCCCAGCCAGGCATCCTGGCGCACGGCGCCAACGCCGAACAGGGCCTGCGGGTCTTGCGACCCGGGCCCTGTCGGTGGCGCCATGGCGCCGCCCTGCTCCGTCAGAACGAGACGGTGCAGGGCGAAATGCGCGGTACGCGATACCGTACCGGCAGCCATGGCGGCCTGAAACTGCGGACGTGTTTTCAGCCGTTGCATGCCAGCACCCCGTTCAGGGGTTCAGTGCAGCGAGCAAACCGCCCAGCAATGGCTGGCCTTAGACGGCCAGACGCTTGCGGCCCTTGGCGCGGCGAGCGTTGATCACGGCGCGGCCGCCCTTGGTCTTCATGCGGACCAGAAAGCCGTGGGTGCGGGCGCGACGGGTCTTGGAGGGTTGGTAAGTACGTTTCATGTTGGTTCCTAGAGAAGGTTCAGTTTTGCACCGGTCCCGTATCCGGCACGCTACACGCAGTGCAGCCAGCAGCCGCCACAAAGGCAAACCGCCAGGCCACCTGCCAAAAATCTGCACGATGCACTTGCCATGTGCAGCCCAAGGAGCAACCCCGAGAGGTTTCGCCCAAGGCCGCCAGCGGCAGCATGCAGACCCGATGCAGACGGGCGGGACATATCACCCTGAACACATTCAGGGAAACCCGCGATTATCACAGCGTTGTCCACTTGATGCAATGCCCTTCGAACCCGAAGGATGCCTGCCCATTTTGCGACAAGGCGGAGGACAAGCTCCTGATATTTTGTGGATAACTTCCGCAAAAGCTACAATGGCAGCCTCGCAACAGTTCCTCCTATCCACAACTAGACTTCGACAATGACAGAGGAACCTACGAACGATGCAGGCCAGGGCCTGTGGCAAGTCTGCGTTGAGCAACTGGGGCAGGAAATGCCCGAACAGCAGTTCAACACCTGGATCAAGCCCCTGACCGCGCACGTCGCCGAAGACTTCTCCAAAGTCACCGTCTACGTGGCCAACCGCTTCAAGCTCGACTGGATCCGCGCCCAATATGCAGGCCGCATCTCGGCCATGCTGGAGTCGCTCTATGGCCAGCCGGTGACGCTTGAGTTGGCACTCGCTCAGCGGGAAAGCGTTGTGCGGACTTACGTCCGCCCCTCCTCCAGCGAGCGCTCGGCCCCGCCGGAAACCATCGTCACCTCGGTGCCCACGGTCACCAGCGAAGACGCGGCAGCGCCCGTCTTTCGCACGCGCCTGAACGCCGCGCTGACCTTCGAGACCCTGGTGGAAGGTACGGCCAACCGCATGGCACGCTCGGCCGCCATGCATGTGGCGGGCTCGCCCGGACACCTGTACAACCCGCTGTTCATCTACGGCGGCGTGGGCCTGGGCAAGACCCACCTGGTGCATGCCGTGGGCAACAAGCTGCTGGCCGACAAGCCCGACGCCAAAGTTCTCTACATCCATGCCGAGCAGTTCGTCTCGGATGTGGTCAAGGCCTACCAGCGCCGCACCTTTGACGAATTCAAGGAGCGTTACCACTCGCTGGATCTGCTGCTGATCGACGACGTGCAGTTCTTCGCCAACAAGGATCGCACGCAGGAGGAGTTCTTCAACGCCTTCGAGGCGCTGCTGGCCAAGAAGAGCCACATCGTGATGACCTCGGACACCTATCCCAAGGGTCTGGCGAACATCCACGAGCGGCTGGTATCGCGCTTCGACTCCGGGCTGACGGTGGCCATCGAGCCGCCCGAGCTGGAGATGCGCGTGGCCATCCTGATCAACAAGGCCCGCGCCGAGAACGCCGAGATGCCCGAGGAAGTCGCCTTCTTCGTGGCCAAGAACGTGCGCTCCAACGTGCGCGAGCTCGAAGGCGCGCTGCGCAAGATCCTGGCCTATTCGCGCTTCAACCAGAAGGAAGTCTCCATCCAGCTGGCCCGCGAGGCCCTGCGTGATCTGCTGTCCATCCAGAACCGCCAGATCAGTGTGGAGAACATCCAGAAGACGGTGGCCGATTACTACAAGATCAAGGTGGCCGACATGTACAGCAAGAAGCGCCCGGCCAGCATCGCCCGGCCGCGCCAGATTGCCATGTACCTGGCCAAGGAATTGACCCAGAAGAGCCTGCCCGAGATCGGCGAGCTGTTCGGCGGGCGCGACCACACCACCGTGCTGCACGCGGTGCGCAAGATCGCTGGCGAACGCCAGCAACTGACCGAGCTGAACCAGCAGCTGCACGTGCTGGAGCAAACTCTCAAAGGTTGATGAAAACTCCCCCATTCTGGTCGTATGTACGCGGCAAAATGGGGGATTCGAGCGGCAAGAGGGGGCTCATTTGTGAGCCGCCGCTCCTACCGAGACCCGCATCCTTAAATCAGAGGTTGACATGATCGTCCTGAAAGCCACACAAGACAAAGTTCTCGCGGTCCTGCAATCGGTGTCCGGCATCGTCGAACGCCGCCACACGTTGCCCATCCTGGCCAACGTGCTGATCAAGAAGACCGGCAACGCATTGCAGCTGACCACCAGCGACCTGGAAATCCAGATCCGCACCACCGCCGAGCTCGGCGGCGATACCGGCGACTTCACCACCACCGTGGGCGCGCGCAAGCTGATCGACATCCTCAAGACCATGCCCGGCGACCAGACCGTGAGCCTGGAGACCCAGCAGGCCAAGATGGTGCTCAAGGGCGGCAAGAGCCGCTTCACGCTGCAGACCCTGCCGGCCGAGGACTTCCCGCTGGTGCAGGAGGCTGCGGCCTTCGGCCCTTCCTTCAGCGTGCCGCAGAAGGTGCTCAAGGACCTGCTGGGCCAGGTCTCCTTCGCCATGGCCGTGCAGGACATCCGCTACTACCTCAACGGCATCCTGTTCGTGGCCGAGGGCAAGCAGCTGTCCCTGGTGGCCACCGATGGCCACCGTCTGGCCTTTGCAAGCAGCCAGCTGGACGTGGAAGTGCCCAAGCAGGAAGTGATCCTGCCGCGCAAGACCGTGCTGGAGCTGCAGCGCCTGCTGTCGGATGCCGGTGGCGAGAACCAGCCCCACATCGAGATGCAGTTCGCCAACAACCAGGCCAAGTTCACCTTTGGCGGCATGGAGTTCGTGACCAAGCTGGTCGAGGGCAAGTTCCCCGACTACAACCGTGTCATCCCGCGCAACCACACCAACAGCGTGACCCTGGGCCGCGCCCCGCTGCTGGCCAGCCTGCAGCGCACGGCCATCATGACCAGCGACAAGTTCAAGGGCGTGCGCCTGACGGTGGAGCCCGGCACCTTGCGCGTGGCGTCCAACAACGCCGAGCAGGAAGAGGCCATGGACGAGCTGGACATCGACTACGGTGGCGACACCATCGAGATCGGCTTCAACGTCACCTACCTGATCGACGCCCTGTCCAACATGAGCCAGGACATGATCAGGATCGACCTGCAGGACGGCAACAGCTCGGCCCTGCTGACCATCCCCGAGAACGACAGCTTCAAGTACGTCGTGATGCCCATGCGCATCTGACCGCGCGCCACACGACACCGATGCCTGACACATTGCGCAACCCCTGCACCCGCCGCCCGGTGGCACAAGCCGGTGCACGGTGCGCAACCACCCTACCCGACTCGTAGCCCGCAGCGCGCGTCCCTACGCACCGCGCCAGCGGCCGAATCGAACATTTTCAAGCGAAGCGACAGCTTCCGACGGAACTACCCCAGGGCCTTCCATGACCGACGAGAACAAGCCAGAAAACCAGACCATTGCCCCCGAAGGCTCAGACTCCAGCGGCTATGGCGAAGGTGCGATCCAGATCCTCGAAGGCCTGGAGGCCGTGCGCAAGCGCCCCGGCATGTACATCGGCGATACCTCCGATGGCACGGGCCTGCACCACCTGGTCTTCGAAGTGGTGGACAACTCCATCGACGAAGCCCTGGCCGGCTACTGCGACGACATCCTGGTCACCATCCATGCCGATGGCTCCCTGTCCGTCATCGACAACGGCCGCGGCATCCCCACGCGCGTGAAGATGGACGACAAGCACGAGCCCAAGCGCTCGGCGGCCGAGATCGCCCTCACCGAACTGCACGCGGGCGGCAAGTTCAACCAGAACAGCTACAAGGTCTCGGGCGGCCTGCACGGCGTGGGCGTGTCCTGCGTGAACGCGCTGTCCATCTGGCTCAAGCTCAACGTGCGCCGCGACGGCGAGGTCTACGAAATCGACTTCTCGCGCGGCCACGTGCAGAACCGCCCGATCGAGATCGTGGACGGCGTCGAGGTCTCGCCCATGCGCGTGGTCGGCAAGAGCGACAAGCGCGGCACCAAGGTCCACTTCCTTCCCGACACGGAAATCTTCACGCAGAACCATGAGTTCCGCTACGAGATCCTGGCCAAGCGCCTGCGCGAACTGTCCTTCCTGAACAACGGCGTGCGCATCCGCCTCAAGGACGAGCGCGACGGCCGCGAAGACGACTTCTCCGGCGCCGGTGGCGTCATGGGCTTCGTGCAGTTCATCAACGCCAACAAGAAGGTGCTGCATCCCACGGCCTTCCACGCCAACGGCACGCGCCCGGCGGAAAGCTACGGCGGCATCCCCGGCACCGAGATCGGCGTCGAAGTCGCCATGCAGTGGAACGACAGCTATGCCGAGCAGGTGCTGTGCTTCACCAACAACATCCCGCAGCGCGACGGCGGCACCCACCTGACGGGCCTGCGCGCCGCCATGACGCGCGTGATCGGCAAGTACATCGAGCAGAACGAACTGGCAAAGAAGGCCAAGGTCGAGGTCAGCGGTGACGACATGCGCGAAGGCCTGTGCTGCGTGCTGTCCGTGAAGGTGCCCGAGCCCAAGTTCAGCAGCCAGACCAAGGACAAGCTGGTCTCCAGCGAAGTGCGCGCGCCCGTGGAAGACATCGTCGCCAAGGCGCTGACCGACTACCTGGAAGAAAAGCCCAACGACGCCAAGATCCTGTGCAGCAAGATCGTCGATGCCGCGCGTGCCCGCGAGGCCGCGCGCAAGGCCCGCGAGATGACGCGCCGCAAGGGCGTGCTCGACGGCATGGGCCTGCCCGGCAAGCTGGCCGACTGCCAGGAAAAGGATCCGGCGCTGTGCGAGATCTACATCGTCGAGGGTGACTCCGCCGGCGGCTCCGCCAAGCAAGGTCGCGACCGCAAGTTCCAGGCCATCCTGCCGCTGCGCGGCAAGATCCTGAACGTGGAAAAGGCCCGCTACGAAAAGCTGCTGACCAGCAACGAAATCGTCACCCTGATCACGGCCCTGGGCACCGGCATCGGCAAGGCCACGGCCGAATCGGGCAAGAGCGGCAGCGACGATTTCGACCCCAACAAGCTGCGCTACCACCGCATCATCATCATGACCGACGCGGACGTGGACGGCGCCCACATCCGCACCCTGCTGCTGACCTTCTTCTACCGCCAGATGCCGGACCTGGTCGAGCGCGGCCACATCTACATCGCCCAGCCGCCGCTGTACAAGGTCAAGAACGGCAAGGAAGAGCTGTACATCAAGGACGGCCCCGCGCTCAACCAGTACCTGCTGCGCATCGCGCTGATGAATGCCAGCGTCAGCACCGGCGGTGCCAACCCGCGCACGCTGGACGGCGAGGAACTTGCCAAGCTGGCCAACATGCACCTGGCCGCCGAGACCGTCATCGACCGCCTGTCCAACTTCATGGATGCCGAGGCCCTGCGCGCCATCGCCGACGGCGTGCAGATCACGCTGGACAGCATCGAGGCGGCCCAGGCCTGCGCCCCCATCCTGGAGGCCAAGCTGCGCGAGTTGACCACCACGGGCGTGCCCGCCGAGGTCACGGCCGAAATCGACCCGGTCTCCGAAAAGCCCGTGCTGCGCATCAGCCGCCACCACCACGGCAACATCAAGAGCTCCATCCTCACCCAGGAGTTCGTGCGCAGCCACGACTACGCCGCACTGGCCGACGAAGCCCAGAACTTCAACGGCCTGCTGGGCGAAGGCGCCAAGGTCACGCGTGGCGAGGGCGAAAAGGCCAAGAGCGACAAGGCCGGCGACTTCCGGCAGGCCATGCAATGGCTGCTGCACGAGGCCGAACGCACCACGGCCCGCCAGCGCTACAAGGGCCTGGGCGAAATGAACCCCGAGCAGCTGTGGGAAACCACCATGGACCCCACCGTCCGCAGCCTGCTGCAGGTGCAGATCGGCGACGCCATCGAGGCCGACCGCGTGTTCACCATGCTCATGGGCGACGAGGTGGAGCCGCGCCGGGACTTCATCGAGACGAATGCGTTGCGGGCGGGCAATATCGACGTGTAGGCCGCCTATAAGGCGACACATTACGTGAAAATTTGAGACCCATAAGTTGGGAAACTTATGGGTCTTTTGCCATTAATTGGCAATCTCCATTGCTTTCCATCCGAGGCGCTCCCAGACAGCTTCGCGCCTCTTGCACCGGTAATACACAGAGACATGGCCAACCAGCTAACCCTAGAAACCCTCGAATCCTGGCTCTGGGAGTCCGCCAACATCCTGCGCGGCTCCATCGACTCCTCGGACTTCAAGAACTACATCTTCGGCCTGCTGTTCCTCAAGCGCTTCAACGATGTATTTGAAGAGCGTGTGCGACATCTCCAGCAAGTGGAGCACCTGAGCGAGGTGGATGCCGTGCTTGAGGTCCAGGACAAGTGGGGATCGTTCCCCAAGAACGCGCGCTGGCCCAGCCTGATCGCCCGCACCGAGAACATTGGCGAGGCATTGGACAAGGCCTTCTCGGACATCGAGCAATACAACACCGAACTGCAATACGTGCTGACAGCCACGCAGTACGGCGACAAGCGCGTGCTGTCCGATGCCACGCTGCAGCGCCTGCTGCGCCATTTCAACCAGTACAAGCTGGGCAATGCCGACCTCTACAAGGCCGACATGCTGGGCGATGCCTACGAGTACCTCATCAAGCAGTTTGCCGACGATGCCGGCAAGAAGGGCGGCGAGTTCTACACGCCCAAGGCCGTGGTGCAGCTGGTGGTGGAGCTCATCGACCCGCAACCCGGCCACAGCGTGTACGACCCCACCTGCGGCAGCGGCGGCATGCTGGTGGAGAGCGCACACCACATCGCCAAGCTGCCCGGCGGCACGCTGATCGGCGACCGCCCCAACGCCCTGCTCTACGGCCAGGAAAAGAACCTGGGCACCTGGGCCATCGCCAAGCTCAACCTCTACCTGCACAACATGCGGGCCGAAATCGAGCGTGGCGACACTCTGGTGGAGCCCAAACACCTGGACAACGGCTACCTCAAGACCTTCGACCGCGTCATTGCCAATCCGCCGTTCTCGGCCAAGGCTTGGTGGACGCCGCTGGAGCTGGAGAGCGAAGCCAAAAAAGAGAGCGAAGACAAGGAGCCCAAGAAAAAGCCCAAGTCGCCCAACTACAAGGAGGTCAGCGACCCCTTCGGCCGCTTTTCCTACGGCGTGCCGCCACGCGGCTATGCCGACCTGGCCTTCGCCCAGCACATGCTGGCCAGCCTGAAGGCCGATGGCCGAATGGGCATCATCCTGCCGCACGGCGTGCTGTTCCGCAGCGGCGAAGAGGGCAAGATTCGCGAGGGCCTGCTGTTCGGCACCGATGCCGCCAGCGGTCGCCAACCGGGCGACCTGATCGAGGCCATCGTCGGCTTGCCGTCCGCACTGTTCTACAACACCGGCATCCCGGCCTGTGTGCTGGTCCTGAACAAGCGCAAGCCCGCCGCGCTCCAAGGCAAGGTCATCATCATCGACGCCAGTCGCGACTACCTGGAGGGCAAGGCTCAGAACAGCCTGCGCCCCGAGGACATCGAACGCATTGCAAAGACGCACAAGGCGGCCTTCGAGCAGCAGACCGAGGTGGAGAACTACTGCCGTGTGGTCACGCTCGACGAAATCCTCAGTAACGACGGGAACCTCAATATTGCCCGCTATATCGACAATGGGGAGATTGAAGAAATCGTCAATGTAGCGGCTACTTTGGCGCAACTGACAACGCTGGCAGAAGAAGAGTCGAAGATTGATGCGCGCTTGAACGGCTACTTGGCGGAACTGGGGTTGTTGGAGAGCGCGGCATGATTCCGACAGACGAAACAACCCCTAAGCCAATTGACCCCCCTAGCCAATGGTTGGCAACTACGCTCGGAAGCGAGGTCGAGTCAATCGTCGGCGGAGGAACGCCATCGAAGGATGTCGCGGACTACTGGGGAGGCGACATACCTTGGGCAAGTGTCAAAGACCTAACTAGCACCAGACTGCATCGGACTCAGGATTACATAACTTCAAAAGCCATTGAAAGCAGCGCGACAAATCTGATCCCGGCAGGTACGTTGATAACGCCAACGAGAATGGCTCTCGGTAGGGTCGCCATGTTCGACTGCGATGTTGCGATTAACCAAGACTTGAAGGCGATATTTCCTAAAGCCACGTTGGCAAAGGAGTACCTGCTTCATTGGTTTCAAGACAATGCCGAACGCATTGATGCGGCAGGAACGGGGTCAACCGTAAAAGGGATCAGGCTGGAAGCGTTGAAGAATTTTTCTCTATTGCTTCCACCACTTAATGAGCAGACCAAGATTGCCGCCATCCTGACAGCCGTAGACGACAAGCTGGACGTGCTTGCGCGCCAGATTGAAGCCACCCAGATCCTCAAGCAGTGCCTGATGCAGACGCTGTTCAGCCGGGGTGTTGGCGCCCAAGATGCCCACGGTCGCTGGGCGCCGCACACCGAATTCAAGGACAGCAACCAAGGGTGCATTCCCGTGAACTGGACAATGCAGACTCTAGAGCAAGTCGCAGTCGTTGAGAGAGGTAAGTTCTCTGCGCGCCCGCGCAACGATCCAAGATACTTCAATAGTGGCGACGTTCCATTCATTCAGACAGGCGATGTTGCCAACGGTGGTCGCATCCTCTCCACAGCTTCACAGTTTTTAAACAAAGCGGGCCTGGGCGTCAGCAAACTTTTTGAAGCTGGCACCATCTTTCTGACCATTGCTGCCAACATTGGAGATGTGGCAATTGCAGCTGTTCCCATGGCGTGTCCTGACAGTGTTGTGGGCATACGGGCAATTGACGATGCTTGCGATCCTGCATGGCTTTACTACCTATTGGCAGCGAACAAGGGGTACTTCGACAGCAGGGCAACTCAGAATGCCCAGAAGAACATCAACCTCCAAGTTCTGCGTCCCTTTGCCTTCGCATTGCCACCACTCGCCGAGCAGGTGCAGATCGGCAGGACCTTGACCGCTGTGGATAAGAAGCTGGAATGCATGGCAACGCGTCGCCTCCACTACCAAGCGCTCAAACGCGGCCTCATGCAAAAGCTCCTGACCGGTGAATGGCGCGTCAAGGTCGGCACCGCCATGGCCGCCTGACTCCCATGGACGCAGCAGCGACGCCAAACGCCAGCACTTGCCTAGCCGAGCTGCAGCGCGCCGCGCAGCACAAGCTGGGCGGCTGCCTGCTGCGCCTGCAGCAGTACGAGCGGCTGCTGAAGGCTATGGTGGTCAGCATGAATCTGGAAGGGGAGCCGGCCCAGTTCAAGGCCACGCGAGACGCCCAGGTGGCAAATGTCCAGAAGACGACCCTGGGCGGGCTGGTAAGTCTCTTCACCGGGACGTATCTGCATACAGAGGACAACGCGGCCGCATCGGAGCAGGAGACGGACACTTCCCCCGGCGACAGGCTCTGGGTCAGCTACCAGCAACGCATGGTGATGAGCGCCGAGTGCCATGAGGCGATCAAGGTCGAGCTCAAGGAGTTGGTGGACCTGCGCAACGAGCTGGTGCACCACCTGCTGGAGCGCTTCGACCTGGGCCAGCTCGACCGCTGCGAAGCCGCCGTGGCCTACCTGGATGCCAGCCGGGCGACCATCGACAGGCACTACCAGACGCTGCGCAACTGGGCCGAGCAGATGGACCATGCGCGGACCCTGATGGCGTCCTTCATGGGCAGTGGCGCCTTTAAAGACCTGCTATTCGACGCAATCACACCTGCCGGTCAAGTGCATTGGCCCGCAAGCGGCATCGTGGCCAGCCTGCGCGAGGCGGAACAGGCACTAGTCGCATCGGGCGGCAAGGAGAACTGGATCGTGCTGAACGCTGCCATCGCCTGGATCGCCCGGCAGCATCCGGACCAGATGCCCAAACGCTACGGTTGCAGTAGCTGGCGGCAGGTGCTGCATGAAAGCCGACAGTTCGAGGTGATGAAGAAGACACCGACGCCCGCCCAAGGCGCCGGCCCCACAACAGGCACAGTGGTTTGCTACCGTAGCCGCCGGGAGGAATAACCCAATGAACCACACGCTGCAAGCCCAGATCCTGGGAGTACATCCATGAGCCAGTCCCCCGAGAAAACCGGAGTGGAAACTCCGGCCCTGGAATGGCTCGTGCGACTGGGCTACACCCATCTGCCCGGTGCCGCTGTGAAGGTGGAGCACCGCCACCTGGCCCCGGTACTGGAAGACGTGCTGCGCGCGCGGCTGCTGGCCCTGAACCCCTGGCTGGTCGAAGCGCCCGGCGGGGTGGATGCGGCGCTGATCGAGCTGCGCAAGCGCACCCACGACGCGCTGCTGGCGGCCAACCAGGTCGTATGGCAGCAGGTGCTGCACCGCTCGGACATCCAGGTGAAAGACCTGGCGGGCCTGCCGCGCAGCGTGCGCTTTCTGGACGCAGCCGACGCCAGCCGCAACGACTTCCATGTGGTGGACCAGTACGTGGGCCGCAATGCCGACGGCGACCTGTTCCGCCCCGACCTGCTGCTGTTCGTCAACGGCCTGCCGCTGGCCATCATCGAATGCAAGGCCAGCCACCACCGCCTGGACGAAGCGCTTGGCCAGTTGGATGGTTATCAGCGCAGCTTTGCGCCGCAGTTCGTGTTCAACCAGGTCTGTGTGGCATTGAACCGGCGCCAGGGCCTGTATGGCGCAATCCTCACCAAACCGGCCTTCTACGCACGCTACCGCCTGCAGGAAGACGAACTGGGTACGGTGAGGGAACTGTTGGACAGTGAGCCGAGCGAACAGGAGCAACTGCTGTGGGCGCTATTCGAGCCTCGGCGCTTTCTGGAACTGGTCACCCACTTCGTGCTGTTCGAGACACGTGATGGCAAGACCGTCAAGAAATTGCCGCGCTACCAGCAGTGGCGTGCCGTCCGCAAGACGCTTGCGCGCCTGACGGCGGCAACACCCATGGGAGGCGTGATCTGGCACACCCAGGGCAGCGGCAAGTCGCTCACCATGGCCTTGCTGGCCCGCATGCTGCGCGCCGACAGCACAGGCCTGGCCAACCCCACGGTGCTGGTGCTGACGGACCGCAAAGACCTGGACAAGCAGATCTTCGATACCTTTCACGCCGTAGGCATCAAGGCCATTCAGGCCATCTCGGTGGCAGGCCTGGTGCGGATGCTGGGCAATGACTATGGCAGCGTCTTCACCAGCACCGTGCAAAAGTTCCAGGAGAACGATGAGCCGCATTCGCCGGAGCAGTTGGCCACCACCCATGGCGCAGACGACGAAGACGAGTTGAACAAAGCCACGCGGCACAGGCGCATACGCGAAGGCAAGGACTTCTTCATGGTGCAGGAGTTCAACGAGCAGTTCGGCCAGCACGATGAAGATGGCGTTGCACTTGCTGCCAAGTGGAAGGAAATCAGCCGCGAACCGGTGAACTTCCGGGTACTGAGCGCCAAATCCAACTGCTATGTGCTTGTGGACGAGGCCCATCGCAGCCAGTACGACTTTCTGGCCGCCTTCATGCGGGCCAGCCTGCCCCACGCAAAATTCATTGCCTTCACCGGCACACCGCTGCTGAACGATGACAAGCACACGCTGGCGGAGTTCGGGGGCGACGCCTACATCGATGAATACCGGCTGCACGAGGCTGTGGCCGACGGTGCCACGTTGCCCATCAAGTACCAGGACGCCTGGGTCAAGCTGGCTGCCGATGCGGGGCTTGACGCGGCCTTCGACGCACAGTTCGCCAAGGAGTCCGAGGCGCGTCAGCAGGCTCTGAAGCAAGCGCTGCTTGCCCAATGGCGCAAGGCGGGAAACCGCATGCAGCAAGTGGCGGCGCATCTGGTGGAGCACTTCGTGACCCATGTGCAAGCCAAGGGGCTGAAGGCCATGCTGGTCTGCGACGGCCGCGACATGGCCGTGCGCTACAAGGAATTGCTCGACAGCCTGATGGCACAACGTGCCGAGCAGGGTCTTCCCACCTTCCAGAGCAAGGTAGTGATTTCACTGGCCGGCATCACCGGCGCGCGCACAGGGGCGACCGTCGAAGAGGCTGCTGCGACGTACAAACTCGAAATAGCCAAGGTCCAGAGCATCGAAGAGCGGGTGCGAGACGAGCTCAAGAACGGCAAGGAACCGGTCGCCATGCCGTCGGAGCAGATCAGCACATTCGTCGGCAAGCTCTTTCCGCTGCCCTATGGTGACGAGCGCAAGGGGTACGACGGCCAGGCACATGCGAACAATGTGGGCCTCATCATCGTCTCCGACATGCTGCTGACAGGTTGGGACGCCCCCATCGTCAGCACCATGTATCTCGACAAGCCACTGAAGGAGCACACGCTGCTGCAGGCCATTGCACGCGTGAACCGCACGCTGACGGGCAAGAACGCCGGCTATATCGTGGACTACCACGGTGTGGTGGACCACCTGGATCATGCATTGAAGATCTACGGTGGCGAAGTACAGCCCTCACAGGTCTGGCAAGGCGTGGAAAGCGAGCTGCCCAAGCTGCAGAGCACACTGGAGCGCATCCTCAAGCTGCTGCCCAAAAAGCATGACCCCGTGACCCAGCGCGAGGGCTACAAGGACGATGCAGAGCGCTTTCTCGATCCGGCCTACCGGCTGGATGCCATCGAGGACTTCCTGGAACTGGTGAAGCAGTTCAATCGCAGCATCGACATCATCCTGCCCGATGTGCGTGGCGTGCCCTTCAAGCCCTACTTCACACTGTTCGGAGAGATCCGGCTGATGCTGCGCGACAAGTTGCCCGATGCCACTTACCGCGAACGCATTACCCAGCTGGAATCCGCCTTGCTGCAGCGCCTGCTGGACGAGTACATCGCCGCCAGCCCGGCCAGGAGCCTGCTGGGGCGCGAAGTCTCCATTCTGGATGCCAGCGACATGGCGCGGCTGAAGCATCTGGCCAGCCCTGGCAGCCAGGCGCTGGTGATGAAGAACCAGCTCAAGCACACCATTGCCACAGGACGTGACAAGGACCCGGCCTTCTTCGACAAGCTGGCAGAGGAACTGGAGAAGCTGCTGGAAGAGGAGAAGGCAGGACGCATCAGCCAGGCACAATTCCTGGAACAGTTGGAGCTGTTCGGGCAGCGGGTGATGGACAAGGACAAGACGACCGGTTTTGACAAGCCGGCAGAGGCGGCCACCTACCACTACTTGGCAGCGCTACTGGGCAATGAGACCGCCCGAGCTGCAACTGCCAAGCTGTTTGAAGACCAGGAACTGAGCCATACCCTGGCTGCCAGCAACTGGAAGCAGATGCTTGATCTGCATCCGGAGGTCCGAGACCTGCTGCGCAGATTGCTGACGCCCATCGCTGGCTGGGAACGCCCAGTGGCTCGCGAGCATGCCGGACGCATCTTGGACATTCTTTTGAAGAACTGAGCGCCATGCCTCAGCTGCAATACGGACAGACGACCATTGAATGGCGCTTCAAGGCAGACGCCACGCTCAAGCGTCACTACGTGACTGTCGAGCGTGGCCAGCCGGTGTTGCTGCGCGGTCCGAGGGTCTCCCGGCAAGAGCAAGAGGTCTTGGTACGTCAGCGTGCGCGCTGGATTCGCGAGAAGCAGGCGCAGGTCGAACAGCCATTGGCCGAAGAGCTGGTAGTCACCGGCAGCCGTCTGCGCTATTGCGGACGGACCTACTTCACCGAGGTGAAGCACACGCCCGGCCTGCTCTATCCCACGCTCCATTTCACCGCTTCGCGCTTCCTGATCGAAAACCCGATGGGCCGAGATATTGGCGCCGATGCGCTGGCGCCCTTGCTGACAGCGTTTTATCGAGAGCGGGCGCAAGAGAAACTGCTGGCGCGCGTCCGCCACTGGGAGCGCCAGTCCGGCTTGCAGGCCGCAGGCGCACGCATCAGACTGTTCCAAAGCCGGTGGGCCAGTTGCAGTGCGAAAAACGTATTGGAATTTCACCCACGCGTCATGGAGTTGCCGGCCAGTGTGCAGGACTATGTGGTCGTGCACGAGTTATGCCATACGATCGAGAAGAGCCACACCCGGGCTTTCTGGGCTCTTGTGGCACAACAGATGCCGGACTGGCGGCGGCAGCACACGCTGCTCGAACAGGCAGCGTTTGGCGACACGATCTAGGACCTAATGACGAGCAGTTGCAAGGGTCTATTCCTCACCCCTCCACATACGCCCGCTCCAGCAACGCCTTCGCCCGCTCAAGATCCCCCGCACTGCGCAGACACAGCTCCAGCTCCCCTGTCCCCCAGTGTCCGATCTGCCGCACATCGCGGCTGAAACCTTCCTCCAGCGTCACGGTGTCGGGGTCCAGTTTCAGCATCACCAGCATCTTGTTGGGGTACATCACCACGCTGGCAAAGTTCTTGAGCTTGCGGAAGGCAACATAGAGCTTGAGCTGCTTTTCCGTCACGTCGTCGCCCAGCGCAAACACGAAGGAGCGCACATCGGCATACAGGGCCTGGATGTCCGCAGTCGCGCCTTGCAGCTGTTCGGCAAAGCTTTTGTCCTTGCCTTGCTGCTTGGAGGTGATGGGGCTGGCATTCACCGAAGAAGACTTGGCAGTTTCCGTGGCCGGTTCGACCACCGTCTGCGTGTTCACCAGCTCCAGCAGCAACAGGTCTTCGCCAAAGCGCTTGTAGCGGATCAGCTCGATATTGCGAGGGATCTGCTGCACCGCGTGCTGGTCGTAGCGCGTGAAATCCGCAGCGATGCACAGCAGCCGGGTGCCCGACCATTCGACGCTGTCCGCCACGTCCTTGCCCAGCCTTTCCATCACCAACCAACGGAATTCGGCCTTGTGGTCCAGCAGCCAGTCCAGGTAGAACAGCCCCTGGTTGATGACGTTCTCGTTGCTGTGCCGCTTGTATTCGATGATGACGGGGCAGTTGTTCTCATCCAGCCCCAGCGAGTCGATACGGCCGCGGTGCGTCTTGCCGGTGGCGTATTCCGTGGCCAGGAAGCGCACGCCCAGGAAGGTTTCCATCTGGCCTTCGATCAGTGTCTGCAGATTGCGCTCCAGCGCCACCGCCGTGGCGGCCAATTCGGTGGCGGTGCCGCCTTGCAGACGGAAAAGCTGGATATCGCTCATGAGGGGACCTTTTGCACCATGCAGCAGAAGAGATAAGGCCATTCTTCAATGGCCGGCCAAGTCTACAAGAGGCGCATTGGGGCAAATCACCCCCAACCAGGACTGCCCCGGGCGCGACCGAAACCATGTGCGGGGCTAGCTCCCTCAGGAAGGGCTCAAGAACAGCGAACCGCGCACGCCCGAATTCTCAGATCCGCCGAGATCATCTGACCCAGCGACTGGCCGTCCAGCGTCAGCGCCACAAGGCGGCTGCCGCCTGCGGCGCAGCGGTGACGCAGGGGCGTAGATGAGACCATGGCCATGCCGTAGATCAAGCGTGAAAAACAGCGGCTGAAAGAGAATGTCGATCGATCCGAGAATCGCCGGCATTCTTCACCCATGCCATGAAGTGATGCCTCAATTGATGCATTCGCATGCGCGATAAATTCGTTGTAAGCCGTTTTTCTGAATGCAGAAATGGGCATGTCCAACCAACGACATCAACCGCCGGGCCTTCTTCTGCCTTGATGTACGACCGGCTCGAGAAACAACTGCCGAAAGTAGTCGCGAAACGCCGTCATCGCTGGGGAAAATTCGATGCCTTGCTTCCACCCAAGCCCGATGTTCATCGTAGGCACGGCGTCGCGCAGACTGATGGTTTCAATGCGCTTCCCCTCCAGCGACCAAGGTCGATAAACCATATCCGAGAGAACGGTCACGCCTAGGCCATTCGCCACGGTGCTGCGCACTGCTTCTACCGAGCTCGTGCGCAGCCTGATCTGAGGCTGGTACGGCGTCTTGCTCCAATATTTCATTGCAGTGCCCGCAGCCTCGTCCACGGTGAGCAGGATGTAGGGCTCGGCCGCCACATCGGCCAGCGTGACTTCCGCCTTTTCGAGCAGCGCATGCTTGGCCGGCACCCACAGTCGGCGTTGCGAGCCAAAGAATGTCTCGAGCGACAGCTCGCGCAGCACCACATTGGACGTGAGCAGTACTCCCATGTCGTATTGCTGCGTGATCAGTCCCTCCTCAATGGCTTCACGCACTACTTCGTGCACCTTGACCTTGATCTGCGGATGCAATTGCTCGAAACGCTGAAGGTGATGGGGCAAGAAGTAGCCGAGCACCGTGTAGGTGGCGGCAATGGTCAGCGTCCCCTCGACATTCACTCCCTCATGCGGCATGCGGATCGCCTCGTCGGCAGCCGAGAGCACGGCATAGGCATGGCTCAGAAACCGCCGTCCGGCCCGGGTCAGTTCCACGCCATGAGGCTGTCGCTCAAACAGCTGCTGCCCCAGCATTTCCTCCAGCTCCCGGACTGCCGTGGTCACCGCCGATTGCGAGATGTTGAGTTGCAGTGCCGCATGTGAGATGCGCCCCACTTCGGCCACCGCCGTGAAGTATTTGAGCTGGCGAAGGGTCAGAGACATGGTGCGGTCTTCCTGGGGTATTTACTTATCTCTCAAAAATTACATGCCAGCGCGCGCAAATCCGATACCGAGGATTCACTGATCTACAAGGTAGCGTTCATTGCAGGCTGTCGGAGTATCTGTTTTTCAGATATCGCATCGCCTGTAAATAATGCTTTTCAGCCGATTTTCAGCTGACTAATCTTCACCTTGTCCCGCATTGCTGCCATCGGGCCGTGCCAACAACACAAGGTGAAACGTGAAAAAGACGCTGATTGATCTGAACTCCGACATGGGCGAAAGCTTCGGTCCATGGGCCATCGGCGATGGCGTGGACCAGGAATTGATGCCGTTGATCAGCTCGGCCAACATCGCCACAGGCTTTCATGCGGGTGATCCGAACATCATGCGCAAGACGGTGTTGTTGGCCCGGGAAAACGGCGTGGGCATCGGCGCGCACCCGGGCTTTCGCGACCTCGTGGGTTTCGGGCGCCGCCATATCAATGCACCGGCCGACGAGCTGGTGAACGACATGGTCTATCAGCTCGGCGCGCTGCGCGAATTCGCGCGGCTGGCCGGCATGACGCTGCAGCACATCAAGCCGCACGGCGCGCTCTACATGCATGCGGCGCGCGACGAGGCGCTGTCGCGCGCACTCGTCACGGCCCTGCAGCAGATCGAACCGACGCTGCGCCTGTTCTGCATGGAATCGTCCGTCACCTTCCAGGTGGCGTGCGAATTGGGCCAGCCCGTGGCGCGCGAGTTCTATGCCGACCGCGACTACGACCTGAGCGGCTCCATCGTCTTCACCCGCCGCGTCGGCGCGCTCGACCCCGAGGCCGTGGCCGCCAAGGTGCTGCGCGCCTGCACCGAAGGCGTGGTGCGCACGGTCGAAGGCCAGGACCTGGCGATCGGCTTCGACTCGGTCTGCATCCACAGCGATACACCTGGCGCGCTGGCGCTCGTGCAGGCCACGCGCCGCGCACTGGCCGAGCACGGCATCGAAGTTGCAGGTTTTGCCGATGCGGCTGCGCCGGCGCGGCCTTGAGTTTTCCGTTCTTCCCGCTTTCGTTCCTGTTCCCGCTTTCCAGGAGTGCATCGATGCCCGCTACCCATGAAGTCCTGAGCCCGCTGCCGGGCACCTTCTACCGCCGTTCGGCGCCTGACGCGCCGCCATTCAAGGCCGAAGGCGACACCGTGGCCGTGGGCGATGTGATCGGCCTGGTCGAGGTGATGAAGCAGTTCAGCGAAGTCACGGCCGACGTGGCAGGACGGCTGCGGGGCTTTGCCGTGGAGAACGGCGAACCCGTCGATCCTGGCCAAGCGCTGGCCGTCATCGAAACGGCGTGAGGCCCGGACCATGACCGCCGCATTCGACAAACTGCTCATCGCCAACCGCGGCGAGATCGCGGTGCGCATCATCCGCGCCGCGAAGGAACTGGGCCTCAAGACCGTCGCCGTCTACAGCGACGCTGACACGCAAGGCCTCGCGGTGCGCATGGCCGACGAAGCCGTGCGCATTGGCCCGGCGCATGCCACCAGGAGCTATCTGAGCGTGGACGCCATTCTTGAAGCGGCAGCCGACAGCGGCGCCGGCGCCGTGCATCCGGGCTACGGTTTCCTGTCGGAGAACGCCGCGTTCGCCGAGCGCATCGAGGCCGCGGGCCTGGTGTTCGTCGGCCCGACGCCGCACGCGATCCGCACCATGGGCGACAAGGCCGCCGCGCGCGCCGCAGCCATGAAGGCCGGCGTGCCCACCGTGCCCGGCAGCGCGGGCGTGGTGACAGACGCCGACACCGCCGTCGCGCTGGCAAAGGGCATCGGCTACCCCATCATGATCAAGGCCTCGGCCGGCGGGGGCGGGCGCGGCATTCGCGTGGCGCACGACGAAGCCGAGCTGCGCCAGCAGTTCGCCACCGCCACGGCGGAAGCGCAGGCCGCTTTCGGCAACGGCGAGGTGTACCTCGAACGCTTCATCCGCCAGGCGCGCCACATCGAGGTGCAGATCCTGGGCGACGGCCAGCGCGTGGTTCACTGCTTCGAGCGCGAATGCTCGCTGCAGCGACGCCGCCAAAAAGTGTGGGAAGAAGCGCCCTCGGCCGCCATCAGCGAGGCCACGCGCGCTGCGCTGTGCGAATCGGCGCTGCGGCTGGCCCATGCCGTGGCCTACCGCGGCGCGGGCACGCTCGAATACCTGTACGACGACGACACGCGCGAGTTCTTCTTCATCGAGATGAACACACGCATCCAGGTCGAGCACCCCATCACCGAGATGATCACCGGCATCGACCTCGTGAAGGAGATGCTGCGCATCGCGCTGGGCCAGCCGCTGCGCCTGCAGCAGGAAGACATCCGGCTGACCGGCGCGGCCATCGAGGTGCGCATCAACGCCGAGAACGCCGCGAGGAACTTCATGCCAAGCCCGGGCCTTGTGTCGCAGCTCGTGGTGCCGGGCGGCCCCGGCGTGCGCTTCGACACCATGCTGTTCCCCGGCTGCACCGTGCCGGCGTACTACGACTCGCTGCTGGGCAAGCTGATCGTGCACGACACCGATCGCGCCGGTGCGCTGGCCCGCATGCGGCGCGCGCTCGACGAGCTGCAGGTCGAAGGCATCCACACCACGATCCCGCTGCACCGCGCACTGTGCGAGGACGCGGGCGTGGCGCAGGCCGCATTCCACACGGGCTTTCTCGAAACCTGGCTGGCGGTGAATCCGCTGGCCGACGCACCCGCTCCACTTGCGAAGGTGACCGCATGACCGCTGCCAGCACCCTCCCCACCCAGGCCCGCTACAGCTTCGGCGGCGACGAGCACCTGTTCGTCGAGATCAGCGAAGAGATGTCGCTGCCCGCGTTCTTCAAAGGCATGGCCATCTGCAACGAGCTGCGCCGCCGCGCACAGGCGGGCGAGATCACGGGCGTGACCGAGATCTGTCCCGCCAACGCCGCCTACCTCGTGCGCTTCGACCCCGATGCGATCGCGCCCGACGCACTGCTCGCCACGCTCAAAGACATCGAAGCGGGCCTGGGCGATGCCGACCTGCAGATGCAGACGCGCATCGTCGAGATTCCCGTGCTCTACAACGACCCGTGGACGCACGAGACGCTGATGCGCTTTCGCGAGCGGCACCAGGACCCGTCGGGCACCGACATCGAGTACGCGGCGCGCATCAACGGCCACGTCTCGGTCGAGGCCTTCATCGAGGCGCACTCGTCGGCGCCCTGGTTCGTGTCGATGGTCGGCTTTGTGGCCGGCCTGCCCTTTCTGTTCCAGATGGTCGAGCGCCAGCGCCAGATCCAGGTGCCCAAGTATCTGAGCCCGCGCACCGACACGCCCAGGCTCACGCTGGGCCACGGCGGTTGCTTCAGCTGCATCTACTCGGTGCGTGGTGCGGGCGGCTACCAGATGTTCGGTGTCACGCCCGCGCCCATCTTCGACCCGGCGCAACGGCTGTCCTACCTGAAGGAGCTGATGGTGTTCTTCCAGCCCGGTGACATCGTCAAGTACAAGCCCATTGACCGCGCCGAGTACGACCGCCAGATCGCGCAGGTCGAGGCCGGCACCTACGCGCTGCGCATCGTACCAGTGTCGTTCTCGCTCAACGATTTCCTGGCCGACCCGGGCGGCTACAACCAACAGCTCCTGAAAGTGCTCCATGGCGATTGAAGTGCTCAAGCCCGGCCTCGCGACCAGCGTGCAGGACGCCGGCCGCCCCGGCTACTACCACCTGGGCATTCCGCTGTCGGGTGCGCTCGACCAGCAAAGCCTGGTGCTCGCAAACCTGCTGGTCGGCAACGACGAAGGTGCGGCCGTCATCGAAAGCACGCTGCTCGGTCCCGAGCTGCAGTTCGACGCGCCCGCGCTGGTGGCCGTGACCGGCGCCGACGCGAAGATCAAGCTCAACGGCAATGAGGTGCCACGCAATACCGCATTCGCGGTGCAGGCCGGCGACAGGCTCGGCTTCGACTTCATGAAGCTCGGCGCGCGCATGTGCATCGCCGTGGCCGGCGGCATCGACGTGCCGGTGGTGCTGGGCAGCCGCTCGACCTATGGCCTGGGCGCATTCGGCGGCCTCAATGGCCGCAAGCTGCTGGCCGGCGACAGACTGCCCGTGGGAGTACCGTCCGCCACCGCCCGCGCGGGTCGCACGGTGCAGGCCGCATTGCTGCCGGTGCTCGACAAGGAAGTGGTCCTGCGTGTGCTGCCGGGCATCTACTTTCACCGACTGCAGGAAGTGTCGGTGCAAAGCTTCTTCGCCGACACCTGGACCGTCGGTTCCGAGGCCGACCGCATCGGCTACCGCTACAAGAACGGCACGCCGCTGAAGTTCCACGAGCGCACGCCGCCATTCGGCGCGGGCGACGACCCGTCGAACATCGTCGATGCGGGCTACCCATACGGTTCCATCCAGGTGCCGGGCGGACGCGAACCAATCATCCTGCACCGCGATGCGGTCTCGGGCGGCGGCTACGCGATGGTGGGCACCGTCATCAGCGCCGACATGGATCTCATCGCCCAGATGCAGCCAAACCACAAGGCACGCTTTGTCGAAGTCGATATGGCGCAGGCGCTCGAAGCACGCGCCGAGCGGCGGCGAAGCATCGAGCGCTTGCGCGCAGCGCTCTCGGCCTGAGCGCCACCCTCTTCGTCCCTCTCAAGAGAGCCGATGACAACCAAGGAAGCGGTCGAGTTCGCCACTCTGGAATGGGTGCCGGAGTTCAACCACCATCGCCCGCCTGGACCCATCGGGCATCACTCTTGCCGGCCTCGAGCCTGCCCGCCAAACTCCTCCCACAGCGCCTGCGTATGCTCGCCCAGCGCGGGCACGGCGCCCATGGCGGCTTCGGCATCCGATAGCGTGGCCGGGGGCAGCAGGGCCTGGATGCTGCCGGCGGGCGTGGCCACCTCGCGCCAGCGTTCGCGCGCCTGCAATTGGGGATGGTTCCAGACCGCGTGCATGTCGTTGAGCGGCGCGTTGGCGATGCCGCCTGCATCCAGGCGCTGCATGGCCTGTTCGCGGCTCAGGTGAGCCAGCACGGATGCGATCACCGCATCGAGTTCCGCGCGGTGCGCCACGCGCTGCAGGTTGGTGACAAAGCGCGTGTCCTGCGCCAGCGCGGGCTGCTGCAGCACATGGATGCAGAAGCTGTGCCATTCGCGGTCGTTCTGCAGGCCGAAGATCAAGCTCTGGCCGTCACCGGCCGTGTACTGGCCATAGGGCGCGATGGATGGATGGGTCAGCCCGCTGCGCGCGGGCGCCGTGCCGCCGTAGTGGGCGAAGTTCAGCGGGTAGGACATCCATTCGGCCAGCGCCTCCAGCATGGACACCTCCACGCGCAGGCCCTGGCCGGTGCGGGCGCGCTGCAGCAGGGCGGACAAAATGCCCGAGTAGGCATACATGCCGGCCGCGATGTCGGCGATGGAAATGCCCACGCGTGCGGGCTGATCAGGCGTGCCCGTGACCGAGATCAGGCCGGCTGCCGCCTGGATCAGCAGGTCATAGGCCTTCCTGTCGCTGAGCGGGCCGCCCTCGCCATAACCCGATATATCGCAGACGATGAGACGCGGATATTTCTCATGCAGGCTGTCGAAATCCATGCCCATTCTCTGCATGGCACCCGGGGCCAGGTTCTGGATCAGGATATCGGCGTTTTCCAGTATTTTCCCGACGATATGCTGCCCTTCGGCGGTCTTGATATCCGCAGCCAGGCTTTGCTTTCCCCGATTGGCCCAGACAAAAAAGGATGATTCACCATGGACCTTGTCGTCATAGCCCCGTGCAAAATCCCCATCGGGCAATCGCTCCAGCTTGATGACCCTGGCCCCAAGGTCCGCCAGCTGCCGGCTGGCAAAAGGCCCTGCCACGGCGTGTTCCATGGCCAATACCGTCAAACCATCCAATGGGCGTGTCTGCATTTTCTTGAACGAGGCGAATATTCGATTCGCCGCATTCTAGAAGTGCGACCATCACCCAGCCAGTCGGCATTTTCTAAGCGGAATTTCAAATCTTCTAAGGCAGGGATTCCTGCACGGCGCCTTCCTCGGGCAAAGGCTGGGTCGCCACATAGGCCACGAAATCGCGGGCATAGGCGGGCAGGGTTTCGGGTTCGCGCGTGACCACCTTCTGCTCGCGCTGCGCCCAGGCCTCGTCCAGGCCCACGGCAGCCAGCCGGCGCGCCTGCAGCGCCGGCCGGGCAATGGAGCGTGGCACCAGCGCAATGCCCACGCCTTCCTGCACGCACTGCAGCACGGCCTCGAATGTTGGTGCGTGCACACGTACCCTGGGATTCATGCCCAGTCTGGAGGCCATGCCTTGGAGGTAGAGGAAGTTGCTGGTCTTGCGGCCGATCGAGACCAGGTCGTAGGTCAGCGCGGTTTCCAGCGGCACCCTGCTGCTGGCGGCCAAGGGGTGGCCAGCGGGCACCACAAACACCAGTTCATCGTGGCCATAGGTGATGGCATGCAGGCCATGCAGATCGATCTGGCCGGCCACCAGGCCCACGTCGGCACTGCCGTCGAGCACGGCGCGCACCGTGTCTTCGCTCAGGCGCTCCTCCAGGTCCACATTGACGTTCGGATAATGGGCCAGATAGCGGCTGAGCACGGGCGCAATTCCCGTCAGCGTGCTGCTGTTGGCAAATACGCGGATATGGCCCGATATTCCGTTGATGTGTCTTTGCATTTCTCCGTGCAAGCGGTCCACGCTGCCGAAAATGGAATCGGCGTATTTCTTGACCGTCATTCCCGCCGGGGTCAGCACCATGCCTTTGGACGTTCTTTCAAACAGCGATGCACCCATGGCCTGCTCCAGATTCTTGAGCCGGTAGCTGGCCGATGGCGCCGTCAAATGCATTTCAGCCGCGCCTGCGCTGAGGCTTTTGGCCTGGGCAATGGCAAGGAAAACCCTGAGATCCGTCAATTCATATCGCATCCGTTGCATGCCCGCCGGGAGCATTTCCTTGGTGTTAGACGGTTTCTAACCGCCCTATCAATGATTCGACTGGCTGCATTGGCCGCGCATTTCTATAGTCGGCGCCAGGAGACAACGGAGAAAATTATGGACTTCAAGACGGCAAGACGCCAAACCCTTCTCACCGCCCTGCTTCTGGCCGCAGGCGCGGCCGCAGCGCAGGACTATCCGGCGCGCCCCATCAAGCTGGTGATTCCCTACGCGGCAGGCGGCCCCACCGACACCTTTGGCCGCGCCATGGCCGATGTCTGGAGCCAGAAGCTGGGCACGCCCGTGGTGATCGAGAACCGCACGGGTGCCGGCACCCTGGTGGGCACGGAGGCGGTTGCCAAGGCAGCCCCTGACGGCTACACCCTGCTGCTGACCACGGTGGCGCATGCCGTCAATCCCTACATCCACGACAAGCTGGGCTACCGCACGGAGGAAGACTTCGCGCCCGTGGGATTGCTCGCCAGGGCGCCGCTGGTGCTGGTGGTGGACAAGCGGCTGCCCGTGCAGAGCCTGCCGGATTTCCTGGCCTATCTGCGGGCGCGGCCCGGCCAGGTCAACTATGCCTCGGCGGGCGTGGGCAGCGCTCCGCATCTGGGTGCGGAGCTGCTGAACCTGATGGCGGGAACCCGGGCCCAGCATGTGCCCTACCGGGGCAGTGCGCCGGCCATACAGGACCTCATCGGCGGGCACCTGGCCTTCATGCTGGACAGCGCGCCCACGGGCCTGGCCCAGGTCAAGGCGGGCACGGTGCGCCTGCTGGCCACCACCATGGCCCAGCGCCTGCCGCAGACGCCTGACACGCCTGCCATTGCCGAGCAGGTGCCCGGCTATGAGGCCTATACCTGGAACGCCGTGTTCGCCCCCGCAGGCACGCCGCCAGCGCTGATTGCCCGCCTGCAGTCCAGCCTGCAGGCCACGGTGGACGATGCCGGGCTGCAGAAAAAGGCCTACGACATGGGCCTGGTGCTGGAAAAGCAGCCGCGCCCCCAGGCGCTGGCCGCCTTCCTCAAGCAGGAGCTGGACAAATGGGGCAAGGTCGCCCGCGCCGCCCACATGAGCGCGAACTGAGGAGAGTCGCCATGCCACGCCACCCATCCCTGTGCGCCCAGCGCTACTTTGAAGACTTCGCGCTGGGCGAGGTCTTCGCCCTGCCCTCGCGCACCATGACCGATGCCCTGTTCGCCGCCTTCCAGCTGGCCAGCGGCGACAACCATCCCGTGCACTACGACGTGGAGTACTGCCGCGCGCGCGGCATGCCCCACATGCTGGCCCACGGCTACCAGGTGGCCATACAGACGGCGGCAGGCGCCGGCCTGTTCCCGCACATGGTCGAGGAATCGCTCAAGGGCTTTCTGGAGCAGGGCAGCCGCTTCCTGGCCCCCGTCTATGTGGGCGACACGCTGTACTGCACGCTGACGGTGTCCGAGCTCAAGCCCGGCAACACCACGGGCGTGCTGACCCTGGCCACCGAGGTGCTGAACCAGCGCGACGAGCGGGTGTCCGACGGGTTTCAGAAATACCTGTTGAGGAAGCGGCCGCAGCTGCCGCAAGTACCAGCGGCAGTGCCTTTGCCATTCAACGATTGACCCTTGTCTGGTTTTTCAGCGATCCTGCGGAAATGCGCGTCCTATCATTTATGGTGTCAATCCGCATCGGTTGCCCCATTGGTGCAGGAAATCCTCACAAGGAAACGGGGCCGTACCGCATTCCATCGTTGAATACATGGCCAGCCTCAATCAGCAGCGCACACAGAAATACATCCATGCACGCCAGCAGCATCCAGCCTGGCTGTTGCTGGCTTCGCGGCGCGCGCCACTGATGCTCAGTTGCCTGGATGCTCTGTTCGAGCACCAGCGCGACGGCGTGCCTTTCGATCAAGCGGTGCAGGCGCTAGCAGACATGCTGGCAGCCCATGCCAATCAGCCAGATTTCGAGATCGACACCGCCGACATCGGCGCGCAGTCGCGGCGCGAACTGCGCGAATGGATCCGCCGCTCTCTGGTGGTGGAACGGGAAGGCCGGATCTTTGAAACCGATGCCCTCAAGGCCGCACTGCGATTCGTGGCGCAGCTCGATCGCCGCATGATGACTTCCACCGCTTCGCGCCTGGCGGTGGTGCAGCGGGAAATCGACAACCTTGCGTCGGCGCTGGACCCCAATCCACAAAGCCGCGCCGAGCACCTGCAGCGCCGCATTGATGATCTGCAACAGCAACTGCAGGATGTGCAAGCGGGCCGGGTCCACCGTTTGACCGATGAGCAGGCCATAGAAGGCATCCGCGAAATCTATGCGCTGGCTACCAGCCTGCAGGCAGATTTCCGCCGGGTCGAGGATTCCTGGCGCGAGGCCGATCGCACGCTGCGCCAGGCCATCATCAGCGCGCAATACCATCGCGGCGCCGTGATGGACCAATTGCTGGATGGCCATGCCAGTCTGCTGAATACGCAGGAAGGCCGGGTTTTCGACAGCTTTCACCAGCAACTGGCCAACCGCAGTGAACTGGCCGAGATGCGCACCCGCATTCTGCGGATCCTGGAGCACGGCGCCGCCCCGCAGGCGCTGGATGATTTGCAGCACAGTGCGCTGCGCCTTCTGGTGCAGCAATTGCTCAAGGAGGCCAAGGTCGTTCAGGCAGTGCGCGCACGCAGCGAGCGCGAGGTCAGCCAGTTCCTCAAAACCGGCCAGGCGGCAGAGAACCAGCGCGTGGGCCAGTTGCTCAACGATGTGCTGCAGCAGGCCTTGCAGATCGACTGGCGGCGCCAGGCCATGCGGCGTCTGCCCGCACCGCTGCCGCCACTGGGCCTGGCACTGGGTGGTCTTCCCCTGATCGAGCGGCTGCGCGTCAAATCACTGGAAGGCGACGAAAATTCCGAGCTGCTGTTGACCACGCAATACGCCGACTTGGATCAGATCGAAGACGAGTTCTGGCAGGCTTTCGAGGGACTGGACCGCCAGGCCCTTGTGCAGCGGACCCTGCAAGTGCTGGTGCATAGGGGAGAGCCGCTGACCCTGTCAGACCTGGCCCGGGCGCTGCCACCGGGCGAGCACGATCTGGAGACCCTCACACTTTGGCTGGCCATGGCGCGCGAGGCTGGTATTCAGCTGGACGATGCCACCGAATACATCACCACCGAAGACCAAGGCCAGCCGTGGCAGTTCAGCGCCCCGCGCGTAGCACTGGATGCCGACCTGCTCCAGCAAATTGATTGGGAGCTGTAATGCCTCACGACAACCTTGCCAACGACATCTTCGACCAATGGGCCAGCGCCCCAACGGCGGAAGCGTCAGCCCTGTCAACCGACGCCAATGCGCCAGCAGTCGAGCCGGAAAGCGATACGCACGCGACGCCACCTGCACTGCGCCGCGCCATGCAGGAATTGCTCAAGGCCGGGCTGCTGGAGCAAGGCAGCAAGCCTCACCTGTTTCGCCAGATCACCAGCGACATGACGCGCGTCAATGCACTTTTGGAGCCGCTGGATCTGCAGGTGCGAGTCGATGATGTGCGCGGCCTGGCCTTCGTGGTCATTCCGGCCGGCTACCAGCCCGACGACGCCGAGGAAGATGACTGGTCGCACCCGCTGGTGCGGCGCCAGAGGCTGACACTGGATCAATCGCTGCTGCTGGCCATACTTCGGCGGGAGTTCCTGCAGCGCGAGCAGGAAGGTGGCATCGGGGTGCGGGTGCAGATCGGTCTGGAGCAATTGTTGCCCCAGCTCGAAATCTACCTGGGCAACACCGGCAGTGACATGCAGGAACGCAAGCGCCTGGTCAACCTGCTGGAGAACCTGCGGGCGCATGGCGTGGTGTCGGAAATCGATGCGCAGGACAAGCTGACCATCCGGCCGATGATCGTGCACCTTGCCAATCCGCAGAACCTGCAAGCGCTCTTGCAGCGCTTGCGGGAACTGGCGAATGCAAGCGCTGCAAACGCTGAAACCGACCAGGAGGAATGAACATGACAACCCTGGCACCGGCTTCCAGCTACACCCTGCATGAGCTGGACCTGTACAACTGGGGCGCCTTTGGGGGTCGCCATCAGGCCGGCATAGACATCGCCAATACAGCCATCATCGGCCCCACAGGCAGCGGCAAGACCACGCTGATCGACGCATTGATGACCTTGCTGTGCGCGAACCCTCGCTACAACCTGGCTTCCACCGGAGGTCATGAAAGCGACCGGGATCTGGTTTCCTACGTGCGCGGCGCCAGTGGCCCAGGGCACTCCGGAGACGGCAACGATCACTTGGCACGCAGCGGACGCAGCGTGACCGGCATCGCCGCCCGGCTGGTACGGACAGATGGCGAATCGGTGTTTATCGGCGCCTTGTTCTGGTTCGACGGCAGCAGCTCGTCAGCCAGCGATATGACAAGGCGATGGTTCTTTGCGCAGGGCCCGCAGCACAGCCTGGATCTTTGGCTGGAAGAACACCACAGCGGTGGTGCACGCGCTCTCGGCAGGCTGGAGAAAGGCTGCGAAGGCCTGCAGATCTTCACCAGCAAATCCCCGTATCTGGCACGTCTGCAAAGTTTCTTCGAAGTGGGCCCCAATGCCTTCACGCTGCTCAACCGTGCTGCCGGCCTCAAGCAGCTCAACAGCATCGATGAAATTTTCCGGGAGCTGGTGCTCGACGACCAGTCGGCGTTCGACGAGGCAGTGGCCGTTGCCGACAGCTTTGATCAACTGGCTTCCATCCATGCGGATCTGGAGTTGGCCAACCGGCAATACCTTTCTTTGTTGCCGCTGCGCGAGCTGGCAAGGCAGGAGCAGGATCAGCAACTGCACATGCAGGAACTGCGCACACTCGAGGCGGCGCTGCCGCAATGGTTTGCCACGCAGGGCGTGCAACTTTGGGGCGATCGCGCCGCACAGCTACAGGAGCAGTTGGAACGGCAACAGCAGCAGGTAGACACCGATAGTTCGGCACTGGACAAAGCCAGCGCCCATGAGCAGAGCTTGCTGGAAATCTACCTGCGCTCCGGAGGCGGCGACATCAAGCTGCTGGAGCAAAGCATCGCCACGCAAGAAGCGGTGCTGGGGCAAAAGCAGGCCCATTTGGCCAGCTACCGCAAGCTGGCGCGCAATCTGGGTCTGGACGCCGGCACAGCCTCTCTCAACGCGTCCCTGCTGGCACAGCACCAGCAACAGGCGCAACCTGCACTGCAACAGCTGGAGGCTCGGCAGGCTGAACTTCTAGCGGCAGCCGAGGACGCAGTCACCAGTGAGCGCAATGCCCACGGCATGCTTCAGCAGCTGCAGACCGAACTCCATGCGGTACGGCTGCGCCCAGGCTCCAACCTGCCCACGGAATTCCAGCAGTTTCGCGCCGCACTGGCACAGCAGTTGCAACGTGCGCCCGAGGACCTGCCCTTCGTCGCCGAGCTGATCGAAGTCCAGAAGAACCAGCAGGCTTGGCGCGGTGCCATCGAACGCGCCATCGGCAGCCAGCGGTTGCGCATCATGGTGCCGCCGCAGGACATGCAGGCCGCTCTGGACTGGGTGAACCAGCGCCACAACCGCCTGCACGTGCGGCTGCTGGAGGTGCGCGACCCTCAGGAGCCCGTTCGATTCTGGGATGATGGCTTTTGCCGCCTGCTCAACCTCAAGCCGCACGCATACCAAAGTGCATTGCGCAGGTTGTTGGCGGATCTTGACCGGCACTGCGTGGAAAACAGCGAGGCGCTGCGGCGCACACCGCATGCGATGACACAGCAGGGACTGATGTCCGGCAAGGCACTGCATTTCGACAAGCAGGACCACAAGCGCATCGACCAGGACTGGATGACCGGCTTCGACAACCGCGACCGGCTGGCCCAGCTGGAACGGCAAGTGCACGAGCAGTCCGCGCAGTGGCAAGCCCTGGATCAACAAAAGCAGGCGGCAGTGGCAACTCATTCCGAATGCTCCAGCTTGCAGGGCCTGTGGCACAGGCTTCTAGAATTGCGTTTTGAAGATCTGGATGCGGCCGCAATCGAGACCAGGCTGCAAGGACTGCAGTCGCATCTGCAGGCCTTGCTGGATCCTCAGTCAGATACGGCCCAGGCCAAGAAGCGCTGGGCAGACGCACAAAAGCACCGACAGGATGCGGACAATGTGCTGCTGCAATCCAGGCTCAAGCACGCCGGACTCGAAGAGCGGCACACCAGCACCGAAAAGCGGCTGGCAGAGTACAAGGCGCGGCTGGACCCGGACGCTGGCGTGTACGAACTGGGCCACCGTCTGGAAAATTTGCTGCCCGGAGGCATGCCCGCGCTCGACTGTGACCGCCTTGCCAGCCAGGAGCGGCACACTCTGAACGAAGTTTATGGGCTGTCACAAACGCAACGCACCAAGTTGGCCGAACTGCACAAGGACATCATTCGCCAGATGAGCAAGGCCCAAAGGGAAGACAGCGGCGCACTGGCCGAGCAAACTCAGGACATCGAAGCTCTTTCCCACTACCTGGAACGGCTTGGCGTGCTGGAGGAGGAGGCCCTGCCCGAGAAGCGCCAGCGCTTCCAGGACTATCTCAACACCACGTCCGAGCAAGGTGTCAACGCATTGCTCAGCAACATAGAAACACAGGTCACCGAAATCACCGAACGCATAGGCGAGCTCAACCGCACGCTGGCGCGGGTCGATTTCCAGCCCGGCCGCTACCTGCAACTCAATCCCCAGCCCGTACTGCACCAAAGCCTGCAGGACCTGCACAAGGCGTTGGCCGAGCTGCGTTCGGAGCGGTTGCGCGATGACGAAGGCCGCAGCCACTACCAGGCGCTGCGCAACATGGTGGAGCTGCTGCGCGAACACGCAGCCAATCGCCGCACCAAGGCCGCGCAGGCCTTGCTGGATGCACGCTATCGGCTGCAATTCGCCGTACAGGTGCTGGACAGAGCGAACGGGCAGGTGCTGGAGCGGCGCACCGGCTCGCAAGGCGGCAGCGGAGGGGAAAAGGAAATCATCGCCAGCTATGTGCTCACCGCCTCACTGAGCTACGCGCTGTGTCCCTCGGGACGCAATCGCCCGGTATTCGGCACCATCGTGCTGGACGAGGCGTTCTCCAAAAGCTCGCAGGCGGTGGCAGCACGCATCATTCAGGCGCTGCGCGAATTCGGGCTGCATGCGCTGTTCGTCACGCCCAACAAGGAACTGCGTCTGCTGCGCAATCACACCCGCTCAGCGGTCGTGGTGCACCGCCGAGGCCAGCAAGCCACGCTGGCTTCGCTCAGTTGGCAAGAGCTGCATGACAGGGCCCACCTGCGCGCCGGTGCGCAGCATGCGCCATGAAATCCCCGCAGCAGCTGGCAAATCTGCTGGCAAACCAATGGCAGTCTGCCAATTGGCGTGAACAGCGCCTGCTAGGCGGCCCCTGCGCATGGCCTTTGCAACTGGCCATCGGTGCGCCAGATGCGCACAGCTTCCAGCACGACAGCGCGCAGTTGCGCGAACACCTGCAGCAATGGAGGCGCATCCACGAGCACGGACCGGGCCTGGTTGAATGGCGCAGTCGGCAGTACCGCAGTGGCGCATCGCCTATCGACATTCCCGCGCGTTGGATCCTGCAGCGCCCGTCCGACTGGATGACGTCCATCACCACCCTGCGAGCCTCGGGTCACACGGATATTCACGCAGACTACCGAGCGCTGGCCAGTGTGCTGACGGAAGTGGATCCCATGTTCCATCGACTGCTGGTGCGCCGCCTGGCTTTGTGGCGGCATCTTCCTGCCGAGCAGGTGGTGCAAGCCGTGCAAATGGCCACACAACTGGAGCCTGGGTGCGCGCAGGGAATGCCGCTGCGCGCTTTGGCTATTGCAGGAAACGACAGCAAGTTCTTCGAACATCACGAAAGCCTGCTCAAAGCATTGCTCGACGTACGCTTTGAGGGCGAAGCCAGTCGCCAAGGCCTGGCCTCCTTCCTCGGAGCCAGCCAGGAAGGAGAGCACTGGCTGCTGGTCGCACCTTTGGCAGAAGGATTGCTGCCATTCAAGCGAATGCGCATCACAGCCAGTGAGTTGCATGACACGGCCTTGCCAGCAAAACGCATTTTGCTGATTGAAAACGACCGATGTCTGCACCAACTGCCCAAGCCGATACCGGACACCATCGCCATCCTGGGCGCGGGCCTGAACCTCGGGTGGCTTGACGCCCCATGGCTGCTGGGCTGCAACGTCGCCTACTGGGGTGACATGGACACCTGGGGCCTGGCCATGCTGGCCAGCGCGCGCCGGCACCTGCCCCATCTGCACGCGCTGTTGATGGATCTGGCCAGTTTCCACACCCACTCAAGGCTTGCAGTCGCTGAGCCCGTGCATGCCGAAACCCCGCCACCCGACGCACTGAGGTCCGACGAAGCCGCGCTGGACCAGCACCTGCGCACGCTGGAGAAAGGCCGCCTGGAACAGGAATTCCTGCCGCGTGCGGCGGTGTTGCAGGCCGTTGAAAACTGGCTGGGCTTCCCGATGCCCCAGGATTTACCGGCAACCTAAGGCCCTGCACAACTTCCAGATGCCGCAACGGTGCACAATGCGCACCCCATGAGATCCCCCATCAGCATCGTCGACGTCGACCGCCTCGACTCCTGGAGCAAATACAAGCCCGGCATGTGCGACAGCTGTGCGGCCAACTGCTGCACCATGCCGTTGGAGGTGCAGTTGCCCGATCTGGTGCGGCTGGAGCTGGTGGATCCGTTCGAGGTGGACAACGTGGAGCCCAAGCTCATCGCCAAGCGGCTGATGAAGATGCGCTTGATCGACCACTACAACCCCAAGCACAACATCTTCACCATGGCGCGGCGCGCCAGCGGGGACTGCAATTTCCTGGATGCCAAGTCGCGGCGCTGCACGGTATACGACAAGCGGCCCGAAACCTGTCGCCTGCACCCCAAGAAGGGGCCCAAGCCCGGCTTTTGCGCCTACGGTCACAAGGACCGCTGAAACGGCTTCAGGCCGTGGGCAACCCGGGCAGCCAGATCCTTGCCTGCAGCCCCGGATGCATGTTCTCGAAGCCCAGCTTGCCGCCGTGCAGCTGCACGATGGCCAGCACGCTGGCCAGTCCCAGGCCATAGCCTTCGCGGTCCGATTCGGCGCGGTAAAAGCGGGTGCTCATCTTCTCGCGCGTCTGCGCGTCCACGCCGGGGCCTCGGTCCTGGACGATGATTTCCACGCCCCAGGCGCCGCCGTCCATGCCGTGCTCGTGGGCCACGCCCGCGCGCAGCAGCATGTCGGCGCCGTGGTCGCTGTCGGGCAGTGATCCGTACTTGATGGCGTTGTCCACGAGGTTGGCCACAGCGCTGGCCAGCAGGTCGCCGTCACCCAGCGCCATGGGCGTGCCCTCGACCTCCAGGCGCAGCACGCCGCCTGCGTCCTCGACCAGCGGTTCGTAGAACTCCACCACGTCGACCAGCAGGGCACGCAGGTCCACGGGCGCGAAGTTCTTGCGGCTGGCGCCGCTTTCCACTTCGGCGATCTGCAGCAGCTTGTCGAAGACCACGCCCAGCTCGGCCACTTCCTGGGCCACCAGCGCCAGCGTCTCGTTCTTTTCCTCGGGCGTGGCCTGCTGGGCATTGCGCAGGCGCAGCAGGATGCGCGTCAGCGGCGTGCGCAGGTTGTGGGCGATGGTGTTGGAGACATGGCGTATGCCGTCCATCAGCAGTTCGAGCCGGTCCAGCATGGTGTTGATGTCGCGGTTGAGCAGCGTGAACTCATCGTCGCGGCGCGTGACCGGAATGCGCTGGCGCAGGTCGCCCGTGGCCACGCGCGCCATGGTGCTGCGGATGTCGGCGGCACGCTCTTCCACCACCCGCCGGAAGGCCCCGGCGCCCAGCACGGCCATGCCCAGGGCCACCAGGCCGGCCAGCAGGCTTGCGCGGCCGAACAGTTCCTCCACATCGCTTTGCACCTGCATGTCGCTGCCCACGGCCAGCAGCTTGCCGTCGGACAGCTGGGCCACGGCCACGCGGCCCGCGATGATGCGGCCGTTGCGCCGCACCTTGAGATCGCGCACGCCCATCTCCGTCAGGCGGCGTGCGGGCACCACGTCGGCGTTGCCGATGATGGGATTGCCGTCGCCATCCATGAGGATGAGGATTTCGGTATCGGTGTTGACGCCGTCCAGCAGGGTCTGCTGGATCTCAGCCTCCAGCGCGGGCTCGCCGTACTTGTCGCGGTGCTCGACCAGGCGGCGCATGTGGTTCTCGGCCTGCCGATCCATGCGCATGCGCAGCACGCCCACGGTCTGCACGTAGAACACCGACAGCACGATGGACATGGTCAGCACCAGCAGCACGCCGTAGGTCAGCGCCAGCCGGAAGGCCGTGGAGCTCCAGGGCTTGGCCAGCGACATGGGATCAGGCCACCTGCGGCAGGTCCTGCGGCCGGTCCGACAGGCTGTAGCCCACGCCGCGCACGGTGTGGATCAGCGCAGGCTCGAAGCCCTTGTCCACCTTGCCGCGCAGGCGGCTGATGTGCACGTCGATGACATTGGTCTGCGGGTCGAACCGGTAGTCCCACACCGACTCCAGCAGCATGGTGCGCGTGACGATCTGGTGCGCATGCTGCATCAGAAAGGCCAGCAGGCGGAACTCGCGCGGCTGCAGCGCCAGCGGCTGGCCTGCGCGCTCGGCGCTGCGCGTGAGCAGGTTCAGCCGCAGGTCGGCCAGGCGCATCTCGCGCGCAGGGGCCGGGATCTGGGCGCGGCGCACCAGGGCCTCCAGGCGCGCCGAGAGTTCGGAGAAGGCAAAGGGCTTGGTCAGGTAGTCGTCGCAGCCGGCCTTGAGGCCGCGCACACGCTCGTCCGTGGCCGACAGGGCGCTGAGCACCAGCACCGGCGTCTGCTTGCCCATGGAGCGCAGCGTCTGCAGGATCTGCAGGCCGTCGAAGCCGTTGGGCAGCATGCGGTCGAGGATGATCACATCCCAGCTCTCGCCCACGGCCATGGCGATGCCCTGCACACCATCGCTGCACACCGCCACCTGCGCGCCCTGCTGGCGCAGGCCTTCGGCGATGTAGCGCGCGTTCAGCGCGTCGTCTTCGATGATGAGATAGCGGTACATGCGGGCGGCAGGGCCTGACTCGAAACTGAGGCAGACACTATACGGCGCGCCAGACTCCGCCGAGATCGGTGGGGGTGCCGGCATGTTTACCACCTCTTTTCAGCCTTGGGCTGCGCTGCGCGGCATCGCACCGCATGAAACTGGCGTGATCCGGACCAGGCACACCGTGGGGTGCCACCCAGGGTCCGACCGCCCCTCCCGCACAGCAGGAGGGGAAGGGCGTCAAGCGCCTCAGGGCGCTGCCCACATCGGCAGATCGCCGCTGGCCACGCGCACCTGCCACTCGGCCAGCATCATTTCCTTGACCAGGTCCAGGTGCTCCAGGCGGTGCTCGTTGATCGATCCCAGCGAATCGATCAGCTCCAGGATGGAGCCCTGGCCCAGCTTGTAGGCGTCCTGGGCCATCTGGTTGAGCGGCGCGATCTGCGCCAGGCCCTGCTTTTCGTAGGCGCGCACGGCATCGCGGCGCAGCTTCAGTTGCTTGATGGCGCGCTGCAGCTCGGTACGCGCCTCGATCAGCGCGGCGTCGTAGCGCAGCTGGGCCTGTTCGGCCTCCACCTGGGCACGCGCGATGGGGCCTTCGCGGCGATCGAACAGCGGCAGCTCCACCGACACGCCGATCTGGTTGTAGTTGCCGTCAAGCCGGTTGCGCACGCGCGCCACGCTCACGCTGGGCGTGGGCAGGGCTTCGCGGCGTTCCAGCTCGACCTTGTGGCGCAGCTGGTCCAGCTCGGCCTGGGCAGCGACCAGGGCCGGCAGGCGCTGGCGCGCGGCCTCCCAAAGCTCCTGCTCGTGCAGCAGCTGGCCCACGGGCACGGCCTGCAGGCTGCCCGTGGCGCGCGGCGCCCATTGGGGCAGGGCGGCCAGGGCGGCGGCATGCGAGGCGGCGTCCTGCCAGTCCGACTGGGCCTGGCTGACCTGCATGGCCATCTGGGCCTGCTGCAGGCTCAGGCGCGCGCCGTCATAGCGGCTGCGCGCGCCGGCCTCGATCTGGCCGCGCACGATATTGCCTGCGCCGTTCAGCGACTCCTGCGCCTCTTCCCAGACCTTCAGGCGCTGCTGCGTCATCAGCAGGTCGATGAAGGCCGTGGCTGCATCGTTGAGCGTGGTGGCCACGGCCACCTCGACATTGGCACGCGCCGCCGTCTCGCCCTTGCGCGCGTTCTCCATGCGCAAACGCCGCTGGCCGAAGATGGGCAGCGGCTGCTCTATGCCCCACTGCTTCTCGCCCGGCTTGCTGCTGTACGACGCCGTGGGATTGGGAAACGCCGCCGCCGTGCGGCTGTCTGCCTGCGCAATCCCGATCTGCAGCCGCTGCGCCGCCAGCTGCGGCTGGTTGCGCACCACCATCTGCAGATACTCCTGCATCCCCACCGGCTGCTGCGGCGCAGCCGCCGGAGCCACCTCGGAGGCAGGCGCCGCAGTGATGGCCGGCACAGCCGACCCGCCCGGTACAGCGGGCACAGCCTGCTGCGCAAGCGCAGAACCCGCCCCCCAGCACAGCGCCACAGCCACAAACAGGGCCCGATAAGGTGAACGACCCGCAAAACCGACGCGGCCCAAATCAGAGACGCCAAGCAAGAGCCGCCTCGCGGCGATGGCGTCGTCCCCCTCCCGCGAAGCGAGAGAGGGGGAAGCGGCGAAGCCGCTCAGGGGGCTATCACTCTTTTTCATCGAGTTCTTCCTGCGTCAACATGTTCTTGGGGCCCAGCAGCGCATAGAGCACGGGCAGCAGCACCAGGGCCACCAGGGGCAGCACCACCATGCCGCCCACGATCACGGAGGCGAAGGGCTTTTGCGTCTCGCTGCCCACGCCCGTGGACAGCGCCATGGGCAGCAGGCCCAGCAGCGCCAGCAGCGCCACGAGCACGATGGAGCGCATGCGCTCGGCAGCGCCCTCGACCAGGGCCTGCATCATGGGCATGCCCTGCCGTCGCAATTCCTCCACGGCCGAGATCACCAGCAGGCCGGCCAGCGCCACCTGTCCCAGCAGCGCGATGAAGCCGATGGCCGCGCTGATGGACAGCTCGATGCCCGCAAAGTGCAGGGCCGCGATGCCGCCCACCATGGTGAAGGGCGCGCACAGCAAGATGATGCCGGCGCTGCGCGCCTGGCCCAGCGCGCCGAACAGCAGGGCGTAGACGATGATCAGCGACAGCGGCACCACGATCTTCAGGCGTGCGGCCGCGCGCTGCTGGTTCTCCCACTCGCCGCCCCAGACGGCCTGGTAGCCCTCGGGGATCTTCACGTTCTTCTTGAACGTGGCCAGCGTGTCCTTGACCACGGAGCCGATGTCGCGGCCTTCCACGTTGAACTTGAGCGCCATGTAGCGCGCATTGCCTTCGCGGAAGATGGAGGAGTTGCCGATCTTGATGGCGACCTGGCCCACCGAATGCAGCGGCACCGAGCCGCCGTTGGGCAGGGGGATGGCGATGTTGCGGATGCGCTCCTCATCCATGCGGTCCACATAGGGCAGGCGCACGCGCACGGGCACGGGGTACTCGCCCTCCCACAGCGTGGTGGAGATGTTGCCGGCCAGCGCCGCCTCCAGCGTCTTTTGCGCGGTCTCCATGGCAATGCCCTGGCGCGCCAGCGATTGGCGGTCGAACTCCACGTGGACCTGGGGTGCAGGCGCATCGCGGTACAGGCCCAGATCGACCACGCCGTCGATGTCCTTCACCAGGTCCACGGTCTGCTGCAGGATGGCGCGCAGTTGCGGAATGTCGGGGCCGAAGACCTTGAGCACCACCTGGCCGCGCGCGCCGGACGTCGATTCCTCGACGCTGTCGCGGATGGGCTGGGCGAAGTTGAACGACACGCCCGGAATCTCGCCCAGCGTGGCGCGCATCTGCTCGATGAGCTGGGGCTTGGTCAGGCCCTTGCGCCATTCGCCGTGGCCCTTCAGGCGCACCAGCACCTTGGCCAGGTTCAGCGTCTCGTTGTCGGTGCCGGACTCGGGCCGGCCCTGCTCGGTGGTGACGGTGATCACCTCGGGGAAGGTCTTCAGGCGCAGGCGCACGTCGCGCAGCACTTCCTGGCCCTTTTCCAGCGAGATAGATGCCGGCATCTGCACCAGCACATAGGCGTCACCCTCATCGAGCTCGGGCAGGAATTCCGTGCCCAGCCAGGCCGCCGACAGGCCGGCTGCCACCAGGATGGCGAGCGAGCCGACGATGACGATGACGCGGCGGCGCCCGGCACCCAGCAGGGTGCCGATCCAGTGCTGGTAGCCGTGGTGCGCGCGGTCGAAGATCTTGGGCTCTTCCACCATCACGTGCTGGGGCTTGAGGAACAGCGCGCACAGCGCCGGCACCAGGCCCATGGCGAAGACCAGGGCACCCAGCAGCGCGAAGCTGTAGGTCATGGCCAGCGGACGGAAGATGCGGCCCTCGATGCTTTCCAGCGAGAACACGGGGATCAGCGCCGCGATCACGATGGCCATGGCGAACAGCGTGGGCTTGGCCACGGCAACGGCCGAGTCGATGATGATGTGGCGCATGTCCGCCTGCGTCTGCGGCTTGCGCAGGCGGGCGTTGCGGATGATGTTCTCGGCCAGCACCACGGCGCCGTCCACCATGATGCCGAAGTCGATGGCGCCCATGGAGATCAGGTTGGCCGGCATGCCCAGCAGGTGCAGGCCGATGAAGGCCACCAGCAGCGACAGCGGGATCACCGTGGCCACGATCAGCGAGCCGCGCAGGCTGCGCAGGAACAGCCACAGCACGCCCACGATCAGCGTGGCGCCGAACAGCAGGTTGTGCTGCACCGTGCCCAGCGTGTGGCCGACCAGATCGGAGCGGTCGTAGTTGGTCTCCATGTGCATGCCCTCGGGCAGGCCGCCGTCATTGAGCGCGGCCACCTTGGCATGGATCTGGTCCAGCACCACCGAGGGGTTCTCGCCGCGCTTGAGCAGCACGATGCCCTGGACCACGTCGTCGGCATCGTCCATGCCCACCGAGCCCTGGCGCGGCGTGTGCGACTGCACCACGCGCGCCACGTCGCCAATGGTCACGGGCGCGCTGCCGCGCATGGCCACGACCACGCCCTGGATCTCCTGCGGCGTGCGCAGCAGGCCGATGCCGCGGATGATCAGCGACTGCTCGCCCCGGCGCATCAGGCCGCCGCCCACGTTGCGGTTGGACTTGGACAGGGCATCGCTCACGTCTTCCAGCGACAGTCCCAGCGCATACAGCTTCTCGGGATCCACCTCGACGTGGTACTCCTTGACGAAGCCGCCGATGCTGACCACGTCGGCCACGCCCTGCACCTGCTTGAGGGTGCGCACCACGCGCCATTCCTGCTCGGTGCGCAGCTGTGCCAGCGTGTGGCGGTCGCTCTTCAGGCGGTAGTAGAAGATCTTGCCCAGCGGCGTGTAGTCGGGCGCCATCTCGGGCGTGACGCCGTCGGGCAGATTGGCCTGGGGCAGGCGCTGCGACACCTCGGCGCGCGCATGGAAACTGTCGGCATCGTCATTGAAGACGAGGTTGATCATGGCCAGGCCGAAGTAGCTCTCCGAGCGCAGCGACACCAGGCCCGGCGTGCCGTTGAGCTCGCGCTCCAGCGGCTGGGTGATCTGGCGCTCCACCTCCTCGGGAGCCAGGCCGGGCGCCTGGGCAATCACGCCGACCTGCACATTGGTCACATCGGGATAGGCCTCGATAGCCGTGTGCAGGTATGAGTACACGCCATAGATGGCGATGATCAGGGTGGCACACAGGGCGACGAGCCGCCGGTGCACCACAAACGCTATCAGGGAACGCAGCATTGATGAGTCTCCTGGCCGCGATCAGAGCAGCTGGCTGGCTGCGCCGTCGAGCAGCAGGCCACCGCGCACGACGATCTTTTCACCCGACTTCAGGCCCGACACCACGGGCACCATGCCGCGCGAGGGCCGGCCCAGCACCACGGTGCGGGCCTCGAACTGCTGCTCGCCGGTCTGCACGAAGACGATGCTGCGGCTTTCATCCTTGATGAGCACGGCCGTCACGGGGATCAGCATCTCGTGCTCGTTGGAGACCTGCAGGCCCACGCGCGCCTGCATGCCGGAACGCAGCACGGGGTTTTGCGCATCGAGCTGCACGATGACGGAGGCGCGGCGCGACTCCTTGTCCAGCGTGGCGCCCAGGTGGCGCACCGTGCCGGTCAGGGGCTTGGGCAGCTGCGGCACATCGACCTGCACGGCACTGCCCAGGCGGATGCCGGGCAGATCGCTTTCAAAGACATCGGCCACCACGTTCATGGCGGCGGGATCGCCGATCAGGAAGAGCTCGCCGCTGGGCTCGACCGAGGCGCCGACCACGGCCTTGCGCTCGGCCACCACGCCGGCGCGTGGCGCCCGCAGCACCAGCCGGTCGCCGCCACCTTGCCCCAGCAGCGCCGACGTGCCCTGGGCACGCGCCAGCTCCTGGGCCGACTCGCGCAGCTTGGCCTGGGCCGCGCGCAGATCCACTTCCACGCCCACGCCCTTGTCCACCATGGTCTGCTGGCGCCGCACTTCCACGGTTGCCACGTCATGCGCGCTGCGGGCCGCTTCCACCTCGTAGCGCACGCGCAGCGCCTCGGGGCTGACCAGGGTGGCCAGCTCGTCGCCGGCCTTGACGATGTCACCCACGTGGGCACGAACCGACACCACGCGCGCGGCCAGCGGCACCGAGACGGTGGCCACGCGGTCCTCGGCAAAGGTCACGCGCGCGGGCGCCCAGGCCATTTGCGTGCCCTGCGGATCGGCCACCACGGCGATGTCCAGCATCTTCAGCGACTCGGGCTTGACCCGCACCACGCCGGCCGGCGCGGGCGCCTGCACGGCAGGTTCGTTCTGTGCCGATGCCTTGGATGCATCGCAGCCCGCCACAAGGCAGGCCACGGCGATGACAGCGCATGCCGATGCCGCCGGAAACCGGGCTGCCTTGGGCAGGCCCGCAAATGTCTTGATCATTCTTGCCCCTTCAATCCATGCCTGGAGCGCAGGGACTGCAGCGAGCCGACCCTTGTCTCCTGAGATGAAACAGATGCTAGAAAACGCACCTTCCTGCGTGCGTGAAGCCTTCATTACCGTTTGGTAAGACATTCGCGTACCTGGGCCGGCGCCCGGGGCCGATCCCTGGCAGGGATCGCCTGCGCTTTTTCGAGAACCAGCGCGATCCGCTGCGCCGCCGCGGACCTGCCGCCTGGCGGTGGACCAAGGCCCCAGCCGCAGCGGCCGCAGACCTGTGGATATCCCGGGGAAAAACACGCTCTGCAAAGCCAAAGATCTGCACAGGCCCTGTTTTCCACAGTGGTGACAACTTCCACCATCTTCTGGAAATCGCGTGGAACCTGAACTCATGAAAAATCCGTTGCAAATCAACGGTGAATTGCGACAATCACCCAATCAATCCACAAGCATGCCAACAACATGCACACAGGATTGATCACAGGCCGAACGCCCTGGCCGCTGTGGGCAAGACTGTGGATGCGGCCACGCGCATGGCCATCAACGGCCATGGGAACAATCCAGGAACAGCCGGTGGACAGATGTCCATCCCGGTGACCGATACCCACCTGTGCACACATGCGATTGGCGGGTTCAGTGATCCATATGACGGGCAGCTTGTAGGCTGTACGGCATACGAAAAACGCGCTTTGTGCGCGGTATTTCATAAGATTTCGCATCTTATTTAATACATATCACTGTACGAATCTTTATAAACAGATGGACCAAGATGATCCATTTGGTCAAAACACGCCGAAATGCATGAAAAAAAATGGGCTGATCAGGCCCTGAAATCCTTTGATGACGTGGTCGGGGCCATCCCAGGGTTCCGAAATCGTGAGGGGCAGCGAAAAATGGCGGCCCAGATCGCGCAGACCTTCAGCCAGGCCCAGCTGGGAAAAATCGATGAGGGCGCACCGGAGCCCACCCGGTCCATTGCCGTGGTGCAGGCCGGAACGGGGGTGGGCAAATCGCTGGCGTACAGCATTCCCGCCATTTCGATGGCGCTGGCGCGCGGCACCCGGGTGCTGATTTCCACGGCCACCGTCGCCCTGCAGGAACAGCTGGTGAACAAGGATCTGCCCGCGCTGGCCCAGCAGCTGGAGCAGCCCTTCAAATTCGCGCTGGCCAAGGGGCGGGGCCGCTTTGTCTGCAAGCTCAAGCTGGAGCGGCTGGCCAGCACCGGCGAGGCCCAGGACGAGGATCTGGACGATCTGTTCGCCGAAGAAAAGGCGCAGGCCCAAAGCCGCGTGGCACGCCCGGCCCAGGAGCTGGAGGCGCGCATGCAGTTCTACAAAAGCATGGCCAACGCGCTGGCGTCCCAGGCCTGGGACGGCGACCGCGACTCTCTGGAAACCCCGCCCGAGACCGAGGCCTGGAGCCCCGTGGCGGCCGAATCCTCGTCCTGCACCGGCAAGCACTGTCCGGCCTTCAGCAACTGCGTCTATTACGAGCGCCGCAAGGACCTGGTGGCCGCCCAGGTCATCGTGGCCAACCACGATCTGCTGCTGTCCTCCCTGGGTGCGCGGCTGCTGCCCGAGCTGGACAACTGCCTGCTGGTGCTGGACGAAGCCCACCATCTGCCCGCCACGGCGCTGGGCCAATTCGCCGGCGAGATGGACCTGAGCCGCCTGGGCTGGATAGACAAGCTGACCAGCCGCGCCCTGCGCGTGAATACCTTGGTCGAAGTGGAGGAACTGGCCGACCTGCCCAGCCATGCCAGCCAGCTGCGCCAGCAGCTGCAGGAACTGGCGCGCCTGGTGATGGAGCTGTACGGCGACACGCTCAAGTCGCAAAAGGACAGCTGGGGGCCGGCGCGGGTGCGCGCACCGCGCGGCATGCTGCCCGAGCCCCTGCTGGAGCCTCTGGGCAAGGCCGCCCACCATGCCAACAGCTTTCTGGATGCGCTGCGCGCCATCTCCAAGGCACTGCGCGCCGCCATCAAGGACAATCCAGAGGAAGCACGCAGGCTGTCTACAGCTTATGCACAGGTTGGCGCACTGGCTCCCCGCCTGGAATCCGTCTATGACACGGCCCAGCTGCTGATGCAGCAGCCAGCGCAGGATGACGACAGTAGCCGCGTTCCCAATGCCAAATGGTTCACGTTGGAGACAGATGGCGAGTACATCGTGGTCAAGGCCCATGCCAGCCCCATCCTGCCCGGAGCCACGCTGCGCCACCATCTGTGGTCCCAGGTGCGCGGTGCCGTGCTCACGTCGGCTACCTTGACCAGCTGTGGACAATTCGACTTCTTTTTGCGCGAGGCAGGCCTGCACGACGATGCGGCCGTGACCACGCTGGAAGTGCCCAGCCCCTTCGACTACGCGCGCCAGGGCACCCTGGTGGCGCGCGAAACCGTGGCCGACCCCAAGGAGGCCGCCCGCTTCACCCAGGAGATGGTGGACGCGCTGCTGGGCGACCTGTCCCACGTGCAGGCCGGCGCCCTGGTGCTGTTCACCTCGCGCGAACAGATGCGCCTGGCGGTCGATGCGCTGTCCACGGCCATGCGCTCGCAGGTGCTGGTGCAGACGGCCATGCCCCGCGCCCTGCTGCTGGCCCGCCACCGCGATGCCGTGGAGATGGGCGAGCCCTCCATCATCTTCGGCATGCAGTCCTTCGGCGAGGGCCTGGACCTGCCCGGCGCGCTGTGCGAGTCCCTGTTCATCACCAAGCTGCCCTTTGCCCCGCCCGATGACCCCGTGGGCGAGGCCCGGGCCGAATGGCTGCGCAGCAGCGGCCGCAACCCCTTCAATGAGCTGGTGGTGCCGGCCACGGCGATCCGCCTGGCCCAGTGGGTGGGCCGCGCCATACGCACCGAGGAAGACCAGGCCCATGTGTATTGCTATGACCGGCGCCTGGTGAACACCAGCTATGGCCAGCAGCTGCTCAAGGGCCTGCCGCCCTTTGCCTTGCAGCGCCGCCCGGCACGCTGAACCGGACCCTGTGGAAAGCATGCGAAAAACAGGCAGTACCCTGTCGCCACTGCATTCCTTTGCATACGCAAGTCATTGATTACGGCTGATTTTTTCAATCAGCGAGCTTGCCGATTGCCCACAGGCCACTTGCACACAGCCTGTGGGCAACCGTATTTCCCGGCTCCCGCATCTCCCTGCATGCCCTCTGCAGCACGGTCCCGGATCCCGCTGGCTACCGCTGGATCTCGCAGACCGTGCCAGCTCCCCGACCCGGCCGTACCCGCCAACAGGCCTGCAGAACGCCCAGGACGCGCTTGCGCGGGCAACCCAGGGCCTGACAGCTGCCAAGCCCCCACGGTCCTCTGCAGGCCGCTGAACCGCTCGGGCTGATTCACGTCCTCTTGCGCTGGTGCGCCAGCAGCCATCACTTTTCGTGATTGCCCTTGCCTGGACTGGATCTGCTGCTCCTGATCTGGATGCGCAGTCCTCTTGCAGGCTGGCAACAAGGGGTTGAATTTTTTTGAATGGACGAACACTGCCTCTGGCGCATCCGCTTGCGTCCGCCTGGCAGGCCGCGTTTTCCTGAAGTCTTCCACGTCCAGTGCACAGCCCGTTGTGGAAAAGCGGCCGTTCCACAGCGTTCCTGCGAGGCCGCGAGGAAGTCTTGTCTTTGTGCGTCTTCGTGCATACGGCCATGGCGCGTGAATCGATCCGGAATTTTTTTGAACACAGGCGCGCCAATTTCGCTGGAGCAGTCCCTCGTCTGGACATGCCCAGGCTCCAGACAACCTGGCACGTCTGTTTTTTTGAAAAACCGTTCGGCCTTCGCTTCCCGCGTGACTTCGCCTTCGGTTGTTCTTTGATCTTCTTATAAAGAATAGTCGTAGTAGTAGAGGCATGACATCTCTGTGGATAACTCACTATTCCTCAAAAAAAACAATGCCTTGCCCGATTGAAAAACATGTGATCAAAGCCCTGTTCCCGGTGTCTCCCGAACGGGGATAGTTTGCCTGTTTCGATTTTTTCTGTGGATAACTGTTGAGTTGGTCTTCATCTATCCACAGTTTCGTGCGATGTGCATTTTTTCCTTCATTGCAATTCAAGTTGTTGATCTATAAGGATTTTTTGGTTTACCCAGATGAAAAGAAGGCTTGCCAGACATGGATGAGCACATGGTCTGCCAGCGCTGTGACCTGTTGACAGGCTTTTTTTCTGATGGATCGGCTGCCTTTTTTTATCCAGAACGGTCTTGCCGCTGTGAAAAACCGCCCTTGGCTGTTATTCCTATCTCTCTTATTTTTTAATTAGTAGTAGTAGTAAGTGAAGTGCTTAATTGTGGATAACTGAATTTGTCTTATAAAAATCAACAACTTAAGACACTTCAAACCCTGTGGTGGATGCAGCTTCGCTGCTGCACTCGTTTTGGGCACAACTTTCCATGGCGCATCTTCCTTGTGGATAAACATGGATTTACGAGATTTTTATGCCCAGGTTTTTCCACAGGGCGGCTGAGGACAAAAAAAGACCACCTCGAAGGTGGTCTTGCCGGGATCCGCAACCGTGGTCAGAAATGGTGGGCGTAGCGCAGCTGCAGGAAGTTTTCGCCGGGGTTGGGTTTCTTGATGCCTGCGTTGGAATGGTGCTCCAGCCGCAGCACCAGCTCATGCTGGCCCTGGCTGCCAAACAGGTAGCCCACGCCGATATGGGTGGCGAAGTTGTAGCGCGTGGGGAATTCCTTCTCGTCCGTGACGTAGCGCCGGTTCAGTGCCCAGCTCAGACCCACGCCGGTTTCTGCAAACCATGGCGACTGTCCGTTGCTGCCACGCCAGCGCAGCGTGGGATTGATGCCCACCACCCAGGTGCTGCGGTGGCTGCCTTCCAGGGGGGCGGACCATCGCGCGCCCCAGATATCCCAGTAGCCGCTGAGCTGGCCGCCCCACAGCGCATGGCGCCAGTTGCGCCAGGGCACGGTAACGCCCAGGGTCCAGCTGTCGGCGCTGCGCTCGGCTGCGCCATATTGCAGGTACATGGAGGGGGAGGATTCCGGCGCCAAGGATTGCGCCTGGGTCGCCATCGGCAGGACAGCGCCTGCGCAGGCCAGCATCACGGTCGCTGCCAGGCGTGCTGGCGGATGGATGCGTGTCTTGGCAAGGCTCTGGTAGCTGGATGGCGTCGTTTGAATGATTTTGAGGGCCATGATCTTCTCCGGGGGCGGCACACGTTGCTGTGCCTGTAACACTCTAGGGAGGCTGGTGAAGATCGGGGCGTCAGCAAAAAAGCCCTTGCACTGTCGGTCGCCTGACAAAGCGTCCGTGCAAGGGCTGGCGCAAGCAATCCGGCTGCCCGCTGGTGGCGGGCAGGCCAGGTGGCTGCTTACTGGGCGGGTGCCGGGGCAGGGCGGGCCTGGCCGCTCTTGTGGTCATGGCGCGGGCCGTGGTCCATGCCGTGGTGGCCGGGGTGGCCCTTGTGCAGCGTGGCGGCATCGAAGGTCTTTTGCTGGCTGGCATCCAGCTGGGCGTAGAAGGCCTTGGTGGCTTCGCCGCGGCGATCGGCATCGGCCGCGCGCTGGGCGCGCATTTCACGCATCTTGTCGATGCGCTGGGGCGTGGTCAGCTTGGCGAAGTCCTCGCGCTCCATGCGCTGGGGACGCTCGCCGGGCTTGAAGGTGGCCGCATAGGTGTTCCATGCGGTCTCCTGGGCCGGCGTGAGCTTGAGCTCGGCCTTGAGCTTGGCGATGCGCTGCTGCATGTGCTCTCGGCGTTCGCCAGGCTTGTGCATGGGACGTTCGGGCTTGGGCGTGGTGGCTGCAGCCGGTGCTGCCGGCGCGGCGGTCTGGGCGTACGAGGGCAGGGCGAACGATGCCAGCAAGGCGGTGGCAGCGGCGGCGCTGGCGAGGGTGCGGCGGAAGGTGGTGGTCATTCCAAAATCCTTTCTGGAGAGGGTGACTGAAGGCCGCCGTCAAGGCACTTGGCGAGCCCTGTGCAGCGGATGATTGAAGTGTGGTCGTCCGATGTATCGGGGCAGTGAGGTTTTGCGCACGGCTTGTAAAGAATTGACAAGCTTGTGCAGCGCCGTCCGGTGCCAGGCATGCACAATGACCGGGCGGGGCGCCAAGGCATGGCGCCCCTGCTGTTTTTTCTGTTTTCTCCCTCTGGATGGAGGCGGCGCAGCCCGGTGTTGCACACCGCTTGCTGCGGCGCAGCCGCAGTCCGTCCGAGCAAAGGTTCGCTATGTTCAAAAACATGATCGTCTATCGCATTGCCGAGAGCTGGCAGGGCGATTTGCAGCAGCTTGAAGAAGCCCTGGGCAAGAGCCCGTTTGCCGAGTGCGGCGCCACGCAGGAGCGCAGCGCCGGCTGGGTGCCGCCGCGCGGCGAGCCCCATGGCCCGCTGGCCGAGTCCGTGGCCAATCAGTGGGTGATGCGCTTCATGACCGAGGCCAAGATGCTGCCG